>JAFXVR010000034.1 GCA_017534885.1 Clostridia bacterium | reverse complement strand
TGCTGATCCGGATGCTTCCTGATCTCTGCCACGACCACGTCCGGCGACCATTTTTCCTTCCCAATCTTCTCCTCAATGAATGCCACCAGCTTGTGATCCTTTCCGATCTTGAGCCCGCGTCCCTTGTTTGATGCCCGTTCACCCGTGCTTGTCTAAATACTCAAGTACGTGTTGACGCCACCGCGCTTCTTGTGTTATCTTCTTCATTGAGAGAGCCTCCTGGTACGTGGTTTTGTGTTGCAGCTTTACCTTACCACTTGGCTCCCTTTTTTGCTACCCCTTTGTGTTACCTTTGTATTGTACCTCAACATTTTTTCTCTTTCGAATTTCCCCATTTTTTCTCTTTCGAATTACCCATTGCATTTTTCCTGCCGATCTGCTATACTTTCCCTGCCGTATTGTGATGACAGCCGGGTCCTGTGCGATTTGCCGTCGTGAACCCTGTCAGGGCCGAGAGGCAGCAGCAGTAAGCGATTGGCCGATGTGCTGCGGGGCTGCCCGGTTTGAGCAGTGCGGTTTTTCTTTTGTCTTTCCGTGCCGCGGCGGGGCTTTTGCGGTGGGAGGGCGATTGCATTTTCGGCTGAAACAGGTATAATGGGTCTGCGGCTTTGGGCCGGGAAAGGATGTAGATTGCGCATGGAGCTGGATGTCATTCGCCGGGAGGATCCGGAAATCGCTGCGGCTATTGAGGCTGAACTGAACCGTCAGCGCTCGCATATCGAACTGATCGCCTCTGAGAACTTTGTGTCCCCCGCGGTGATGGCGGCCATGGGCACCTGCCTGACCAACAAGTACGCTGAGGGTTATCCGGGGCACCGGTATTACGGCGGCTGCGAGTGCGTGGACGTGGTGGAAAGCCTGGCCCGCGACCGCGCTTGCCAGCTTTTCGGCGCGGAGCACGCCAATGTACAGCCCCATTCCGGCGCCCAGGCCAACATGGCGGTGTACTTTGCCCTGCTCAAGCCCGGCGACACCGTGATGGGCATGAGCCTCAGCCACGGCGGCCACCTGACCCACGGCAGCCCCGTCAACATGAGCGGCTCCTATTTCAACTTTGTGTCCTACGGCGTGTCGGATGAAACAGGCCGCATCGATTATGAAGAGGTCGCCCGGGTGGCAGGTGAGTGCAAGCCGAAGATGATCGTGGCCGGCGCCTCCGCTTATCCCCGCGTCATCGAGTTTGACAAGCTGCGGGCCATCGCCGACGAGGTGGGCGCGCTGCTGATGGTGGACATGGCGCACATCGCGGGCCTGGTGGCGGCGGGTGAGCATCCCAATCCCGTGCCCTATGCCGACATCGTGACCACCACCACCCACAAGACCCTGCGCGGGCCCCGGGGCGGCATGATCCTCTGCGGCGAGAAGTACGCCAAGGCCATCGACAAGGCCATCTTCCCCGGCACCCAGGGCGGCCCGCTGGAGCACATCATCGCCGCCAAGGCCGTGTGCTTCGGTGAGGCGCTGAAGCCCGCCTTTAAAGACTATCAGCACCAGATCATCCTCAACGCCAAGGCGCTGGAGAACGCCTTCCGCCGCGAGGGCATCCGCATGGTGTCCGACGGCACGGACAACCACCTGCTGCTGCTGGACTTCACCGGCACCGAGATGACCGGCAAGCTGCTGGAGAACCTGCTGGAGGAGGCTAACATCACCGTCAACAAGAACACCGTGCCCAAGGAGACCCGCAGTCCTTTCGTGACCAGCGGCGTGCGCGTGGGCACTCCCGCTGTGACCAGCCGCGGCCTGCGGGAGAAGGACATGGAGAAGGTCGCCGCGTGGATCGCCCGGGTCGTCCGGGAGGGCGAGGCCGCCGTGCCCGAGGTTCGGGAGCAGGTCGCATCCTTCATGGCCGGGTTCCCGCTTTACGCCTGACATTTGCAAATCAAAGGGAGGAAGGGTGTGATTCCCTTCCCCCCTTTTTTGTTCACTGATTCAGCTGTTCTTATGCTTTGGGCTTACTTGGCCGTGTGGAAGTCGAGGTACTCGCACTTGGTGACGGGATCGACGCGGTACTTCTCGGTGCGGGCATCCACGATCAGGCCGGACCAGTTCAGGCCGAAAGCGAAATCGTAGGTGTTGCCGGCAGCGTCCACGTAGCACTCCACGTCGCGGATGGTGTCCTCGTCCTGGGCGTCTACGGCGTCCATGGAGGCGGGCATCTGGAAGGGCAGCAGAGCATAGGGCTCAGCCTCGCCGGAGATGATCTGCCACACAGCGTCCGCGTTGAACCAGACGCCGCCGCCGATCTCGCCGCCGTCCTGGCCGAAGTGGTAGAGGATCGCGTCGGAGAGGGGCTCAACCTCGGACATGACCATGGGTGCGCCAGCTGCGATGACCGTGACGATGGGGCAGCTGACTGCGGCCTTCACATACGCCGCCTGGTTCTTGAGCATCAGCACACCGCCTGCGCCATCACCTCCCACAGCCTCGACGGCCCGGGTTCCCTCCAGATCCTTGTGCCCGCTGCCGCCTACCCCTATTACCGCGACGGCTACGGCTGCGAGGAGAACCGCTGGACGCCCTGGCTGGGACAGATTGTCAGTTACTGAGGCGGCCTTCCCCCAAAAACCTGTGGCGCGGAAGGCCGGGCTGTGGTATACTGATGGCATTGGAATCATCATATGCCAGGGGGAGGATGCATCATGGCGGACTGGACGAAGGAAGTACTGAAGCGAGCGATAGCGGATGTGCGGGAGCTCACCGGTGTTGACCTGCCCTTTGAAGTCACGGCGGCGCGGGGCGAGGGATTGAGCCTGCGGCTGACCGAAGCCGGGGCGCAGATCGAGGTGGAAGACCTTACCGCCTTGCACCGGGGGCTTTTCCTGCTGAGCCGGGCGGCGCTTGAGGGGGCCAAAACGCTGGACATCAGCCAAAAGCGGCGCTTCCGGGACTGCGGCGCGATGCTGGATATGAGCCGCAACGGCGTGATGACCGTGGAGGCCGTCCGGCGTTTTGCGCTCATGGAGGCCTGCCTGGGCATGAACTTCCTGATGCTCTACACCGAGGACACCTATGAGGTGCCGGGCTGGCCGGCCATGGGCTACCTGCGCGGGCGCTACAGCCAGGACGAAATGCGCGCCATGGACGCGGCCGCGGCGGAGATGGGCGTCGAAATGATCCCCTGTGTGCAGACCCTGGGGCACCTGAGTCAGCTGCTGCAGTGGGGCACGGTCCCGAGGGATCAGCCGGATATTCTGATGATCGACGATGAGGAGACCTACCGCTTCATCGAGGCGGCGGTGGCCTCCCTGCGGGCCTGCTTCCGCTCGGCGCGCATCCACATCGGCATGGACGAGGCCGTGGGCGTCGGGCTGGGGCGCTACCTGAAGGAGCACGGCTTCACCGACCACTTCGCCCTCCTCAGCCGCCACCTGGCGCGGGTCTGCGAAATCTGCCGGAAATACGGCTTTGAGCCCATGATGTGGAGCGACATGTTTTTCCGCCTGGGCTCGAAAACCAGCGCGTACTATGATCTGGACAACCATGTGCCGGACAGCGTCATCGCTGAACTGCCGGAGGTGCGCATGGTCTACTGGGACTACTACCACACCGACGAGGCCTTCTACGAGCGGATGCTGGACGAGCACGCCCGCCTGGGCCGCGGCACGGTCTTCGCGGGCGGCAACTGGGTGTGGAGCGGCTTCCTGCCCCACATCAAAAAAACCGAGGCAACCATGGTGCCCGGCCTCAGGGCCTGCGCCCGGCGGCAGGTGGACATGGTCATCGCCACGATGTGGGGGGACGACGGCGCGGAGACAGATTACTTTCTGGCCGCGTGCATGCTGCCGCTCTTCTCCGAGAGCTGCTGGCAGGGGGCCGACTGCCCCGCTGAAGCCTGGCACGGCATGGCGGAAGCCCTGACCGGCCTGCCCTGGGAGGTCTGCGCCGCCTTTGGCGCGGCTTATCCTGACACGGGGGACGCCTACATGGCCAAGCGCATGGTCTGGGGCGATCCGCTTCTGCCCCTGAACCTCTTCCGGGGCGACGATCCCGACGCCCTGATCCGGCGCTGCGAGGAAGCCCTGGCCCTGCTCAAGCCCTACGCCGAGCGGCCCGACTGCGCCTATGTCAGCCTGGTGCTGAAGCTGACCGCCGCCAAGGCCGCCCTCCTGCGCGACCTGCGTCCCCGCTACCTTGCAGGGGACAGAGCCTGGCTCAAACAGGCCCGCAACCAGCTCCTGCCGCGCATCATCTCCCTGACCGGGGCCCTGCGCATCGCCCACTGCGAGCAATGGGAGGCCTCCCGCAGGCGCTTTGGCTGGGAAGTCCTCTCCCTGCGCTACGGCGCCGTCCTCGGCCGCCTGGAGGACGTCCGCCGCCAGCTGGGCCGCTATCTGGACGGGGAGATCCCCGCCATCGAGGAGCTGGAAGCCGAGCCCCAGCCCCTGAGCCGCTGGCAGGAGTACAGGCAGCTGGTGACGGCGTCGACGATCGGGTGAGCTTTCTGATTACCGCTGACTGCCGAAGACGCGGTCGAGTTCTTCTTCCAGCGTGCCCGCCTTGGCGTATTCCAGGGCATCCAGGAGCCTGAAATTGTGGTCGGTGATGGTCACGCCCCGGTCAAAGCCGAGGATAAAGTTGGTGGCGATTTTGTAGATGATTTCCGTGGGTGCCAGACCGTAAACCTGCCTGGCGAAAATGTGATGCAGGCGTTCGTTCCTGTCAGGGAAGGCTTTTTTCAGCCCTTCGCTCTGGTAAAGCCGCGTCACGATTTCGGCAATGTACAGTCCCGATTTCATGTAAAGGTCGGCAAAGGTCTTGTCAGGCAGGTTGAAGCAGCCAGGGTTTTCCTCTTCCAGCATGTCCACCATCTTTTTCACAACCCACTTCGGCGTGAAAATCTGATTGGTCTTCTGCGGCGGGATGTAATCGAAAATGTCTTCCGTGTTGGATTCCTCAAAATAGTCTGCCAGCTTCACGCGCAGGCGCAGGAACTCTTTGACCGAATCATCGAACACAACAGGGTCGAACAGATGACCGTCAAAGTGTTTCGTTTCGCCGGTTAACTCATCGGTGTAATCGCCGCCGTCACGCAGGAACACGAACTGCGCAAGGGTGATGGACGTGACTTCCAGAAACACTTCGGCAGGGATGATTTGGTCAAAGGTTGCCAGCGTCACGCTGTCATCGCCGTAAGCCATGAGGAAGGAAGGAATGGTTCTGCTGAATCCGCGCAGATGGTCTTTCACGCGGTCTTCGATGGTCTTCTTCTCCGCTTCCTTCTTCGCGGTTTCCACTGTGCGCACGATTTCCTGACCCGCGTGTTCCACAAAATCCGGCACCGCGTCCTGAATCGTCTGAATCAGCTTGTCGGCTGCGGCTTTCTTCTGCGCTTCAATCTCCTGCTCTACCTGTCCCGCAACACTAATTGTAAAAGGCATCAGCGCAACCTCCTATTGAATTTCTATCTATAAGCTACTATGCGTTCGTGTATAATACTCTGCGTACACTTGATCAGCGCATTTATCTACATCTGCCTTGATTTCACTGCCCCAAAAACGGATTACCAGCCATCCCGCTTCGCTGAGAAGCTGATTGTTCAGCGTGTCCCTTTCGACATTCCTCCGGATTTTCTTCTGCCAGTACTCTCCATACCGCGCCAGTTCTTCTTCCAGAGAAGCGTACCCGCGTAGCGCCCAGTTGTGCCCGTGCCAGTAATCGCCGTCGCAGAACACAATGATTTTTGCCCTGGAGAAGACGATGTCCGGCTTGCCGGGCAGTTTCCGGTCATTAACGCGGTAGCGCATCCCGCGTTTCCATAGCGCCCTGCGTAAAGCCATCTCCGGAGTAGTGTTCTCGGATTTGACCGCCGTCATGGCCTTATGCGTTGCGGCTGGATCACGCATTACAGTCACCTCGGTCAGGCGTCAAATTCAATCCTCAGGCTCGGGTCAGTTTCCACGGCGTCAATGATCTGGTTGTACCGGGCGATGATGTCTGCCAGGGTCGCGTTTCGGTTGTTCTGGGCGAAACCGCTGTGCTCCATGATATTGGTAGCGAGGAACTGCTGGATGTCCCAGACCTCGACCCGATCGGCGATTCCCGCGTCCTCCAGCATCGTCTGCGCTGTGTGGACACGTTCCTGAATTGTGATGATAACCGGCTTCGACCCGCTGCGCAGATTGGCTTTGCACTTTTCCATTAGCAGATCCCCGGTCATCGTAGTGCAGTGTATACTGGTATTCTCCACGACAAAATCACCGGAGCGGTCAGTGGGCGAATCAGCGACTGACGCGCCATGGATCTCAAAAGAGCCCTCCGGAAGCACGACCTGAAGCTTGGCTCCCACCAGATGCTGGAGCAGTACGCCCAGATACCGTGTTCCCTTGTTCTCGCGCTCACGCTTTTTCGCCTGCTCAAACAGATCGTTCAGATTCGCCTGAATGGTACGCGACGTGTCAGAAGACAGAATAAAGGGCTGGTTGTTAAAGAACTTACGGACTTCTTCCGCCCAGTAGTTCTCAACTTCATCGAGCAGCACGGGTTCTTCGGCGTTCCATTGGTTGAGAAAATCGACATATTCCATCATCAGCCCCATACTGCCGCGGCTCGTCCTGCCGCCTTCGGATGTGAGCTGCTTGGTAATGCCGTGATCTTTCAGAATCTTCTTGAGGTTTCCTCCACCGATACCTGTGACCTGGCCTTTGCTGTCAGTCTGGAAATCGGCGGCGTTCAGCGGGAACGCGCGCTCTTTCGCCATCCTGGTGAACTGAATGACCAGGGACAGCTTGCCTTTGGAGAAAATGTCGTGTTCTGACTGGAACCGCGCCATTCGGAGGGCGGTCGCTTCAGAAAAGAATTCGCTTATCGTGTTATCCATTGACAGCTTCCTCCAAATCAGTCTGATACGCGGCCTGCGCCAGCGGCAGCAGGAAACGCTCTCCGATAAACCTTGCGACCGGCAGGACCACCGCGTCGCCCATCGCAAAGTATCCGTCATTATATGAACCGGGTAGCGAGTATGTCTCCGGCGCGCCCATAAGCCTCGCGGCTTCCCTTACAGTCAGAAGACGGGCGTGGTTCTCTCCGTTTCTGCGGACGACGACATACTGCTTGCTGCTTCCGCCCGCCGGCGTTCTGAGGCATCCGGCGATCCCGTCAAACCGCAGTTCCAGCTGCTGATGGCCGTTGCGCGTGCGCCGGTAACCGGTGGCTACAATGGATTCATACGAATTCAGCTCATCCATAATGCGCTGGGGCACAAGGCGGAGGACGTCATCTTTGTCGAACGGCGCGTCCTGATCGAGGATACTCTCAAGCGTGATGGGGGAAGCGGCGGGCTTGTCCGCTTTCCACCAGATCCACCCGTCCAGATCCGCGCCGAGCGCCGCTGCGGCTTTGTTGTGGAGCCAGTTAGGGCCGTTATCAGTCATATCCGCGGAGATGGGAACATTTTCCCGGACCGCTATCACAAATACCCTCGGGCGGGATTGGGGAAGGAATACTTCGGAATTCAGGAAGATAGCCCCGCACCGATAACCCCGTTCCCGGAGCGCCTGGTGCAGGTTCCTGTAATTCTCACCGTTGTTCGCGACCAGCAGGCCCGCTACGTTTTCAATCGCGAGAACCCTGGGCCTCTCTTTGATCTCATCCAGTACGCGCAGGTATTCCCACACGAGGCCGCTGCGGTCAGCGAAGATGCCCTTCATGTTCCCGGCGAGGGACAGGTCCTGGCAGGGGAACGACGCCCATGAGAGATGCGCCGCCGGCAGTTCCGCGCCGTTGACGTCTTTAATGTCTCCCAAGACAAAGTGGTCGTGGACGAAATTCGCCCTGTAGACTGCGGCCTTTCTTTCATTTATATCATTTGACCATACCGGGCTGAACATCCCTTTCAGCCCGTAGGCCACCAGCCCGCTGCCCGCGAAGAACTCATGCATGGCGTATGGCGCGTGGGAAAGGTCTACCAGCGCTTCGGCGGCGTCCATCTCGCAGGCGGCGGTGGGTTTCTCCACGTCGGCGGGGATAATCCAGACCTTGCTGATCTTGGACGCTCCTTCGATCCTGTTTTCCTTACAGAGAATCTGCACCTGCCGCGGCGTAACGCCCCATTTGGTTGCGGCTTCCTGGACAGACAGATACTCTTGCATAAAATCACCACCTTTACGGGTTTATTCTAATTCGCGCAAGCGAAATTGTCAAGGCCATTGATGTTAGGACTTAGACCGCTCACGATCGTCATCCACGGTTTCCATGATGTCCTCCAAACGGACGTTGAGCGTTTTGCAGATCTTCAGAAGCACGTCAGTTGTGATATTGCCGCCTTTGCCAAGCTTCGCGATATGTTGACGCCATGAGCGGTGTGGCGCAGGTGGACCCTGGGTTTGATCAGCTCGAGAAAAGAATGGACATCGCCGATGCGGTCAAGGCCATAGCTGCCCAGAACCCCAAGTTCGCCCAGGCCATCGTCCTCAAGGAGTATTACGGCCTGAGCGTGGCGGACATCGCGCAGAAGCTGAACGATACAAAGCGCAACATCTACTACTACCTCGACCAGGCGAAGAAGATCGGCAAGCAGTACAAACGCGACAACGAATAAAACCATGGCGGCGTCGGGACTCGACATCCTGATGCCGCCACTTTTGGTTTGAAACCCCTTTAACGATTGCACCTGATAACGATATAACCGTTATAAGGTGAACACCCCTCACATCTGTCACATAGGTAATCCGAATTCTACCGTTTGATAGCAACCACTTTTGCCATAAAAAAATCAGGCAACTGCCGCAAAGTGCCTGATTTCAAGGGGTTTCTGGGGGTGTTCACAATAATGTGTTTGTATCCATTTCTTTAGTGAGATTTCGAACTTCATCTTTCCAAGCTCTCCTTCCCAACATTATCAAAAGGCAAGGATTCATTCGTTCGCCAATCGAAAACTCTGCAACGCGGGGTCTTCTTTGCCTTCGGCGCATCAGTTTCAAATCCCATTTCAGAACCGAACAGGTCAAACATTGAAACCTGTTGATTTAGGTCTTCTGGTTCGCCCAGAGGTACGGTGCCCTTCAATCCGTCCATCTGCCAAAGGTTCCAGGAAATCACATTGGCAACCTTTTTCAGCTCTTCGATGGTGGGCTGCCGTTTCCAGCGGTCTTCCAGGTATTCCACAAAGGTCATCAGCAGATTGATTCTGGCAATAATCAGGTTGTCACCCTGATACTCATAGCCGTAGACGCTCTGGAACGCCCGCAGAGTCCATTTCAGCCATTCGTCTTCATCGGCGGCGTTTTCGTTCACCACGCGCAGTTTGCGGTCAAGCTGACCGATTCGCTGCGGGATGGGGATTTCCTCCCCTGTTGCCGCGTCATAGCGGCTAACGAGGAAGGGCGCTTCGCCGCAGGTGATTTCAAGCCGCCTGCTGTCAACATAATGCTTCCAGGTTTTGTTTTCACTGAAAGCAATCAGTTCTTCGGTTGCCGTCCAGGCGTGCCCTTCCTGACTGTTGAAAACGTCCTTCCTGCCAAACCACTCTTCATCACAGAAATTGTTCATCTGATTGCAGACCCAGGAAGGCGTGAACACTTCGGCGTGGGCTTTGGTTCGCTCCTGCTGCTCTGAGAGCGCTTTCAGCACGCGGGGCTGCAGCAGCACCCGATCCATGCCCACCAGGGCGAGGGTGGTCATCTGGACATCCGCCGCGTACTGCTCCCCGAGCGCCGCGTAGCTGCCCGTCGCCCAGATGATGTTCTTCTTCGTGGTCTTATCCTGCAAAAGGATGGGGAGCACCGGCCTGACCGGGAACTCGTCCATCTGGATCAGCTTTGTCAGCATCTCATCTGTTCTCCACTCCGCCTGTCAGCTTTTCCCGGGGATAATCGGAGAAAAGTCCACCTTTTCACCCGCTATTATAGCAGAATCCTTTCGCATCCGCAAGGGAAACGTAACCGGCGCAATCAGCCGCTTGCTTCACGTTGTTCACGGATTTTGTGCCACAGCCGTAACAAGTTGTCACAAATCCGCAATATCCTCTTGCCTTTTTCGCCTGATAGTGGTATAAAATAGGTTGAAGTACTTTATCCGCACCGGTCTGACCGGCGCGTGTGGACGGGAGGGTCAGGTCATGAAGGTGATTCTGCTCCAGGATGTGCCCGGAAGCGGCAAGCGGGACGATATCGTCAATGTGTCCGACGGCTACGCGAGAAACTTCCTCTTCCCCAAGAAGCTGGCGGTGGAGGCCACGGCGGGAGCGGCCAAGGAGATCGAGCGCAAGCGCGCCGCCCAGGCCCGGATCGAGGCCGAAAATAAGGCGGCCGCTGCCGCCAAGGCCGCTGAGCTCAAGGGCAAGATCATTGTGCTGCCCGTGAAGTGCGGCGAGAAGGGCCGGCTCTACGGCTCCATCACCTCCGCCGATGTGGTGGGCGAGCTGGAAAGGCAGCACGGCGTGAAGGTGGACAAGAAGAAGCTCGAAATTGCCGAGACCGTGAAGCAGGTGGGCGATTACGCCGTGACCGTGCGCCTCTACAGCGGCATCAGCGCCGTCATGACCCTGCACGTGGTGCCCGCCGAGAAGTAAGGGATAAACAAATGGGAGGATCGCATGAGTGAACTGAACAGTATCCTCCCGCCCAACAGTGTGGAGGCCGAGCGCTCCGTGCTGGGTGCCATGCTCCAGGACCCGGAGGCGGTCAGCCAGGCGGTGGAGCACCTGACCGGCGAGGACTTTTATCAGCCGGCCCACAGGGAAATCTTCGACAGCATGTTCGCCCTGAACAATCAGCAGCAGCCCATCGACCTGGTGACGGTGGACGCTGAGCTGTCCAGGCGCGGCACGCTGAAGGGCGTGGGCGACACCGGCTACCTGATGGAGCTGGTGCAGTACGTGCCCACCACGGCCAACGTGAAGGCCTACATAGCCATCGTCAACGAAAAAAGCACCCTGCGCCGGCTCATCAAAGCCAGCCAGGAGATCGCCCAGGAATGCCAGGCCCAGCTGACCCCCCTGCAGGACGTGCTGGCCCACGCCGAGAAGTCCATCTTCGACATTGTGATGCGGCGCGCCGGCGGGGAGAGCCTGCAGCCCATGAGCGAGGTGCTGCTGAAGACCTATGAGCGGATCGAGACCCTGGCCCGGCTCAAGGGCGAGAACTCGGGCGTGCCCACGGGCTTCATCGACCTGGACAACACCCTGACCGGCCTGCACGAGGGCGAGCTGATCCTCATCGGCGCCCGGCCCTCCATGGGCAAGACCTCCTTCGCGGCCAATGTGGCGGCCTACGCGGGACTGTTCGCGGGCAAGAAGGTGGCCTTCTTCTCCCTGGAAATGCCCCGGGAGCAGATCGCCATGCGTATGCTCTGCTCCGACGCCCGGGTGGACATGCAGCGGGTGCGCAAGGGCCGGCTGACCACGGACGACTGGATGAAGCTGGCCGAGTCCACCGGCCCCCTGAGCCGGGCGGGCATTTATATCGACGACACGGCGGCGCTCACCCCCAGCATGCTGCGCACGCGGCTCAGGCGGATGATGATGGATCACGGCCTCGATCTGGCCGTGGTGGACTATCTGGGCCTGATGAAGGCGGACGGCAAGACGGAGAACCGCCAGCTGGAGGTCAGCGAAATCTGCCGCCAGCTCAAGGCCATCGCCCTGGATCTCAAAATCCCGCTGATCGCCTGCGCCCAGCTCAGCCGCGCCTCGGTCAGCCGCCAGGACAAGCGGCCCATCCTGTCCGACCTGCGGGATTCCGGCTCCATCGAGCAGGACGCGGACGTGGTGCTCTTCCTCCACCGGGAGGGCTACTACACCAAGGCAGACAAGGACAAGAACCTGGGCGAGATCATCATTGCCAAACAGCGCAACGGCCCGCTGGATACCATCAACGTGGCCTGGCTGCCGGAGTACACCACCTACGCCAATCTGGCACACTCCAGGAGTGAGCAGGCGTTCTGAGTCAACAAGCAAGGGAGAATCAACAGCGCATGGAAGAAATCACCGTATCCATGCTGACCCCGGGCACCCGCATGGAGGGCTTCCTGCTGGTGCGCACGGCTGAACAGCGCGTGGGCAAGGGCGGCAATTATCTGGATCTGCTGCTGGTGGACAAGACCGGCGAAATCAGCGCCAAGGTCTGGGACGGTACCGCCGTTCCGCCGCCCGCCGGCTCCGTCATCAAGGTGCGGGGCCTGGTGCAGGAATTCAACGGACGGCTGCAGTTCCGGGTGGAGAAGTTCCGCCCCGCCCGGCCTGACGACAATGTGGATCTCAACAACCTGGTGCCCTGCGCGCCCCGAAAGCCCGCGGACATGCGCCGGGAGATCGACAGCACCATCGAGAAGATGGCCTCCGAGCCGCTGAAGAAGCTGGTGCGGGAGATGCTGAGGCTGGCCGGCGACCGCCTGGAGTGGTTCCCCGCCGCCCAGAAAATGCACCACGCCGAGCGTTCCGGCCTGCTCCACCACACCACAGACATGCTCCGCGCCGCGGAAGAGCTGCTGAAGGCCTATCCCTTCCTGAACGGCGACCTGCTGAGGGCCGGGGTCATCCTGCACGATCTGGCCAAGCTGGACGAGATGAAGAGCGACGAGATGGGCAATGTGCAGGACTACACCCGGGACGGCCTGCTGGTGGGCCACCTGGTGCGGGGCGTCAGCACGCTGGATCAGGCGGCGCGCAATGTGGACGTCAGCGGGGAGATTGTGCAGCTGCTGGAGCACATGATCATCAGCCACCACGGCGTGCCCGAGTTCGGCTCGCCCCGGCTGCCTATGTTCCCCGAGGCCCAGGTGCTCCACATGCTGGACACCCTCGATGCCAAGATGAACGAGATGAAGGCGATCCTCGACCGCACCCCGCCGGGTTCCTTCTCCGAGCGGATCCAGAGCCTGGACGGGCGGCGGCTGTATCACCCTTATTATTCGGACAGCGCTGAGTGAGCGCTATCGGGAGGTATGGTTATGAAGAAACGTACTGCGGCCCTGTGCCTGCTGCTGGTCTGCGTCCTGCTGCTCAGCGCCTGCTCCACCCAGCAGGAGCCCGAGCGCTTCCAGGTGGTGACGGGCACGGCCACGCCCACCATCTATGTGCCGCTGGTGACGGACGCGCCCCTCATCGACTTTGACAGCGGGGATTACGATCCCAGCAGCGAGGAGGGCGGCGATACAGAGGAAGTGGCCACCGTGTTCTCGGAGCCGATAACGGCTTCCCTGAGCAGCCAGCCCACCTCTGCGCCCACCGTGCAGAGCGAGTACGCCGGCGCAACGCCCGTGCCGCTGGATCCCATCGACAAGCCCACGCCCACCCCGGCTCCGGCGCTGACCATCGCCAACTATCAGGTCTACGACGCCACCAAGATCGGCCTGTCCTTTGAAGGACCTGTGGACTGGACGGTGAACGACGCCGCGTCGGACACCTTCGTCCTCACCAACCCGGACCAGTCGGTGGACTACCAGGCCTGGCTGAGCATCCGCGCCGTCAATGTGTCTTCGGACTACGGCGCCACGGACATGAAGAAGCAGGTGATGAATATCCGGGACGAAATCCGCTCTGAGTATTCCTCCTTCAGCCCCTCCAACACCGCGTCCCGAACCCTGCTGGACAAGGCCGGCATCTACATGGACTACACCGGCACCCGCAAGGACAACGGCGCCAAGGTCTGGGGCCGCATTCATGTCACCTGCGTCAGCCGCACCCTGTACATCCTGCAGATCGCCTGCCCCCAGACCTACCGGGAGACCTACAAGGACAAGGTCTACGCCAAGTTCCGCGCCACGGTGAAGATCACGAAGTAATCTGTTTCCTGAAACAGCAAGGCCGCCGGCATGGCTGAGAATCATGCCGGCGGCCATTCATATCCTGGAAATGCTTACTTTTTGATCTGGCTCAGGGCGTCGCGCACCGCCTCCATGATGGCGTTGGAGGTCTGGGTGGCGTTGGTCACGGCGTCCACCTCGGTGGACTGGGCGTCAATGATGGCCTGGGGAATGGTGTTCATGGCCGGGTCGCAGATGCCGGGGGTCTCGCTGCTGCTCAGCACTTCGATCTTGGCGATCTTGTCGCCGTCCATGGTGACCTTCACTTTCAGCTCACCGCGGTCGGTGGAGGCCGTGCCGATGTACTCGTTGGCGGCCAGCTCGGCGGCGGGGGCTTCCTCTGCCGCGGGAGCGGCCTCCTCATAGCCGTACTGGATGTTCAGCAGCTCGATGGCCTTGACCACGACCTCGCCGGTCAGGGCGGCGCAGCGGGCCTTGCGGGCGGCGTCGCCCATCTGCAGGTTGTTGGCCTTCATGAACTTGTTGACGGAAGCGCTGCAGGTGATGTCCTCCGCCACGGTGGTGACCGCCTCATACTCGGGCTGATAGGTGGGGAAGGGCTCGGCGCGGTACCAGGCGAAGAGCTGGTTGCGCAGCTCGTTGGCCACCGCGGGCTCGCAGAAGAAGCCGAACATCAGGCAGGCGCCGGCCAGCGCGCCGCACAGGGTCTGGCAGCCGTAGCCGCCCGCGGCCAGGCCCATGATCCTGCAGGGGATCACACTGTAGGGATAGCCGTATTCCTCAGCCAGCAGCTCCATGATGCCGGCCACCGCGCCGGCGCCGCAGCCCCCCACCTCAAACCAGCGCTTGTAGGTGTACTCGAGGGCCTTCTGCTTGTCGATGGGATGCCAGACCCAGGGATGCTCGGGAATCTCGGGGGTCTCGCCCAGAGCGGGCACCAGGCTCATGGTTCCGGCTAAGGCCGCGCCCGCCGCGCCGATGCCCAGGTTTTTCAGGAATGAGCGGCGGCTGAGTTCCCTGCTGTTGACGTCCATATGCGTTTCCTCCTTATAGTGCCGGTTCAGCGCACCGCTGCCCGGCTGCTATTGCCATCATACCATATCCGGCGGCCGCTTTCAAGGAGCAGAGGCGGGAGAAAACCGGGAAAAATCACATGGCTGCGCCTGCATCCACCTTGGATTTCTCTTCCCTTTTCCGTGCGATTGTGGTATGATAGCGCTGACGGCTGACGCGGAGGCGCGGCTTTCCCGGCTGAGGACGGGACAGCGCTTCCGGCCGCGCCGGAGCCCTTGAGAGGCGGAGGAGGATGCACCATGATTTCAGTCCATGTGGACGCGGCGCGCCCAGGCGTGACCATCAACAAAAACCTGTATGGCCATTTCAGCGAGCACCTGGGGCGCTGCGTGTACGGCGGTCTCTATGTGGGGGAGGACTCGCCCATCCCGAATGTGAAGGGCATGCGCACCGATGTGGTGGAAGCCCTGAAGCGCATTCATGTGCCGGTGCTGCGCTGGCCCGGCGGCTGCTTTGCCGACGAGTACCACTGGCAGGACGGCATCGGCCCGAAGGCCGGGCGCAAGCGCATGGTCAACACCAACTGGGGCTATGTGGTGGAAGACAACTCCTTCGGCACCCATGAGTTCATGGAGCTGTGCAGCCAGATCGGCTGTGAGCCCTACATCAACGCGAACGTGGGCGCGGGCACTGTGCGGGAGATGGCCGAGTGGGTGGAGTACCTGAATTCCGAGGGCGATTCCTCCGTGGTGCGCCAGCGGTGGGCCAACGGTCGGAAGGAGCCCTTCGGGGTGAAATACTGGGGTGTGGGCAATGAGAGCTGGGGCTGCGGCGGCAACATGCGGCCCGAGTACTACGCCGACGAGTACCGCCGCTACCAGACCTACTGCCGCAATTACGGCGAAAACAAGCTCTTCCGCATCGCCTGCGGACCCTCCGGCGGCGACTGGCGCTGGACCGAGACGCTGATGGAGCGGGCCGGCCAGCACCTGGATGCCCTGACCCTGCACCACTACACCATTCCCGGCGGGGAATGGGACAAGAAGGGCCAGGCCACCGTGTTTGACGCCGACCTGTACTACTCCACCCTCAAGAACGCCAACGCCATGGACGGCATCATCCGCGCCCACCTGGCGGC
Organism: Clostridia bacterium; assembly: GCA_017534885.1. Lineage (GTDB taxonomy): Bacteria > Bacillota > Clostridia > Christensenellales > Aristaeellaceae > RUG11272. The sequence goes on along the minus strand of JAFXVR010000034.1, from coordinate 6,705 downwards.
CATGGACCGCTACGACCGGGAGCACCGGGTGGGGCTGATTGTGGACGAATGGGGCTGCTGGTACGATGTGGAGCCCGGCACCAACCCCGGCTTCCTCTATCAGCAGAACACCATGCGCGACGCCATGGTGGCCGCCCTGACGCTGAACATCTTCAACAGCCACGCCGACCGGGTCTGCATGGCCAACATCGCCCAGACGGTGAACGTGCTGCAAGCTGTGATCCTCACCGACGGCGACCGGATGGTGCTGACCCCCACCTATCACGTGTTCGATCTGTATCAGGCGCACATGGATGCCGCCCTCCTGCCCTCCGCGGTCTTTGCCGACACCCTGCCCGGCGGGGTGAAGCAGGTGACCGCCTCGGCTTCTCTGAAGGACGGCGCGGCCACTGTCACCCTGGCCAACCTGCACTACAGCGAGGCCGCCGAGGTGCTGCTGACGGTGGACGGCATGGAGAAGGCGGCCTATGAGATACAGCTGCTCTCCGCCGAGCCTCACGCCTTCAACGATTTCGACCATCCCGCGGACGTGCGGATCGCCCCGTCTGACGCCATCCGGCGCACGGAGCGCGGCCTGGTGCTGACCCTGCCGCCCTGCTCGGTGGCCGCCGTGACCCTCCGTGCCTGAGCATGAGCCACCCTGCCGCTGCCTGCTGACCGGGCATCAGCCGGATCTGGCGCGGCTGGTGGCGGAGTACGTCGACAGCCTGCCCGAGGAGCAGAAAGCGCCTGAGACCGTGCGGCAGGCCCGGCTGGTACGCTGCCTGCAGTGCGAAAACCTGGCGGACGGCACCTGCCGCCTCTGCGGCTGCTATGTGGAAGCGCGGGCAGCCCGGCGAAACCAGCGCTGTCCCGCCCTCCCGCCGCTGTGGACGGCCTGCGGGCCCGAGAACCATGCATTCAACTGACAGGCCATCTGTCCATCCATCAACCGACATCGAGAAGGGAGCGCCCACCATGAGCACCATCACCCCCCGCGACATCGCCCGCATGCTCGACCATTCCACCCTACAGCCCTTCCTGACCGAGGATGACATCCGCCGCGGCGCCGAGGTGGCCTTGAAGTACGAGACCGCCAGCATGTGCGCCCGCCCCTGCGACGTGCCGATCATGGCGGAATTGCTGCGCGGCTCCCCGGTGAAGGTCTGCACCGTCATCGGCTTCCCCCACGGCGCGCACGAGCCGGCCATCAAGGTGGCTGAAGCCCAGCTGGCCTTAGACGAGGGCTGCGAGGAGCTGGACATGGTCATCAACATTGGCCGGATGATCCGCGGCGACGAGGGCTATGTGCGGGACGAGATCGCCCGCATCACCGAGAAGGCCCATGCCGCTGACGCCATCGTGAAGGTCATCATCGAGACCTGCTACCTGAACGACGCCCAGAAGATCCGCGCCTGCCAGCTCAGCGAGGAAGCCGGGGCGGACTTCGTGAAGACATCCACCGGCTACGGCTCCAAGGGCTGCACCATCGAAGACCTGAAGCTCATGCGGGCGGCGGTGAGCCCCCGTGTGCGGGTGAAGGGCTCCGGCGGCATCCGCGATCTGGACACCGTGCTGAAGGCCCGGGCGGCCGGCGCGGATCGGTGCGGCGTATCCGCCACGGAGAAGATCATGGCTGAGGCGGAAGCCCGCTTCGCCGCCGGTGAGCTGGCGGAGCTGGCCGACTGAGCGCACGCAAAAAGCCCGCCTGCTTGAGACGGGCCAGTGCCGAAGGCGGGGGTCGAACCCGCACGTCATCGCTGACAACGGATTTTGAGTCCGTCGCGTCTGCCAATTCCACCACTCCGGCAACGGAGACGATTATACCATAGCGGACGCCAAAATGCAAGCTGTCAATAAGGAGTGATCCCTGTGTCATCCGACCCCCTTGGCGGGCCGATATTGCTTTTGCTGCTGCTGATCCTGCTGCACGCTTTTCTGAACTGGCTGGAGGCGGCCGCCGTCAGCCTGAACGAGACACGCCTCCGCCGGGACGCGGAGGAGGGCAACGAGACCGCTGAAGCCCTCCTGCCCATGGCCGCCGACCAGGAGCGGGTCTGCGCCTCCCTGCGGGTGTGCGTCACCATGGCGGGCCTGCTGTGCAGCGCCTTAGCCACGGTCTGCTTTGTGCCGCTGCTGCGGGATTTCCTGCACGGCCTCGGCCTGACGGACGGAACGGTCATCCTCTCCTCCCTGCTGGTCTCCCTGCTGCTGTGCTGGCTGCTGCTCTCCATGGCCACGCTGGTGCCACGGCGGCTGGCGCTGCGGAATCCCGAGCGGGTGGCCCTGCGCTGGCAGCGCTTCATGCGCCTGACAGCCTCCGCTTTGCGGCCCTTCACCTGGCTGGGCCAGAAGACCGCCGCCCTGACGCTGCGCCTCTTCGGCCTGCGGGGCGAGGACGAGCTGGAGGAAGTGACCGAGGACGACATCCTGGACATGGTGGGCATGGGCGGCGAGTCCGGCACCATTGAGGAGAACGAGAAGGAGCTCATCGAGAACATCTTTGAGTTCAACAACAAGAGCGCCGAGGACGTGATGACCCACCGCACGGATGTCACCGCCATCTGGGTGGACGAGGAGGAGCAGCAGGTGGTGGAAGCCATTCTGGATTCGGGCTTCAGCCGCTTCCCGGTCTACCGGGAGGACATGGACGACATCATCGGCATCCTCAACACACGGGACTTCCTGCTCAACCGGCACGCCGCCCAGCCCAAGCCCCTGCGGGAGCTGCTCCGGGAGGCCTACTTTGTGCCCGAGACCGTGCAGGCGGATGTGCTCTTCCGGGATATGCAGAAGCGCAAGGTGCACATGGCCATCGTGGTGGATGAGTACGGCGGCATGAGCGGCGTGGTGACCATGGAGGACCTGCTGGAGGAGATCGTCGGGAATATCTACGACGAGTTTGACCCCCAGGCCGAGGCCGAAATCGTGCAGACCGGCGAGAATACCTGGCGGATTTCCGGCTCCGCCCTGCTGGAGGACATCAACGAGGCCCTGGACACCGATCTGCCCACCGAGGAGGATTACGACACCCTGGGCGGCCTGATCTTCAGCCAGATGACCGCTATTCCCGAGGACGGCAGCCATCCCGAGATGGACGTGGGCGGGCTGCACATCCGCGTGGAGGAGCTGGCCGAGCACCGGGTGGAGTACGCCACGGTCACCAGGACAGATGATATCGACGCGGACTGGGAGAGCGAGAGCTGAGCACCCTTGCCGGCCGCCGCTCACCCTCTGACAGATGAAACGCCTCCGTTTGCGGGGGCTTTTCATCTGCGCCGGGGCGGACATTTTACAGGTTTTTCAGTGACGGCGCGAAAAAGCGGGGAAGGGTGGCTTGTTTCAGGGATGGACTTGTGGTAGAATAGGAACGGTTTTTTCCGCCGGAAGCGGGGGACGGCCGGGCCGGCTCCGCGGACGCGCTTCCCTTATGCTGCGATCGATTGCGAAAGGATGATACCATGAAGCCCAGACTGCTCTCAGCGCTGCTGTGCGCCGTGCTTCTGCTGGCGCTGTGCGCCGTAACCACAGCCGCCCTCGGCGAGACCATGACCTTCGGGAATATCAGCCAGGCGCTGGATTATGTCAAAAAGAACCAGCCCAAGTCCCTTGAGCTGACGGACGTGCGCTTTTCGCCCAAGGATCTGCTGAAGCTGAAGAACAGCATGCCCGAGGGCTCCAAGCTGAAGTTCTCCACCACCTGGTGCGGCACCACCATCACCCAGAACAGCCGGGATATCAACCTCAACAACAGCAAGGCCGGTGTCGGGCAGGAGGACGTCGAGGCCCTGATCACCCTCTGCCCCAAGCTGAAAAAGCTCAACTTCAGCAGCCATCACAACCTGTCCAACAAGATTGTGATTCCGCTGATTGAGAAGTATCCGGACATTGAGTTTGTGTGGTTTGTGGTCATCCGCGGCAACAAGTCCCTATGCTCGGACGACAGCGCCTACTCCACCTTCAACAAGCCCAACGAGCAGATCATTCACTCGGCGGACCTGGAGGTGCTGAAGTACTGCCCCAACATCAAGGCGCTGGACCTGGGCCACAACTATATCGACGACCTCAGCTTCCTGCAGTACTGCCCCGATCTGGAGATGCTCATCCTCGGCCAGAACCCCGTGACCGACCTCACCTGGATCGGCACCCTGAAGCACCTGAAGTACGCCGAGCTCTTCTCCCTCAAGGCCACCGACTGCAGCCCTCTGGCCAACTGCACCGAGCTGCTGGACCTGAACCTGTCCTACTGCCCGATGACCGACCTGACGCCTCTGCAGAGCCTGACCAAGCTGGAGCGCTTCTGGGGCAACAAGATGTCCAAGCTGCCCGAGGACCAGAAGACCCAGTTCGCCGCCGACCATCCGGACTGCCTCTGCGTGTTCAAAGGCGGCCACGCCACCTCCGACAACTGGCGCAAGCATGAGCGCTATGACCACTACATCTGGTGCCTGAAGGCCCACGAGTGGATCCCCTTTGAGGAGCCCCTGCCCAATCGCTCGCCCTACTGAGTTACCGAGGGATGGAGGAATAACCGATGCGATTCACCAAAGTCATCCTGCTGGCGCTCTGCCTGATCCTGGCCCTGTCCCCCGCCTGCGCGGCCGGGCGGATCAAGCACCTGCCCATCGACCTGAGCGGCGGCGCGCCTGTCAATATGAACCTGTTCAACGGCAACCTGAAGGTCTACGAGGATCCCTCCATCCGGGTGGAGCGGGATTCCACCTACAGCAATGAGTGGCGCTGCGCCTACTATTACGCCTTCATCACCGTGCACCACGCCTCCCAGCTGCGCACGGCCCCGGCCGTGGATTTCCTCGCCAGCAAGGGTGTGCCGGCCACCACCATGGCCAAGCGGGTCAACGCGGTGCTGGCCATCAACGGCGACTATCCCTCCTCTTTTTCGGGCACCAAGGGCAATACCTATGTGCTTCGCCAGGGACAGATGTACCGCGACACGGTGGATCCCAATTTTGACATCCTGCTGATTGACGTGGACGGCAACTTTCACGTGCTGACCGCCGATCAGGACCTGGAGAAAGCCGACAAGACCACGGTGAATGGCAAGAAGGTCATCAACGCCTTCCAGTTCGGGCCGGCCCTGGTGATGAACGGCGAGAAGGTCTCTGATGAGTATATCCTGGATTACAGCCATTCCCCTACCTTCGCCGAGCCGGACCACCGCGCCCAGCGCATGTGCATCGGCCAGATTGACGAGCTGCACTACTTCACCCTCTGTGTCGCCCAGCGCGGCCTTCCCCTGAATGAGCTGCGGGATCTGGCCCTGACCTTGGCCCCGGACCTCAAGACGCTCTATGTGCTGGACGGCGGCAATTCCAGCCAGATGGTCTTCCTGGGCCGGAAGATCAACAATGTGACCCCGGAGACCAGCCAGAACGTCCGGCCGATCATTGACATCATTTACTTTGCCAGCGCTTACTTTGAAGACTGAAGAGGCAGGAACGAGCCATGCTGGAGAACAATATTCCCGGTTATCTTGTGATGATGGCTGTCAGCGCCCTGCTCTGCGGCGCCGTGGCTGCCCTGAGCGCCCGTAAGGAGGCTTCCTTTCCCGCCGGCCGGGCCGTGGGCTTTGGCGCGGCCTTTGTGGCCCTGGGCGCGGTCCTGGGCCTGCTGGGGGCCAAGACGCTGTACTGCCTGTTCATGCTGAATCACCTCTACCATATGGGCCTGGGCGCTTTCTGGACCGGACTGAAGGTGGAGGAACTCTCCTACTACGGCGGCGTGGCCGGCGTGTGCCTGGCCATGTGGCTGACGGGAAAGGCTTTCGGGCTGAAGGCGCGCAGGGCCATGAACCTGCTGGTGCCCGCCGCCGCGCTGATGGCCGCCCTGGCCCGCTTTGCCGAGTACTTCCTGGGTCTGCTGGGCACGGGCATGTATCTGGAGGAGTCCTTCTTCCCGGTGGCGGTCGCCGTCAGCTGGGGCGACTGGACGGAATACTACCTGGCGGTCTTCATGCTGGAGGGCCTGCTGTCCCTGGTGGCCTTTGTCCTGTCCCTGGTACACCGGGGCGAGCGCTGCCGCTTCCTGCGCACCCTCTTCTACCTCTGCCTGCCCCAGGTTTTCTGTGAAAGCCTGCGGGACAGCGGCATCAAATGGCTGTTTGTGAAGCCGGAGCAGCTGGCCTGCTTCCTGGCCTGCGTGGGCATCCTTTTCTGGTATTGCCTGACCTGCGGGGAAAAGGGCTGGAAGCGCTTCTGGCCGGCCCTCGCCTGTGTGCCCGCCGCCGGGCTGATCGTGGCCCTGGAGTTTGCTTTGGACGGGAAGATTCCGGGCATTCCGGTCCCGGCCGCCTACGCGGTGATGATCGCCGTGCTGGCCGGTCTGGCTGTCATCGAGCATATCGCGGTCAAAAGATGCGGCGGGACAGTCAGGGAATGAGGCTGTTCCCGGATAAAACGCTGAACACAAAGTGACGGCGCCGAAGAGTCCGGAGGCGATCGGAAAGCCTCCGGGCGCGCCCGCAGGCGCGAAACCTCTTTGACCCAGAACAGTCTTTGGCCTGGCATCAGCATGAGCCGGAATCTGTTCGTACGCACAACAAAAAGCCGCCGGATCGGGGACACAAGGTGATCCGCCCTTGTCAAGTAGACACGGGAAATATCCAAAGCAACTCTACGGCACCTTGCCCCAGCGGGCAGGGTGCTTTTGCGATCCGGAGACTGAACGGAGCGTAGCGGAGTTCAGCCTCCGGATCGCAGCCGATCA
>JAFXVR010000033.1 GCA_017534885.1 Clostridia bacterium | reverse complement strand
GCTGCCTGAGGGTTCCTGGCGCGCGATTTGGTTCAGCCATTCCGTCGGGGCTACGCCCCTCCTTCATGGCTGAACCAAATCCCCAGTACTGCCCCTTCGCATCCCTGTATGACCTGCGTCAATTAAACTTGCAATTTGCACCTTTGTTATAACACATCAAGTTTTCATTGACACCGCCCCCGTTTTCGTGTAAGATATCATTGTCTTCGAGCCCCTGTTCCTAAAGCGAATACGCCATGGAGCCCGGGCCGAGCTGAGGCATCAGCAAAGGGTTGCGCCGGAAACAGCACAGCCTTCCTCTTGAAAAGGAGACGGGTTTTGTAGCGGAATTCTCCCCGGCAAAGGGAGGCTTTTGTCCGTGATCCGCATCCTTTCGGGGACTGCGGATTTTCGTTTGGTACCGGCGAAAAGACGCAGTTTCTAACCGATTTCACCCCATCCCACAGCGACCGGACGAAAGGAGCAAAACCCATGCGCACCAAGAGACTCACAGCCCTGATCCTGGCCCTGACCCTGCTGACCGGCATGAGCCTGGCCACCGCCGAAGAGCCCCGGACGGAACTGATCGTGTTCGCCGCCGCTTCCATGACCGAGACCCTCACCCGCATCGCCGAGCAGTACACGGGAGTTGCGCCGGACGTGGATCTGGTGTTCAACTTCGACTCATCAGGCACCCTGAAGACCCAGATTGAATCCGGCGCGGAGTGCGACATCTTCATCTCCGCCGCGCCCAAGCAGATGAACCAGCTGGACATCACCTCCGAGGCCAACACCGCCGGGCTGGACTTCGTGCTGGAGGGCACCCGCATCAACCTGCTGGAGAACAAGGTCGCTCTGGCTGTTCCCGACGGCAATCCCAAGAGCATCGAGACCTTTGACGGACTGATGGAAGCGCTGAAGGCCGGCACCGTGCTGCTGGCCATGGGCAACGCGGACGTGCCGGTGGGCCAGTACACCCAGAAGATCCTCGCCTATTATGAACTCAGCGAGGAAGAGCTGGCCGCCTCCGGCGTCATCACCTATGGCAGCAACGTGAAGGAAGTGACCACCCAGGTCAGCGAGGCCGTGGTGGACTGCGGCATCATCTATGCCACCGACGCCTTCTCCGCCGGATTGACCGTGGTGGACACCGCCACCCCCGAGATGTGCGGCCAGGTGATCTATCCCGCCGCCGTGCTGAAGATCACCAGGAACGAGGAAGCCGCCCGGGCCTTCATGGCCTATCTGGTCAGCGAGGAAGCTGACGCCGTGTTTGAGAGCGTCGGCTTCTCCCCCATGCACGAGTAATCCCCCGCAGCCAAAGATGCGCCGTCCCGGCTGAGCGCCCTGCCCCTTGGCCGGGACAGTTTTCAAGAATGAGAGAGGTGGATGGGCGTGGATTTCTTTCCGCTCTGGAACTCGCTGCGGATCGCGGGCATCAGCACCATCGCCATCTTTTTCCTGGGGATCTTCGCGGCTTACTACATCTCCCGCGTTCCCCGGGCGGTCAAGGGACTGCTGGACGTGATGCTGACCATCCCCCTGGTGCTGCCGCCCACCGTGGTCGGCTATCTGCTCCTGCGGGTGCTGGGGCCCAAGCGGGTGATCGGCAGCTGGTTCATGGAGACCTTCGGCCTGCGGCTGACCATGACCTGGTGGTCAGCGGTTTTTGCGACTTCAGCGGTCATCTTTCCGCTGATGTACCGCACCGCCCGCGGCGCTTTCGAGTCCTTTGACGAGACTCTAGACGCCGCCGGAAAGACCCTCGGCCTGTCCAATACCTACATCTTCTGGCGGGTGCGCATGCCCTGCTGCCGTCAGGGAATCTTAGCCGGCACGGTGCTGTCCTTTGCCCGGGCGCTGGGCGAATACGGCGCCACCAGCATGATCGCGGGCTATACGCCGGGGCGCACGGCCACGGTGTCCACCACGGTGTACCAGCTCTGGCGCACCAATCAGGACGATCAGGCTTTCCAGTGGGTGATGATCAACCTGGCCATCTCCGCGGTGGTGCTTCTGGTCATGAACCTGCTGGAGGAAAAGCAGCGGAAGGGGGGTTGGGCGTGTGCCGCTGCAGGTCGATATTGAAAAAACCTTAGGCGATTTCCACCTGAAGGTGGCCTTCCGCGCGGAAACCGGCGTGCTGGCCCTGCTGGGCGCTTCCGGCTGCGGCAAGAGCATGACGCTCAAGTGCATCGCCGGAGTGGAGAAGCCCGACCGCGGGCGCATTGTGCTGGATGACCGGGTGCTGTTCGACAGCGACAGGGGCATCTGCCTGCCTCCCCAGAAGCGGCAGATCGGCTTCCTCTTTCAGCAGTACGCCCTCTTCCCCAACATGAGCGTGCGGCAGAACATCATCTGCGGCGTGCGGGAGCGCAAGGGAAAGCGCGAGGCGGCTGATGCCATGATTCAGCGGATGCACCTGGAGGGGCTGGAGGACAAGAAGCCCGGCCAGCTCTCCGGCGGCCAGCAGCAGCGCACCGCCCTGGCGCGCATTCTGGTCAGCCAGCCGGGGGCACTTCTGCTGGACGAGCCCTTCTCCGCCATGGACAGCCACCTGCGCTTCCAGCTGGAGCGGGAAGTCCGCCACACGATCAGACTTTTCCAGAAGCCGGTGATCCTGGTGTCCCACAGCCGGGATGAGGTCTACCGCCTGGCGAATGTCATCGCGGTGATGGGCAGCGGCTGCATTGAGACCATCGGAGGCAAGCACGAGGTCTTCGCCGACCCGGCCACCCGAACCGGCGCGGTATTGACGGGCTGCAAGAACGTTTCCCCTGTGCGCCGGACAGGAGGGCAAACCTTTATGGCAGCGGACTGGGGCATACCCCTGACCCTGCCGGGCGCCCCGCCGGACACAGCCTACGTCGGCATCCGCATGCATGACATCCGGCCAGCCCGGGAGGGCGAGACGCTCAATGTGTTCCGCTGCCGCGTGGAGGAGGAGATCGAGAATCCTTTCTCCTTCACGGTCATGCTCCGCCCGGAGAACACCGCCGCGCCGCTGCCTCTGGGCTGGGAGATGGAAAAACCGGCCTGGGAGAGACTCCGGGCCGAATGGGTCACGGTCTGTCTGCCGCAGGAAGGCCTGCTGAAGCTGAAGGGGGAATCAACTTGCTGACGAAACCGGATTACGGTGAAGCCCGGGCCCTGCTGCTGGCCCGCACTCAGCCTTTGGACACGGAGCGCGTGCCGCTGGACAGCTGTGCCGCCCGGGTGCTGGCTGAAGACCTGCTCGCCGCGGAGGATGTACCCTCCTTTGACCGCTCACCCTATGACGGCTATGCCTTCCGCGCCGCGGACACAGCTGAAGCCAGCCGGGAGCATCCCGTGACCCTGCGCATCACCGAGGAGATCGCCGCGGGCAAGGTGCCCACCCGGCCGGTGACTGCGGGCACAGCGGCCAAAATCCTCACCGGCGCGCCGATCCCCGAGGGCGCGGACGCGGTCTGCATGTTTGAGAAGACCTCCTTCACCGCTGAGTCCGTCACTCTGTACAGCCCGGCCAGACCCGGGGAGAACATCGTGCGCCGGGGCGAAGATGTCCAAAGCGGAACCGTGCTGGCTCGCGTCGGCGACCGCATCGACGCTGGCATTGCCGGGACGCTGGCGGCCCAGGGGCTGTGCTTTCCGCTGGTCTTCCGCAGGCCAAAGGTCGGGCTGATTTCCACCGGCGACGAGGTGCGGGAGGCTGACGCGCCGCCTGAAGCAGGCAAGATCCGCAACACCAACCGGCACATGTTGGCCGCCGCCCTGCAGCGGGAGGGCTTTGAGCCCCTGTACCTGGGGCTGGCCGGGGACGACATCGGGCACATCGCGGCGCTGATTGAAGCCGGCGCGGCGGCTTGCGACGCCGTGATCCTGACCGGCGGCGTTTCTGTGGGAGATTATGACCTGACCCCCGCCGCCATGGAGCAGTGCGGCTGTGAGATGCTTTTCCGGGGTGTGGAGCTGAAGCCCGGCATGGCCTGCGCGTATGGCCTGCTGAAGGGCAAACTGGTCTGCGGCTTGTCCGGCAATCCGGCCTCCTCCCTGACGAATTACTATATGCTCGCCCTGCCCGCCCTGAAGCGCCTGGCCGGCCGCAGGGACGCCGTGCCGGAGGAAATCACTCTTACCCTGCGCGACGACTTCGGCAAAAAAAGCCCCGCCACCCGGGTGCTGCGCGGCTGGCTGGATCTCACAGACGGAACCGCGGGCCTGCGCATCCCGGCGGATCAGGGCAATGTGGTGCTGTCCAGCGCCATCGGCTGCAGCGCGCTGGCCATCGTACCGGCGGGTAGCGGTAAGCTGGAAGCCGGAACAAAGCTGAAAGGGTTTGTGTTATGAGAAAGGTACGAGTGGAGGACGCCGTCGGGCTGACCCTGTGTCATGACGTGACCAAAATGGTGGACGGCTTCAAGGGGCCGGCTTTTCGCCGCGGCCATGTGATCCGTCCCGAGGATGTGGAGGCGCTGAAGGACATCGGCAAGCAGACCGTGTTTATCTGGGAGCCCAACGCCGGAGAGCTCCACGAGGAAGACTGCGCCCTTCGTCTTTCCGCCATGGCGCCGGTGGAAGGCGCTCACTACACCGGTCCTTCCGAGGGCAAGGTGCTGCTGGTGGCTGACCAGCGCGGCCTGTTCCGGGTGGACAAGGCTCTGCTGGAGGCCGTCAACCGCATCGGCGATATCACCATCGCCACCCTGCCGGATCACTATCCGGTGGAAGCGGGTATGAGCTTAGCCTCCATGCGCATCGTGCCGTTGGTGACCCAGGAGGCGCAGATCATCGAGGCGGAGACGCTCTGCCGGGACAAGACCCTGCTGGCGCTCAAGCCCTATCAGGCCCGGAAAATCGGCGTCGTCATCACCGGCTCTGAGGTCTACCACGGGCGCATCCAGGACAAGTTTGAGCCGGTCATCCGGCGGAAGCTGAGCCATTTTCCCGGCGAGATCGTCAGCGTGACCATCTGTGACGACGACCTGGGCATGATCATGAGCGCCGCCCGGGCCGCTCTCGACAAGGGCGCGGATTTCCTGATCTTCACCGGCGGCATGTCCGTCGACCCAGATGACCTCACCCCCACCGCCATCCGGGGGCTGGGCGCGGAGCTCATCAGCCACGGCGTGCCCTCCCAGCCCGGCAACATGACGCTGGTGGCCTATCTGGGCGAGGTGCCTATCCTCGGCGTGCCCGGCGCCGCCATCAGCCTGCCCACCACCGTGCTGGACGTGCTTCTGCCCGCCATCTATGCCGGGGAGCGCATCACCAAGGATGACCTGATCCGCCTGGGGGACGGCGGCCTGTGCCAGAAGTGCGCGGCCTGCCATTACCCCAACTGCACCTTCGGACGGTACTGACGCGCTCTGACGCATTCATCCATCTCTCAGGAAAGGACAGGGAGCGATCCTCCCGGTGCACACAATGCTGGACGCTTACGGACGGAATATCACCTATCTGCGGCTCTCGGTGACAGACCGGTGCAACCTGCGCTGCCGCTACTGCATGCCCGAGGAAGGCATCGTCAAAAAGGCGCACAGCGACATGATGACCGAGGATGAGATGATCCAGGCAGTGGAGGCCGCGGCGGAACTGGGCGTCACCAAGCTGCGCGTCACGGGCGGTGAGCCGCTGATCAAGCGCAACATCCTGTCCATCTGCCGCAGAGCAGCCGAGATCAGCGGCATCCGGGAGGTCTGCATCACCACTAACGGCGTGCTGCTGCCTTCCCTCGCTGCAGCCCTGCGGGAAGCCGGGGTCAGCCGTATCAACCTCAGTCTGGACACCCTCGACGCGGCCAGGTACCGGCAGATCACCCGGATCGGTGAACTGTCTCAGGCGCTGGCCGGACTGGAGGCCGCGCTGAAGACGGGGTTCAGTCGGATCAAGATCAACGCGGTGCTGATCGGCGGCTTCAATGACGATGAGATTCCCGCCCTGGCCGGCCTGACCCGCCAGTATCCGGTGGACGTACGCTTTATCGAGCTGATGCCCATGCCGGGCGGCGCTTTCACCGACGCGGACAGCTACCTGCCTGTCAGCGAAGTGCTGCGCCGTTTGCCCGAACTGAAAGAAGAAAAGGCTGAGGGCGTAGCCCGGCTGTACCGCCTGCCAGGCGCGCAGGGCTGTGTCGGCCTCATCAGCCCGGTCAGCCAGCACTTCTGCGCCGCCTGCAACCGTATCCGCCTGACCGCCGACGGCCGGCTCAAGCCCTGCCTGCATTCCGCCGAGGAAATCTCCCTGAAGGGGCTGGACAAGGCCGGCATGAAGAAAAAGATGCGCGAAGCCATTCTGGGCAAACCCCGCTGTCACGAGGAGCTCAGCGCTGAGCGCCTGAGCCATTCCGCCCGGAACATGAACCAGATCGGAGGCTGAGCATGAGCATACCGCTGATCGGCTTTGCGGCCTATTCCGGCACGGGCAAGACCACCGTGCTGGAGCGGCTGATTCGCTGCCTGACCGGGCGCGGGCTGCGGGTGGGCGTCATCAAGCATGACGCGCACGGCTTTAAAATCGACCAGCCCGGCAAGGACAGCTGGCGGCACACGAGGGCCGGATCCCGGGCGACCCTGATCACCTCCCCCGACCAGACCGCGCTGATCCTGCGGGAGGGGCTTTCACTGGAAGAGAGCGCCGCCATGATGCGGGACATCGATCTGATCCTCGTGGAGGGCTTCAAGTCCGCGCAGATCCCGCGCATCGGCCTGTCGCGGAAGGCCACAGGGCTGGGGCTGCCCGAGCCGCCGGACACCTACATCGCCGTCGTCAGCGACGAGGAGATATCAACCGCCCGTCCCTGCTTCAGCCTGGAGGACACGGAGGGGCTGGCAGACTTCATCATGGAGGAGATCAAACGCATGCCGCAGCAGGACTTCACACATTTTGACGAGGCGGGCCGGGCCCGGATGGTGGACGTGGGCGAAAAGCCCGTCAGCCGCCGCACCGCCGTGGCGGCCGCCCGAGTGCTGGTGAGCCGGGAGACCTTTGACCTGATCCGCTCCGGCGGCATGAAGAAGGGCGATGTGCTGACCGTGGCCCAGGTGGCGGGCATCATGGGCGCCAAGCGGACGCCCGATCTCATCCCCATGTGCCACCCGATTCCCCTCAGCGGCATCAACCTGGCCCTGACCCTGGACGAGGAGCGGCTGTCGGTGGAAATCACGGCGACCGTATCCTGCGACGGCCGGACAGGCGTGGAAATGGAAGCCCTGACCGCGGCCTCCACCGCCGCCCTGACCGTTTATGACATGTGCAAGGCTGTGCAAAAAGACATGGTGATCACAGACCTGAGGCTGATAGAGAAGCACGGCGGCGTGCACGGAGACTATCACAGGGAGGATGACTGACATGAAATACACAGCGGCAGTGCTGACCATCAGCGACAAGGGCGCCCGGGGCGAGCGCGAAGACCTGAGCGGCCCGGCGGTGCGGGAACTGCTTCAGGAGGCGGGCTTTGAGGTCCGCCACACACAGATCATTCCGGATGAGATGGATGAGATTCGCGCGGCGCTGATCCGCTGCTGCGACGAATTGGGGCTGGCGCTGGTGCTGACCACCGGCGGCACAGGTTTCTCGCCCCGGGATGTGACCCCGGAGGCGACCCTGTCCGTGATCGAAAGGGAGACTCCCGGCATCCCGGAGGCCATGCGCGCCGAGAGCCTGCGCATCACCCCCAGAGGCTGCCTGTCCCGGAGCCGCGCCGGCATCCGCGGACGAACGCTGATCATCAACCTGCCGGGCAGCCCCAGGGCCGCGAAGGAGAACATCAGCGCCGTCCTGCCCGCCGTCAGCCATGGGCTGGAAATGCTGATGTCCGCGGGTTCCGCCGACTGCGCCGCCCCGGATGCCGCGCAGAAGAAGGCCTCCCAGCCCCCGTCCCTGGACGCATGGCTCCGGGAAGCCAAAGCGCAGGCGGGAGCCAGCCAGGTCGGCATGTACCTCTGCCACAATGGTGTGGTGCGGGAAACCGCCCGGGCTCGGGTGCGCCAGGGGGATCAGAGCGCTAAACCCGTGACCGGCATGCGCTTTGCCTGTGACCGGGCAAAAGCCGCTGAAGCCGAGGCCGCCGCCCGTGAGATGGATGGCGTGTTCTGTGTGCGCTGCTGGCTCAACGAAGGCCGGCTTGAAGTCGGCGACAGCATCATGCAGGTGCTCATCGGCACCGATACCCGGCCGCACGCCATCGCCGCCTTAGAGTGGCTGGTGGGCCGCATCAAGAGCGAGTGTGTCCAGGAGGAAGAGGTTTACGCGGAAGACTGATGCGCGTCAGAGCGGCATCTGATGCGGCAGCAAAAAAAGCAGGGGCGCTTGTTCCCTGCTTTTCTGTTTCCGTCATCATAGGGTAGCGCGGCTGCGTCCCGGCTTATTCGCCCGCGTCCGCCGCCAGATCCCACTCTCTGTACACCTCGCCGTTTTCGAGATTCACCCAGCGGAACAGGCCGTTCTCCAGCGTCATGCAGCTGCGCGGGCTCTCCGCCTTGGGAATGGCCACCGAGCCGGGATTCAGGTACAGCACGCCTTCGGGCAGGGGCTCGCAGGCCGGCACATGGGTGTGCCCGTGCAGGAGTACATCGCCCGGATGCAGGGGCGGCAGGTGATCCCGGTTCCACACATGCCCGTGGGTCACAAAGACCAGCCGGCTCGCGGTCTCCAGCAGGGCGTAGTCCGCCATCACCGGAAAGGGCAGCACCATCTGATCCACCTCGGCCTCGCAGTTGCCCCGCACGCAGAGAATGTCCGCGGCAAGGGGCGACAGCAGCGCGATGACCTCCTTGGGCGCGTAGCCCTCCGGCAGATCATTGCGCGGGCCGTGGTAGAGGATGTCCCCCAGAAGCAGGAAGCGATCCGCCTTTTCCGCTTCATACAGCGCCAGCAGCTTCCGGCACCAGGTGGCCGAGCCGTGGAGATCCGATGCGATCAGCCATTTCACGCCTGTTTCCCTCCCCTCGCCCGGGCAATCAGTGTCAGCAGCGCCCAGGCCACCAGCGCGCCAGCCATCACCCCGCAGGAATCAATCAGCATGTCCACCGCGCTGCCTGAGCGCTCATCCACAAAAACCTGATGCGCTTCGTCCGTCATGGCATACAGCGTGCCGATGCCCCAGCTCAGCCGGGAAGTCCTCTTCTCCATGTACTGGGTCAGCAGCAGTTTCAGGAAGAAGCCCAGCAGAGCGAACTCGGAAAAGTGGGCGCACTTGCGCACCACTCGCCCGGTGAAGCCGAAGATGTTCATCTGCTCTTCCGGAGGCCTGCTGTCATAGGCGGGATCGAAGAGGCGGATGACCAGCAGCGTGATGCCGTCGGACGTCTCTGCCGACTCCTCCCGGGTTTCCGCCGAGAAGCAGAAGATCATCACCGCCGTGGCGATCACCGCAATCCACAGCGCGATCCGGATCAGCCGCCTGTTCACGCTCATTCCTCCCCCATCATGGCGTACATCAGAATACCAGCGGCCACCGCCGCGTTCAGCGATTCTGCCCGGCCCCGCATGGGCAGACAGACCCGCCGGGTGGCCAGGGCGCGCACTTCCGGGCTGACGCCATTGCCCTCGCTGCCGATGACCAGCACCGCCCTGTCCGCAGAACGCTCCCGGTATCTGAGCAGCTCCCCGTCCAGCTGGGTGGAGATGATTTCGCAGCCCTGATCCCGCAGGGCAGTCAGCTCGCCCGGCAGATCGTCCGTCACCCGGATGGGCAGGTGAAACACGCTCCCCATGGTGGCCCGGAGCACCTTGGGCGAATAGGGGTCAGCGCAGGCGCTGGACAGCAGCACGCCGTCAAAGCCCGCCGCGTCCGCTGTGCGGATGATGGTGCCCACATTGCCGGGATCCTGCACCCCGTCCAGGGCGGCCAGCCGTCCCTGGGGCAGTTTCTGCTCCCGCATGCGCATCACGGCCGCCACCCCCTGGGGCGTCTTCGTATCGCAGACGGCGGCCATCACGTGCTCCGGCAGGCGGCAGCAGGGAAAAGCAGAGGGCCAGTCCGCCTCCGTCTCGGCTGTCAGCAGCAGGCACTCCACGTCAAAGCCGCTTTCGATGGCTTCCTGCACGCTCTTCCGGCCTTCCACCAGAAAGCAGCCGGTCTCCCGCCGTCCCTTGCGCTCCTTCAGGGAACGCCATAGGAGCACCCGCGGGTTTTTCAGGCTGGTGATGGTTTCCATGGTATCTCCTTAATTGACTCCCCGGAAGCCCTTGCCGATGATCTCGCCGGTATTGGTGATCAGCAGGAAGGCCGTGGGATCGTTCTGTTTGCAGAAATTCCGCAGCTGCACCGCCTGCCTGCGGTTGACCACTGTCAGCAGGATCTCCCGGCCCTCGTGGGTGTAAATGCCCTCGCCGTGGATGCGGGTGGCGCCGCGCCGCAGGTGGTTGAGGATGTAATCCTCGATGCGGTCCGGGTGCGCGGTGATGATGTGGAAGCACTTGTTGATGTGGATGTTCTCCAGCACCATGTCCACCAGCAGGGATTTGGCCACCAGGCCGAAGATGGAGAAGAGGCCGGTCTGCATGCCGAAAGCCACGCAGGCCATCAGGGTGATGATGCAGTCCGAGCAGAGCAGCGCCTTGCCGATATTGAGGCTGGTGTACTTGCGCAGCACCATGGCCACAATGTCCGTGCCGCCGCTGGACGCGCCGATGTTGAAAAGAATGGCTGAACCGATGGCCGGCAGCGCCACCGCAAAGATGATTTCCAGCATGGGCTCGTCGGTCATGGGCGCGCTCATGGGCAGCAGCCGCTCCAGCGCCCAGATCAGCCCGCTCTGCAGGAGGGCGACGTAAGTGGTTTTGAACCCGAAGGATCGCCCGAAGACCGCGTAGCCCAGCGCCAGCAGGATGACATTGATGATCAGGCCGATGGTGCCCGGCGTGGAGGTGGGGATATAGTGCCCGAGGATGACGGACATACCGCTGACACCGCCGGTGGAGAAGTGATTCGGGTACTTGAAGAAGTAGATGCCGATCACCATGATCACCGTGCCGGCGGTCATCAGGCCGAATTCCTTCAGATTCTCCTTGGACAGGGTGTTTGCGGGCTTGAGCATGATGCATCCTCCGATCTGTACACGGCTGAAGGTTGACGGGTCAGTTCCCGCCCGGGTCAAAGCCCCAGGCGCCGCTGGGCTGCACCAGGCGGCGGAGGGCATAGATCATCAGCGCCTCCACTCCCTGAGCCATACGGTCAGGCAGAGGCGCATCCCCGGTTGTCTCCCGGCGCAGGATCAGGTCCGCCTCGGGCATCAGGAAGCCCATGTTGGTGAACATGGCCGGGAAGAGCAGCAGAGCGGCCTGGGGCAGCTGGCGCAGGAACAGGAAGAGGAAGCCCTCCGCTGTCATCACCGCGTCCTCTGCATCAAACCCGCCGTTGAGCGGCTCCAGCCCATCGACCCGCCCCGCCGCCATCAGCCCGGTTACGGTTTCCAGCTTGGGCTGGCGGCTGAAGCGCGGCATCACCCGGCGCACCGGATGATCCGGCCGCAGGGCCGCGCTGAGGAAAGCAAGGGTCTGGGAGCGCAGGGGCTCGTCGGTCATCGCCAGCGGCAGCAGTCCCCGGCCGCAAAGCAGCACATCCAGCTCCTGGGGCAGCTGATCGTTCAGCAGGGGATCGTCCCCCACCTGCCCGATCATCAGGGAAACCTCAAAGAGCCGCAGGGCGCTGCCCAGCAGCAGCAATGCCTGGGTATAGGTCATCTGTCCCGCGTAGTTCCGCCGGTTGACGGCCGTCATCGTCTCCTGCAGGCGCGCGCCAAGCATATCCTCCACCAGCAGCCAGCGCTTTTCCCACTTGCGCAGCTCCGAACCGGTTCCGTACAGGGAAGCGCTCCAGTCCGTCACAGGCAGCAGGGGATCGCCCCCAAAGTCGCTGTCAATGATCCAGGGGAAGTTGGTCAGGGCGGCGGTCAGCATATGGAAGACTCCGCCCGCCAGATCGCTCTCCAGGGCCGGCCGATCCATGCCCCGCAGCCAGAGCGCCGCGCAGGCCGAGGCGCTGCCCATATCGATCAGGCCAAAAGCGCCCACCGCCTCGCCCGTCCGTCGGAGGGCCAGCGCGTCCGCCAGCGCGGTGCGCACAAAGGCCGGCCGCCCGTCGCAGGCCAGGCCGCAGTCCCGGGCGGTGGCGTCCGCTGCCCTTTGCACATCCTTCCGGAAGAGGTCAGCCGCCTCATCGGACAGGCCCGAGGGCAGGGCCACGCGCCAGGCAATCCGCTCCGCGCCGCACATCACGCCGTGGAAGGAAAGCAGCGTCATCACTTCCCGGAGCATCAGCAGTCTCGCCGCCTGTCCGTCCGCGTCCGTGCGCCAGGTCAGTCCCGGTCTTGTCCCCTCATCAATGCCCGCTTCAGCAGGCAAAAGCCGGCCGTCCTCGAAGGGCAGGGGCATGCCGGCGTCGGTGCTCAGTTCCGCCATCATGGGCAGCACAGGCCCCATGGGCCACACGGGCAGGGGTTCCCGGCTCATGTCCACCGGCTTTGCGCCGCGCAGCAGCACATGCCAGAGGGAGGGCAGCGTCAGCAGTTCCTCGTGCCCTGAAATGCGCAGTCCCAGCGCGATACCGCTCATGCCCGCGTCAATGGCCGCGAGGGCCGTGCCCAGCCGCTCCGGGCTGAAGACCGGCGCCAGGTGGAAGAGCGCGCCAAGCGCCTCTCCCCGCACCCGAAGGGATACGCAGCAGGGGCTCGTGTCCGTCCGCAGCACCCGCCGGCCCTCCTCCGGGCAGGACAGGGTCTGCCATTTGCCGTCATTCAGCGCGCTGATCTCCGCCTCTCCAGTCACAGACAGCCAGTAGGAGGACCAGCGATCCCGGGGCAGGGGAACCGCCGGCCAGAGGGCCACCTGCGGCACAGTCTCCGGGCGGTACTGGGCTGTCAGCGGATAAGCCCGCCGAAGGCAGACCCTGCCGCCGCCCAGCACCAGATCAGCTGTGATCAGATCCTCCTCGCCCAGCATGTACCGGAGCATCATGGGCACGTCCTCCCCACTCGAGAGGAGTCGCGCCAGCGCCTCGGTCAGCCTGTCGGAGAGCGGCGGCACTGCCACGCAGGCAAAGCCGTGGATCATCAGGGCCGCCGTGACATTCTGCTCATCCGAGCCCAGGTCGCCGCCGTCCACGATCATCAGCCGCTCGGTGAAGGGCGTCATCAGGGCGTCGGCCAGCGCCCCGCCCAAGGTCTCGCGCAGCATCAGGCGCAGGGCTTCCGAGTCCGTGCGCCAGGGCCAGGTCATCTCCAGCAGCGGCACCGGCTGGTTTGCCTGAATCCGCGCCTGGTCCTCCCAGGAGCGCAGCGCTTCTTTCGCTTCCGCTGAAAGTCCGCCGCCGCAGCGCTCCACAAAAACAGCCAGGCGCTCGGGCAGAGCCCTCAGGCAGCGCTCGGAGTAGGTCAGCAGGAAGGAGGCCTCCCCCGCCGCCTCGCCTAAGGCCAGGGACGCGCCATCGATGCCCGGGCCTTCCAGTCCGATTTCCGCATTGCTCCGGGCGAAGGGCACCTGCCGCCAGCGGCAGACCGTCTGGGCCTGCCATGCGCGCAGGGGCTCCTGCAAGCCGCGGGCCGCCAGCAGCGGGTTGACGCTGACCGGCCGGTACCGCTCGGTGATGACGCTGAAGCCGGTGATGTCCTTCTCATTCTGAAGGGTGGCGGCGCTGAGCACCCGCTGCTTCCAGGCCGCGGCCTCGTCCCCGTGCAGGGCTGCCCGGACAATGCCGCTGTCGATCGCTTCCAGCTCCTCGGCGTACTTGAGCAGTTCCTCCCCGCCCAGCAGCCGCAGCCGTGCCGCCAGGGTCTGCCGGTCCCGCTGGTTGAGGGCCGCTCCGGGGGCTTCAAAGCGATGCTCGCTCCGGTTGTACCAGAAGAGCCTGTCCGGCAGCAGCCGGCTCAGGTCAGCCATCCCCGCCGCGGGCACCAGGCCCAGATCGGCATCCGTCAGCCCCAGCGCTTCCGTGCGGCGATCGCCGGTTAGCATCACCAGTTCCAGGGAGGACCTTCCCGCCGCGCTGAGCACCGCCGCGGCTAAGGCGGAGTCTTCCGGGGTGACGGTCTTCAGGCTGATTTCAATGCCAGCGTCCGCCCAGGTGTCCAGCAGCAGCGCCGCCGCGATCGCGCCCCGCCAGGCGTCCCGCTCACCCGAGGCCAGTCTTTTCCGGGTGGTGAAGCGCACCGCCTCCACATCCGGCCCGCCGGTCAAAGGTGCACGAAAAGCCCGCCCAGCGGCGCGGAGCAGGCTCTCCGGCGTTCCGGCCAGCACCATGCCCTCGCCGTCTGCCGTCTGCACCACCCCGTTCATATCCGGGAGGAAAGTCATGCCATCCGTCCAAAGTTCAGCCATTCACATCACCGCTCCATGCTCGCCCGCTCCATCAGCGCGTCCATCAGCCGGATAAAGCCCGGCGCCTCGGGAAAGCGCTCGCCAGCCGTATCGATGGCGGAAAGCAGCGCCCTCGGTCCCTGTTCCGGCCAGGGCCAGCGCGTTTGCAGCTCCTGAACCTCCTGCCGGAAGGCCTTGCTGTCGGTTTCCTTCAGGCAAATCAGCGCACGCAGGGTTTCCGGCTTCAACAGGGCGGATTCCGCCGTGTCCGCATTGGGCAGGCTGGGCGCTCTCAGGCGCTGTTCCTCCTGCCGCGCCAGCCGCAGATCTGCCGCCGCCTGCCGCGCCATGCCGTCTAACATGGCCAGCCGCCGCTCCAGCCGACCCAGCCTTGCCTTGGCCGTGTCCACCTTGGGTCTGTCCTCCAATCGCGCCAGCTGTTCCGCCCGGGCGATGCGCCGCTTGCCCTCCTGCACCTGAAGGCGCAGCGCTTCCGCTTCCTGCTGAGCCTCCGCCGTCACCCGCTCCATCATCCGCAGCGAGGCCCGGCCGCCGATGGCGCGGTTCATGTCCTGCTGATCAGACTTGCGGTTCAGCAGATCCTTTTCCATCTCGCTGATGCGCTTCAGCGTGGCTTCCTCCTCGGTGTCCGCCGAGGAATAGCGGTGAATGGCCTCCTCGTCCCTGAGGCCGCTCACCTCCGCGTTGTACTGCAGCAGGGCCAGCATGCCCGCGTCCTTCAGCAGGGTGCGGTAGTGGTTCTCAGCGGAAACCGTGCCCTCCCGCACCGCCTCGGACAGCCGCATGGGATAGGGTACCGCGGTCTGCACCTCGTCAAGCCAGGTCAAAAAAGTCTCCGCCAGCGCCTGCCAGCGGTTCGCCAGCGCCTGATGCTGCTCCTGAATCCCGCTGTCCTTCCGGCCCTTGCCCAGCCAGGCGGCGTACCACCGGGGCACCCGCGTCAGCAGGCGGGTCTGTCCGCTGAACCGGCTGATCGCAGGCAGCAGGTCGGTTTTCATCAGCCACGCGGTGCGGATCAGCCCCTCAAAAGCCTGCTGCACCTCAGAGCGCTCACCGCCAAAGACCGTCCAGTCCAGCGGCCCGCCCGGCGCATGGAAGGCAAAACCGCCCTCCCGGCCGCCGAGGAAGGCGTCCGTTCCCAGCGCCGCCAGCCAGTCGCAGATCTGCGGCCCAGCCCCCTCGATCTGGCAGTCCTCCGGGAGGCCCACCAGCCACAGTCCGGACAGGGGCAGCTCCAGCTGATTCAGCGCCGCCTTGCACAGGGCGTCGTCGTCCTGCTGATACACAGAAGTCTCCAGCACCGCCCCCAGCCGCGCTCCGGGCACTTTCTCCTTCATTGCATGGCCGATGACCTGAGCCCCCGCCCCGCAGCAGGCTTCCGCCAGGGAACCCATCAAAAGCAGGGGCGCGCCGGCTTTCATGTCCTCTTCGATCTCCCGCAGCGCGCCCACCAGCCCCTGCCGGAGCAGCCGGTGATAGCCCAGGGAGGCCACCGGCGCGGCATCTGTCAGCAGCAGGCCGGCGGCTTCCCTCCGGGTGAAGAGCGCCGCTGTCAGCAGCCGATCCTCCCGCCCGGAGGCCAGTACCTTCAGGGAAGTATCCGGGGTCTGCGGCCAGACACCCGTGCGGAAGCTGACTGCAAACGGCCCGGCCGCCTTGCCCGCCAGCGGACGCTGCAGTTCGGTGTAGTCGGCCAGCAGCTTCTCGGTCTCCATCCGGTCTGTTTCCGGCACGCCGATGAACACCAGGCGCAATTCAGCCTTGCGCAGGGTGCCCGCCATGGCGCAGAAAACAAGCGCCCGGGCCATTCTTGCCCCGTGCCTTCCAAACACCGCGATCGAGCACTTCATCCGCTGTCCTCGCAATCTCTCCGCCAAAAAGCGGCGCGGAGGGTTTTCCGCGCCACATCATTCAGGCATTGTATCCGTTCGGGTTCTGGCACTGATACCGCCAGGCGTCCCGGCACATATCATCCAGGGTTTTCTCTGTGCGCCAGCCCAGCACCCGCTCCGCCTTGGCCGGGTCGGCGTAGCAGGCTGCCACGTCTCCAGGCCGCCTTGGCGCGATCACATAGGGCACCTTGATGCCATTCACCCGCTCAAAGGCCTTCACCAGCTCCAGCACGCTGTAACCCACGCCCGTGCCCAGGTTGATGATCTCGCAGCCCTTGTTTGCCGCGGCCCAGGCGCAGGCGTCCACATGCCCGCGGGCCAGGTCCACCACATGGATGTAATCCCGCACGCCCGTGCCGTCCGGGGTATCGTAATCGCTGCCAAACACGCTCAGCTGCTTGAGCTGTCCCGCGGCCACCCGGGTGATATAGGGCATCAGGTTGTTGGGGATGCCGTTGGGATTCTCGCCGATGCGTCCGCTCTCGTGCGCGCCGATGGGGTTGAAGTACCTGAGCAGCACTACGCTCCACTCCGGGTCAGCGGTGTGCACGTCCTGCAGGATCTTCTCGATCATGTACTTCGTCCAGCCGTAAGGATTGGTGCAGCCCTTGCAGAACATGTCCTCCCGGAGCGGCACCTCGTCCGGCACGCCGTACACCGTGGCGGAAGAGGAGAACACAATCCGCTTGCAGCCGTGGGCCGCCATCACTTCCACCAGGGTCAGGGTGGCGTCCAGATTGTTGCGGTAATAGCGCAGGGGCTGCTGCACGCTCTCGCCGACGGCCTTCAGGCCCGCAAAGTGGATGACCGCGTCGATCTCATTCTCATCAAACACGCGGTTCATGGCCTCCCGGTCGGCGCAGTCGCACTCGTAGCTCTTCAGGGCGCGTCCGGCCAGTTCCTCCACCCGCTTCAGCGCCTCGGGCTGGGAGTTGACATAGTTGTCCACCACGATCACGTCGTGACCTGCCGCCATCAGCTCCACGCAGGTATGGGAGCCGATAAAGCCCGCGCCGCCTGTACAGAGAATCCTCATATGTTCCCTCTTTCTGCCCCGGTTCAAAGCCCGGGACGGTTCTGACTGACCGTGTTACAGCTTTTCCGGGTAAGCGCCTGCCGCATGCAGTTTGCGCAGGGCTTCCTGCACCAGGGGCTTGTCTTCCTGGTAGGTGATGCCAAACCAGACCGCGTGGGTGTTCAGCACGTCCACCGTCAATTCTTCCTCGCGCATGAGCTCGTCCACCAGGGTGGGCAGCACGTATTCCTTCTTGAGGGGATCGCCGCTGCCATCCTGCAGGAAGGCCGAGAGCCGGCGCTTGCCCGCCTCGAAGATCCAGGGGGTGAAGCCCCAGAAGTTCATGGACACCAGGGCGTCCGGATCGAGCTTCACGCCCTCGGGATCAGACTGATAGTCGCGGATGGTTCCATCCGGCGCAGGTTTGATCTTGTAGGTCTCGGTGACCCGCAGCAGATGGCCGCTTCCGTCCTTCTCGCACACGCCCCGGGTGACAGAGCCAAAGTCAGACACAGTGTTCTTCAGGTCGTAGGCCACCATGGACGCGGCCTTCTCCTGACCCGCCAGGGTGCGCAGGGAGGCCGCCATGGTGGCAAAGGCGTCCTGTCCGTAATAGTCGTCCGCGTTGATGACCGCAAAAGGCCCGTCGATGGCCTCCTCCGCGCAGAGCACCGCGTGCACCGTGCCATAGGGCTTGGAGCGGCCTTCGGGAGGCACAAAGCCGTCGGGCAGGCTGTCGTACTCCTGAAAGGCGTACACCACCTTGCACTTGTCCGCGATCTTATCGCCGATCTGCGCTTTGAAGGTGTCCGCCATGGCGCGCTTGATCACAAAGACCACCTGATCAAAGCCGGCCTTCAGGGCGTCATGGATGGAGTACTCCATCAGGATCTCCCCGTTGGGGCCCATGTGGTCGACCTGCTTGTTTCCGCCGTACCGGGAGCCCAGTCCCGCAGCCATGATGAGCAATGTGGTGTGCATGTTTCGTCCTCCCTGTCACTCCGGAGCGTTTCCGTCAAAGCCCTCGACGGAGTCCGGCTTGAAGAGCACGGTCAGCGTCCGGAGGAGCAGGCGGAAATCGTTCCAGGTTGAAAAGTTCTCGATATACATCAGGTCAAGCATCAGCTTGTCCTCAGCCGATGTGTTGTACCGGCCCTCGATCTGCGCGTAGCCCGTCAGCCCGGCCTTCATCTTCTCCCGGTACACGAAGTCCGGCAGCTCGCTCTTGTAGCGGGACACATTGGCCAGCATCTCCGGCCGCGGACCCACCAGGGTCATGTCTCCCCGGAGGATGTTCCAGAACTGGGGCAGCTCGTCCAGCCGCCAGCGCCGCAGCACGCTCCCCACCCGGGTGATCCGCCGGTCGTCCTTTTCCGCTGACCGATCCGGACTGCCCACCTCCATGGTGCGGAACTTCAGGATGCGGAAGCTGCGCCCGCCCACCGTGATGCGCTCCTGCCTGAACAGGGCGGGGCCGCCGTCCTCTATGCGCACCAGCAGGGCGATGACGCCCATCATGGGGGCCAGCGCGATGAGCACCGGCACCGACACAAAGATATCGCAGAGGCGCTTGACGACCCGCTGCATAAAGGTGATGCGGCTGGCCTCGATCTCCAGGAAAGGCGCGTCGTCCACAATGGTGGTCGCTGAGGCGGACAGCAGGATGTCCGTCAGCTGGGCGCGGCTGTAAACGTTTTTCTTCAGCTGGTAGCAGCGCTCCACCAGGGCCAGGCGCTCGCCGTCGGGCATGTGTCCAAGGAAGACCGTGTCGCTTTCCCGCAGGGCCTGCTCGATGTCAGGATCGTCATAGCGCAGGGTGCGGCTGATGCGCCACTGCAGGGCATAGCGGCCGATCTTCCGCCGCATGTCCTCCTCTTCGCCGGGATCGTCCAGCACCACCAGCACCGGATGAGGCGGGTTGAGGGCGAAATACAGCTTGTTTCCCCAGCGCACCATCAGGATCAGGAAAACGCTCTGCAGGGCGACACAGGCGATGAGCAGCCAGAAGTCCGGCCCGAAGAGCCGCAGGTACTGCTCGTTGTTGTCGTTGACGTTCATGATCTGCAGCTGCAGATAGGTCACCGCGTCCGTGACCACCGTGGCCAGCTCCATGCCGCTGATGATGGGTCTGCTTTTCCGCCTGCCCACATCATAGCCGCCGTACACCGCGGTCATGGCCACGGACATGGCCAGCCAGGTCAGGAGGGTGGTGGCCAGCGTCCGGTTGACGACCCGCAGCTGCCAGTTGTGGATGGACATCATGCCAAAGAAGATGCTGAAGAGCCCAAGGTACACGATCACCTTGAGCAGCGCCACCAGCAGCTCGCTCTTGTGCCGTCTGAAGCCTCTGCCGAGCCGTGTCATGGCCTCCCGCATCCTCCTCCCGCCGATATCTGTTTCATGATACCACGCCCGGTCAGCAGTGTCAAGCCAGCGTCAGATGTAGAGCGGGCGGCCATGGGCGTCCTCCGCGCCGCTGAAGCGGTAAAAGAAGCTGTTGACCACATCCCGCCACTCCCGGGCGTTCTGCGCCTGCAGCCGCGCCCGCTCCACGGCCTCCGCCAGATCCTTTTCCGGCAGGCTGAGGGAAGCAATGGTCTCCGCCATGCGCTCGGCCTCCGCGCAGCCGTCAAAGTGATCGTCATAGATGCGCTGAATCAGGGTGCGCCCGTCCCGCATCACATAGTCATAGGGCAGGCGGTGGAAAAAGAGCAGCAGCTCGTCCGGGCAGGTGGCCAGGTCATCGTAGAGGCGGGTCAGCTCTGGCGGATACTGCAGCGTATACCCGTTGCCCCGGGAGGTCCGGTCAATGCCCACCGCGTCCCGGCTGGCCCGGTGATAGGTGCCCCAGGCCTGATACTCGTAGCCGTCAGGGCTGGGCCCGTAGTGGGTGTTGGGGGTGATCATCCAGCACAGGCCCAGCGTCGCGGTGTAGCGCTCGTAGACCGAGCGGCTCCTGTTCAGCAGACCGCAGAGGATCTCCCGCTGATTTTGCGGCAGCCTAGGATAGGTCAGGGCCGCCCACTCCGCCGTCACGCGCTCAGGGTCTGCCCCGGCATCCCAGCCATAGCGGCCGAAGGCGTACAGGTTCAGCCCGGCAAAGGGGTGTCCGAACCAGTTTTCGTCCCGGCCCAGGTTGCTCACCGCCGCCCAGGCCATGATCCGCTCCGGGCCGGCCGCGTCCAGCATCTCCCGGAACAGGCCGGGCATGGCGAAGAGGTCAATCTGCTGGCCGGTGTACTCCTGCGCCAGCTGCATTTCCAGGGCGAGACGGGTGTCCGGCATGCCCAGCAGCAGCGGAGACAGGGGCTCCCGCACCTGGAAGTCAAAGGGCCCGTACTTCACCTGAAGGATCACATTGTCCGCAAAATGGCCGTCCAGGGGCTTGTAGGTCTCCCAGGCGGACTTGGGGCGATCCGTTCCGCTGTCCCGCCAGTCCTGTTTGCAGTTGTACACAAAGGCCCGCCAGACCAGCACGCCGCCGTGGGGCGCGACGGCCTCTGCCAGCATGTTGGCGCCCTCGGCATGGTCGCGGCCATAGGCGAAGGGCCCCGGGCGGTTCTCGCTGTCCGCCTTGACCAGGAAGCCCGCCAGATCCGGCACGGCTTCCCAGACCCGGTCTGCCCGCTCCCGCCACCAGGCGCGCACCCGCTCATCCAGCGGGTCAGCGGTTTCGAGGTCACGGCGCAGGGGCTGGGAGAAGTCCACCGAGAGCATCAGCCGCACGCCGAAGGGTCTGAGCAGCGCGGCAAAGGCGCTGACCTCCGGCAGCCATTCATCAATGAGCCCCTGAGCCGGCTCGTGCACGTTCACGTTGTTGACGCACAGTACGTTCACGCCGCAGGAGGCCAGCAGCCGCCCCAGGAAGCGGATCCGGTCCGGGTCATAGCTGAAGCGGCTGCCCTCGAACCAGAGGGAGCGCCCGGCATAGCCCCGCTCAACGCTGCCGTCCATGTTGTCCCAGCAGTTCAGCATCCGCAGGGCATAGCGCGGCTGGCAATCGATGTCCGTGACGCTTTCGCCCAGCGCCTGTTTCTTCAGCAGCTCCCAGGCGCCGTACAGCAGCCCGCTCTCTCCGCCCCTCAGGGTCACCGCTTCCGGCGACACCCGGATCGCATAGCCCTCGCCCAGGGCATCCTCCCGGATCAGCCGGACAGGCCTGTCTCCCCGCCAGCCCAGGTTCAATTCCTGCTCCGCGGTCTCTATCGCGCTTCCGGTCACCGGCGGCTCCCCGAAGCCTTCCAGCCAGGCGCGGCGTTCCTGCCTGTTCATATCCCCATCCCCCTTACAGATAGTAGCCGTAGTCGTAGCCCTCGTCGGTCTCCCGCTGCACGGGCATCACCTGCAAACGCACCACCGCGCCGGGTTTCAGCTTCATGCTGATGCTCACCGCGCCGCTCTCCGCCATCAGCGGAAGGGTCGCTATCCGGGGCTGGGCGCAGGCGCGCAGGAGATTCAGCTGTTCCCGAGTCAGGGAGGACGGCTCGCCCAGGTCATGCCAGGCCTTCAGCGGGTTGCAGGTTTCATCGTCCACCGTCTCTGTCACGCAGACCGTCCCGCCCGCTGCGGGCAGGGTCAGGCTGACATCCAGCGCTTCAGCGCCGTCGTTCCACAGCACAGCCTCATGGCTGCCGTCCTCCCGGCGCATAACCACGCTGAAATCGTCCCGGTGCACGCACTCGCCCTTCAGCCCGTTGAAGAAGGCGAAGGTCCAGAGGGTGGGCTTGGGAATGCAGCCATTGGCCATCAGGCCGAAGCCGCCGTGGAAGACGCGCGGGGGGATGCCCTGCTCCTCGAAGACATCCCCGAAGGTCCAGTAGCTGTAGCTGGCCGCCACCTCGCCCAGCCGCGACAGCACGGAGGCGATGATGGCCGCGTTCCGATTGGTATCGTGAATCGGGCAGAAGGGATTGTAGCTGGTGTTGAACTCGGTGATATGCATGGGCATGCCCCGGTATTCCTCAAAGCTGTCGATGACCTCCCGGGTGCGGCGCATCTCATCCGCCATTTCTTCCGCCGCGCACATCTCATGGTAGAGGTAGCGGCCTTTGTGTTCCGGCGTCTTGCCCATGTAGGCGTGGCGGGTCACAAAGTCCACTGGCAGCTTCCTGTCCCGGCAGAAGGTCAGGAAGTCCCGCACCCAGTCCAGGGAGCCGTCTCCGCCGCAGATGGCCGGGCCGCCCACCTTCATCTCCGGCAGCACTTCTTTGACCGCCGGCGCGGTGACCTCATACAGCCGCAGGTACTTGGCCTTGTCCGCATGCTCCCAGAAGCCCGGCAGATTGGGCTCGTTCCACACCTCCACCGGCCAGCTCTGAACCTCCTCCCGGCCATAGCGGCTGACCAGGTGGCGCAGGGTAGCCTGCACCAGCTTCACCCAGCGCTCCTCATCCCTGGGCGGCACGGTGTGCGCCTTCCAGTAAAAGAGCGTCTGCTCGCTGGAGGCTAAGGCGCCTGGCATGAAGCCCAGCTCCAGGAAGGGCCGCAGTCCCTGTTCCATCCACCCGTCGATGATCCGGTCCAGGTAGGTGAAGCAGTACCTGTCCACCGTCCGGCCTTCGCTGTCCGGCCACGACTGCAGGATGCCCACATCGTCGTGGAAGAGCCCGTGTCCCCGGATATGCTGAAAGCCGCACAATGCCTGCACCGCCGCCAGCTGCTCCTGGTACTCCCGGTGCAGGGCCAGTCCCAGGCGCCCCGTACCCACGCAGAAGGCCGCGTTGTTCACGAATCCCGCCCGGCTGTTTTCGTCAATCCTGATCTCAAGCATGCCTCTCACCTCTGTATCCCTGTCATGGCGCTGCTATCCTCAGGCCAGCGCCTTCTGCCTGTCAAATACGATGTACTGGTCATACGGCAGGTCAATCCTGACCGTATCAAACGCCGGATAGCCGGCGTCAAAGGGCTCAGCCTTCTGAATCGCCTCATCGGTCAGCCCCGCGAGGAAGGCGTCCAGCAGTTCCCGCCTGTGCTTCTCCGGACTGTGGGGGCAGATCACCCACTCAAAGGGCAGCTTGTCCAGGGCCGCCCGCATCTCCGCCCGGTAGCGCCGGATCGGCACCGCTTCCGCAAAGAAAAGCCAGGTGCAGGGGTTCCAGTTGTCGCCGGTCAGCAGGAGGCGGTGTTCCGGCACATAGGCCATCAGGGAGCCGGGCGTGTGTCCCGGGCAGGAGATCAGCCGCAGCGTCAGGCCGCCCAGGTCGATGTCCCCGGCTTCCAGCGGCTCCGGCACAGCCATCCGCGCCCCAAGGAAGGTCGCCTCGTCGGGCTTGATTCCCTTGTTCGCCGCGCCGCGCAGCACATGCTTCCGCCATTTTTCCGCCGTGTAGGTCTCATAGACCGGAATCTCCTCCGGCAGCAGACTCACCCGCTCAAACCAGCGGGCGCCCAAGGCGTGATCGTGGTGGCCGTGGGTCAGCACCACCTGCAGGGGCTTGTCGGTCAGGCTCTGCACAAAGGCCGCCACGTCTTCGATGCCATAGCCGGTGTCCAGGAGCAGCGCCCGCTCCTCCCCGACAAAGAGCGTCATGCAGACACCCATGCAGTCCTCCATATGGCAGACGCCCGGGGCCTGCCATCTCGCTGTAAAGCTCATGTCTCTCCCTCCCTGCGCTCGAAGCGGAAGCGGTAGAAGTCAAACTGGCTG
The DNA here is from genome assembly GCA_017534885.1 of Clostridia bacterium. Taxonomy (GTDB): domain Bacteria; phylum Bacillota; class Clostridia; order Christensenellales; family Aristaeellaceae; genus RUG11272. The sequence continues at coordinate 37,115 of JAFXVR010000033.1, read as the reverse complement.
CCCGGCAGGAACACGAAGGCCACTGAGCAGACCCCAGCGGGAACGCTCAGGCCGAAGCGCTGCTCACCCCGCCTCTGGCCCTGGAAGGGACACATCTGGGTGCTCGTCTCCCCCGCCGCGTCGGTGATGCGCACATTGACCGCGTTCGTCTCCAGCGGCGTCGCGCCGTCAATCATCAGCGTGACCTCCCCGCCGTCTCCGAAATCCATCTCGCGGAAAATCAGGCTGACATTGTTGCCGATGCCTGTCACGCCCTCGCCGGTGCGGATGAAGCTGTCGCCGTAGGTTTCGTCCGCGTCTAAGGCGCGCTGACCCACAAAGGCGCGGCTCTGGCGGGTGAAGCGGAAGCCCTTCATGTGAATCTTCCGGTCAATGCTGAAGCAGATGGTGTGCAGGCCTGTCAGCCGTTCGGGCAGCTTCCAGGTCTCCTCCTGGTACACATTCCAGATGCTGGGCTTCTGGTAGGGCAGCACCGCGATCCTTCTTCCGCCCTCCCGGGGATCGCCGTCCCAGAGAGTCAGATCGTAGCGCTCGTCGTTCAGGGCAAAGATCGGCACCGTGATTTCGTCCGAGCCCACCGCTCCGAAGTCCACATAGCTGAAGCCCACCATCGAGAAGCCTTCCCGGGAGAAGGCGATGCCCTGCTCGTTGCCCGCCCCGATGCCGCCGTCGTCCACATCGTGCAGGCCGCCCGTGATGAAGCCGTAGGGATCGAGGTTCGCCTTGCCAAAGCCGCTGACTGTGATCTCCAGCTGGCTGATCACCCGCGTGTGGGCACTGCCGTTCCTGCAGGCGGCGCGCAGGTAATACTGCCCGTCACCGAGGCCGGTCACGATGACCTCGTCTCCCTCTCCCTGGACCGCGACCGCGTTCACCGTGATGCCGGCCGCGTTGCACACCCGGTAGCTGACGTCCCGGAAGCTGGCGTTCTCCGGCAGGATGCGGGTTCTGATCCGCACAGCCGGCCTGTCGGGGGTCAGGTGCGTGTCGCCCTCAGCCAGCAGATCGATGCGGCGCACCGCGATGGTCTCCGCGCCGGTCTTTTCGGGGATGCGCGGCGTGAAGGCCCTGCCGGTGCCGGGCCGGATGTCCGCCGCGGTCAGCGTGAGGCTGACGGAGGCGGGTGTCAGCCCGGGCGCGCTGACCGTGACCAGTGCTTCCCCGGGCTGATCCAGCGCGCCGATCATCACCAGCAGCAGGCCGTTGAAGAGCCGGCGCACGTTCACCTTGTATCCGTCCTCATCGGAGGGATCGCCGTTGTCGACGCCCATGAGCCGCGCCTGACCGCTGACGGTCACCGTCACCCGGTCAGCGGCGTTGGGCACCGGATTGCCCTCTTCATCCTCAGCCCAGACAGTCAGGAAGGCCATATCCTCCCCGTCGGCGAGGATGACGCTTCTGTCCGCTTTCACCGCCAGCTTGCTGCTGCTGCCGGGACGGCGGGCGCTCTCCTCCAGCGCAATCGCCTGTCCGGCGGCGTCCGTCCCCCAGGCCCGGGCGGTCAGCGTCCGTCCGTGGAAGGGCACCTGCCACAGGGCCAGCTGGTCTGTCACCGTCTGCTTTCCGCAGGAGACCTCGTCCACCAGCAGCTCGGCCTCAGCCAGATTGGTGTACACCGGCACATCGATCAGCTGCCCCTCGTTCCAGTCCCAGCAGACGCCCAGGTGAAGGGACGGCGCCGGATTCCAGCAGGCCCGCGCCTGATGCCAGTAATTCTTGGGGAAGCCCGCCGTGTCCGCCATGCCGAAATAGCAGGATCGGGTGTGGTAGGGCGTGGGCTCGCCGATGTAATCGATGCCGCTCCACAGGAACTGCCCCATGCTGAAGGGGTTTTGCTCCTCATCGTTCAGGCAGCGGCGCATGTCGGGCGTGCCCCAGGCGCTGATGCTGTTGCCCAGGTCGGAGCACTGCAGGTCTTCGTCCGAGAGGATATTGGCCGAGCGCGGGAAGTGGCAGACCCCGCGGCTGGACAGGGCGGAGGCCGTCTCCGAGCCGTAGATCACCCAGTCCGGATGCTCCCTGTGATGAATCTCGTAAAACTTCTCCGCGTAATTGTATCCGGCGATTTTGAGCTGCTCGGCGCAGCGCTGCGCGCCTTCCCAGGGCATGTAATTGCTGCCGATGGTCACCCGGGCGTTGGCTTTGGGATCGTGCAGGCGCACCCCGTCCCGCAGCATCACGGTGACCTCCTCGCCCCGGGGGGAGGCAAAGGTATCGTAGATCTCGTTGCCCACCGACCAGAGGATGACACAGGGATGATTCCGGTCCCGGCGCACCATGGCGGCGATATCCTCCGCCCAGCAGTCCGGGAAGAAGCGGGCGTAGTCATAGGTCGTCTTGGGGCGCTCCCACATGTCGAAAGCCTCGTCAATGACCAGAATGCCCTCTTCGTCCAGGATGTCCATCGCCCGTGCCGCCGGCGGGTTGTGGGAGGTGCGCAGGGCATTGACGCCCATATCCTTCATCAGGCGAATCTGCCGGCGGAAGGCCACCGGATTGAAGGCCGAGCCCAGAGCGCCCAGGTCGTGGTGCAGGCAGACGCCGTGCAGCTTGATCCGCTCCCCGTTGAGCAGGAAACCCCTGTCCGGGTCAAAGGCTGTGGTTCTCAATCCGATGCGGCTGGTGTAGGTTTCGCCGGCAAGGGTGAGGCTCAGGCTGTACAGGTGCGGGCTGCGGCAGTCCCAGAGGCGGCCCGCGGGAATATGCAGTACGGCGGTCAGCTTATCGCCGCGTTCGTCCATCGCACCGGAAGCCGCCTCGGCCCCGTCCGCGTCGGTCAGCGTCAGGAAGGCGGGCTCGGCGTTCCCTGCCCCGCCTACAATCTCAGCCTCCACCTCCACTCGCCAGGAGCCGGTCAGGCTGTCTCCTTCGGGCTCGGCGTGAACATAGAGGCTGTCCGGAACCAGATGCCGCTCCGGCAGGACGGACAGGATCACATCCCGGTAGATGCCCGCACCGGAATACCAGCGAGAGTTGGGGCTCTGGCAGCGCACATGCACCATCAGCTCGTGCGCTCCCGGGGTCAGGTTCTTCAGCTCCGCGTCAAAGGGCGTATAGCCGTAGCGGTGGGTGCGGATGACCTGCCCGTCCAGCAGCACATCACAGTCCATGTACACGCCGTCAAAGCGCAGGCTCCAGTATTTCCCCTCCTCCGCCTCCGGCACGGCCAGCGTCCTCCGGTACCAGCCGTCCCCGTTCTCATACAGATGATCCGCGTCCCAGATCAGCCAGTCGTGGGGAATGTCCACCGCCTGCCAGGCCGCCTGACAGGCCTGTTCCAGGCCGCTCCCCAGCGGCAGAAGCGCGAATTCCCAGCCCTCATTCAGCAGTCGCCGCATGCCCTTTCCTCCCGGTCAGCGTTTTGTCCAGGTGTATTTGTTTCGCCGCCGCGCTGTCATCTCCTGCCTGAAGAGGCGTATGGCGCGGCTTTTTCGCAAGAATTACCCATGTTCATCGCCGCTGATTTGTGCTATGCTTATGATCATAAGAATAGTGTGCAGACACAGACAGGGGGCAAAGACAATGATTGGCGCGGATATCGCCGGAAAGCTGGCGGAACGGTTTGCGGAAGCTTCGAAGGAGATTCTCGGGGACAACCTGACGGGCGTCTATCTGCACGGCTCAGCGGCCATGGGCTGCTACCTGCCGGAGAAAAGCGACCTGGATCTCATCACGGTGGTGCGCGAGCCCCTGACCGACGCCTGCAGACGCGCTTACCTGGACATGACCGCCGGACTGTCGGAAACCATGCCGCGGCAGACGGGCAACGAAAAACACGGCGGCATCGAAATGAGCGCCGTGCTGGCGGGCGTATGCAAGCCTTTTGTCTGGCCGACGCCCTTCGAAACGCATTTTTCCCGCGGGCATCTGGACTGGTACAGGGCAAACCCGGATGACTACGTCCGGAAGATGAGGGGCACCGACACCGATCTGGCGGCACACTTCACCGTACTCCGCGCCAGAGGCGTCTGTCTGGCCGGCCCGCCGATTCAAGAGGTGTTCGGTGAAGTGCCGAAGGCCTGCTATCTGGAAGCCCTGCTGGACGACGTGGCCGGGGCCCGGGAGGAGATCGCCGGGGACACCCTGTACCTGACGCTGAATCTGGCACGGGTGCTGGCCTTTCAGGCTGAAGGGCTTGTGCTCTCCAAGCGGGAGGGCGGGGACTGGGCGCTACGGAACCTGCCCGAGCGGTATCATCCCCTGATCCGCGCCGCGCTGGAGGATTACGGCAGCGCCTGTGAAGGGCACTATGACCTGGCGCTGGCGCAGGAGTACGCGGACGAGATGCTTCGCCGGATCATGCCCGGCTGAAGGAGGTATGCGGCTGAGGCCTCATCAGCCCGGAAAGCCTTTCAGGAGAGCGCCTGCAGCCGCTGAATCGCGCGCGCTACGGCGTCATGCTCCTCACCGCTGACGATGCCCCATTCCTCCCGCTGAAGGCGCAGCACCTCCCGGTAGGCGGCGATGGCTCCGGCCCTGTCGCCCCGGATCTCGCAGATGTGGGCGATGCTGGCGGCGCTGTCGGTAAACTTGGGCGAGAACTGCACCTCCTGCCCCCTGCGGTACCACTCGATCGCCCTGTCATACTCCTGGCGGAGGGTGTACATGTCGCCTAAGGTGACATCCCGGCACCACTCCTGATCCTCCATGGCTTCCATCTGCCGGAGCTGCGCTTCAGCCTCCGCGCTGTCCCCTGCCGCCTGGGCGATCATACAGCGGTACATGGGCACGCGGAAGGTGCTGTCGATGGCCGCCAGCTTCTCCAGCCATTCGCCTGCCTCCCTGAGCCGCCGGTCGTCGATCAGGTTGTCCAGCAGCCACATGAGTGCCGAGCGGTTGGCGGGATTGCGGCGGCAGTAATCGCTGTACCATTCGATGAGGGCGTGGTGGTTGCGCACATTCCAGTCCGGGATATAGCTGCCCCAGGCGTTGGCCAGCTCGCTGACCGCATCGGGGTCGCCGCCGGTCTTCTCCACCGCTTCCTTGCCGTATTCCACCGCCAGCAGACGGTACTGCTCGGCCTGGTGGTTGTACAGTTTGGTCAGCAGCAGCTTTGCCTGACCCGCGTGCTCCGGCTGATCAGCGTAAGTGCTGAGCTGCTGTTCGATCTGGCGCTCCTCCGCCTCGTCAAACAGGCCATTGTCATAGATGCGGTTCTCGATGCGCTCCATCTGCTTTTCCGGTGCCATGGCAAAGAGCTTGTCGATGGTGACGCCGAAATACACGGCGATCTCCGGCAGCATCTGCACATCCGGCATGCTGGTGCCGCATTCCCATTTGCTGACGGTCTGCGCGGTGACGTTCAGCGCGTCCGCCAGGGCTTCCTGTGTGATTCCCCGGTCGTTCCGCAGTCGGCGGATTTCCTTGCCCATTTCCATAGTGGAGTCCTCCTTTCCGGTGTGGCTCCATCATAACAGCCTGCATCGCCAAATACCAGCGACTGTCACGGGAGGTCATCCGCGTGTCAGTTGTTTTTTGTTCTCCTGCACTCTCAGGCCGCTGCCCGCAGCCAGGCTTCCAGCCACATCAGCTGCGCGTCAATGAAGCGCTCATCGATGCAGTCCGCGCCGTATACCTCCAGGATGGTCGCCTGAAGCTGAAAATGCCGGATCGCAACCCAGTCGGCAAAAGAACGCTTTTCCGCATCGCTCAGGGGCAGTATCCTTTCGTATCCCGCCAGAAACCGCCCGAAAACCCTCTTTGTGAGCGCGATGTCCTCCGGCTTCAGGCGGAAGTAGTCTGTCAGATCGCACATGACCGTGATGTCAAACATCCGCGGAGCCCGGCACACCGTATCGAAGTCCAGGATAAAGATTTTGCCCTCAGGCGTTTCCAGCAGGTTGCCGCGGTGCAGGTCGCCGTGACAGTTTCCGCAGGGCAGGTTTTCAACCCGCTTCCACAGCGCATCCCCCAGTTTCTCGTAGGCGGCAAGCCGTGGATACGCTTTCTGCCTCAGGAAGTTCAGATAGCGCCTGATGAAGAAATCCCGGCCGCGTAGGGCCAGCTCTCCCGGCCTCTGTTCCATGCAGCTGTGCAGCCGGCTGGTCAGCACCCCAATTTCCTCCGCCCGGGCTTCCATGTCAGGTTCTTCCCCTTCGATGTACTCCTGCAGGACGAGCAGGAAAGTTTCGCCGCCCTCTTCCGCTTCTGCCAGCGCCTCGCCCTGCTTTGTCAGGATGGTCTTCGGCACGGGAAGACCGCTGGCCTCCAAATCCCGCATCACCGAAACCGACTGCCGCGCGGTGTCGGAAAACGCGCTCCCGATCACCTTGAGGAGGTATTTCCCAGTGCCGTCCACCCGATAGGTGCGGCTGCCGCCTTCCCGCAGGAATTCCACGGCAGCGCCGTCCATTCCGTAGCAGGTTTTCAGCAGTTCAGGAAGTCTTTCCGCTCTCATGATTCGCCTCCTCGTCTCAGTTTCTCCGCCCGATTGAAGCGGTTTGACCCAGGGCAATCGCCTACAATCCTATGAAAAAATGAACCATGTTTCCGGGTCTGCGCCTCATCAGTATGGAACCTTAGGCTGCCATCTGTACGATCCCAATGCAAGAACCCGATTCATACATAATCTATAAAAGTCTTTTGAAGATGGGATGGGGGGCTGGGGGAAGGGAATGGAACTTCCTTCTCTTCCCCCAGAATCCGTAAACGATTGCCCCGCGGTTTCGCCCGCTTCTGCATGCCTTCCGCCGAAGCGGTTCATTGCAAATGTGTTAAGAATCGATGGACATTCGCATTTTCCACCTGTGGATAATCAGCTGATTCCTATCAGATCAAGCCTGAATTATGACAAAATGTGGATAAGCCTGTGGAAATTGTGGATAAAGTCAGAAAGTTATCCACAGGCTGATTTGCAGGAAAGACTGCGTAACCGCATATGAATGTCATATCCGGTTGATATCAATGCCATTTCCTGCAAGTCCGTGCAGAAAGGCCTCCGGCAGCGGCGCGGTGAAGGCCAGACGCCGCCCTGTGCCGGGGTGAGTGAAAGCCAGGCTCCGGGCGTGCAGCATGAGCCGCGGCACCCGCACGCCTTTGGGCAGGCCGTAGATCGGATCCCCGCAGACCGGGTGGCCGATGTGTTTCATGTGCACGCGAATCTGATGGGTGCGGCCGGTCAGAATGTGCACGTCCAGCAGGGAACAGCCGCGGCCCCGCTGCAGCAGCGTCCACTCGGTCAGAGCGTCCCGGCCCTGGGGATCGACAGCCATCTTTTTCCTGTCCGTGCGGCTGCGGGCGATGGCCGCGTTCACCGTGCCGCTCTCCTCCCGCATCAGCCCCTCCACCAGGGCGATGTAGTGCTTCTCCATATCCCGCGCCTTCAGCTGGTCGGACAGCGCCGCCTGGGCCGCGTCATTCTTGGCCACCAGCAGCAGGCCTGAGGTATCCTTGTCCAGCCGGTGCACAATGCCCGGCCGCAGTTCCCCGCCGATGCCTCCCAGGCTGTCCAGCCTTGCCAGCAGCGCGTTGACCAGTGTGCTGTCCGCGTGCCCGGGCGCGGGGTGCACCACCATGCCGCAGGGCTTGACCACCACCGCGAGATCCGCATCCTCATAGAGGATGTCCAGGGGAATATCCTCGGGCTGGGGCTGGGCCGGCTTCGGCTCGGGCACCCGCAGGCGCACGGCGGCTCCGGCCCTGGGCTTCGCGCCCGCCTTGGTCTCCGTCTGACCGTCCACCTCACAGCAGCCCTCGGCCATCAGCCCCGCGCACCTGGAGCGCGTCAGCCCGGTCTCCCGGCTCAGCAGCACGTCCAGCCGTCCCCCGTCCGCGACGAGGGTATACACTTGCTCACTCATCTTTCCCGTTTTTTTCCTTCATCTGCCAGTCATCAGGGAACAGCAGCAGCGACAGGGTGATCAGCCCCGCGCCGATACAAACCGCCATGTCTGCCACATTGAAGACGGCAAACTGTTCGCTCACCGCCTGAATCATGTCCACCACCACGCCGCGCAACAGCCGGTCCGCCGCGTTGGAAAGGCCTCCGCCCAGAATCAGCAGCGCGCCGGTCCGGGAGACTCCTCCCAATCGGAAGCGCCGCACCGCCAGATAACCCAGCGCCAGGAGCGCGATGGACAGGAAACCCAGCGCGAAGCCGTTTCCGTCCAGCCATCCGAAGGATATGCCTGTGTTCAGGGTATAGCGGAGGGTCAGCAGGCCCGGGATGAGGGACAGCGGCTCTGTCAGCCGGACAGCGAAGGCCTTGGTCACCTGATCCGCCGCGATCACCGCCGTGGGGATCAGCGCCCAGAGCCACCGGCGGCTCCGGCGCTTCCCCTCTGCTCTCTCCTGACCGGCCAAGCTGATCCCTCCCTCTCTCCGGCGTTCGTGTTCTGTCACTTCAGTTCGCCGTCCGCCCCTGAAATCCTGCTGACTGTTCCAATTCACCCCGTGCAGCCGGCTTGCCCTGCAAAGGTCTTTTCCGCTTGCTTGACGAAACAGCCGCCGGCAGGTATAATCATCATGTATCATCGAAAGGAGGCGGTGTCCTTGTTCAAGGTGGGCGATGAGCGTGTGGCCCTGGTGACGGATTCCTCCTGTGACCTGAGTGACGAGCAGCTGGCGCGCTATGACATCCGCCTGGTGCCGCTCCGGCTGAGCACCAGCAAGGGAGACATGCGCGACCGTCTTGACATACAGCCCGATGAGCTTTATCGGATCATGCAGACCGAGCTTCCCAAGACTTCCCTCCCCCAGCCTGGAGACATCAGCGCGGTGCTGCGCCAGCTGGAAAGCGAGGGCTGCCAGCGGGTGCTCTACCTGTCCATATCCTCGGGGCTCAGCGGCTCCTTCAACCTGGTCAACATCGTCACCGACGATTTCGACCAGATGAAGATTGACGTGGTGGACACCAAGACCCTGTCCTGCGGCCTGGGTCTGCTGGTGCTGGAAGCCGCTGAAGCGCTGGAGGGCGGTGCCAGCGTGGAGGAGGCCATTGACCTGGTGCATGAGAAGCGCAAGAATCAGCTGGGCACCTTTGTGATCCGCACCCTCGAATACCTGCGCAAGGGCGGCCGGATCGGCCTGGTGGAGGGTGTGGTGGGTTCCCTGCTGCAGCTCAAGCCGGTGATTTTCGTGAATCCCGACGGGGTGTACCAGACCCTTACCAAAGCCCGGGGGTTCAACAACGCCCTGAACGCCATGTCCAACGAATTCTTCCGGCGCTTCGCCGGGGCAAAAGTGCGGCTGGCCATCGTGCACGGCGGCGTGTATGAGGAAGCCATGGCGCTGCGGGATCGCTTCTGCGAAAAGCTGCAGGTGGTCTCCTCCTTCATCTCCCCCGTCAGCCCCTGCCTGGCCATCCATACCGGGCCCGGTCTGCTGGGAGCCATTGTGCAGTTCGCCTGACATCCGCACTGAAAAAGGGAGGCCGTCCGGTCTCCCCCTTTTTGTATGCTCTCACCGGTCGTTCGGCAGAATCAGCCGGACGCCGCGTTTTGCGGCATAGCTGAGTTCCATCCAGTATTCCAGACCGCCGTAGTGATCGGTCTCAAAGTAGTAGCGCGCGCCGGGAATGCTGTCCAGGGAGGTGACTGCCCGCCAGCTGCCATTGCTGCGCTGTATGTACAGGCTGCCATCCTTGATGCGGGTGAAGGTCGCGGTGGGCGCGGAGTCCACGATGTGCACCATGGTGCCGTCCTCGCTCAGCCCGTCGATCAGGGCGATGTGCCCCCGGACGATGGAGAAGCTGAACAGCGCGCCTTCCCGCAGCAGCTCCGCGATCTGCCCCGCATCCTCGATCAGGCCGGGCTGGGTCGCGTATTCGAAGCGGTTGGAGGCCTCCCGCAGCAGGCGCTCATTGTTCGTTCCGTCCACCGTCAGGCAGCGGCCGTAGCGCCGGGCCAGGTTGACCGGCAGCAGATCCTCCCCCGTCCGTCCCATGCGCGTCAGGGCGTGGGACAGGGTGAAGATGGCGCAGCCGGACTTGTCCAGGGTGCTGTCGCCGTAGGGCTTGCGCCTCCACCAGCCGTCCTTCTGGCTGTAGATTTCCTCGGGCGGCGTTTCTTCCGCCTCGGTCACCGTGAAGGAAGCGGTGCGCTCCGCCTTGCCGCCCTTGCCGTCCGATACCCGCACGGTTAGGGTGTAATTCCCGGCGGCCCTGGGGCGGTAAGCCGCCTTGAAATGGGTGGTGTCCTCGCCCTTGACCTGGGTCACGCCGTCCTTCAGCAGGGTATAGCGGCAGTTGGCGCGGGTCCAGGCCTGCACCTCAACGTCCAGCACCTCGCCCACCGCGATCGTGTCCGCGCTGAGGCTCAGCGTCATCTCGCCCTCGGGCAGCAGACCTTCCTCAGGGGGCGCGGCAAAGGCGCGGCAGTCCGCCGTCACCAGCGCCTGGCCGTCCGCCATGCGGATCAGTGCGCTGTACAGGTACTGCCCGGCGTCATTCAGGAAGGCCACCCGGTACAGGGGACCGGCCAGCCCGTTCATCTCATCGCAAATGCCGATGCAGGCGTACAGGTTTTCCGAACTGAAGGCCTTGTATGCCTTTTTCAGCGCTTCTGATGCCTTGGCGGAGGCCGCCAGCGGGCTCAGGGGCAGACCTTCCGTCTCCGCTTCCTCGGGGGGCGTCAGGCTGATGCCCACCGCGGATGTCCAGCCGCAGCCGGCCTCCGAAAGCGCGAGGCACTGGTCGCCGCGGATCAGGGTCACAGTGACCGCCGTACCCTGGGACAGAAGGGAGGTCACCGGAGCCGCCGGATCGATGTCTGCGCGCAGGCTGACGGCGTTCACCGTCTCACCCGGCAGGCTCATCCACTCCGCCGTGCCCTGGGGCTCCTCCCACTGATAGCTCAGACCGCTCACAGGCGCATAGCCGCTGACGCCGCCGATTTCGATCAGCGCCCAGTCATCCTCCACCGCGGCCACATACAGTCCTTCGCTGACCGCCGCAACGCCCACGATGGCGGAGGTATCAGACGGTTCCTGCCGGAGCACCGTATCTCCCTCATCCGAATACACCGTTCTGCCCGGCATCAGGGAGGCGACGCGCAGGTATTCCAGCATGGCATAGCCCGTCTTGTTTTTGTAGGTAATTTTGACCCAGTCGCCCTCCACCGCTTCCACATCCACCAGACTGCGGTTGGGGACTTCCACCACCAGTCTGGCCTTGCTGTCAGGGGTTTTCCGCACCCTCAGCTTGCCGCCTGGCGTCATCACCCGCGCGGAGTCCGCCATCGCCGCCGTCAGCGTCAGCAGGAGCGTCAGCGCCAGTGCCGCCGCCAGCCGGAAGAACGTCCGCATGGGATCACCTCCTGTCAAACCCGTCAAACTTTCAGTTCGGCCCGGACGCCTGTGGCCTCTCGGTTTTCCTCCAGCAGCGGCCGGATCACTTCATCCAGGTATTCCGTCACCTGCTCCTCGCTCCGGCCGGTGAAGCGCTCAGGCTGCAGCAGGCTCTCCAGATCCTCCCGGTTCAATCGGAAGGCGGGGTCTCCGGCAATGCGCTCCAGCAGGTCATTCTCAAGGCCTTCCGCCTTGATGACATGGGCGGCTGCCTGGCTGTGCTCCCGCAGCCGCTCGTGCAGCTCCTGGCGGTTGCCGCCGCGCTTCACCGCGTCCATCATGATGTTTTCCGTGGCCATAAATGGCAGCTCCCGCATCACCCGCGCCCGGATGACCTTCTCATAGACCACCAGGCCGTCGCACACGTTCAGCAGGATGTTCAGGATGGCGTCCGTGCCCAGGAAGGCCTCCGCCACCGCGATGCGCTTGTTGGCGCTGTCGTCCAGGGTGCGCTCAAAAAACTGGCAGCCAGCGGTGATGGCCGCGTTCAGGCAGTCCACCATCACATAGCGGCTGAGGGCGTCCACCCGCTCGCTGCGCATGGGATTGCGCTTGTAGGGCATGGCGGAGGAGCCGATCTGCTTTTTCTCGAAGGGCTCCTCCATCTCCCGGAAGCTGGCCAGCAGCCGCAGGTCGTAGGCGAACTTGCTGGCGGACTGGGCGATGCCGCTGAGGGCCGAAAGCACCTGATAATCCACCTTGCGGGAATAGGTCTGCCCGGACACCGGCACCACGCGCTCCATGCCGAACTGCGCCGCAATGTCCATTTCGACGGCCTTGACCTTCGCGCTGTCGCCCTCAAAGAGCTCCATAAAGCTGGCCTGGGTGCCCGTGGTGCCCTTGGAGCCCAGCAGCGCCAGGCTTTCGAGGCGGTGCTCCACCTCTAAGAAGTCCATGTGTAATTCGTTCAGCCAGAGCACGGCGCGCTTGCCCACCGTGGTAAGCTGGGCGGGCTGAATGTGCGTATAGGCCAAGCAGGGCAGGGCTTTGTACTTCTCCGCGAAATCCGCCAGCAGCGCCATGACGCTCAGCAGCTTTTTGCGGACAAGCTGCAGCCCCTCCCGCATCACCAGGATATCCGTGTTGTCACCCACATAGCAGCTGGTCGCGCCCAGGTGAATGATGCCCGCCGCCTGAGGACACTGCAGGCCGTAGGCGTAGACGTGGCTCATCACATCGTGGCGGACTTCCCTCTCCCGGCGCTCGGCGTCCTCATAGTTGATGTCGTCCCGGTGCGCATCCATCTCGGCGATCTGCGCGTCAGTGATGGGCAGACCCTGCCGCTGTTCGGCCTTGGCCAGGGCGATCCACAGCCGCCGCCAGGTGCGGAACTTGTTGTCCTCCGAGAAAATGTACTGCATCTCCCGGCTGGCGTAACGGGTGGAAAAGGGGCTGATATAGCTGTCGTGTGCCATGATTCAGGCTGAAGCGGCTGAAGCGCTTCCTCTCCTCTCGGTCTGGGTATTTCTCAGTGGTGGAAGAGGCGGCGGTGGGTGAAGGCCATCACCATGCCGAAGCGGTTGCAGGTGTCGATGACCTGCTGATCGCGGATGGAGCCGCCGGGCTGCGCCACATAGCTGACGCCGCTGCGGTGTGCGCGTTCGATGTTGTCGCCGAAGGGGAAGAAGGCGTCGCTGCCCAGGGCGACCCCGCTCAGGGTGTCCAGCCAGGCGCGCTTTTCCTCCCGGGTCAGGGGCTCGGGCTTTTCGGAGAAGAGCTCCTGCCAGCGGCCCTCCGCCAGCACTTCCTCCGGTTCGTCGGAGATATAGACATCCACCGTGTTGTCCCGGTCCGGCCGGCCCACGCTGTCCAGGAAGGGCAGCGCCAGGACTCTCGGATGCTGGCGCAGCCACCAGCAGTCGGCCTTCTGGCCCGCCAGACGGGTGCAGTGGATGCGGCTCTGCTGGCCCGCGCCCACGCCGATGGCCTGGCCGTCCTTCACATAGCAGACCGAGTTGGACTGGGTGTACTTCAGGATGATCAGGGAGATCAGCAGATCCCGCGCAGCCTCCGGAGACAGCGCTCTGTTCTCGGTCACGATCTCCTGCAGCAGGCTCTCATCTATGGGCGCGTCGTTCCGGCCCTGCTCAAAGGTGATGCCGAACACCTGCTTGCGCTCGGTTTCCTCCGGCACGTAGTCCGGATCGATCTCGACGATGTTGTATCCGCCCTTGCGCTTGCTCCTCAGCACCTCAAGGGCTTCCTCCGTGTAGCCGGGCGCGATGACGCCGTCGGACACCTCGGGCTTGATGAGCCGGGCGGTTTCGATGTCGCAGACATCGCTCAGAGCGATCCAGTCGCCGAAGGAAGACATGCGATCCGCGCCCCGCGCCCGGGCATAGGCGCAGGACAGGGGGGACAGGGGCTGATCCGCAGGGATCCGGTAGATCTGGCGGAGCACATCCGTCAGGGGCAGACCCACGGCGGCGCCGGCGGGGCTCACATGCTTGAAGGAGGCCGCGGAGGGCAGCCCGGTCATGGTTTTGAGCTCTTTCACCAGCTGCCAGCCGTTCAGCGCGTCCAGAAAGTTGATATAGCCGGGGCGGCCGTTCAGCACCCGCAGGGGCAGTTCACCCTCGGACACATAGATGCGGGCGGGCTGCTGATTCGGGTTGCAGCCGTACTTCAGCGCGATTTCGTTAGCCATCTGTCTCCTCCTCAGTTCTGCAGCTTGTTGACGATGCGGTGCTCTGCCTCCCCCGTAACCCGGTGGACGCAGCAGGTGTACAGGGATACCTTGTTGTCCTCATTCAGGGCTTCCCAGATAGCCTGGGTCATCTCGTCCAGGCTGCCGCTGACGCTCAGCGCCACGGGCTCTCCGCTGAAGGAAGGCAGGGGTTCGCCGTCGCCCTGATAGGTGTGCACAATCCGTCCGGTGCCGGGCGCAGGCTCCTGATACTCGTAGAAGCAGCGCACGGGCTGGGGCTGGTCGCTGCCGTCCGCCTTGAGCACCGACAGCCTGAAGCTCACCTTGTCGTCCATGGCCTGCAGCAGGCCGCTGATGCGGGGGGTATAGTTGGGAGCGTCCGGCTCGAAGGTGCGGGTGCGCAGGGCGTCCTCCATGGTCTTGCCCGCCGCCAGGTAGTCCCGCACGGTGTCGGTCTGGTCGCCGTTGGTCACAATGTACAGACCCCGGGCGGGCACCCGCACCGGCGCGTAGATAATCAGGCTGGGATCCACCAGCTTGCGCTCGTCAAAGGCCTTGGTGATAATGCCGCCGTCGGGCTGCTCCACGAACACCCGGTTGCGGCTGTTGACGCTCCGCCCCATGATGAAGTATGCGATGAACGCCTTCTCTCCGGTCTCGTCCAGGCCGAGGAAGATGCCCCGGCCGGGGTAGGGGTTGCCGCTCAGATAGTCTGTCAGACGCTGCATGTTGAACCTCCTGTCATTCACCCATAATGCGGCGGCTCATCTCCTGATAAGCCTCCTCCACTCCGCCCAGATCCCGGCGGAAGCGATCCTTGTCCAGTTTCTCGTGGGTTTCCGCGTCCCAGAAGCGGCAGGTATCAGGGCTGATTTCGTCCGCGAGCACCAGCTCCCCGTCCGCCGTCAGGCCGAATTCCAGCTTGAAGTCGATCAGATCCACCCCGACACCCTTGAAGTAGAGGGTCAGGATCTCGTCTACCTTCAGCGCCATGGAGACGATCTGCTGCATTTGCTCAGCGGTCGCCCAGCCCATCGCGGCGATGTGGTACTCATTGACCATCGGATCGCCCAACTCGTCGTTCTTGTAGCAGAACTCCAGCACCGTGCGCCGCAGCTTTGTGCCCTCCGTCAGGCCCAGACGCTTGCTCAGGCTGCCGGCCGCCACATTGCGGACGATGACTTCCAGCGGGATGATGCTGACCTTTTTGACCAGTGTCTCACGGCTGCTGATTTCCTCAATGAAATGGGTCGGCACACCGTTCTTCTCCAGCATCTTCATCAGGAAGTTGGTCATCCGGTTGTTGATGGCGCCTTTGCCTGTGATCGTGCCCTTTTTGAGTCCGTTGAAAGCCGTGGCGTCATCCTTGTAGGCCACCATCACCACATCCGGCCGGTCGGTCGCGTAGACGCGCTTGGCTTTGCCTTCATACAGCTGTTCCAGTACCTTCATATTGTTATGCCACCTCTTCGCATTGCGCAGCTTTGTCGGAACGCCCGGGTTTACCGAACGTTCTTCTGTAGTTTACTTGTTTTGTTCGCATTTGTCAAGGTGTGCGCCTGCGCTTCAGCGGAAAGAACACAAAGAATGGAAAGAAAAAAGGGGAAGCTCCCCTCTTTCGGGTCAGCCTCCCCTTGCGGGTTGATGGGTACGGTCTCAGACTCAGCCGATGGGCAGGGTCTGGGCGATTTGCTGGAGCGCTCCGGTCGTCGCGGCAGGATCAGCCACCACGATGAACTGCGCCAGCAGGGACAGCATGAGCGAGGCGAGCAGCAGGATGACCGCGCCGCCAAGGCGGGAGGAGATCTGCGCGAAGGGCATGAGCTCCATGCGGTCCGCGGCGGAGAGCACGGCCACGTCGCCGGTGCCGCCCATGTTGGACATGCACAGGCCCGCGGTAATGCCTGCCTCGAAGGGATAGAAGCCCACCAGCTTGCCGATGAGAGCCGCGCCGACGAACGCGCCGATGCAGGTGGCCAGGCAGAGCAGCAGGTAGGTGACGCTGAAGCTGGATATCACCGTTCCGATATCCAGATAGCAGATGCCGATGCCTACCAGCAGCATATTCGTCAGATTCTTCATGATGAACTGGAACCACTGATAGCAGGCGATCTCGATGCGCTCGGGAATGATGTTGGTGATCTTGCAGATGGCCACGGTGATGATCATCCAGGCATAGGCGTGAATGGTCACGCTGGGCACCAGGGCCTTCCAGATGTTGGAGCAGATGAAGCCGAACGCGAAGAACGCGCCGGAGGTCAGCAGGCCGATGCCCAGGTTCACCACATCGATCTTGTCGCGCTTCGCCTGCATCTCGGGGCTGATTTCCAGCTCCTTGGGATCCACACTGCCGGCCTTCATCAGGGCGCCATGGCCGTTCAGCTTGTCGGAAGCCAGGATCTTCACCAGCACGCCGGCCAGCACGATGGATATCGCGTTGCCGATGGCCACGGCGGGTGTCATGATGGACAGAGCCTGCTCCGCGCTCATGGAACTCGCGGTCTCAAAGATTTTGGAAAGCGGGGTCGCGCCGGCGCCCATGCCGCCGCCCATGATGGGCAGCGCGATTAGCAGCAGAGCGTTCATCACCGGATAGCCCATGATCGCAGCCACGCCCATGCACAGGCCGAAGGCCAAGATCAGACCGCCGAAGATAGCCGGGAAATACCGGGCCGCGGCCTTCACCAGCAGCTTGCGGTTCATGCCCAGGATGGAGCCCGTGATCAGCGCGGCGATGTACCAGTCCAGGAAGGCGCCGTCGCCTTTGAAGAAACTGGTGATGCCCTTGACCAGGTCATAGTTGTCCTTGAGCGGCAGCTTCAGCGTGCCGTCAGGGATGATGTGGAAGTAGACCATCAGGCCTGCGCCGAAGATGCACACGATGGCGCCGCCGCCGAGGTAGCTCTTGATGATGGGGGTGTGGTCACCAATCCAGCCCAGAATCGTGCCCAGCACGATCATGAACACGAAGCAGCCGGTCATACCCGTGGGCAGCACGCCCAGATAGGTGGCCGCAAGCACGATCACGGCTATGATCACGAAGATCTGCCAGGGCAGGTTGAAAAACTTCAACGGCTGTTTGGCCGCGGTCTGATTGGCATTCTGTTTTGCCATGGTTTCAGCTCCTTTTCCCGTTTTGTTGGTCAGCCGAGACGAGTACCCATCAGGAATGTTTCACCGCGCTTACAGCCTCGCCACGCCGCTGTCCCGGGCCGCCTGGGCAACCGCCGCAGCCACCGTCGGGCCAATGCGCTTGTCGAAGGCCATGGGCAGGATGTACTTGTCGTTGAGCTCCTCGGGCGCCACCAGATTGGCCAGCGCCAGGGAGGCCGCCTGCTTCATCGCCTCGTTGATGTCCCTCGCGCGCACGTCCAGCGCGCCGCGGAACAAGCCGGGGAAGCACATCACGTTGTTGATCTGGTTGGGATGGTCGCTGCGGCCGGTGCCCACCACCGCCGCGCCGGCGGCCAGCGCCTCGTCCGGCTCGATCTCGGGCACGGGGTTGGCCATGGGGAACACGATGGCCTTGGGGGCCATGGAGCGGACCATATCCTGGCTGACGATGTGCGGCGCGCTGACGCCGATGAACACATCCGCGCCCTTCATGGCGTCGGCCAGCTTGCCGGAGAACTTCTCCGGGTTGGTGATCTTCGCCATCTCCTCCTGCGCGGGGTTCATCTGCTCGCCCTCGCAGAGCACGCCGAAGCGGTCCACCATCTTCATGTGCTTCACGCCCAGGTTCAGCAGGTGCTTACCGATTGCGATGCCCGCGCTGCCGGCGCCGTTGATGACCACCTTCGCCTCGCCGATGTCCTTGCCCACCACGCGCAGGGCGTTGATCAGGGCCGCGCCAACAACCACAGCCGTGCCGTGCTGGTCATCATGGAACACGGGGATGTCGCAGATTTCCTTCAGCCGCCGCTCGATCTCGAAGCAGCGCGGCGCGGCGATATCCTCCAGATTGATGCCGCCGAAGGAGCCGGAAATCAGGTACACGGTGCGCACGATCTCATCCACATCCTTGGAGCGGATGCAGATCGGGAAGGCGTCCACATCGCCGAAGGCCTTGAACAGGGCGCACTTGCCCTCCATCACGGGCATGCCGGCCTCGGGGCCGATGTCGCCCAGGCCCAGCACAGCCGTGCCGTCGGTGATGACAGCCACCAGGTTGTGGCGGCGGGTCAGGGTGAAGGATTTCTCGTAATCCTTCTGGATCTCCAGGCAGGGCGCTGCGACGCCCGGCGTGTAGGCCAGGGACAGGTCATCTTTCGTCTTCACAGGCACTTTCGAAACGACCTCGATCTTGCCTTGCCACTCGCCGTGCAGACGCAGGGATTCCTCCATGTAATTCATTGAAACACCTCCCGTGTGTTTTTGGGTGCTCTCATTATACCATGTATTGTGCGGAAGAATCAAGCCCTATTTGGACATTTTCAGGAATTTGTGGATATATGTTTATCATAACAGGATGAATTTCTGGCAGAGCCGGGCGGCTGCGGCAGGGACGCCCGGCTCTCACCCGCACTTTTCATGTACTTCCCTTTACAAGCGCGCCCGCGGCGTGTACAATAGCCCTGTACTGATCTGAATTCACAGACAAAGGAGCCAAACAGATGATCAAACTGTCAGATACCGGCGTATACCTGCTCCACGGCACCGAAATCCTGACCGACCCTCAGGCTGTCCGCCAGAAGCTGGGCCGGGAGGTCAGCCGGCAGGAGGCTGAACAGGGCACCATGGCCTGGGGCATCCTGAAAGCGCATAATCAGGGCGATGACATGCAGCGCCTGCGCCTCCGCTTTGATTCCCTCACCAGCCACGACATCACCTATGTGGGCATCATCCAGACGGCACGGGCCTCCGGGCTGACGGCCTTTCCCATGCCCTATGTGCTGACCAACTGTCACAACAGCCTGTGCGCAGTGGGCGGCACCATCAACGAGGACGACCACAAGTTCGCCCTGTCCGCGGCCAGAAAGTACGGCGGCATCTATGTGCCCCCGAACATGGCGGTCATCCACTCCTACAACCGGGAGCGCATGGCCGGCTGCGGCAGGATGATCCTCGGCTCGGACTCCCACACCCGCTACGGCGCCATCGGCACCATGGCCGTAGGCGAGGGCGGCGGCGAGCTGGCCAAGCAGCTTCTCGGGCGCACCTATGATTTCGCCCGGCCGCAGGTGATCGCGGTCTATCTGACCGGCAGCCCCCGCCCGGGCGTCGGCCCCCACGACGTGGCCTTGGCCCTGTGCGGCGCTGTCTATCAGAACGGTTATGTCAAAAACAAGGTGATGGAGTTTGTGGGCCCGGGCATCCACGGCCTGCCCATGGAATACCGCAACGCCATCGACGTGATGACCACCGAGACCACCTGCTGGTCCTCCATCTGGGTGACGGATGAAAAGACCGAGGAATATCTCACCATCCACGGCCGTCCGGAAGCTTACCGACCCCTGGCCCCGGCGGAAGTCGCCTGGTATGACGGCTGCATCAGCGTTGACCTGAGCAGCATCGACAGCATGATCGCCCTGCCCATGCACCCCAGCCGCTCCGTGTCCATCCATGAGCTCCAGCAGAACGCCGGCGACCTGCTCCGGGAGACCGAGCGCCTCGCCAACGAGCAGCTGCCCGCCACGGCCCGCATGCGCCTGACCGACAAGGTGCGTGCCGACGGCTCCGTGTGGGTGGATCAGGGCCTCATTGCCGGCTGTTCCGGCGGCACCTTTGACAACATCGTGGCGGCGGCGGACATCCTGCGCGGCCGCTCCACAGGCAACGGCGCCTTCTCCATGAGCGTATATCCCGGCTCCATGCCGGCCTACCTGGCCCTGCTGCGCTGCGGCGCTCTGGCAGACCTGGCGGCGGCGGGCGTCATCATCCGCGAATGCTTCTGCGGGCCCTGCTTCGGTGCGGGCGACTGTCCGGCCAACGGCGAGTTCTCCATCCGCCACGCCACCCGCAACTTCCCCAACCGCGAGGGTTCCCGCCCGGGCGAGGGCCAGATGGCTGCAGTCGCCCTGATGGACGCCCGCTCCATCGCCGCCACCGCGGCCAACGGCGGACGCCTGACCGCCGCCACCGACCTGGCGGGCTGGCAGGAGCCGCACCTCCCCTATCATTACGACCAGAGCGTGTACGACAAGCGCGTCTTCAGCGGCTGGGGCAAGGCTGAGCCCGACGCGCCGCTCCTCTTCGGACCCAATATCAAGGACTGGCCTGAGATGCCGGCGCTGACCGAGGACCTGCTGGTGCGCGTCTGCTCCTACATCACCGATCCGGTCACCACCACGGACGAGCTGATTCCCTCCGGCGAGACCTCCTCCTACCGCTCCAATCCCGAGCGCCTCAGCGAGTTCGCCCTGAGCCGCAAGGATCCGGGCTATGTTCCCCGCAGCAAGGAAGTGCGCGCCATCGAGCGGGCCCGCCGCGCCGGGGAAGCGCTCCCGGCAGACATTCTCGCGGTCTACGCCGCCCTCGAAAAGGCCGGTGTGCCTGTGCAGCCGAATGATACCGACATCGGCTCCGCCATCTTCGCCAACATGCCCGGCGACGGCTCCGCCCGGGAACAGGCCGCTTCCTGCCAGCGGGTTATGGGTGGCAGCGCCAACTTCGCCCGGCAGTACGCCACCAAGCGCTACCGCTCCAACTGCATCAACTGGGGCATGACGCCCTTCCTGACCGATGCCCCGGAAGCCTTCTCCTTAGGCGATCACGTGTTCATCCCCGGTCTGAGGAAAGCGATCCTGAACGGCGTGACCGACCTCACCGCCTTTGCGGTCCACGCGGACGGCTCTGTCACCCCCTTTGCGGTGTCCACCGGCGATCTCACCCAGCCCGAGCGCGAGATCCTGACAGACGGCTGCCTGATCAACTATTACCGGAGATAAGACCACCTATCGGAGGGAAGCGCTATGGGCATTCTGATTGAGCTGCTGTTCAACATTCTTCTGGAAGTCCCAATTGTCCGGGGCATTATTCTGTCTGTCATTCCTTCTTATTTTCTGCTCCGCTGGATCAGGAGCAAGGATTATATGGAGCCCGAACCGCCGGAGCTGATCTGGAAGCTGGCCGCGCTGGGAGGCCTTTCGGTGGGTCTCTCATTCCTGCTGGAAATGGGGCTCCTGTACGTATTGACCCGGACGATCAGCCAGGATCAGTTCATCTTCACCCTGATTAAGTGGTTCGTTGTGGTCGGACTGGCTGAAGAGGGCTGCAAGTTTCTGATGCTGCGTCTGTGCACCTGGAAGGATGAGAACTTCAACTGTCTCTATGACGGCCTGCTCTATTCAGTGGCTGTCTCCGCCGGTTTTGCTGTCATCGAGAACATCATTTATCTGATCCGCTATGGCAATTTCACAGTCCTGCTGCGGGGCATCACCTCTGTGCCGGCTCATATCTGCTTTGCCATCTTTATGGGCACCTGGTACAGCGCCGCCAAGAAGTACGAAATCGCGGGAGATGTGCGCAGGAAGAAAACCAGCCTGACCCTGGCGATCGTGGTTCCCGCCCTGATGCACGGCCTCTTTGACCTGCTGGCCGACCTGGCGAGTACCGGGGCGGCTGTGGTCTTCTACCTCGCTGTGATCGTGATGTTTGTGGTCAGCTGGCGCCAGCTCAAAAAGATGGCCGAGAGCGATGCGTTTCTCGATGGGTCGCCCCTTGCCAAAATCCTGTTTCCCAAGTTTTACGAGTCGCATCCCACTGTGAAAAGCGAAGGCTCCGAGAAAAACGAAGCGGCGGAGGACGCACGCAGGAGTTAGGACGTCCGGCGCAGCCTCCGCATCCCCGCGGGAAAAAGCTATGGCCAAACCGCATCTGTTGTGTTATAATGCTCTTCAGCACATCAGGCAGCTGCCGGAACGGATCAGGCAGGCTGCCATATGAGGAGGGTTTTCATGCAGAAGACAGGCATCAAAAAGCTGCCCACCGGCAAAGTTTGGTGCTTCGCAGTGGGCCAGTTCGGCTGGTCCGTGCTGGCGGCGCTGATTTCCAGCTGGCTGGTGAATTACTATCAGCCCGACCTGGCCACCCAGGCCGCGGGTCATACCATCTTCATCCCCCAGGGCCGCGTGATCTTCGGCGCGCTGACCATCTTGGGCGCGATCACGGCCTTCGGCCGAATCTTTGACGCGGTCACCGATCCCCTGATCGCCTCCCGCTCCGACCGCTGCAAGTCCAAGGATGGCCGCCGCATTCCCTTCATGCGCGCCGCCGCCGTGCCTTTCGCGGCCGCCTGCATTCTCACCTTCTGGTCGCCCGTGGGTGGGGAAAGCTGGATCAACGCGATCTTCCTCTTCCTGATGCTCATGCTCTTCTATTTCTTTATGACCATGTACTGCACGCCCTACAACGCGCTGATTCCCGAGCTGGGCGCGGATCAGAAGACCCGCATGTCCATCTCCACGGCGATTTCCTTCACCTACATCGCGGGCATGGCCGTGGCCTATCTGGCTCCCGTCATCTGGGGCGCGCTGGAAGGCGTCACCGGCGACCGGATCACCGCCATCCGCCTCACCCTGACCATCTTAGCCGCCATCGGCTGCGCGTGCATGTTCGTGCCCGTGTTCACCATCCGCGAGCGGGATTACGTGGAGATCGTGCCCAACGAGAGCACTGCCCTCAAGTCCCTGACCGCCACCTTCCGCAACAAGGACTTCAAGGTCTTCGTGGCCAGCGACATCGCCTATTTCCTGGGCATCACCATGTTCCAGACCGCCCTGCCCTTCTTCGTCACTTCCCTGCTGAAGCTGGACGAGAGCATGTCCACCATGTACTTCGTGCTGATGACAGCCCTCTCCCTGATCTTCTATGTGCCCGTCAACAAGCTGACGCCCAAGTTCGGCAAGAAGAAGCTGATTCTCTTCGCCTTCTGTATCTTCACCGCCAGCTTCGTCTACACCGCCTTCTTCGGCGACAGCCTGCCCCTCGCCCCGGCCATTCAGGGCTACATCCTCTGCGTGCTGGCCTCCCCGGCCCAGGCCATCTTCGGCATCCTGCCCCAGGCCGTCGTCGCGGACATCGCTGAGTGCGACGCTCTTGAAACCAAAGAGAACCGCAGCGGCATGTTCTTCGCCGCCCGCACCTTCGCCTTCAAGCTGGGCCAGTCCATCGCCATGCTGATGGTCACCGCCTTCGCCACCATCGGCCCGGAAACCGGCCTGGGCTACCGCATCACGGCCATCGCCGCCGCCGCGGTCTGCGTCCTGGGCGGTGTGCTCTTCCTGCTCTACAACGAGAAGCGCGTCTACAGCAAAATCATGAAGTGATCCGTCAAAAAACAGCCCTGCCGGCGTTCGCTGGGAACCGTCGGCAGGGCTGTTTTCAGTTGGCTTCTCAGTGGCTCTTCCGGAAGAGCAGGTGTTCGTAACGGTCCTGATCCGCGTTCCGGACCAGAATCTCCAGCTCCTCGTCGCCCATGACCGTGTTGCGGCCGGCGGCGTAGAGCTTGTCCACTTCCTCGCGGACGGCCGTCACCAGGGGATCGGTCTTGGCGATCACATGGTCGCCGGTCAGGCGGAAATAGCTGTTGATCCAGTGCGCCACCGCCGCCAGGCCGCCGTGGGAGTCCACGGACACCAGGGCGGGACGATTGAGAAGCTTCGCCGTATCAAAGATATTGTAGATCTCCTCATCCTTGAGCATACCGTCTGCGTGGATGCCGGCCCGCGTCACGTTGAAGTGCCGTCCCACGAAGGGCTGGCGCGGGCTGATCTCGATGCCGATCTCCCGCTCCATGTAGTCCGCGATTTCCGTCACCGCGGTCAGGTCCATGCCGTCATCCGTGCCGCGCAGGGCCTGGTATTCCACCGCCATGGCCTCCAGCGGGCAGTTGCCCGTGCGCTCGCCGATGCCCAGCAGGGAGCAGTTGATGGACGCGCAGCCGTACATCCAGGCCGCGCCCGCGTTGCTGACCACCTTGTAGAAATCGTTGTGGCCGTGCCATTCCAGCATATCCGAGGGCACGTCCGCATAGTGCCGCAGGCCGTAGATGATGCCCGGCACCGACCGGGGCAGGGCCGCGCCGTAGTAGGTCACGCCGTAGCCCATGGTGTCGCAGGCGCGGATCTTGATGGGAATGCCACTCTCCCGGCTCAGCTCCATCAGCGCGGTGGCGAAGGGCACCACAAAGCCGTAGAAGTCCGCGCGGGTGATATCCTCAAAGTGGCAGCGCGGCCGGATGCCCCTGTCCAGCGCCGCTTTGACGATGCCCAGGTACTTGTCCATGGCCTCGCGGCGGGTCAGATGCATTTTGTTGAAGATGTGGTAGTCCGAGCAGCTCACCAGAATGCCCGTCTCGGCCACGCCCGCCTGCTTGACCAGCTCGAAGTCCTTTTCGGAGGCTCTGATCCAGCTGGTGATCTCGGGGAACTTCAGCCCCAGATCCTGGCAGCGGCGCAGGGCTTCCTTGTCCTTGTCGGTATACAGGAAGAACTCGCTCTGGCGGATGAGGCCCTTGGGCCCGCCCAGCCGCGCCATGAGCTTGAACAGGTGCACGATCTGCTCCGGCGTAAAGGGGCTGACCGACTGCTGGCCGTCGCGGAAGGTGGTGTCCGTCAGCCATATCTCCTCGGGCATGTCCTCGGGCACGTGCCGCATGTTGAAGGCGATCTTCGGGATGTGCTCGTAATCATAGATTTCCCGGTACAGGTTGGGGGACTTCACGTCCTGCAGGTCGTACCGGTATTTGTGCTGCATCAGCAGGTTATTGCCGCGGTCGAATTCAAGCATTGGTATCCTCCGTCTTTGTTTCCAATGGATTACCGCAGATTCCTGACGAAATCCTCAATCCGGTCCAGACCCTTGTTGATGTTCTCGAGGCTGGTGGCATAAGACAGGCGGCAGAAGCCCTCGGCCTCAAAGGCGATGCCGGGCACAACGGCCACCTGCTTGTCGGCCAGCAGGAGCTCGGCGAAGTCCAGGCTGCTCTCGATGGTGCGCCCGTGATAGCGGCGGGACATGATCTCCCCAATGTTCATCATCACGTAGAAAGCGCCCTGGGGCTTGCGGCAGCTCAGGCCCTCAATGGCGTTGATGCGCTCGCAGATCACGTTGCGCCGCTGCTCAAACTCAGCCACCATTTCCTTCACGCAGGTCTGATCCCCCTGCAGGGCTTTCAGCGCCGCGTACTGGGCGATGGCGTTGGGGTTGGAGGTGGACTGGGACTGATAGGAGGTCATGGCGTTGATCACGTCCCGGGGGCCGGCGGTGTAGCCGATGCGCCAGCCCGTCATGGCGTAGGCCTTGCTCATGCCGTTGACGATGAAGGTATGGGCTTTGATGTCCTCGCCCAGCTGCGCGATGGAAAAATGCTCCCGGCCGTCGTAGATCAGCTTCTCATAGATCTCGTCCGAGATGACATAGAAGGGGTGGCTGATGGCCAGATCGGCCACAAACTGCAGCTGGTTTTTCTCCCACACCGAGCCGTTGGGATTGCTGGGGCTGGTCAGGATGATGGCCTTGGTGCGGCGGGTCACCCGGCTGGCGATGGCCTTGCCCGTGGGGATGAAATTGTTTTCCTCCCCTGAGGGCACAAAGATCGGCACGCCGCCGGCCATGCGCACCATCTCCGGATAGGACACCCAGCAGGGCGTGGGGATCAGCACCTCGTCGCCCTGGTCCAGGATGCACTGCAGGATATTATAAATGGAATGCTTCGCGCCGTTGGACACGATGATGTCGCCGTAGGTATAGGTCATGTCGTTGTCCCGGCGGAGCTTTTCGCAGATGGCCTTGCGTAGCTCCTTGGTGCCGGCGGAGGGCGTGTACTTGGTCAGCCCCAGGTCGAGCGCTTCCCGGGCCGCGTCACAGATATGGGCGGGCGTCGGGAAATCCGGCTCCCCCACGCCAAAGCCGATCACGTCCTGCCCGTTGGCCCGCAGTTCCTTGGCTCTGGCATCAATGGCGAGCGTCACAGAGGGCGCTATGTTCCTTGCCCGGCTGGAAATGGAAAGCGACATGACAGAATACCTCCACAAAAATTCAGGTTACGGTTGCTATTATAGCTGAATGCAAATGGTTTTGCAAGGGCAAAAGCAGGAAAAATGCAATTTTTGTTTTTGTATCCTGCAAGTTTTGGTATGACGACAGGTTGTTCTCCGCTTGCTGTGCTCCGGAGCAGCGGTGGCAGGGCAATCGTTTGCAAACCTATGGATGAATCTCGACGATCAGAACAGCCCTGTTTTCAGGCCTGCGCCTCATCTGAATGGAACATCAGGCTGTCATCTGCACGATCCCGCTGCAAGAACCCGATCCATACCTACTCTATAAAAGATAAAAGTCTTTTGAAGATGGGATGGGGGGTCTTGGGGAAGGGAAGGAACTTTTCTCCAGAAAAGTTCCTTCCCTTCCCCAAGAATCCGTAATCGATTGCCCGGAGCGGCGGCAGATTCGCGCTTGACAGCGGCGGGCAAATCGGCGAAAATGACTGCAGCGGAGATACAGCCTGCATCCTGCGGGCGAAGACGCTCCGGCGGGAGGGCTTATGGCATCAGTGCTCGATCTTCTGATTCCCGACGAATACGTGTCAGGGGAAGCTGTCAGCCAGCGGCTCGGTCTGAGCCGGGCAGCAGTCTGGAAGCAGATCGAATCCCTGCGCGGCGAAGGCTGGATCATCGAAAGCGGCGGCAAGCGCGGCTACCGGCTCGTCAGCGGGGACAGTCTGAAGCCGCGCTTCTGGCAGCAGGGGCTCACCACCCATGCTCTCGGCCTTGGCGCTGTGGAGTATGCCGAAACCCTGACTTCCACCAACACCGTCCTCAAACGCATGGCGCTCGAAGGCGCGCCCCACGGCAGCCTGGCCCTGTGCGAGCGGCAGACCGCCGGCCGGGGGCGCATGGGCCGGGAGTGGGTCAGTGAAAAGGGCGTGGGGCTGTGGGTCAGCGTGCTGCTGCGGCCAACCCTGCACCCGGCGCAGGCTCCCCTGCTGACCTTTGCCGCGGCTCTGGCCATGCGACAGGCTGTACTGGAAAGCTGCGGGCTGGACTGCGGCATCAAGTGGCCCAATGATCTGGTGGCCGGCGGGAAGAAGGTCTGCGGTATCCTGCTGGAGGTCAGCGCCGAGCCGGACCGGCTGGAGTATGTGGTGGCTGGCACCGGCCTGAACGTGCTGCGCGGCGCTGTGCCGCCCGGACTTGAGGCGCAGGCGGCTTCCGTGGAGGACTTTGTGCCGCTGCCCCGCCGCCGGGACATCCTGACACGCTATCTCGCGGCCCTCGAAATCTTCACCTCCGCGGTGGAGAGCACGGGCTTTGCGGGCATTGAAGCCGCGTACCGGGAGGCCTCCGCCACCCTCGGCCGGCCAGTGCGGGTGTCGGGAGTGGTTGAGCTGACCGGCGTCGCGGAGGCGCTGGACGCAAGCGGCGCGCTGCTGGTGCGCGATGGGGATGGCCAGCTGCACCGGGTGCTGGCCGGAGATGTATCCGTAAGGGGGCTGATGGGCTATGTCTGACGTGCTCGGCATCGGCTGCGATCTTTGCGAGATCAGCCGCATGGAACATCTGCTGGAGAATGAGCGTTTCCTCGCCCGCTGTCTGACGCAGGAGGAGCGGGACTACATCGCCAGCCGGGGCGCTGTGGCCGCCGCCTCCCTGGCCGGGCTCTGGGCCGCCAAGGAAGCCGCCCTCAAGGCGCTGGGCACCGGCCTCAGCCTTCCGCTGACCGACATCGGCGTGACCCACACCGAAGCCGGTCAGCCCGTGTACGTCCTCACCGGGGAGGCGCTTGCCCGGATGGCGCCCGGAAAGCTGCTGCTGTCCATCAGCCACGAGGGCGGTATGGCGGCCGCCTTCTGCGTGTGGGTCAGCGGCTGAAACGTCCGGAAAGCGCCAATCGTGAATTCTCTGTAACTTTTTTCCGCGCGTGGTTGCGCCGCGCGGGGAAACGTGCCATAATAGGTCAGCCCGTCCAGAAGCGGGCAGGAAGGAATGAAAGCTGATGAGTAAGCTGATGAGATGCTTTGCCCTGCTGCTGGCGCTGTGCGTGAGCCTGTCCGCCTTTGCCCTGGCGGAGGACGCTGTGACAGAGGAACCCGTCACCGAAGAAACCGTCGTTGAAGAACCCGTGGCCGAGGAGCCCGCGGCGGACGAAACCGCCCTGGAGCAGGACGCCCTGGCCGAGGAGAACACCGAGGGTGAGACGCCCGAGGCCGAGGAGACCCCCGAGCCCGACGAGAACGAAATTCTCGCCTATGTGAACGGCGCCCCCGTCCCCCGCTCCGAGTTCACGCAGGCTTACGATTATTATGTCAGCATGATCGCGTCCAATTACGGCCTGGACGTGAGCTCCGATGCGGAGCTGCAGTCCCTTGTGCGCGCCTGGGCCGTGATGGCGGTGGAACAGAACGCCGTGGTCTTCCAGAAGGCCACCGAATGGGGTCTCGATCAGCTGACCGAGGAAGAGGAAGCCCAGCTTGTCACCGAAAACGATGAATCCTGGGAAAGCGCCATCGAGCAGTACATTTCCTATAATGGCCTGCTGGGCGAAAACGCCACCGATGAGGACAAGGCCGCGGCCCGTCTGGACGCGCTGGCTTACTATGAAGCCAACGGCTACACCCGCGAATCCACCCTGGCCGGCGCCCGCCAGAACCTGATTCTGGAGCGGGTGGAGGCTGAGGTGACCAAGGATGTGGTGGTCTCCGACGAGGACATCAAAGCCCACTTTGACGCGCTGGTAGCCCAGGACGAGCAGAACATCGGCAACAACGCCCAGACCTATGAGATGATGACCGTGTACTACGGCCAGGAAGCCTACTTCATCCCCGAAGGCTACCGCGCCGTGACCCACGTGCTGCTCAAGGTGGACAGCGCCCTGCTGAACGAATACCAGACTCTGAAGGACGCCTATGACGCCCAGCAGGCTCCCGCTGAAGAGACTGCCGAGGAGAACGCTGAAGCACCCGCTGAGGAGTCCGCCGAGGCCCCTGCTGAGGAGTCCGCTGAAGCGCCCGCTGAAACGGAAGTTCCCGCCGAGCCCGTGACCTGGGAGCAGGTGGAAGCCGCCCGCCAGGCCGTGCTGGACAGCGTGAAGACCCAGGAAGTGCTGGATGCCTTCTATATGAATCCCACCCCTGAGACCTTCGCGGCGCTGGTGGAGCAGTACGGCGAAGACCCCGGCATGACCTCTGAGCCCAACAAGTCCATGGGCTATTATGTGCACAAGGACAGCATCGTCTGGGATCCCGCCTTCACGGCCGGCGCGATGTCCATCGCCGAGGTGGGCCAGATCAGCGAGCCCGTCATCGGCTCCTACGGCGTGCATATCATCTACTACCTGCGCGATGTTCCCGCCGGCGCTGTGGAGCTGACCGACGATATGGCCGCCGGCTTCTATGAGGAGCTCCTGCCCGAAGCCGAGAGCGAGGTCTTCAGCGCCGCCATGGCCGAGTGGGTGGACGCCGCCGAGCTCACCTTCACCGAAGCCGGCGCGGCTTACAAGGATTCATATGAAGCCTACCAGGCCGAGTACGGCAGCAGCAGCGAACAGGCTGAAGAGACGGCAGAAACCGCCGACGCCGAGTAAACAATAAGCCATCACCGCCCCCGGCTGCCCTGCCGGGGGTTTTCATTCCAGATACGGGGAGACAGCGCCTGATGACAGGCCTTCTCCCCGGCTTCACCCGGAGGTTCTCCCCCATGCACATGCGCAAGAAAAAATGGGCCAGGCCGGAACTGGCCGCCTGTCCCTGGTATGTGGACGCGCCTGAAACCCTGCGGGGGCAGTGGCGCGCCCATTTTGACGCGGATCAGCCCCTGCACATCGAGCTCGGCTGCGGCAAAGGTGTGGCCACGGCCCTGATGGTGCGGGAGCATCCGGAGGTCAATTACATCGCTGTGGACATCTCTCCGGACGTGCTGGGGGACGCGAGGCGCAACATCGCCCGGGCCTGGGGGGATCAGGAGGTGCGCAACACCCTCCTCACCCGCCTGGACATCGAGTACATTCAGCATTTCTTCGCGCCGGAGGACGGCGTTGAGCGCATCTACATCCGCTTCTGCAATCCCTGGCCCAGGCGGCGGCACCACAAGCGGCGGCTGACCCATCCCCGGCAGCTCAGGCAGTACCGGGATTTCCTGCGCCCGGGAGCGGAGATCTGGTTCAAAACGGACGATAATGACCTGTTCCGGGATTCCCTGCGCTACTTCGCCCAGGAGGGTTTCCGCCCGCGCTTCCTCACGGACGATCTCCACGCCTCCGGCTTTCAGCCTAACTATGTCAGCGAGCATGAGCGGATGTTCGCCGCACAGGGCCTGCCGATTCACTTCGGCATCTTTGTAATGGAAGCCCTTCCCGACAAAGCGCCGACAGCGGACGACCTGTCCTCAGAAGACAGCGCCGACGCCTGACACAGCCGCCGGCCCGCTCAGACCCCCGCGGCCATGGCGGCCAGCTCCTGCAGGGTGCGCTCGGCCAGAGGCACATCGGTTTTCTCGCTGACAAAACAGAAGATCACAGGGTTCTCTGTGAAGATGATGCCCACGTCGTGGGTGATGCCGTCGTCCTCCCCGGTTTTGTGGGCTGTTTTGATGCCCCGGCTGTGGAGGAAGAAGGGCATTTTTCCGTTGAGGCGCTGGTTCAGGAGGATCGCCACCATTTCCCTTGAGGCGGCCTCGCTCACCACTTCGCCCCGCAGCAGCAGTTCCATCATCCGCCCGGCGTCCCCGGCGGTCACATAGTTCTGGATGCCCTGGCGGGACAGCTCCGGCTCATAGAGCTTGCGCTGCAGCCGGGTGCCCGTCAGCCCCAGCCCCACGATGAGCCGATTGATGTTTCCGATCCCGAGCCTGTCGATCAGCAGATTGGTGGCGGTGTTGTCGCTGAGGATGATCATCAGCGTCACCAGATCGCCCAGCTGCACCTTCAGCCCGGTGTGCAGGTAGTTCAGCGCCCCGCAGGAAGGCTTTTTGTCTTCCTGACGGATGGCGATTTCCTCCGAGAAGTCAAGCATCCCGGCTTCCCGCTGGCGGAAGGCCTCGGCCATGATCGTCAGCTTGATCACGCTGGCCGCGCCTACCGGCAGCCTCTCCTGAAAGCAGACCTTCTCCCCCGTGCCCAGATCGTGCACATACAGCCCGACCCGCCCGGGCAGCGCCCCGGCCATCTCCATCATTTTCCGCTGATCCATCTTTCTATCCCCTGTTCTCGCTGAAGTCCGTTTTCTGAATATCCAGATGCCTGTTCCAGCAGGGATCATGCCAGCCCTCCGGCAGCAGGGTCTTCAGACGGCGCTGATCTGCCGCGCATGGCGGGATATCCTGATCAGGCGCTGTCATCACCGCCCTGGCGTGGGGGGTGAATACGTGCCGGAAGCCCCGCTGCTGCATGGCCAGGCACCAACCCTCCACCGCCGCGCCGATGCCCTGCCAGTCCGCTTCCAGGCTGCGCAGCGCTTCCGTCCGGGCCATCAGGCAGAGGGCGCTGACCGCCGTCACATTGTGGGACTTGAAGGCCATCAGGTACGTGCCGCCCGCGCCGCAGCGCATGCCCCGGTTCCGGCCGTGGCAGCCGCCGTCCCCGTCCACCGCGTATCCCGCGTGGATGATGCGTTTCCGCCTGTCCGCGATCACCGGCGTGACCGCTCCCACGTCCGGCCGCTGGGCGTACATCAGCAGTTCATCCGCAAAGCTCCTGTCCGTCAGCTTCAGGCGGGTATCCAGCACCAGCGTGAACTCTGCCTGAATGCCCTGCGCGGCTTCCGCCAGAGCGCCGGGTTCGGGTGAAATGGCCGTGACGCTGTCCGCCCAGCCATATTCTGAAAGGCTCTCTCGAAGCCCCGCTTCGTCTCCGTCCGGATGCCGCAGGAGGATCACCGCCACTGTCCTCTCCGCCGGGAGGGCATAGCGAAGCCGTTCCACCGAGCGCTCCATGACGGCCTCCCCCGGAAAGCCGATCCTCGCCATGTGCTCCGCCGTGGCCGCACAGGCAGCCTGAAGGCAGCGATCCAGGTGCTGATGGCTCTCGGATGAACGCACAATGCGCCAGTGGTAGCAGACCTCGGGGATGTGGCAGAATCTGTCAGTCTCCTCCATGCAGCGCAGCACCAGATCGTGATCCTGCGAACCGTCAAAGCTGCCGCGCTCGCCCCCGATCTTCCTCAGCAGCGCGGTGCGCACGCAGACCAGATGGCAGATATAGTTTGAAGAGCGCAGGTTGTCCGGGCAGAAGTCCGGTTTATAGTGGGGCTCGGTCACATAAGCGCTGTTTTCGGTGATGCGATCCTCGTCCGTGTACAGCACGTCCGGCGCGTCCGCGGCAATGCGCTCAGCCAGCCGCCAGAGCGCGTCCGGGGTGTACAGGTCGTCATGGTCGCACAGGGCTGTCCACGCCCCTCGGGCCATGGCAAAGGCGTGGTTGGTGTTGCCTGAGATGCCGTCGTTCCGCTCGCTGAAGGTCACCCGGATCCGCGGATCCCGCTCGCTGTACTTCCGGAGCACCTCCCGCGTATCCTCGTTTATGGAAGCGTCGTAGAGGCAGGCCTCCCAGTTCGCGTAAGTCTGGCTTAGGAAGGACTCCAGCATCTCCTCCAGCATCCGGGGATCGGTATTGTACACCGGCACCGCGATGCTGATCAGGCCGGCCTCCGGCTGGTTCGCCCGCTGCCGCGCCAGTTCGCTTTCGCCCGGGCGGGCCGCCCGCCAGCGCCGGTCATAGAGATGCAGGCAGCACTCTGTGAGTTTCTCCCTGGCCCGCCGCGCCAGATACGCCGCGCCATAGGGCTTCACCTGCCGCCATTTGTCGATTGCGTTGCGAATATTCATCACGGTTTGGGGAAGTCTCCCCAAGCCCCCTTCCTGCAAAAGCGCTGAACCCGGCGCGGGCTCTGTTGGCCCGTCCGCCGTCCCATATGGCAGGTTTCACTCTGCCTGATTCATTGTACCATTGATGTGCGCCGCAGTAAAGCGGAAAAAAGGGAGCCGGGGTATCCCCTCACTCAAGCCTGATTCCATGGGCACTTGCCGTTGGCAGCACATCAAAGGGAATCAGCACCGGTGGATGGCTGAAAGTGTCCAGATCATTTACAAACACCCATATTGTCCCGTTGGGCTGGGGAACCAAATACGCGCCGTAGTCCCGGTAATGGTTCAAACTCCGGACGTCCAGCGCGGTTTGGTGCAGCTGCGCGTCCGTGCTAATGTGCCAGATCAGGTAGGTTCTGCGGGAATTCGCCACAGCAGAGCCGTACACTTCATAGCTGCCGTCATCGTTCTCCCGGATGATCATGATCGACAGCACCAGCCTGTCTGCGTGGAGCGTGGCGGAACAGAGGCGCTGCCCCTCCGGGCTGAAAATGGTCAGCCGCACAGGGGAATAGTTGGTATCCTCCAGCTTCTTGCGGACTGGAATCTTTCCGCTGGGGAGCATGCTGTTGCTCAGCTTCTCCCTGATCTCGCCCGTCCGCTGATGATTCGTGAACAGCCAGGTACAGGGCTGCGTGGTCTTTAGTGATTTGCCGTAGAAATCAACAGCCCAGTCGCCCTTTCCATTCCCAATAAGGAAGCGCAGTGAGCTTTGCGAAGCGTCTGGGGTAAAGGTTTCCGGCCCCCACAGCGGGTCGCCGCGCCAGTCATACAGGGTCAGCGACGCGCATGACGACTCATCTTTGACCATGACCATAAAGCCGTGGCGCAAACTACCGGCGATGCTCCCGTCCTCAAACTGCCATTCCCGGCAAACCAAAAGACCCGCTTCTCCCCAACGGTAAAGCGTCAGATGAATCTGACCTTTCATGTCGTCCGGGTCTGCATAGACGGTGCGCTCGACCAAAAAGAAGCACTGATCATCTTCGATTTTCAGCGGATGGATTCTCTGACCCATGACCTTCTCGAACGCTGTCTCCCGCAGCAGCGCCCCGTCCCGATACCAAAGCAAATACGCAATCCGGTAGTTGTCATCCCTTGCCGTGACCAGCCGGTCGCGGTCTGTCAGGAAATATGCGTCAACCGCATGCTCCGGCAGCTCGTAAGGCTTCCATTCTTCAGAAAGGGCGCAGCCGGTGAGCAGCAGGGCCAGCACGATCAGGTTAATCAGGAGTCGCTTACGCATAGGAACATCTTTCCTTTCAGCAGGGTGGTTATGGGGGTCGTTTTCCGTGGGTCAGGTTTTATTGTAGCGAATTTGCGCTTCTTTTTCAATATGCCGACAGACTGGGTGCAGAGAGGCTCAGCCTGAACTGCCGACTTTCCCCCCTTGACATTTCCCCATCCCCGCAGGATAATCAAAGCCGAGATCAGACAATCCTTCTTCTATCCTCATACCATCCTCATACCGGATTCGCCTTCCCTGCTCTGCCGGTGCAGGTCGGGCAGCAGTCATTTTCACATCTGCGGAGAATAACCTATGAAGATACTTGGCATTGATCTGGGCGGTTCCAGGATCAAGCTGGCCATTGTGGACGCCGGCTGTGTGCAGGAGCTCAGGGTCTTCGGCATCAGCCATGAGCTTTCCATGCGGGCGGTGCTGGAAACCGTTGAAGCGCAGGCCCGCGGCATGGCCGGGCTGTCCAGATGCAAAGGCATTGGGTTTGCGTACCCCGGCATTGTGGACATGCGCAGCCAGCGGGTGCTTTGCATCAACGACAAGTACACGGACGCGGGAGAGATCGATCTTGTCCGCTGGGCCAGGGAGCGCTTCGGCCTGGAGCTGATCCTGATCAACGACGCCGCGGCAGCTCTCTGCGGTGAGATGACCTACGGCGCTGGGCAGGGCTTTGACAGCGCTGCGCTGCTCATGGTGGGCACCGGCATAGGCACGGCGGTCTATGCGCATGGGCGTCTGCTGATGGGAAAGAGAGGCGCCACAGGCATCTTAGGCGGGCATATCGCCATTGCCCACGACCGGCCGCGGCAATGCACCTGCGGCAATACAGGCTGTCTGGAAGCCTATGCCGGCACCTGGGCTCTGCCCGGTCTTGCGCGGGAGCATCCGGGTTTTGCGCAGAGCGTCCTGCGGAATGCGGAGCGGGTGGATTACCGGGCTCTGGCCGCGGGGTGTGAAGCAGGCGACGCGGTGTGCTTGGACGTCTTCCGGAACGCCTGCCGCGCCCTGTGCACCGGCGCGGTCAATCTGGTGCACGCCTATGAGCCTGAGCTGCTGATCCTCAGCGGAGGCGCTTCCCATATTGCCGCGCTGCAAACGGCCATTCAGGAGCATCTGGATCAGTACGCCTGGATGCCCTGGGGCCGCGTGCAGGTCAGGGCCGCTGAAAATCCCGAGGCCTCGGTGGCGCTGGGGCTCTCCAGCCTGTTTGAAAAGAGGTAGACCATGCGCTTTCAGAGCAATTATGACCCGCACCCCCATATCCATGTACAAACAGACGCTCAAGCCTGTGCCTGCGCGGGCTGGGAGGCCATCGGCCGGGAGCTCCGGGAGGCCATCCGGGCGCGGAGCGGCAGCCGAACGGTGCTGTGTGTGGATTGCTATCACGGCGTATGGGAGGAGGAGACACTCGCGCAGCTGAAGGCGCTCCTCTCGCCCGACGTAGTGTTCTGCGCCGCTGACGCGCAGATCAGCCGGGAAAAGGCGCTGAACATGCTGCGCCATCATCTCACCGACGACCGCGTTTTCGGCGTCATGTCCCATCACCGGATCGAGGATTTTTTTGAGCCGGACAGGGCAGAGGCCCTGCGCGCAGCCATCAGCCGGGCCAGCGGTCTCGTACTGGTGTTCGGCGTCGGCGCGGCTTATCTCTGCCAGCCGGATCTGCTCGTCTACGCGGACATGGCGCGGTGGGAAATCCAGCTGCGCTTCCGTTCCGGCCGTCTCGCCAACTGGCTGGACAGCAATTTCAGCGAAGATCCCCTGCGGAAGTACAAGCGGGCGTATTTTGTTGACTGGCGGGTGCTGGACCGGCACAAGCGGGAGCTCTTCAGCCGCATCGATTTTCTGCTGGACACCAACGATGAATCTCTGCCGAAGATGATGACGGGAGCTGCCTTCCGCCGCGGTCTGGACACGGCGGTGGCGCGACCCTTCCGGCTCAGGCCGTATTTCGATCCCGGCGTCTGGGGCGGCCAGTGGATGAAGGAGAAGTTCGGCCTGCCGGAGGACGCAAAGAATTACGCCTGGAGCTTTGACTGCGTGCCCGAGGAGAACAGCCTGCTGCTGGAGGTCGGCGGCATTGTGCTGGAGATTCCGGCCATCGATCTGGTATTCTCTCACCCGCGTGAGCTGCTGGGCGACAGAACCTATGCCCGTTTCGGCGCGGAGTTCCCCATCCGGTTTGACCTGCTGGACACCATGCAGGGCGGCAATCTGAGCCTGCAGGTGCATCCCCTGACCGGATACATCCAGGATCGGTTCGGCATGCATTACACCCAGGACGAAAGCTATTATCTGCTGGACGCGGGCGAGGATTCCTGTGTCTATCTGGGCTGCAGAAACGGCACGGACCGGGAGGAGCTCCGGCGCGCGCTGGCGGAAGGCCAGATCACCGGGCAATTTGACGCGGAGCGCTTCGTCAACGCCATCCCCGCCCATAAGCATGACCATTTCTCGATCCCAGCCGGGACGATCCACTGTTCCGGCAGGGACTGCATGGTGCTGGAAATCAGCGCCACCCCCTACATTTTCACCTTCAAGCTCTGGGATTGGGGGCGGCTGGGTCTGGATGGCAGGCCGCGTCCGACGCACATCGGGCACGGCCTCCGCAATATCCAGTTTGACCGGGACACGGACTGGGTGATGTCGAATCTGGTGAACCGCACCCAAACTCTCCGCGAGGACGGCCATGTGAAGGAGGAGCGCACCGGATTGCACCCTCTGGAGTTCATTGAGACCCGGCAGCACTGGTTTGACGCGCCTGTGGCCCACGACACCCGGGGCAATCTGAATGTGCTGAATCTGGTGGAGGGCAGGGAAGCCCTGGTCGAGAGCCCGTCCGGCGCCTTTGACCCCTTCCCCGTGCATTATGCCGAAACCTTCATTGTCCCCGCGGCGGCAGGCGCATACACCATCCGCCCCATCGACTGCGGCAAAAGCGGCAGGATGGCCACGATCAAGGCCTTTGTGCGGGAATGAAGAGAAGCGATGAAGAGAGGCCGCTCTCCCCTGATCCGCCCTTGTCAAGTAGACACGGGAAATATCCAAAGCAACTCTACGGCACCTTGCCCCAGCGGGCAGGGTGCTTTTGCGATCCGGAGACTGAACGGAGCGTAGCGGAGTTCAGCCTCCGGATCGCAGCCGATCATGC
>JAFXVR010000032.1 GCA_017534885.1 Clostridia bacterium | reverse complement strand
TGAACGGGCATCAAACAAGGGACGCGGGCTCAAGATCGGAAAGGATCACAAGCTGGTGGCATTCATTGAGGAGAAGATTGGGAAGGAAAAATGGTCGCCGGACGTGGTCGTGGCAGAGATCAGGAAGCATCCGGATCAGCACGGGACGGATATCTGCACAAAGACGCTGTATAATTACATTGACGCGGGGCTGTTTCTGGGGATCAGCAACAAAGACTTGCCATACAAGAAGGACGGTAAGAAGCGGACATACAGGCCGGTACGGAGTGTGCCGCTGAACAATCGGAATGGAAAGGGGATTGAGGAGCGGCCAAGGGAGATCGAGAAGCGAGAAGAAAAAGGGCATTGGGAACTTGACCTGGTTGTAGGGAAGCAGGGGACCAAGCGAGTGATCCTGACACTGGTGGAGCGTAAGAGCCGGAAATCGCTCTATATACTCGTTCAGAACAAGAGCCAGGCTGCGGTGTTAAGGGCGCTAAGGCGAGCGGCAAAGCGCGTAAAAGGAGACTTCGCAGAGGTATTTAAAACGATTACGACAGACAATGGCTCAGAGTTTCTGGACGGAAAGGGCATCAAAGATGCGACGGGATGTGAGGAAGTGTATTATGCGCACCCCTACTGCAGCTGGGAAAAAGGCAGCAACGAGAATGGGAATCGAATGTTGAGACGCTTTTTACCCAAGGGGACCGACTTCACGCACCTGACAGCAAAAGAGCTCATGCAAATAGAGCGTTGGGTGAACAACTATCCGAGGAAGATACTTGGATATAAAACGGCTGACGAAGTATACTACGCTGCCTGAGGGTTCCTGGCGCGCGATTTGGTTCAGCCATTCCGTCGGGGCTACGCCCCTCCTTCATGGCTGAACCAAATCCCCAGTACTGCCCCTTCGCATCCCTGTATGACCTGCGTCAATTAAACTTGCAATTTGCAGTAAGCAACTGTCCTGGTGACCCTTCACGGCTCTCCCCCTTTGCCCTCCCCCATCATCCGCTCAATCGCCTCGCAGAAGGCCGGCCATTCCCGCTTCAGCCGTACAAAACGGCCTTCACGATTCAGGAAAACGTGCTCGGACTGGGCTTCGCACAGGGTTTCACCCGTGTCTGCCCGGCGCATGTCATAGCCGATGACCATCACCACGCCGTTGAAGGAGCGCACGCTGACGTTCACCGCCACCAGGTCGCCGAAGGTGGTCGAACGCCTGTAGGCGCACTGCACAGACCGCACAGGCGAAAAGATGCCCCGCTTTTCCATCTCCGCGTAGGGAAAGCCCAGGCGATCCATCCAGTCGATCCGCGCCTCCTCCATCCAGCGGATGTAGTTGGCATGGTGGGTGATGCCCATCATGTCCGTCTCGTAATACTGCACCCGGTGGACATAGGGCGCAAGGACTGTTTCACTCATGACGCAGTTCCTCCCATCCTGTTCAGCGCACCCGGCGCTCCACAAACCACTTGCCGATCCGCTCGTTGCCGAAGTCCGCGTTGTGCTCAAAAAACAGGAAGCGCTCGCGGCCAGCGATCATCACCGTATACCGGTCTCCCTGCCCACCGGCCTTCAGCGCCGGCGCGGCCTGAATCGCCTTGATCCGGTCGATCTCGTACTGCCGCCCGTCCTCCCAGACCAGCGTCCGGGGCAGCATGGTGCCGTCCGGCGAAAAGTCCACGTGAACCTCCACATACTCTTTCACATACTCAGGCGCACTGATCATCGCGCTCACCTCCCCGCCTTTCAACCTTATCATAACACACTTTCCGTCGGCTGTAAACCCTTTTGGCAAACATTTGTTCGTATTTCTTTGAATGCATGAGAACAGCCGCAATCCGTCTGTTCCCCTTGAACCGAAGCGCGTTTCCTGATAGGATACTGTCATCAAACATTCACGGAGGATCGCCGCCCATGCTCAGCGAAACCGCTGCCCTGCTCGCCTGGTATGACCTCCATCGGCGCACCATGCCCTGGCGAGGCCTGCGCGACCCCTACGCGATCTGGGTCTCGGAAACCATGCTGCAGCAGACCCGCGTTGAGACCGTGCTGGGCTACTTCCCCCGCTTCATGGAAGCCTTTCCCACCCTCGCCGACCTGGCCCGGGCTGAGGAGGCTGAGGTGCTGAAGCAATGGGAGGGCCTGGGCTATTACAGCCGCGCAAGGCACCTGCACGCGGGGGCCAGGCAGGTCATGGCGGAATACGGCGGACAGCTTCCGCAGACCGCGGCGGCGCTGGAGAAGATCACCGGCATCGGCCCGTACACAGCCGGGGCCATCGCCTCGATCGCCTTCGGGGAAAGGGTACCCGCGGTGGACGGCAATGTGATCCGCGTTGTGTCGCGGCTGCGGGGGCTGAGGGACTCCTTTGCCCTGCCCGAAACCCGGCGGACGCTCCAAAGGCTGGCGGCTGAACTGGTGCCCGAGGAGCGCCCCGGGGACTTCAACCAGGCGCTGATGGACCTGGGCGCAGGCCTCTGCGCGCCCGGCACACCGGATTGCAGCCTCTGTCCGCTGAAGGGATTCTGCGCCGCATGCGCCTCGGGCGACGCGGAAGCGCTGCCCAATCTCCCGCAAAAAAAGGCCCCGAAGGACCTTCCCTATGACGTGACGCTGATCCTGCGCGGCAATATGGTGCTGATGCGCTGCCGCACCGAGCGCCTGCTGCAGGGGCTCTGGGTCTATCCGATGACAGCCGGGCATCAGGAGCCCGAAGCCCTCCAAACTGCCCTCGAAAAGCAGACTGGTCTGAAACCGAGTCTGCCCCGCCCCATCGGCGAAGCCCGGCACACCTTCACCCATCAGCGCTGGCTCATGCGCCTCTGGCTGACGTCCGCTGAGGAAGGCTCTCCGGCATCCGGCTGGCGTTTCATCACTCTGAAGGAAATGCAAGCCTTAGCCCTGCCCACCGCCATGCGCGCTCCCATTCTCAAAGTCAGACAGCTGCTGGAAGCCCTCGATTCCGAATGAGAAGTCTGTTGATCACTGCCCAAAGGATAAAAGCTCTTTGGAAAGAAAAAGGGGGTTTGGGGGAAAAGGAAACCTTTCTTTCAAGAAAGGTTTCCTTTTCCCCCAAATTGTTGCCTCAGTCCAGGAACTCCTCCCTCAGCTGCACTCCGAACTCGCGGGCGATGGCGCGGAGGTCGTCATCCTCGATGGTCTGGAGGATGGGCAGACCGACGGAATGCGCCTTGACCCAGATTTCGGCGGACTTTTCGATGGTATGCATGAGGCCGAAGGTTGTGTCAAAGTCGGGGCCGGACACAAAGAGTCCGTGATGCGCCCAGACGGCGGCGTCAAACTCCTCCATCTTTTTGCTGGTAGCCAGGGCGATCTCCGCGCCGCCGGGCACCATCCAGCCCACCACGCCCACGCCGCCGGGGAAGACCACGGGACACTCGGTGGCACTCTTCCAGAGCTCGCGGGAGAAATCGCGGTCGGTCAGGGGCAGCACATAGGTCATGGCGATGAGGTTGCCCGGATGCGCGTGATAGATCACCCGGCAGGCGCCGCCCGTCGCCTTGACCCGCACGGAATGGTTCATGAAGTGGGAGGGGAACTCGCTGGTGGGCCGTCCGCCGTTCACCAGCCCCCACACAATGCGGTAGCTGTCGCCCTTCTCATTGATCTCCACCACGCACAGGCTGTCGGCGGGGTCGAGGATCACATTGCGGAAATACTTGCCGCTGCCGGTGGACAGGAAATAGCTGCCCGCCAGGTTCGCGCCGGTGACGCCCATGGGCACCCAGGGCCGGGGCGTTTCGTCAAAGTAGGGCTGAAGCTCCGCCACCTCCGCGTCGGTCAGGCGGTAGGTCAGGTTGCCGCCGTTGCGCTCGTGCCAGCCCTGCAGCCAGCCATCATTGCACATGCGGATATAGCGCTGGAGAATGCTCACATCAGTGATTGCCATATTCGTTCACCTTTCTTGTGGCGGTCTTGTCCTGAAGGGCGTAGGCTGCAGCGTCGCGGCAGGTTCCTCCCCCACGATCAGCCAGATCAGCCGGATGCTCCGGTCACACCCGTTTCAGCAGCACGTCCCGCTCATATTCTTTTACCAGATCAAACCAGGCGCCGTCCCCGGGTACGCCCTGACGGCGGCAGTATTCCTCCCAAACCTCGCCCATGGGCAGGGTCTTGGCTTCCTCCATCAGCACCAGACGGCGGGTGAAGTCGCCCTTGTCCTGGGCTTCCTTCAGCTGCTGATCCGGCTGAAGCATGGCAAAGAGCAGCCCCTTCTCTGCGGCGCGGGTGGCAATGACCCAGGCGGCAATACGGTTGATGGACGCGTCGAAGCAGTCCAGGCCGATGAGCACCTTGTCCAGGGCGTCATTGCGTACGATCTCCTTCATGATCTCCCGGAGCTCGTCGTCGAAGAGCACCACATGGTCGCTGTCCCAGCGCACGGGCCGGGTCACGTGCAGCGGCACCTTGTCGAAATAGCACAGCAGGGAGGGGATCTTATCGCTGACGAACTCCATGGGGTGATAATGCCCGTTGTCCAGCAGGTTGTACACACCCGGATGGGTCGCCGCGTAGCCCATGTAGAACTCGTTGGAGCCGGTGGTGTAGCTCTCCACGCCGATGGCGAACACCTTGCTCTCCACCGAGTCGATCACGTGCGGGCACTTTTCGGCGAAGATCTCATCCAAGGCCGCCTTCAGGCGTAGGCGCGGGCTCAGGCGGTCGGCAGGGATGTCCTTGTAGCCGTCCGGAATCCACACATTGTTGAGCACCTGATCGTTCAGCTCCTGACCGATGCGCTCGGCGATACGGCGGGTGGCGATGCAGTGGTCGATCCAGAAGCGCCGCACCTTCTCGTCCGGAGAGGACAGGGTCAGGCCGTCCACCACCATGCTGTGGGAGAAGCAGGTGGGGTTGAAATCAATACCCAGGCCGTGTTTCTTCGCAAAGTCCACCCAGGGCACGAAGTGTTCGTAGGTGAGCTGGTCCCGGTCGACCCAGGGATGCGCCTCGTCAAAGATCGCGTAGCAGGCGTGCAGGTTGATGCGCTTCTTGCCGGGAATCATAGACGCCGCCTTGAGGAAGTCCGCCGTCAACTCCTCAAAGCTGCGGGCCCGGCCCGGATAATTGCCGGTGGTCTGAATGCCATTGCCCGCGCCGCCGTCCGGGTTGTCAAAGCCGACCACGTCGTCGCCCTGCCAGCAGTTCATGCTGATGGCTTTGCCCGCCAGCTTGCGCATGACCTCCTCGGTGTCAATGCCCATCGCCGCATACCGGGCTTTCGCCGCTTCATACACAGTGCTCATGTTGAAAACCTCCCCCTTTGATTCTTGACAGACTTTGTTTGTTGGTCAGCGGATGCCAAAGCTGGGCTTCAGCAGGTCGCGGAAGGCCTGCAGATCGCTCACCTCACCGCTCAGAATCATCTGGACGGCCAGGTTGCCCAGGGCAGTGCCCTCGGTGGGGCCTGCGATCACATCCAGTCCGGTCTCCCGGGCGGTCAGCGCGTTCAGGGTCAGGTTCTGGCTGCCGCCGCCCACAATGTTCACACTGGTGAAGCGCCGGCCCGTGATATCCCCCAGCTCGCGGATCGCCGCGTCATAGCACTTGGCCAGGCCGACGGTCACCGCCCGGCAGAGATCGCCGAAGGAAGCGGGCTCAGGCGCGCCCTGCTCAAGCAAGGCTTTCTGCACTTCCTCCGTCATGCTCTCCGGCGCGAGGAAGCGGTTGTCGGTGGCGTCCACCCAGGCAGGGTAGGCCGAGGCCGCGGCCATCTCCGCCATCTCGGCAAAGGAGTGCGCGCCTCCGATCTCCTTGTGCAGGCACTGGAGCATCCACATGCCCATGATGTTCTTCAGGAAGCGGATGGTGCCGTATGCGCCGCCCTCATTGGTGAAGCCCGCCTCCAGCGCCTTCTGCGTGGTGACCGGCGTCTGCAGCTCAGTGCCCAGCAGGCTCCAGGTGCCCGAGGAAAGGAAGACCGCCTGATCGTCCCGGGCGGGTACGGCTAAGTAAGCGCTGCCAGTGTCGTGGGTGGCAGTCAGGATGACGCGGGTTCCGCGCAGTCCCGTTTCCGCCGCGATTTCCGGCAGCAGCGGCCCCAAAACAGCGCCTGGCTGAAGCGGTTCTTCATCGAACCACTTTTCCGGCAGACCCGCGGCCCGGATGACCTCCCGGCTCCACTTCCGCTCCGCGGCGTCCAGCAGAGCGGTGGAGGAAGCGTTGGTGTACTCGTGCGCCTTCACGCCCGTCAGCCGCCAGGCCAGGTATTCGGGCACCATCAGGAAGCCCGCAGCCCTGTCCGCCCAGTTGGGATGTTCCTGCAGCACGGCCATCATCTGGTAGACCGTGTTGAAGGGCTGTTTGGCAATGCCTGTCAGCCGGTAAAGCTCCGCGAAGGGCAGCGTCTGCTCCAGCAGAGCGTCCATGCCCTCGGTGCGGCTGTCCCGGTAGGCCACCATATCGCCCAGGGGCTGATCGTCCCCGGTCAGCAGCACAAAGTCCACCGCCCAGGTGTCAATGCCTACGCTGACTGGCTGAAAGCCCTGTTCCGCGCAGGCCTTCAGGCCGGCCACCACATGCCGGAACAGGCCTTCCATGTCCCAGCAGAGATGCCCTTTCTTCTTGGCCGCGCCGTTGGGAAAGCGGTAGACTTCCTGCGTGCGGATCAGCCCGTTCTCCAGCCAGGCCGCGATATGCCGCCCGCTGGACGCGCCGATGTCCACCGCCAGATAACACGCCTTGTTCATTGCGTTCTCTCCTGATTCAGGTCAGCAGCGGTTCAGCCCGCCAGAATCGTGTCGATCCGCTGAAGCTCATCCGCGGTGAAGTCCGTGCGCTGCGCGGCCTGCACGTTCTCGATGATCTGCTCCGGACGGCTGGCGCCGATGAGCGCGGAGGTGACCACCGGATCCCGCAGCACCCAGGACAGGGCCAGCTGCGCCAGGCTCTGCCCGCGCTCCGCCGCCACATCATTCAATGCCGCCACCTTGGCCATCTCCTCCGGGGTAATGGAGGAAGGCTTGAGGAAGCGCGGATCCTTCGCGGCCCGGGAGTCCGCCGGAATGCCCTTCAGGTATTTGCCCGTCAGCTTGCCCCCGGCCAGCGGCATGAAGCAGATACAGCCGATCTTCTCTTCCCGCAGCGCGTCCGTGAGCCCCTGCTCGATGTGCCGGTCCAGCATGGAGTACCTCGGCTGATGGATCAGGCAGGGCGTGCCCAGCTCCCGCAGGATGGCCGCGGCCCGGCGGGTGTCCTCAGGCCCGTAATTGCTCAGGCCCACATAGAGCGCCTTGCCGGAGCGCACCGCCTGATCCAGGGCTGTCATGGTCTCCTCCAGAGGCGTGTCCGGATCCGGCCGGTGGTGATAGAAGATGTCCACGTAATCAAGGCCCATGCGCTTCAGGCTCTGATCCAGACTCGCCAGCAGGTACTTGCGGCTGCCGTAATCCCCGTAAGGCCCGGGCCACATGGTGTAGCCCGCCTTGGTGGATATGATCAGTTCATCCCGGTAGGGCATGAAGTCCCGCCGCAGATGCTCGCCGAAATTGCGCTCAGCCTCCCCGTCCGGCGGGCCGTAATTGTTGGCCAGGTCAAAGTGGGTGATGCCCGCGTCAAAGGCGGCCCGCAGCACGCTCCGCTGCTGGTCAAAGGGCGTAATGCCGCCAAAATTGTGCCAGAGCCCGAGGGAAATGGCCGGCAGTTTCAGGCCGGACGCGCCGCAGCGGCGGTAGGGCATGGTTTCATAACGGGTTTCGCTTGCGGTGTACATCGTGAACCTCCTCACAGTTCAAATTCCACGCGGCAGA
The DNA here is from genome assembly GCA_017534885.1 of Clostridia bacterium. Classification (GTDB taxonomy): domain Bacteria; phylum Bacillota; class Clostridia; order Christensenellales; family Aristaeellaceae; genus RUG11272. The sequence goes on along the minus strand of JAFXVR010000032.1, from coordinate 23,011 downwards.
CTCGGCCCAGGAACACGCAGTCGGATACGCTCACACTCTCGGCCTCATACTCCCGGTCATAGGTCTGCAGCAGGATGTTGACAGCGTCCAGTTTCTTGATTTTGCGCAGGTTGCGGTGGCTCTTGTATTCCACCAGCATCACCGCGCCGTCCACCGGCGACTGGGCCGGCACAATCAGCGCCAGGTCGCCGGAATGGATGCGGAAGCCCCGCATGCTGTCGTCCGGCGTTTTAAAGTAGAAGACTTTCTCCGGGTTCGCGCCCTCAATTTTCCCCTGAAGGATGGGCAGCAGCCGGTGATCCACCGGCTGAAGCACCGCGTTCATCACCGGCACGCTCTTGACCACGTCCCGCAGGGCGTCCAGCCACACCGAGCCGGACACCGCCTTGTCGCCCTTGCTCTCCTCTGTGGAAGCCACTCGCACCGCCTCCGGGGGCTTGGGCTTGGGGGCCACCGCTTTGGCCATCTGCGGCTGAACCTGGGCCAGATCCACCGCGTTGGCCACATCGTCTAAGGAAAAGTCCGCTTCGGTCTGCTGACGCAGGCCAATGGTGCGCAGAATCCGCCTGGCCTGGTCGTCCGCGATGATCCGCGTGCCGGCCTCCACCGCCAGGATGTAATTCTCGCTCATGCCGCATTTGCGCGCCACCTGTTTGGCCGTCAGGCCCTGGCGCAGCCGCTCCGTATGGATCAGGTCACCCAGTCTGGACATAGGCTATCTCTCCGTTTTCTTTCTCCTGCACAGCCGGCAGATATGCCTGCACACTGTGTATGATGGTCATGGGTATTGTACCACAGCCCTCTTTTCCGCGCAAGAGAGAATCAACCGCCAGCGCGACAGGGACACTCTGCGCGTCACGCCTGAGCAGCGCCCGCGATCACCGCTGCCGCGATCTTTTCAGCGCCGTCCGGCGGCATGTGCGCGCGCTGGGCGGCTTTCAGCTTCTCCCCGGTCTTTCCGTCGTACACAATACGATCCGCAAACCGGGCGGCCTCCTCATTGCTGCGGGCCAGCAGCGACATGCCGAGCCGCTGGAAAAAGGCGGCGTTCTGCGTCTCCACGCCGGGAATGATCATCGTGTGCACCAGCGGCAGGTTCACCACCGCCGCCTCCGCGCTGGAAATGCCGCCCGCCTTTGAGAGCAGTACGTCCGCGGCGTGCATGTAGAGATCCACCCGGTCGGTGAAGGCGACAGGCCTGACTTCTCCCGAAGCGCCGTACTTCTCGTTCAGCCGGTTCAGCAGCTCCTGATTCCGGCCCGCCAGCACGCAGATGAGGGCGTCCCCGTCCGGCAGCTCCATCAGGGTGTCGCAAAGGCTGATGGCGTCCCCGCAGCCGATGCCCCCCGTCATGATGAGGTACATCCTGGCCTCTGCCGGAATCTCCAGCGCTTCTCGGGCTTCCGCCCTGGTCATGGCCGAGCGGAAGGCCTCCGCCACCGGCATGCCGGTCACCGTCAGCTTCTCAGCGGGTATGCCGGCGCGCTCGCATTCAAGCCGCACCAGCTCGTGGGGCAGGAAGTACCCATCCAGCTCTGTTTCCGCCAGGAAGGGGATGCAAGTGTAATCAGACAGAATGCCATAGCACCGCGCCTTCAGCGGAAAATGCCTGCGGATGAAGGTCAGCGTTTCCATGGGAAAGAGATGGGAACAGACCACCGCGTCATAGCCCTTCTCGTTGATGAGCTCGCTGAGCCGTCGCCCGTAGTTCGTGTTCACCAGATAGATGGGCGAGGTAACGCCCAGCGCGCTGACCTTCTCCCCTGCCCTGTACATCAGCCCAAACAGGCTGGGCGCTTTGGTGGAAATGCGGTTCAGCAGCGACTCCATGCTGATGACGCCCGGCTCGCCGAAGAGGTGCAGCATGTCAAAGAAATCCGTGTGATGCCCCATGGCCTCCAGCGCCTGCCGGACAGCTCTGGCGCAATGGTTGTGGCCTTCCCCCGTGCTGCAGCTGAGCAATAGTACATTCATAACCTGTCTCCTGTCTGATCCCGTCCTCATTGCACTTCTTCAATATACAGAATCACATTTCCCAGCCATTTGTAGTTCGTATACCTAATTCGCAGATGTTGTCCGTCGCCGGTGATCACTCCGCCGCGGGAACGGGCGCGGTGATACCCCTGGGAAACAGAATAATCGTTGTAGGAAAAGCGGATATTGCCGATGGAAAAGGATTCGCTGTCGTGACCATTGGCAGACATTGGATGAAACATCTCCACATATCCTTCCACGGTCATGTATTCACCTCGTCTGTATGCTCCGATGGTGCTGTCGTACATCCCGATCTGATCAGGAATAATGATGGCATTGACCACCAGGATGAGAACAAAGCATGAGGCACAGATCAAGGCGCTTGCCTTCACTGCTGCTTTGCAGCGCTTTTCCGGTTTTCTGACAAAATCAACCAGCGCCAGAAGGCAAACGGCGCATAAACACAGTGGAATCAGAAGCTGCGGATAAAAGACGTATGAAACCTCGTACAGCACGCTCAATTGTCACAATCCTTCTTTCACACAATCAATGCCCGCGCAGATCCCAGTTCAGCACACCTTCCCAGAAGTTTTCTTCGCATCCAACGGCAACGTTGCGGCTCAATTCAATCCGCCAGAGCGTTCTGTCCTCGTCAAAGCGCTGAAACTGATGCTTTGGATACTCGAAGATCACGGGTGATTCCTGCGGATATATATTGAGGCTTGTCCTTTCGTCTGACAAGTCTGCATAGTATGCTTCCAGTTCGTCCTGATCCAGATCGCTCTGAATCAGCAGTTCCCCGAAATACTGCATGCCGTTCCCGTTGCCGCGCATCTTACCTGCAATCCAAAGGGAATCCAAAACCGCTGATTCAGGCGGAGCAGCCTGACTCAGAAGCCTTGTCTCCAAATGTTTTGCGATGGTGTTGTTTGCAAGTGCGATGGTTGCATATGCTGCCATCGGCAGCAGAATGAGCATGAGTATGATTAACCGCCTCGCCTTGCTCATTGCGCGGCCTCCCCGAAGACGTTCTGCAGTCGTCTAAAACTGCCCCTGCAAAATCTGGTCGATGATCACCCTGCCGACTTCAAAGTTGTTCTTCATGGCGGTTGCGAAGATGTCCTCCGCTTCCACGCTGTCCTCCGAAGCTATGCTGTCCATCACCTGATTCTCCGGATCCCAGAGACTTTCGGGGGTGGTGCCCAGCATGAACACGTCCATATTGACGCTGTCACGGATGATGATCAGACGATCCAGCAGGCCCATCCGTTCCGCCGCCCGGGCAACGGCGATATCCTCCATTTCTGTCACGGCATATGGGTCAGGGCATTGGTAGGTCTCGGTCATAAGTACAGCGTTGGCATGGCCATAATCGCCCTTCCAGTAGTTGTCCCCGGTGACGGCGGTTCCGCGAAGTACCATCGGATTCCGCACAGCCCAGTCCGCTCCGTCGAAGGCAGCCCGCATATAGGCGTGGGTACGCTCTGTCGTCTCCAACGGCACGTCCCTGACCAGCGCGTAGACCTTGTCCGTCAGCGCAGAGTTCATCATCACCACAGCCGCGTCGTCATAGTCCGGGTCGTGGAACCAGGTCCTTCCATTGGGGTCGGCAAGCTCCCGGCTGTCCACGTGGTGGCCCAGATCGTAATCCACCGCAGCGCTGATGATGAATACGTCGCCCATCACAGTGTTGCCGGCGGACGATCCCGCACAGCCGGTTGAAATGATATAGGCGTCTGAGAAATCAAAGCGGCTGTCACAAAGGATGGCCAGCGTGCCCATTGCCGCGCTGACCTTGCCCATCCCGAGCACGCACAGGGCGACGCCGTCCCGGCAGTACAGCGCGAGGCCGCCGCCGTTTGCAATCTCATATGTCTCGGCGCCTTGCAGGTATGCCTCATAATAGTACTGCGCCTCACCGGGGAAGTCTCCAGCCAGTTCACCCACCTCAAACTTCGGCAGCAAGAGCACTTTGACGGGCATCGGCTCAGCGGGCGCGGCAAGCTCCTCCGCAAGCGCGGCAAAAGGCATCAGCGCGATCATCATCGCCAGAAGAGCCGCTGTCATCTTCTTCATCATAATCAGCATCCCCGTTTCAGTTAAGCAAAATTCTGCGCCTCCGCATGTCCGGATGAACACAGGCTAGTGCTTACAGCATGGCAAAGAGCCCGCCGGCTCCGCCGGAGTGAAGGAACAGGACGCGACCCGTCTCCCGGAAAGCGCCTTCCTTTGCCATCTTCAGCAGGCCGGCAAAAGCCTTTCCCGTGTACACCGGGTCCAGGAACAAACCTTCCTCCCTGGCCAGGAAGGACACCGCTTCATTCCCCTCGCTGGAAGGAATGGCGTAGCCCGGGCCGCACATGTCCAGCAGATGATAATCTTCCGGGCTGATTTCGCAATCGGCATCCAGGAGCGCTGCGGCCTCCCGCATCAGCCGGGGCGTAATCTGGTCAAAGGGGTCTGTATCCACCATCATGCCGTGCACTCTGGTTCCCGGCAGGAACAGCTTTGCCCCCAGCGCAAGGCCGGCCATCGTGCCGCCGCTTCCCTCCGCGCAGATCAGGTGGTCAAAAGAAAGCCCCTGTTCGCTGATCTCCCTGGCGCAGTCCACATAACCCAGCGTTCCCAGCGCGTTGGAACCGCCGCAGGGGATTTTGTAGTACGGAAGGCCAAGGCGGCTGCCGATCCTGTCCATCTCCGCGTAGATGTCGGCATAGTCATCCGTGTCCATGAAGATGACCTCCGTGCCCATCAGGTGTTCCAGCAGCTGATTGCCCAGGCGTTCTGTAACTCCGCGCTTTTTCAGGATCAGGATGGGCTTCATGCCGAGCTTCCCGGCAGCCGCGGCTGTCAGCATGGCGTGGTTGGACTGTGCGCCGCCGGTGGTGAAGACGACCTGGGCTCCTGCTGCCGGGCATCCGCCAGGAGCAGCTCCAGCTTCCTGACCTTGTTCCCGCCCAGACCCAGTCCGGTGAGATCGTCCCGCTTGATATAGACATTCGTGCCAAGCTTTTTGCTGACGTTTTCGAGCTTCTGGATCGGCGTCGGGAAAACGCCCAGCGAAACCCTCGGAAAGCTGCTCAACGGCTTCATCGTTTCTTCCTTTCTCTGTTCGCTTCCTGTATCGCTCCGGAACGGTGCGCCGGAAGCTTGCCAGGCAGGGGATTCTGACAGATGCGATCATTCATTCAGTCATATTCTACCATACAGACGCGGGACTGCGCAATCTTTTTTTCGGCGAGCCACCCGCGGGGATGGGAGGCCATGGCGGCAGAATCAGCTAAATCTGACCAAATCTGACGCCGCGATGCCCTGAAGTCCGCCTTCCTTCCCCTTGCATTTTCCCTCGTTATCGTATAGAATACAGTTGATTCATTTGATTCATGCTCCCCTTCACCTGCGCGACCTGAGAAAAGGAGGTTCATCCGGGGATGGATTACGTATTCATGACGGACAGCGACAGCGATCTGCCCTTCGACCTGAAGGAAAAGTACGATATCCCGGTGGTCTACATGCCCTATGCCATCGGCGGCAAGGAATATTTCGACGACCTGGGACAGTCCCTCGACTACAAGAGCTACTATGACGCCATCCGCGGCGGCTCGATAGCCGTGACCAGCGCGCTGAACAAGCAGAATTACCTGGACTACTTTGAGCCCGTTCTCAAGGAGAAGGATCTGCTGTTCGTGGCCTTCTCCAGCAAGATGTCCTCCACCATCAAGGAGGCTGAGGCCGCCCGGCAGGAGCTGCTGAAGAAGTATCCCGAGCGGAAGTGCATCATCGTGGACACCCTCTCCATCTCCGGCCCCATGACGCTCTTGGTGCTCAAGGCGCACGAGCTGTACCGCGAGGGCAAGTCCATGGAGGAGGTTGCGGCCTGGCTGGAGCAGAACCGCACCCGGGCACAGGCCTACTTCACCGTGGATGATCTGAAGTACCTCCGCCGGGGCGGCCGCATCTCGGCCTCAGCAGCCGTGATGGGCGCCATGCTGGACATCAAGCCCATCATTGTGGAGGCCAAGGACGGCACCCTGCAGAGCATCGACAAGGTGCGCGGCCGCAAACGCGCCATCAACTACATCGTGGAGAAGTCGGCGGCCGCCATCAAGGATCAGAAGGAGTCCATCGCCATTCTGCTTCACGCGGACGCGCCCGAGGAAGCCGCCCGCATGAAGGAGCTGCTGCAGGAGAAGCTGCCGGATCTGACCATCCGCATCGACCACATCGGCCCGGTCATCGGCGCCCACTGCGGCCCCGGCACCTTAGCCTTCTGCTTCATCGGCGAGGAGCGTGCTTACTGAGGACAGGCGCAGGGGTTCACCCCCGCTGTACGATTACACCAGAGACAAACAAACCGGAGGGAAGAGACAGAATGCTCCCGCGAGGAATCCTGCCCCTTCCCTTCGTTTTTGCAGACAAAGACAGAAGCCGCGTCTGCCCAGCTGGACAGGCGCGCTGAAGACAGGAGAACAGGCATGAGCCCGATCGAGAGAGTGCGTGAATCCCTGCGCGGCTATGGCGCAGAAGACAGGCTGATGGAGTTTGATGTATCCACCGCCACTGTGGAACTGGCCGCGGAAGCCGTGGGCTGTGAGCCCGGGCGCATCGCGAAAACACTGTCCTTCATGGCCGGGGCAGAGCCGGTCTTTGTGGTGGCGGCGGGAGACCGGCGCATCGATAACCGCAAGTTCAAGGATCGCTTTGCCGCCAAGGCGAAGATGATGACAGCCGAAGAACTGGATCGGCTGACTGGGCTGCACTTCGGCGGCGTCTGCCCTTTCGGGCTGCCGGACACGGTTCACCTGTATCTGGACGAAAGCCTGAGGGACTGGGACGTGATCTACCCCGCCGGCGGCACGGAGAGCAGCGCGGTGCGCGTGACGCCGGAGGAGCTGGAGCGGTTTACCGGAGCCAGGGGCTGGGTGGACGTGTGCAAGCCGGCCGCCGGCGAATGACACCCCGGCTCACCAAAACGCAGCTGAACAGCATGTGAAACCCAACGGCTCAGCCGAGTCCAGATCAACAGGGAGGAAACACCATGAACAGGGCCACCGTGCGCGAGGAAACCATCGTCATCCCGACCTACCGGGCCGGACAGCCGGAGAAGAACCCGCTGTTCATTGAGAAGCGGGCTTACCAGGGCTCCACGGGCAAGGTATACCCCGTGCCGATCATCGAAAAGGTCAGCGATGTCAAAGAGGACGTCTCCTACCGGTCGGTCATTCTGGAGAACGAGTATCTCTATGTGATGGTGCTGCCGGAGCTGGGCGGACGCATTCAGCGGGCGCTGGACAAGACCAACGGCTATGATTTTGTGTACTTCAACCATGTGATCAAGCCGGCGCTGGTAGGCCTGGCCGGGCCCTGGATCTCCGGCGGCATTGAGTTCAACTGGCCCCAGCACCACCGCCCCTCCACCTTCATGCCTGTGGATTATGCCCTTTCCGAGAACCCGGACGGCTCTGCCACCGTGACCATCGGCGAGACCGACCGCATCAACGGCACCAAGAGCAATGCGGCCATCACCCTCTACCCGGACCGGGCGTATATCGAAATCAGGGGTAGGCTCTTCAACCCCACAGACCTGCCCCAGACCTTCCTGTGGTGGGCCAACCCCGCGGTTGCCGTCAACGACCAGACCTTCTCCGTGTTCCCCCCGGACGTGAACGCGGTGATGGATCACGGCAAACGCGCGGTTTCCACCTTCCCCATCGCCACGGGTGAATACTACAAGGCGGACTATTCCGCCGGTGTGGACATCAGCCGGTACAGGAACATCCGCGTGCCCACCTCCTACATGGCCGCCCACTCGGATTTCGACTTTGTGGGCAACTATGACGAGGGCCGGCAGGCAGGCCTGCTGCACGTGGCGGATCACCACGTCAGCCCGGGCAAGAAGCAGTGGACCTGGGGCTGCGGGAACTTCGGCAAGACCTGGGATCAGAACCTGACGGACGCGGACGGCCCGTACATCGAGCTGATGACCGGCGTGTACTGCGACAATCAGCCGGACTTCACCTGGCTGAAGCCCCGGGAGGAGAAGACCTTCGTCCAGTACTTCATGCCCTACAAGACCGTCGGACGGGTCAGCAACGCCACCAGGGACGCGGTCATCGGCGTGGATTATCTGGACGCGGAAGGCCGTGCGCTGGAGCCCAGTCCCTTTGACACGGGCCGGAAGGCCTATGAGGCGCTGGCAGCCCGGGCGGCGGGCACAAGACTGAAGATCTATGTGACCCGGCCCTGTCCCGGCGCGGTCATTACAGTGCGCTCCGGCGGACGCGAGGTCTACCGCAAGACGGCGGATCTCTCGCCGGTCAGCGCTTTCACGGGCATTCTGCCCAGCCTGCGCGGTTATGAGGCGGAAGTGCGGGACGGCGAGGGAACGCTGCTCTGCGCCTGCAAGGAGTATATCCGGGAGAACCAGCCGATTCCCGAGCCGGCGGAAGCCCTGAAAGCGCCCGGCGGCATCGCCACCACGGAGGAGCTCTACCTGGCCGGCCAGCACCTGGAGCAGTACCGCCACGCCACCTTCCTGCCGGAGGATTACTATCTGGAAGGCCTGCGCCGCGATCCGACCGACATCCGGCTCAACAACGCCTACGGCCTGCTCCTGCTGCGGCACACGCAGGCGGAGGAAAGCCTGAAATACTTCCGGGCAGCTATCCGGAAGCAGACCTGGCGCAATCCGAATCCCTATTCCGGGGAATGCTATTTCAACCTCGGCGTGGCGCTGGAGCGGCTGAACCGGCTGGACGAGGCCGCCGACGCCTTCCACAAGGCCACCTGGAGTGCGGAAACCGCCGGCGCCGCCTATTATCACCTGGCCTGCATCAGCGTTCGGAAAGGCGAGTTGAACCAGGCCCTGGCCTTTGCGGACGAGAGCCTGATCCGCGGCTGGCACGACATGCGCTGCCGGGCGCTGAAGGCAGGCATTCTGTACCATCTGGACGGCGACCTGCGTCCCTTCCTGCGGGAAAGCCTGGCCATCGATCCGCTGTATTTTGGCCTGCTGTACCGCAGCAGCAAACCGGAAGCCTTTGCCAGATCAGCCGCCCGGGTGGAAAACTGGCTGAACACTGCCCTGGAGCTGCTGGACTTCGGTTTTGACGCGGACGCGGCTTCCCTGCTCACCCGCTGCCCCTTCGCCCACCCCATGCTCCGCTATGCCCACGCCTTTGCCGAGGCGCGGCTGAGGCACACCGGGGAGGCGCTGCGGCAGGCGAGGCTGGGCGAACAGCTGCCGACGGACGGCTGCTTCCCGAACCGGATCGCGGAGCGCTTCATCCTGGACAAGGCTATCGCGCTGCTGGAGGAAGCGGGAGAGAAGGCGCCCATGGCCCACTACTATGCGGGTGAGCTGCTCTATGACAAGCGGCAGTACACTGAGGCCTTCGCCCACTGGCGAACGGCTGTGCAGCAGAAGCCGGTTCTGGCCCCCGCCTGGCGCTGCCTCTCCATCGCCGATTACAACCACGGAGACCGGGAACTTGCCGCCGCCGAGATCGCCGAGGCCTGCCGCCTGGAGCCCGGCAACAGCCGTTTCCTGCTGGAGCAGGATCAGCTGCTCAAGCGTCTGGGCAAGCCGGTTCAGGAGCGCCTGGCGCTGCTGGAGGCGCACAGGGAGCTGCTGGGCGACCGCTACGCCCTGATGTTAGCCTATGTCTCCCTGCTCAACGCCGCCCATCAGCATGAAAAGGCGCTGGAGATTCTTGAAACCTACACCTTCCACGTGTGGGAGGGCGGCGAGGGCAAGGTGGCCGATGAATACAAGGCCGCGCTCTTCGCTCTGGCTGAACAGGCCCTGGCAGACGGAACGCCCGAAAGCCTGCGGGAAGCCATCGCCCTGGCGGATCGCACGAGAACCTACCCTTCAAATCTCGGCGAGGGCAAGCTGGACAACGTGCCGGATAACCGCGCCGATTACCTCTGCGGCTGTGCCTGGCGCGCCCTTGGCGAGGAGGAGAAGGCGCGGGCCTGCTTCATCCGGGCGACCGCCGGTCCCCGCACGCCCGAGCCCGTGCGCTATTACAACGACCAGCCTTCTGACTATATCTATGACCAGGGCATGGCCTTCCACGCGCTGGGAGATGACGAGCAGGCGAAGAAGTCCTTCCATCAGCTCATCACCTTTGGCGAGCGCCACCTCTTTGACCGCGTCAGCTATGATTTCTTCGCCGTGTCCATGCCGGAGCTGGAGGTCTATCAGGACGATATCCAGCAGCGCAGCGACGATTACTGCAGGCGGCTGATCGCCCTGGGTCGGAAGGGGCTCAGCGAGATCGGCAGCAGATAAGGCGGAATCAGCCTCACGGATGCGCAAATCATGGGCAACAATGCGCAAGGAGTGCGCAAAAGCGCCCGACATCAAAACGCTTGTTGACGTTTGCCGGGAAAAATGCTAAACTATTGCCAGCGTCCAATTCATCAAACAATTGGAAACGATATGGAGGAGGAGATCACCATGAGCAACATCCCTGTGGTCAAGCTGGGACTGGTGGCGGTCAGCCGTGACTGCTTCCCGATTCAGCTGAGCGAAATGCGCCGCGCGGCCATTGCGGCCAAGGCCGGTGAGAAGAACCTGGAACTGGTGGAAATCAAAAAGACCGTGGAGAACGAGCTCGACATGCTGGAAGCCGTGAAAGAGCTGAAGGCCAACGAGTGCAACGCCGCGGTGGTGTTCCTGGGCAACTTCGGCCCCGAGACCCCCGAAACCCTGATCGCCAAGTACTTCGACGGCCCCTGCATGTTTGTGGCGGCAGCCGAGGGCGACGGCGACATGATCAATGGCCGCGGCGACGCTTACTGCGGCATGCTGAACTGCTCCTACAACCTGGGCATGCGCCACCTGAAGGGCTATATCCCGGCCTATCCCGTGGGCACCGCCGATGATGTGGCGGACATGATCGCCGACTTTGTGCCGGTGGCCCGCGCCCTGATCGGCATCAGCTCCCTCAAGATCATCACCTTCGGCCCGCGTCCCCAGGACTTCTTTGCCTGCAACGCCCCCATCAAGGGCCTGTATGAGATGGGCATCGAAATCGAGGAGAACTCCGAGCTGGATCTGCTGGTCTCCTACAAGGAACACGCGGACGATCCGCGCATCCCCGGCATCTGCGAAGAGATGAAGCAGGAGATGGGCGAAGGCCGTTACTACGAGGACATGCTGGTGCGCATGGCGCAGTTTGAGCTGACGCTGGTGGACTGGGCTGAGAAGCACAAAGGCGCGCGCAAGTATGTGGTCTTCGCGGACAAGTGCTGGCCCGCCTTCCCCTCCCAGTTTGGCTTTGAGCCCTGCTATGTCAACTCCCGCCTGGCTTCCCGCGGCATCCCGGTGGCCTGCGAGGTGGACATCTACGGCGCCCTGAGCGAGTACATCGGCGCCTGCGTCACCGGCGACGCCGTTACCCTGCTGGACATCAACAACTCCGTGCCGAAGTACATCTATGACAAGGATATCGCCGGCAAGTACGACTACAAGCTGACCGATACCTTCATGGGCTTCCACTGCGGCAACACCCCCTCCTGCAAGATGTGCGACGACCGCGCTGTGAAGTATCAGCTGATCCAGCACCGCCTGCTGGAGCCCGCCGGCTCTGATCCGGACTTCACCCGCGGCACCCTTGAGGGCGACATCGCGGCCAGCGACATCACCTTCTACCGCCTGCAGTGCGACTCCGAGGGCGTGGTGCGCGCCTACATCGCCGAGGGCGAAGTGCTGCCCGTCAAGACCCAGTCCTTCGGCGGCATCGGCGTCTTCGCCATCCCGGAGATGGGCCGCTTCTACCGCCATGTGCTGATCGAGAAGCGCTATCCCCACCACGGCGCCGTGGCTTTCGCCCATTGCGCCAAGGCCTTGTTCGAGGTCTTCCGTTTCCTGGGCGTGAAGGACATCGGCTGGAACCAGCCCAAGTCCCTGCCCTATCCCACCGAGAATCCCTGGGCCTGAGCATCAATCACCGGGGGCTGCTCCTGAACGGACGGAGCGGCCCCTTTTCCTGTGCTTCAGCTGATTGAAATGAACACATTTTGAACACATCATCGCTTTATCCGAGGCCGCAACTTCCTTGACATTTCCACCCTCTGTCACTATAATAAAGAAGGTACTTCAGGAGAACATCTTTGATACGTTGGGAGGACAAGCCTGATGGACATCCATGAGCTGAAATCAGTCTGCACACAGGTTCGCCGAGACATCATTGTGATGACGAACAAGGCCGGCGCCGGCCATCCGGGCGGCTCGCTTTCCATCACGGAAACGCTGGTGGCCCTGTATTTCGACGTGATGCGCGGCATAGACCCCAAGGACGACAAGAACCCGAACCGGGATCGCTTTGTGCTCTCCAAGGGCCACGCGGCGCCGGGTCTCTACGGCACGCTCTGTGAGCGCGGCTTCTTCGGCCGCGAGGAATTCGACCATTTCCGCCAGCTGCACGGCATCCTCCAGGGCCATCCGGACATGAAGAAGTGCCCCGGTGTGGACGCCTCCACCGGCTCCCTGGGCCAGGGCATCTCCATCGCGGTGGGCATGGCGCTTGGCGCGAAGCACACGGGCAATCCCTGCCACGTTTACACCATCATCGGCGATGGCGAGAGCGACGAGGGTCTGGTGTGGGAGGCCTCCATGGCGGCGGCTCACTACAAGCTGGACAACCTGACCGTCATTCTGGACCACAACGGCATGCAGATCGACGGCACCAATGACCAGGTCATGAGCCTGGGCGATGTCCGCGCCAAGTTTGAAGCCTTCGGTTATGACCTGATCGAAGTGGCTGACGGCAATGATATGGAGCAGGTGCTGAAGGCGCTGCACACTCCGGCCTGCCCCGGCAAGCCCCGCTTCATCTTGATGCACACCCTCAAGGGCAAGGGCGTCTCCTATATGGAAGGCCAAGTGGGCTGGCACGGCAAGGCACCCAATAATGAGCAGGCCGCTCAGGCGCTGAAAGAACTGGAGGGCTGACCATGAGCAACGAGATCCGCGTGACCCCCACCGGGGAAAAGGAAGCTACCCGTGTCGCCTATGGCAAGGCTCTGGTCAAGCTGGGCGAACAGAATGACAAGGTCGTCGTGCTGGATGCCGATCTGGCCGCCGCCACCATGACCAACGCTTTCCGCTCTGCCTTCCCGCAGCGGCATTACGACTGCGGCATTGCCGAAGCGGATATGGTGGATATCGCCGCGGGCATGTCCACCATGGGGCTCATCCCCTTCTGCTCCACCTTTGCTGTCTTTGCGGGCCGCTGCTATGACCAGATCCGCAACGGCGTCTGCTATCCCCATCTGAACGTCAAGTTTGGCTTCTCTCACGCCGGCGTTACTCTCGGCGAGGACGGCGGCTCCCATCAGGCCATTGAAGATCTGGCGCTGATGCGCGTACTGCCCGGCATGACCATCTTCGTGCCCAGCGACGCCAATGAGACCTACCAGTGCGTGGAAGCCGCCGCGAAGATCGATGGGCCTGTCTTCATCCGCACGGCGCGCCTGCCCTCACCGATCTATGAGTCCCGTCCCTTCGAGGTGGGCAAGGGCCGCGTGGTCAAGGACGGCAAGGACTGCGTCATCTTCACCTGCGGCATCATGCTGGAGCACACCCTTGAGGCCGTAAAACTGCTGGAAGAAAATGGCGTGGATGCCGCGCTGGTCTGCTTCCACACCATCAAGCCCTTCGACGTGGCGCTGACTCTCGAGTACGCGGCCAAGTGCGGCAAGGTCTTCACGGTGGAGGAGCATTCCGTCATCGGCGGCCTGGGCGACACGGTGGCCTCTGTGCTCTGCGGAAAGGGCAGCTTCACCTTTAAGAAGATCGGCATCCAGGATCGCTTCGGCCAGAGCGGAAAGCCCGCTGCCCTGCTGAAGGAATATGGCCTGGACGGCGCGTCCATTGCCCAGCAGGTGCTGGAGGCCTGATTCCCGGTGCTGACCTGCATCATCAACCCCACCGCTGGCACCGGCCACGCCATGGAGGTAGCGGCGCGCATCCGGGAACACGCTGAGGCGCATCAGCTGCCCGTGCGTTTCCTGGAGACGCAGGAGCCCGGCCAGGCTGAGGCGCTGGCCCGGCAGAGCGCCGCTGAGCCTGACTGCACCGGCGTCGTGTCCATCGGCGGGGACGGCACCGCACTGGAAACCGCCCAGGGGCTCATCGGAACCCGTGTGCCTCTGGGCATCGTGCCGGCCGGCACGGGCAATGATTTCATCAAGACGGCCGGCCTGCCCGCTGATCCCATGGCGGTGTGGGATATCATCCTCAAAGGCGCCCATCGCGCGGTGGACGTGGGCCTGATCAACGGCCGGCTCTTCCTCAACGCCTGCGGCACCGGCTTTGACGTGAAGGTGCTGGATTGCGCTGAGCACTTCAAGAAGCGCTTCCGTGGGCTCATGCCCTATCTGCTGGGGCTCATTCAGGCCATTGCCTCTTACGCGCCGGTGCAGGTGAAGTGCACCGCTGACGGTGATCCCTTCGAGCGCCCCGTGCTGATCTGCGCGGTGTGCAACGGCGGTATCATCGGCGGCGGCATCCCGATCTGTCCGGTGGCCAGTCTGCACGACGGCAAGCTGGATCTGGTGGTGGTAGAGAACGTGCCGAGGCGGCGCATCCCCTTCTATCTGCCCGGACTGATGGGCAAAAAGGTGTTGACTTTCGGCATCACCACCCACCGTCTGGTGGAGCGGGTGGAGATCGACGCCCCCGGCATGCGCCTGCAAATGGATGGGGAGATCAAACAAATGGATCGGGCAGTGTTTGAAATCCGGCCCGCCGCTCTGGAGCTTTTCCTGCCGGAAGGCTGAAGTGGATTCAGCAGATTTTGCCGCCATCAGAATCAATGGACTCCCTGCTCTGCGTCACTGTGGCAGAAACAGACCGGCCCGCACAGACCGCGTCTGAAGGATAAGCAAGAAAGGAAGTGCCGCTTGTGGCTGACCTCGGAACCACCGCGAAAAACGCGCTGATGAAGGCGATGGAAGGCATCAGCAGCGCCGCCAGCAATGTGGCGAACAACACGCGCTTCAAGATCAACGAGATGAACCTGACCAATCAGCGCCGGGAGATTCTGGAAAGCCTGGGCGTCAAAGCCTATGAGCTTTTCAAAGCCGGCGCCGCCTTTCCGCCGGAGCTGACCGCTGTTTTGGAGCGGGTGGCCGAGCTGGACAAGGAGCTGGACACGATCCGCACCGAGCACATGAGCGCCGCGAAGGAGGAAGTGCCCGAGCGCGCGCCGACCCTGAATGTGCCCGCGGGAGACAGCGCCCAGGAGAAGGCCGTGGTGGCTGGCGAGACGGACGACGCGGTGCCGGTGATGGACATGCCGGAGATTTCCCCGGCGGATATTGTGAAGCCCGCGGCAGATGTGATTGAACAGACGGCCGAAGCCGCCGCGGAAGCCATTCAGGACAGCCGTGAAGCCGCTGAAAAGCTGACCGGTCTGCTGGACGAGATCAAGGAGCAGCTTCCCCCGGAGCAGGTGGAGTAAAGGCTGCGGCGTCAGGCCTCCAGGCTTCAGACAGCCCGGAAAGGGCTTTGTTGTGATGTGACTGAGCACCGGCAAGCCGGAAGCGACCGCCGCTTTCCCGGCTTCCGGTGCTTTTCCGATCAGGCGCATGAAGGAGGAAAGCCTTTGTGGACTGAAGGCAATTATCGGCGGAATCTGCTGGACATGCACATTGACGACTGGCACCCGGATTTCCTCAGGCAGATCGATCCCGAAGCCTATGCCGAGGCGCTCAGCGCAGCCGGTTTCCAGGCCGCAGTGATCAAGGCGAAGTCCCACACGGGGCTGTGCTACTGGCCAGCCTCCGTGGGGCGCATGCACAAAGGGCTGCAGGGCCGCGATCTGGTGGGTGAAACCGTGGATGCCTGCCACCGGCGGGGTCTGGCGGCGGTGCTGTATTACTCCCAGATCTTTGACAACTGGGCCTATGAAACCCATCCGGAATGGCGGCTGGTCGCCCTGGACGGCAAGACCTTCCGGGAATACCGCGGGATGGACTGGTTCCGGTCCGGGCGCTACGGCATCTGCTGTCCCAACAATCCCGGGTACCGGGAGTATGTGCGGCACAATCTGCAGGAGCTCTGCCAGCGCTATCCCGCCGAGGGTTTCTTTCTGGACATGACCTTCTGGCCGGAGGTCTGCGTATGCCCCAGCTGCCGGAAGCGCTGCCTGGAGGAAACCGGCGCGGACATTCCCGACTGGGTGGACTGGGCCTCCCCTGCCTGGCGCGCCTTCGTGCATCGGCGGGCCCAGTGGCTGCGGGAATTCGCCCTGGCCTCCACGGAAGCCATCAAGGCTGTCCGGCCGGAAGTGACGGTGGAGCATCAGTTCTCCATGATCGCCACCTCCTGGGTGAACGCCGCCACGGAAGGGCTGGCGGAGGCCTCCGATTTTTGCAGCGGCGATTATTACGGCGGTTACCTGCAGCAGAGCTTCATCAACAAGTATTACCGCAGCGTGACCAAAACCCTCCCCTTTGTCTATCACACCGGCCGCTGCGACCCGGAGCTGGCCTTCCACACCACCACCAAGACCGCTGAGCAGCTCATCCTCCACGCGGTGACCGCCCTTCTGCACGGCGGCGCCTTCCTGCTGGTGGACGCCATCAATCCGGACGGCACCTTTGTCCCGGAGGTCTACAGCCGCCTGATGCGCGGCGTGTGGGAAGCCACAAGACCCTGCGAGCCCTTTGCCGGCGGCCGTCCGCTGACCGACGCGGCCATCTGGTTTGCGTCGGAGGCCAAGTACGATCCCGGCGAAGGCCCCTGCGTGCTGACAGAAAAGTCCTTCTCTCCGGCATACTTTGCGGAAGCTCCCGTTGCCATGGCCGGCATTCTGCGGGAGGCGCACATTCCCTTTGATGTCATCGGCTCTGGCCAGCTGGAGAGCTATCAGGGCCAGGTTATCTGTGTCTGCCACACCGCCGAGGTCAGCCAGGCTGAAGCCAAAGCCCTGCGCGCTTTTGCGGAGCGCGGCGGCAGCCTGTACATCTCCGGTCCGCTGGGCTGCCCGGATATGGCCGAGTGGCTGGGCATCCGGCTCACCGGACAGACCGAGGCCGCCTTCACCTACATGGAACCCCGACGCGACGGCGTGCTGCCCGGTTTCTCCGCCGTCGCTCCGCTGACCGTTCCCGATCGGCAGTATACCGCGGAACTCACCGCTCCCGACGCGGAGACGCTGGCCACCCTGACCCTGCCCTATACCCTGCCGGGCACGGCGGAATTCGCGGCCATCCACTCCAACCCGCCGGGCCAGCGCACGGACAGCCCGTGCATCGTGCAGCGCCAGCTGGGCAAGGGGCGGGTGCTCTGGTGCGCCGCGCCGCTGGAGATGAGCAGGCCCGCCATGAGCAGAGCGGCTGTCGCCCATCTGATTCGCTCCCTGCTGACCCGTCCGCCCGTGTTCCGCGCTGAAGCGCCCCGCTTTGTGGAAGTCATGGCCTGGGAGAAGGATGGCCAGCGTTATCTCGCGCTGATCAACGAGCAGGAGGACTCCCCCGTGGCCCGTGTCAGCGGCCTGTGGGTGGAGCTTCCCGGAAAGCTGAAAGCCGAAAACGCCCTGACCGGTCAGGCTATGCAAGCCGAGTACATCGGCGGCTGGACGCGCATCATGATCCCGGAGCTCAGTCTCTTCCTGATCCTTGCGCTTGCGGAGGCAGCGCCGTCTGACGCCTGAGCTTCCACCCCAGCCGAACCGGCAGCATCTGCATCGGTGAGCAGCCATTCAGCCACCTGCTGAATATTTGTCTTGCATTGTATTGTACAATATGGTATAATCCTGATTGACAGAAGAAGAGAATAGAGGCGGAACGGGTGTTCCGCGTGAAGGGAGACAGCTTATGCCCAATTTTCGCTTGGAGGATCAGGTTTTTCTGTCCGCGGCGTCACAGTTTCCAACCCCCTTTCATCTGTATGACGAGGCGGGCATTCGCCAGCGGGCCAGAGCCCTTCAAAATGCCTTTGCCTGGTGCGGCGATTTCAAAGAGTATTTCGCGGTCAAGGCCCTTCCCAACCCGGCCATTCTGCGCATTCTCCGCGAAGAGGGCTGTGGCGTGGACTGTTCCTCGGAGACCGAGCTGATGCTCGCCGAGGCCGTGGGCTTTTCCGGTGACGAGATCATGTTTTCCGCCAACGCCATGCCTCCGGAGGAATTCGGCCATGCCCGCCGTCTGGGCGCTTACGTCAATCTGGACGACATCAGCCATATCGAAGTGCTGGAGCGCCACGGCGGCGTTCCGGAGACCGTCTGCTGCCGGTACAATCCCGGCGGAAGCTTCTCCATCGGCACCGAGATCATGGGCAATCCGGGCGAGGCCAAGTATGGCTTCACCCGCGCCCAGCTGACCGAGGGTCTGAAGCGGCTGAAGGCCTTGGGCGCAAAGCGTTTCGGCCTGCACGCCTTCCTGTCCTCCAACAACACGGATCAGCAGTACTATCCCGTGCTCGCCGACATCCTGTTCCGCACCGGCGCGGAGCTGGCGGCGGAGACCGGGCTGAGTCTGGCCTTCGTCAACCTGTCCGGCGGCGTGGGCATTCCCTATCGCCCCGACCAGCCGGCGGTTGACATCGGCGCCATCGGCGAAGGCGTCCGCAAGGCCTATACACAGGTCTTCCCGGAGGGCGGTGTGGCGGTCAAGACAGAGCTGGGCCGCTGGATGACCGGTCCCGAGGGTTGGCTGGTCACCCACGCGGTGCACCACAAGGACACCTACCGGCAATATATCGGCCTGGACGCCTGCGCGGCCAACCTGATGCGCCCGGCCATGTACGGCGCCTATCACCACATCACCGTGTGCGGCAAGCGGGACTGGCCGGAGGATCACTGCTACGATGTGACGGGCAGTCTGTGCGAGAACAACGACAAGTTCGCCATTCAGCGCATGCTGCCGCGCATCGACGAGGGAGACGTGGTGGTGATTCACGATACCGGCGCTCACGGTTTTTCGATGGGCTACAATTACAACGGACGCCTCCGCTCCGCTGAGGTGCTGCGCTGCGAGAACGGCTCTTTCCGCCTGATCCGCCGGGCCGAGACACCCGATGACTACTTTGCCACCCTGGATGTGGACAGCTGCTATGCTGCGCTGACAGGCGGCTGAGCGTCCGCGGAAACCTATTCCCGTTGAAAGAAAAACCCTCTGGCTGCCGCTTTCAGCCATGCTGAATGCCAGACACCCGGACAATGCGAAGCGTTTGAAAGGAGTGGTGATCATGTTCCTGACGCGGATGGCTTTGGATGTCAATCGCCCGGAAACGCGGACGCTGATCGCCACGCCTGAGCTGCTTCGCCTGACTGTGCGGCTGATGTTCGCGGGCGGCAATCTTCAGCCGCTCTACCGCCTGGATGAGATCGGCTCCCGCACCTGGCTGGTGCTGCTCTCCCACCTTCGCCCGGAGATGCTGGCGGCCCATGCCCGTTTCGGCTATGCCGGTGTCTTTCCCTCCTGGGAGACCTTTGATTTCGAGGACAGCCTGCAGACCGTGACCGGCGGCTCTGTGCTGAACTTCGAGCTTTCCGCCTGTCCCTTTGAGCTGGCCGATGTCGATCAGCCCGTGCCGGAAAAAGAGGCGGCGCTGGACTGGCTCAAAACCCAGGGACAGCAAAACGGATTTGCGGTGCTCCGGTCGGATTTGGCAGACTACGGTCTGCTACATACAGAATATGGTTTGTTTGTCAGCGGACGATGGAACGGAAAGCTCCGTGTCACCGATGAAGACCGGTTTCTGAATGCCCTGCACGCCGGCTTTGGCCTGCACCGGGATGATTACGGCGCCGGCCTGATGACGGTTTCCTCCCGGAAAACCATCTGGGACTGAGCCCCATTCCATCCTGACGCATTGTTCCCATATGCTGCTGTCTTTCGGCAGCGTTTTTCTTTCCGGTATTGTCATCCTTCCGAAAAAATAGCGTTGCGCGTTTGCTTTGGCTGTGTTATAATGCATATGTGTAAACAGGCTGAGAGATGATGCATTGGATTCGGAGCGGCATGAAACGAAAAAGCACTTGTGTGGCCTTGGGGCTGCTTGTCTGCGTACTGGCTGTGTCGGCGGCTCTGTACTTGTATCCCGCGCTGCAATCCCCCGTGACAGCTGATGAGGACATGGCCGTCATCTACGTGGGCAGCAAGGAATACCTGCGGGTGCCCCTTTCGAAGCCCCAGCGGCTGACCGTGCGTCAGGAGAGCGGCGAAATCAACATCATCCAGGTGGATGAAAGCGGAATCCAGATGATCGAGGCCAACTGCAGCAACCAGCATTGCGTGAACACCGGCAAGGTGTCGCCGGACAACTGGGAGCTGAAGCCGGACGGCGCCTTCATCATCTGTCTCCCAAATCAAGTAACGGTTGAACTGGTGGTGGCTGAATGAGAAGACGGATACTGGCGCTGATCTTCGCGCTGGTGATGCTGACGGGGGCTGCGCTTGCCGCTGGCAGCGAGCGAACCTCCAATGTGGGCTTTTACTTTGACACCGTTGTCACCTTCACCCTCTATGGGGCAGAGCCCGGGCTGATGGACGACCTGATGGCCACCTGCGCCCGGTATGAAGCCCTGCTGAGCAAGACCGTCACTGGCAGCGATGTGGATCGGATCAACCGGGCGGAAGGCCAGATCGTCACCGTCGATCCGGAGACCTGGGAGATCCTGCGCAGCGCTAAGGAATACAGCGCCCTGACCGGCGGGGCCTTCAGCGTGACCATCGCGCCGGTGACCGCCCTCTGGGATTTCACCGGCGGCACGGAGCGGATGCCAACGGAGGATGAACTGGCGGCGGCCCTCCCCCTGGTGGACGACAGCCTGCTGGAGCTGGGAGACAGATACACCGTTCGGCTGCCAGCTGGAATGCAAGTGGATCTGGGCGGCATCGCCAAGGGCTATATCGCCGACCAGGCCGCCGCCCTGGCCCGGGATCGCTGCACGGCGGCAGTGCTCAACTTCGGCGGGAACGTGTACACGGTGGGCCGCAAACCGGACGGAAGCCTCTTCCGGGTGGGCGTGACCGATCCGAAACAGGCCGCGGGCTCATCCATCTGCGTGCTCAGCGTGGGGGACGCCACCGTTGTCACCAGCGGCATCTATGAGCGCTGCTTCGAGAAGGACGGAGTCAGCTATCATCATATTCTCGACCCTCAGACAGGCTATTCAGCCATGACAGACCTGGCCTCCGCCACCATCGTGTGCGGGAGCTCCATGCAGGCGGACGCCTTTGCCACAGCCTGCATCGTGCTGGGGCAGGAGGCAGCCCTTGATCTGCTGAGCAACTGCGGTCTGGACGGGCTGCTGATCGACCGGGACAATCAGATCATCTGTACGGAAGGCTTTGCGGAAAAGTACCAACTCCAGGGGCTGTGATCACGGCCGCAGAATAAACGGGGAGGAAGCAACATGGAAGCTCAGAAGACAAGGAAGTCCCTGCCCGCCTGGGCGATTCTCGGAATCATCTCGCTGGTGGCCGCGCTGGCCCTCGGCCTGACGAACGCCGTCACCGAAGGACCCATCAGGGAGCGGGAAGCGGAGGAACTCAAGGCGACCTTCTCCGCTGTGATGCCCGCCGAGAGCTACGAGGAAATCTCCGTTCCCGCCTCCGGCTATGACGGCGTGACCAACCTGGTGAGCGCCCAAGACGCCGACGGCAATCTGGTGGGTTACGCGGTCAAGGCCCGGGCGCAGGGCTATGGCGGACCGGTGGCGGTCACCTTGGGTGTCAGCCCCTCCGGCGACGTGGAACAGGCCGTCATCGGCGACGGCGACTTCGCTGAAACCGACGGTTTTGGCGCTCGCTGGCGCACCGAGGAAAACATGGGCCGTCTGGTGGGCCTGACCACGGACGGCGGACAGTTTGAAGCCCTGTCCGGCGCGACGCGCACTTCCGGCGCCGTGCTCACCGCAAGCAATGCGGCCATGAAGGCCGTGCGGGAGCTGGCGCTGAAGCAGGACGCTGCGGATGGCAGCCTGGTCAGCTTCGGCAAGCCCGAGGCCGCAGACGGCGCTGCGGCTGTCACCATTCCTGAGGACGCGCCTTCCGCGTCGGCGAAGGGTTTCGGCGGCGATGTGACCGTGCGCGTGCTCTTCGATGAGGACGGCAGCACCATACTGGGCATCGCTGTGGACACCCCCAATGAAACGGATGGCATCGGCCAGCGCTGTTCCACCGATGAATTCACCGCCCAGTTCGCCGGCAAGACCCTGCCGGTGACCGTCGGCGACGGGGTGGATATCCTGTCCGGCGCGACCATCACCTCGAACGCGGCCATCAAGGCGCTGAACAGCCTGGCCAGCGTTTCTGAACCGATCACCGTGCTCTCCGAGGGCAAGGAAGGCCAGCTGGGCGTCACCGACAGCGGTGCTTTCAAGCTGATCCCTTCCGGCAGCTACAGCGGCGAAACCACCGTGAAGGTGATTGTGAAAAACGGCGCCGTGACAGAAGCTGAGATCGTACCTGCAGCTGCCGCTGCCCCGGCTGGCAACCAGAAGTCCGCCACCGCCAAGGGCTTCGGCGACGGGGACGTGACCGTCACCGTTATCCTCGACGGCAACACGATCACCGCAATTGACATTGACGCCGAAAGCCAGACCCCCGGTCTTGGCCAGAACGCGATGCAGGACAGCTTCAAGAATCAGTTCATCGGCAAGACCATCCCTGTGGACGCCGCTGAGATTGACGTGATTGCCTCCGCGACCATCACCACCAACGCAGTCATCGAGGCCGTCAACAGCCTGGCCGGTGCTGCTGAAGCTCCCGCTGAGGCCGCCGGTGAGCAGAAGTCTGCCACCGCTAAGGGCTTTGGTGATGGGGACGTGACCGTCACCGTTACCCTCGACGGCAACACGATCACCGTCATCGACATTGACGCGGAAAGCCAGACCCCCGGTCTTGGCCAGAACGCGATGCAGGATGCGTTCAAGAACCAGTTCATCGGCAAGACCATTCCCGTGGACACCGCTGAAATCGACGTGATCGCCTCCGCGACCATCACCACCAATGCGGTCATTGAGGCCGTTAACAGCCTTGCGGGCGCTGCTGAGGAAGCCCCGGCTGAAGA
>JAFXVR010000031.1 GCA_017534885.1 Clostridia bacterium | reverse complement strand
CCTGCCGCAGGACGAGCGTGTGCGGGGGGTCTGGGGGACACACGTCGCAACGTGTCCCCCAGGACCTTTTGTTACTTTTCGGTCACGAAAAGTAAGGCGTCAGCCCATGACGGAAATTCAGCATTAACCATGCCCGGAGCGCAGTCAGCAAAAACCCAATCCATTTCAGACCAACAAAAAGAACAAAAAGACCAACAATCAACCAAAAAAGAATACAGGAGGAAAGAATCATGAAGTACCTGATGGGCGTTGACGAAGGCACCACCGGCTGCAAGGCCATTCTCTTCGACGAAGACGGCCGCCAGATCGCGGCGACGGGGCGGGAGTATCCGTCCTACTATCCGCACCCGGGCTGGGTGGAACAGGACATTGACGAGATCAAGGCGGCGGTGTTCGAGTGCATGCGCGAGACCATCGTGAAGTCCAAGGTGGACCCGAAGGACATCGTGGGCGTCAGCCACTCCAACCAGGGCGTGACCATCGTGCTGCTGGACGAGAACGAGAAGCCGGTCTTCGACCACACCATCGGCTGGCAGGACCTGCGCTACATCGACATGCTGCCCGAGCTGCGCGCCGAGGTGGACCTGGAGGAGTACCGCCAGATTTCCGGCATGCAGTACGGCACCTACAACACCCCCGTGCTCCGCTGGCTGCAGAAGTATGAGCCCGAGAAGTGGGCGAAGGTGCGCCGCATCTGCTCCCACCAGGACTACTTCCTCCGCCAGTTCGGCGCGGACGGCTACTATGTGGACGAGGGCTGCGCCAACTTCCTGTCCATGGCGCGCATGACCGACAACGAGTGGGACGAGCGCCTGGTGAAGTACTTCGGCATCACCATCGACATGCTGCCCAAGGTGGTGCACACCCCCGGCACCGTGGTGGGCCACGTGACCGAGGAAGTCTCCCGCCAGACCGGCCTGCCCGTGGGCTGCACTGTCGCCCTGGGCAACCTGGACGCCAACTGCTGCGCGTTCGGCGCGGGCGCGTCCGAGCCCGGCACCCAGGTGATGATCATGGGCACCGCCGGCGTGTCCATCTTCGTGACGGACAACGGCACCCTCGACCCAAAGGGCCGCATCACCCTGCGCTCCAACCCGGGCTTCGGCAACTATCAGGACTACATCATGACCAACACAGGCGCCTCCGCCTTCCGCTGGTTCCGGGATGCCCTGGGCTCCATGGAGGTCGCCACGTCCCGCCTGATGGGCGTTGATCCCTACGACATCATCACCCAGACCGCCTCCCACTCCGGCCCCGGCGCCAACGGCGTCACCGCCCTGACCTGCATCCAGGGCTCTCACACCCGGGTGAAGAACGAGAAGGCCCGCGGCGGCTTCTTCGGCATCAGCCTGGGCACCACCAAGGCCGACCTGGCCGAGGCCATCCTCGAGGGCATCTGCTTCGAGATGAAGGACATCATGAAGATGAACCAGGAGCTCTCCGGCGAGGTCAAGCATGTGCGCCTCTGCGGCGGCGTGGCCAAGAGTCCCATGTGGTGCCAGATGTTCGCCGACGTCCTGAACCGCCCCATCGAGCTGACCGAGGTGGCCGAGATCGGCGCCCTGGGCGCGGCCATGTGCGCGGGCATCGGCGCGGGCCTGTACAAGGACTGCTTCGACGCGGTGGACAAGTGCGTCAAGATCACCAAGACCTACAAGCCCGACGCCGGGAAGGTGCCGGACTATGAGAAGGCTTTTGAAGTGTGGGAGCGCTGCTACCGGGTAAGCAATGAGGAGATCTATACCTGATATAAATGATTGATTCGGATGTCAAAAGGGCGCTTTCCTGAATCAAGCCACGACTGGTTGTGGAAGAAAGCGGAAATCACCACAACCAGTCGTGGCTATAAGGTTAAAAGCGCCCTTTTGTCACCCTCAACATGATTTGAATGTCAAAAGGTCGCTTTCCTGAACGGAGTCACGACTGGCTGCGGAAGACAGCGGAAACCACCGCAGCCAGTCATGGCGCTAAAGCTGAAAGCGTCCTTTTGTCACCCTTGTCAGCATTTGAATACTGACTGTATAAGGAGCGTCTGTGATGAATACAACAATTCAAACAACCGGAGGAGTGCTGACAGAAGAAGATCTGGCCTTTATTTATCAGACCATCTGCGAGGTGTTTAACTGCAATAAAGAACAGATCAATCATCTTCAGCCTCTTCAAAAGGGGCTCTCCAACTCAGTTCTCACATTTGAATTAAATGGAGGCAAGTATGTCTTCCGCTTTCCGGGATTGGGATCAGAAGTTCTGATCGACCGCGGACGTGAATCCATGATCCAAAGCCAGGCCAATGATGCCAGAGTCGATACAACGCTGGTTGCAATGAGTGTATCAAAGGGATGGAAAATTGCGCGATTCATCAACAACCGCGGCTTTGATTATCAAAATGTCAGCGATATTTTCAGAGGTCTGCGGCTCCTTCATAAACTGCATAACACCCCTGTTCGTGTCAGATATGAGTTTGATGTGAAGACCAAGTGGGAATCCATCAGAGACATGACCCCACCAGAGCATTACGGGGAGAAATATCCTGATTTTCCTGCTTTTGCCGCCATTCGGGACAGAGTCTATCAGTTATATGATTTATCAAAGGCTGACGGCATTCCGATGTGTCTTACCCAGGGAGACAGTCGGGATGAGAACTTTTTGATCAATGATTCAGAGATCTACCTGACTGACTGGGAATACGCGGGATACGGCGATCCCGGCTTTGATATTGGAACATTTGTATGTGGAGGAGATCATTCGAGAGAAGAGGTTGACAGGATCATTTTCATTTACCTGGGCCATGAGCCTGACCCGGTCGAAAAGCGGCACTTTTATGCATGGATCGCCATAACAGGTTTCTTTTATATGCACTGGACGATGTTCAAAGAGGCTTCCGGGCAGAAGATCGGTTACCTGAAACCGCAATGGTATCGTTTTGCCAGAGAATACAGCGAAATGGCGATAAAGATGTATGAAGGAGAGAGAGTATGACATATATCATTTTAGCCGCAGGAAAAGGTACAAATTTGCAGCCTCTCACGCTGAAAACCCCTAAATCCCTTTATAAACTCGATCGGCATTCCACTGTTTTGCAGCGTATGGTCAGGACTATCAGGAAGTTTGACCATAAAGCAGAGATTGTTGTTGTAGCGGGATTCATGTACGATCATGTGGTCAGGGAGCTTGAAAGAGAAAATGTGATTTTTGTACGCAATCCTTTCTATGCCATCACAAGTTCCATTGCTTCTCTTTGGTTTGCGAAAAAATACCTGGAAAGAGACAACGTTACAATTTTGAGTTCCGACATTGTTTTCGAAGACCGTCTCGTTGAAGAGATCATCTGCCAGAATACAGACAAGCCTTATGTTCTTGTTGATTCAAGCAAAACCGGAAGCAAGTATAACGTTCAGATCCAGGGCGAGAAGATCTGTGTGATGAGCAAAGCGCTGTCTTCCTGCTATGCGCAGTACGCATGCGTAACAAAGCTGGATGCTGTCTCCGCGCGATTCGTCCTTGAGGAGATAGAAAACATGATTAATGAAGAAATGTATGGGCAGTGGTTTGAGGACGCCCTTGTACAGATGATTTTTGAAATGGACTTTGATCTTTATTACAGAGACATCAAAGGCTATTCCTGGACTGAAGTGGATAATGTGGATGATCTGATCAAAGCGCGCGAAGTTTAGAAAGACGGATCATGACAAGAAAGAGAGTGGTTGAATGAACGTTGCGATCATCCTCGCCGGAGGCGTTGGCAACAGAGTGGGAGCCGGCATTCCCAAGCAGTTTATTGAAATACTTGGGAAGCCCATTCTTGCATATACCATCGAACCCTTCAATCAGCATCCTGATATTGACGCGATATTGGTTGTATGCGTCAAACCCTACATCAACTTCATTTGGGAAATGAAGGACAAATATCGCTTTGACAAGCTGTTATGGGTCACTGAAGGGGGATGCACATTTCAGGAATCCGTGATGAATGGCATGGATTTCCTGAGGGATAAGATCGGAGCGGATGATACGGTCCTTTACCACTTTGGCGCTTCACCATTCATTTCTCCGGATATCATATCAGATGTAATCAGGGTGTGCAGGGAAAAGGGCACCAATGCCATTTCGACAACTGACTATATTCTGCTGTCTGGTGAGAAGAAATATACAACAGGGGTTCTGGACCCGGAGAATTACACGGAAAAGTATATCAACCGGGATACCATCGCTGTTATGAACACGCCCCATGCTTTTCAGTATGGGTTTCTTGTTGATATGTATCAGGAAGCGGTTGAGAGCGGCGTGATCGATACAGTTGAACCGCATACAACGACGCTGATGTACGCTTTGGGGAAAAGGATTTACTTTTCCAAAGGAAGCCAGAGAAACATCAAGATAACAACGAAAGATGACCTGGGATTGTTTGAAGGGTATGTGTTGGAGCAGCAGAGAAAAAGCAGCGAAACAGTGACAGGAGATGCGGTTGTTTTCCTGGGTGACGGTTTCGAAGAAAGCGAAGGGCTTCTCGTTGTAGATCTCCTGAGAAGAGCAGGGTTGAAAACTATTATGGCTTCCATCATGGAAGGACGTGACGTGAGATCTTCACGCGGAATCCTTATACAGGCTGATTGTCTGGCGGAAAACGTTGATTTTGAACATGCAGGATTATTGGTCCTTCCGGGCGGAAGGCTTGGAACGAAGCATCTCAGCAAAAGCGATCTGGTAAGGAAGCAATGTCTTGCGTTTGCAAAAGATAAGTATGTGGCGGCCATCTGTGCGGCGCCGACCATATTGGCTGATCTGGGATTGCTCACCAAAGCAACCGTCCATCCGGATTTTAAGGAAGCCATGGGCCCTGCAGAAATCACAGATGAACCTGTTGTGGTCGACAACAATATGATCACCGGGCAGGGACTGGGCTCAACCATTCCGTTCGCGCTGAAGCTGATTGAAATCATGACTGATCAGGAGACAGCTGATCGAATCAGGAAAGCGATCTGTTATCGTGGATGATGATCGCTGCCGGCTTACCAGCGTCATCAGGCTGTTGGGGCCGCCCTGTCGGCGGCGGGTTTTCCTGCGGGGGTACTTCCCGAAGGGCTCCCGGCTGAACATCAAGATCACCAACCAAGATGACCTGGATCTCTTCGAAGCTTTCTGCATCATGCAGGAGACGCAGGGAAGGGGTAAACAAAAAACCAGGGGGAACGCGATGCTGCCCCCCTGGTTTTTTGATGCTCATCATTCCTCCGTATACCTTGCCCGCTCCCCGCCGATCAGGGGCAGGCGGCTGTAGGCCATGACGATCCGCGCCTGGCCGAGCAGCGGATGGCTGGGGCGCAGGGGGACGGCCACGGGGCGCAGGTGCATGCCCACCAGGGTGTCGCCGATGTCGATGGCGGCGTCGGCCTGAATGGCTTCGGCCAGGGCGGGGCGGGCCAGCAGGCGCCAGGCGGCGGCGGGCACGGAGCCTCCGGCCTTGGGCTGGGGCACGGCGTGGACGCGGCGCAGGCAAAGGGCGCGCAGGGTGTCCCTTTCGAGGACGAGGGCGCGGTTCAGGTGCTCGCAGCACTGGAAGGCGGGCTCAAAGCCGTTTTCGCGGCAGGCCGTGACCATGGCCCGGGCGATGTCCTCGCCGAGGGCGGGCACGGAGCCCTGGCCGATGCGCGCCCCGGCCACCTCGGAGGTGGAGCAGCCCAGCACGATCACGCTGCCCTCCTCCAGGCCGCCGGCCCGGCCCAGTTCAGCCACACAGGCGCGGAGGGTCTCAAGGGCTTCAGCCTTCCATCCGTCCATCTTCGCTTCCTCCGTTCAGCTTCGCCAGGAAAGGCCCGGCCCAGTTGATGCCCAGCAGATCCCGGCCAATGGCAAAGGCCGAGGACGCGCCGGCGGTGAAGAATCCCGCGAAGAGCTGCATCACCAGCTTGCGGGTCTCGGGCTCCAGCTCGGCGGCGGCCTTGGCCATGCGCGCCACCTGGGGCAGCTCTAAGGAGCGGAAGTCCGACACGCTGACCGCGCCGCTGGCCTGGAGCACCTTGAACACGCTTTCCACAAAGAGCTGGCGCTGCTCGGGCGCGGCCTGGCGCATCCAGTCGTGGAGCGCCCTGTCCATCAGCTGGGAGGAGAAGGTGGTGTCCTGCAGCACGGCGAAGTCCGGCCCGTCCATCTGCCAGGTGTGCAGGTTGTGCTGCATCAGGCTCGCGCCCTCCGCCCGCACGATGGTGTACACCGGGTGATAGTCCATCAGCAGGCCGATGATGGAGGACTGGGGGATCAGGGAGTGAATCTTCCCGCTGACGGCCGCATAGCCCGGGGAAGCCGCGGTTTCCTCGTCAAGGCCCGGCCCGTCGAAGGACCAGATGCCTTCGATCCGCGCCTGCACATCCGTCGGGACATGCGATGCCGCGTAGGCTGCCAGGTTGCCGCCCTTGGAGTGCCCCAGCAGGATCAGCCTGCCCCCGGGCGCGTCCCGCAGGTAGTCCACGGCGGCGGTCTGGGCGGGCACGGGGCTGGAATAGCTCAGCTCAAAATCCTCCCGCCAGCCCACCAGGGTGGCATCCGTGCCCCGGAAGCACACCGCGGTCACGCCGTCCGGCAGCTGCGCGCAAAAGGCCGCGAACTGGATGCCCGCCTCCGGGTTGACATTGTACACAAAGCGGCTGATGCGGATGTCCCCGAAGCGCCGGGAGCCCGCAGCGAGGATGCACAGGGTGCGCCGGCCCTCGTACAGGGAGCCGCTTCCCTTTTCCGGCAGGGAGAGGGCAAACTCGCGCAGGCTGAGACCCTCGTCGGAGCGCCCCTTTTCCGGCGGATTCAGGTAGCAGAGGCTGGCCAGCACCGCGCTGTCCGCCGCCCGCCAGGGGTCCTGGGTGAGGCTCAGATCGCCCCGCCAGTAGACATAATCGAGGATGGTTGCCATCAGGAAGGAATCCTTTCTGTCGGTCACTTGTCCGTCTTCGGCACGGCCTCCGAAACGCCGATGGACACCAGCTCGGTGATGCGCCGGGCGGAGCCGCCGGGATTCTTCGAGCCGCCGACGGTGTTGATCTGCACGCCCATGAACATCATGCAGGAGGTGGTGCCGCCGTCCAGGTTGAAGGCGAGGGTGCAGTCCCGTTCCTTCATGATTTCCGCCAGGCGGGTCAGGGTGACGCCCCGGCTCTGCTTGTGCCGGCCCTCCACCACCACGGCGATGTAGTGGCCCTTTTCGATCTGGCCGATGGCGGTGCGGGGGTTGTTGCTCTTGCCCACGCGCTTGAGCCCCTTGGTGTTGATCTCTCCGTCCCGGAGCAGCCAGGGGCCGAAGCACTGGATGTTCTGGATGCCCATATCGAGGTATTCCTGGGCGGCGTGCTCGTTGAAATCAAAGACCTGAAAGCCGCCCCCGGGCAGAAAAGCCAGGATGTCCAGGGGCGGGAAAGCGTTGGAGACTTTGGTTCGGGTTTTCGCCCAGAGGATCTTGCCCTCCCGGATGACGAGGCCCACATTGCGGTTCTTGCTGGGGTAGCGGCCCTGGGCGTAATCGTTGTTGATGCCGAAGACCACCTGATTGCGCTGGGCCACCAGGTAGGGCCAGGTGCCGTAGGAGAGGTGGCGGCCCGGCTCGGCGGTGACAATGCGCCACTCCTCCTCGCCCTGGGTGAAGATCTCGGCCTCATACCAGATCAGCGGCTGAGGCTCGGTCTCCTGCTTGCGCACGATTTCGATGCGCAGGGTGGGGGAGCAGTAGCGCCACAGGCCTTCAGCCGGGCCCTCAAAGATGAATTCCCCCTCCTCCAGGAAGCCCTCGGCGGTGAGCGCAGGCCAGGCCGCGCTGTCCTCGGCGAGGGCGGCTGCCGGGAGAAGCAGCAGGGCCAGTACCAGCAGCAGCCCCGGCAGCCGGTTCAGTCTGTTCATTGCGGATATCCTCCGTTAAGCTTGGGGTGTGACCTCCTGACCTTCCGCGTCCAGGAAGGTTTCCTTGGTCACGGTCTTGCCGTCGTACTCGCGGAGCCACACCGCGTAGCCCTTCTTGCAGTTCACGGGCTGATCGTCGGCGGTGAAGTAGCGCTCCTCGGTCACATTGCCCTTGGCGTCATAGGCGCGGGTCATCACGGCGTAGGTGTTGCCGGTCTGTCCGGGGGTGCCATCAGCCAGGAGGAAGGTGAAGCGCACGGCGCGCTTTTCGCTCCACACCCGCTGCAGCACCGCGTAGCCGGCCTTGCAGTTGACGGGCTGGCCCGCCGCGTCGAAATAGGCTTCCTCGGCGATGTTCCCGGCCTCGTCATAGCTGCGGGTCAGGGCGGCGTAGGTGTTGCCCTTCAGGCCCGGTGCGCCGTCCGGCTGACTGTACTCGGCGCGGACGAGCTTCTTGCTCTCGTTCCAGGTCTGCCGGACGGCCGCGTAGCCGGCCTTGCAGTTGATCGGCTGGCCTTCTGCGTCGAAGTAGGCCTCCTCGGCCACATTCTTCTTCTCGTCATAGGCGCGGGTCATCCGGGCATAGGTGTTGCCCGCGATGCCCGGGGTGCCGTCCGGCTGGAAGAAGTCGTAGACCACCGCCAGCTTCTGCTCGTTGTACTCCCGGCGGATGTCGGCATAGCCGTTCTTGCAGTTGATCAGCTGGTTCGCCGCGTCATAGTAGCGCTCCACGGCCACATTGCCCTTGTCGTCATACTCGCGTTCGTAGGCCACGTAAGTGTTGCCCACCGCGAGGGGCTGGCCGTTCACGTCGTACCACTCGGCGCGGATGACCTTCTTCTTGTCGTTCCACACCTGCTTGACGGAGGCGTACTTGCCCTTGCAGTTGACCGGCTTGCCCTCGGCGTCGAAGTAGGCTTCCTCGGCGATGTTCTTGTTCTCATCGTAGGCGCGGGTCATCCGGGCGTAGGTTTCCTTGGCCAGGCCGGGGGTGCCGTCGGGCTGGAAGTAGGCGAAGGTCACCGGCTGCTTCAGCTCGTTGTAGGTGCGGTGCCACTCGGCGTAGCCCGCCTTGCAGTTGACCGGCTTGCCCTCGGCGTCAAAGTAGGCTTCCTCGGCGATGTTCTTGT
>JAFXVR010000030.1 GCA_017534885.1 Clostridia bacterium | reverse complement strand
TGATTCGGATGTCAAAAGGGCGCTTTCCTGAACCAAGCCACGACTGGTTGTGGAAGACAGCGGAAATCACCACAACCAGTCGTGGCTCTAAGGTTGGAAGCGCCCTTTTGTCACCCTCAACGTTCTTTCTGCCATAGAAAGCTGCAGCTGATGGAATGAATGGATGGCTTGATTCCGGTGCGATTCGATGCACAGTGATTCTACTTGATCTCTTTGATCAGCCTGACAATTTTGAAAGCCACATCCAGCATGGCATCCCAGTTTTCTTTTTTCCCGAGGAAGGCCCCGGCCTGGGCAATGGCCTGTTCCATTGCACCTTTCTGACGCGGCGCTTTATCAGACGGAAGCAGGTTTTTTCGCATGTATGCTTCCGGGAGTTCGATATAGGGGATCCCCTTTTCGGCAGCCAGTCTGGCGGTAGACTCACCATAAATGACGAGGTATGCTGTGTTCAGAACGCTTCCCTCGAATTGCTGCAGGATCTGATACGCGACATCAAAGGCAATGCTCAGGTCATATCCATTGTTTCCTGAGCCGAGGAGAGGAAAAGAGACGGAAGCGCAGCTTAAGATGTCCGCCGCATTCAGCGCCGCCA
The DNA here is from genome assembly GCA_017534885.1 of Clostridia bacterium. Classification (GTDB taxonomy): domain Bacteria; phylum Bacillota; class Clostridia; order Christensenellales; family Aristaeellaceae; genus RUG11272. The sequence continues at coordinate 50,900 of JAFXVR010000030.1, read as the reverse complement.
GATAGGAAGCGCATAAACGCTCATACTCATGATGCTGCCCGTCAATCCACCGCGGAACAACAGTATGAATGATGTAATCGGCCTTCAGGCGGAATCCAGGGGTGACCACCGCTTTTCCTTCCTGACAGGTGCCAATCTTCCGGCATGCTTCAGCAAGTTGCTTCCTTCCTGCCGCCTGGAATATCGCGGTTGATACACCTCTTCCCTCCAGCAGGCCGGTATTGGCAGGCAAAACGATGGCGTTTGACAGGATGTTCAGGATATTTCCTCTAACGACTTCCACGCGCACAATTCCCATCGCACAGTCCCCCTTCCCCCTACGGCTTTGCCTCCCGATCGACGGGAAACTTCATTCACAAGACAGACAGACAGGCCCAGCATTTAGTATTGGTAAGGGTGACAAAAGGGCGCTTTCAACCTTAGAGCCACGACTGGTTGTGGTGATTTCCGCTGTCTTCCACAACCAGTCGTGGCTCAGTTCATGAAAGCGGCCTTTTGACATCCGAATCAGTATTCTGGCACACACCATATCAAACAATTCCCCCCAGGAACCGTCACTCCTCCTCCCCCTCCCCTGCGGCCTCCATGACCGCCTTCAATCCAGCCACTTCTTCCACCGGGAGGGTGAAGAGGACGGTCTGGGCGGGGGTAGAGACGCCGGCTTTGGACATGATGGCTTTCATGACCTGGTCGCGCATATTGCGGGCGGTCACGATGAGGACCAGCTCCTTTTCCGCGCCCAAGGAGACGCCGAGGAATTTCGCCGAGACCCCGGCGGTGCCCTTGGCGTGGATCACCGTGCCGCCGCCGGCTCCGCCCTCCCGGGCCGCGTCCATCACTTCGGCGGTATGCCCGCCGGCGCACACGGCAATGATCAGCGTGTAGTGCAGTTCCTTCACGTCCATGGGCTGAACCTCCTCCGGTGTGTAGTCGCCCAGAAAGACCCGCAGACTGGTGCGCCCGCCAAAGGCGTCCACCGGCGTCCGCAGGGCAATGCCCTCCCCCGGCAGGTTCAGACCAAGGTTGTCGATGGCGTGCCGCAGCGCCTTCCGGGCTTTCGCGCCCGGCATGAGGCTGAACAGCAGCGTCTTGTCCGTCTGCTGAAGACCCAGCAGGCTGAGGATGTTCTCGCCCGCGGTGCCCTGGCAGGGGAAGGAGAGGACGGCGGTGCCCCCGCTGTCGCGGAGAAGCTGCCGGTAGCCTTCGTCCTTGTCGCGGCGAACGACGAATATCACCATATTGATTGCGCTCATAATGACCTCATTGTGCGCGGAGGGGATTTCGCGCCTGCTGGCGCGAGCAGGGGGCTTTGCGGTCGCCCCCTGCACCCCTTCGCATCCCGGCTGGAACAATGATTCACACAGGAAAAACTACGTTACACCTCGATAATCTCCATCTCGGCGGCGAGAGCGGCGGCTTTCTCGGCCTTGCGGATGCGCAGGCGGTAGCTGACGCCCAGGAGCTGGATGGCGATGAGGGGGGTCATGGCCACCATGGCCACCACCCCGAAGGCGTCGGTGGCGGGATCGCCGCCCACTGCCCCGCAGGCGCCCAGGGCCAGGGGCAGGAGGAAGGCGGCGGTCATCGGGCCTGAGGCCACGCCGCCGGAGTCAAAGGCGATGGCGGTGAAGACCGGCGGGGCGGCAAAGGTCAGGCCCAGGGCCAGCAGGTAGCCGGGGATCAACAGCCAGAGCACGCTCAGACCCGTCAGCACCCGCAGCATGGCCAGGCCCACGGACACCGCCACCGCTCCGGAGAGAGTGCGGGCCAGGGCCGCTGAGGGGATGGTGCCGGCGGTCATCTCATAGACCTGCTTGCACAGCACCTGCACGGCGGGCTCGGCGGTGACCACAAACCAGCCGATGATCATGCCCAGGGGGATCAGCGCCCAGCGGATGTCCATGCCGCCGAGGACTTCCCCCAGCAGGTAGCCCACGGGCATGAAGCCCACGTTCACCCCGGTCAGGAAGAGCACCAGCCCCACAAAGGTGTAGACCAGCCCCACCGCGATGCGCCGCAGCCGGGCCGCGGGCAGGTGCAGGACGGTCAGCTGGAAGACCACAAAGAAGACCAGCACCGGGGCGAGGGCGACGCCCACCTCCCGCAGGTAGTGGGGCAGGGCGGAGGCGAAGTCCCGGAAGAGCTCGGTGGAGGTGGCCGCCTGGGTCAGGGTGACGGCGGAGGCCTCGCTGTCCTCGGCGCGGAAGATCACGCTGAGGAGCATCACCGCGAGGATCGGGCCGATGGAGCACAGGGCCACCAGGCCGAAGGAGTCGTTCTCCGCGCCGTTGTCCGAGCGGATGGCCGCCACGCCCACGCCTAAGCCGAGGATGAAGGGCACGGTCATGGGGCCGGTGGTGACGCCGCCCGCGTCGAAGGCCACGGCCAGGAAGGAGCGGGGCACCAGCAGGGCCAGCAGGAGGGTGGCGCCATAGGTGATGAGCAGCAGGCGGCGCAGGGGCAGGCCTTTCAGAATGCGCCAGAGGGCCAGGGCCAGGAAAGCGCCCACGCCCAGGGCCACGCAGGCGATCATCAGCAGGCTGGGGATGGCCGACACCTGCCCCGCCAGCACGGTCAGGTCGGGCTCGGCCACGGTCACCATCACGCCCACCAGAAAGCCGATGCCCACGATCAGCTTCACATTGCGGCTCCGGGTGAGGGCCGAACCCACCGCCTCGCCGATGGGCGTCATGGCCATGTCGGTGCCCAGGTTGAACAGGCTCATGCCCACCATCAGCATGGCCGCGCCCAGCAGGAAGGCCGAGAGCGCGTTCAGCTGCACGGGCACCAGCAGAAAGCAGAGCAAAAGCACCAGCCCCGCCACCGGCAGCACGCTGCGCAGGGCCTCCCGCCACTTTTCGTTCAGCGGATTGTTGAGCTTCAGTCGTTTCAGAAAACGCAACGGAGCATCCTCCCTTTCGGGATAAGCATCTGCAAGGGTCTTTTGCGCCAATTATTCACTATTCATTTTTCAGTCTTCAGTATTGGTAAGGGTGACAAAAGGGCGCTTTCAACCTTGGAGCCACGACTGGTTGTGGTGATTTCCGCTGTCTTCCACAACCAGTCGTGGCTTGGTTCATGAAAGCGGTCTTTTGACATCCGAATCAGTATTCATTATACCCCCGTTATTCAGCCGCGCAGCGAATCCCATGCCCCCGGCACCATTCCTCCGCGTAGGATCCCTTCACCACCTCAGCCGTAAAACCCGCCGCCGTCTGGCCGATGGCCTGGTCGGCGATCTTCTCCAGGCTGGCCGGGAGGTTCATCCGGCTCAGGCTGGGGCAGAACACGAAGGCGGAGGACTGGATCTCCCGCACGCCTTCCGCCATGCGCACCTCCCGCACCGAACGGCAGGCGTTGAACGCGCCGTCACTGATGATTTCCACCCCGCCGGTGATGGTGACCTTTTCCAGCGTCTTCACCGAGCTGAATGCGTTTCGTCCGATGGTCCGCGTCTGCTTGGGCACGGTATAGCTCCGGTTGGGGCGGGCGCAGGGATAGGCGATCAGGGTGGAAAGGTCTTTGGTGAACAGCACGCCGGAGCGGGACGCCAGGCCGGGATGGGACCTGGGGATGTCGAAGGCCGCCAGGCTGGCGCACTGCTGGAAGGGATTGCCCTCGATCACGGTGAGGCTGTCCGGGATCACCAGGGTGCTGAAGCGCGCGCCGTAGAAGCAGTCCCCGCCCAGCGCCGGCGTGCCATCGGGGATCTCGTAGCGCGCCGCGTCCAGGCCGCCGGGATAGCAGACCAGCCGGCGGCTCTCCTTTTCAAAGAGCACGCCGTCCACCGTCTCATAGACCGGGTGATCCGGGGCCACGCGGATGTCCGTCAGGGCGCCGCAGTGGGCGAAGGGATTGCTGCCCATCCCCTGCAGCGAGGCGGGCAGGCTGATTTCCCGGAGCGCAGTGCCGTAAAAGGCCAGGTCGTCGATAAAGGTCAGGGAGCCGGGCAGGTTGACCCGCCCGAGCCTTTCGCACCACTGGAAGGGCGCCTTGCCGATGCAGGTGAGGCTTTCCGGCAGGACGACCTCCTCCAGCGCCTGGCAGGAAAAGAAGGAATCGTCGTCGATCTCCCGGATGCCCTCGGACAGGGTGATTTTCCGGATGGTTTTATCCACCTGGGGGAAGGAAACCGAGCCGAAGGTGCCCTGCCCGATGACGGCCACCGGATGCCCGTCCAGGCTGGCGGGCACGGTCACCTCCGTTTCATCGCCCAGGTAGCGGGCCGTGACCGCCTCCCCGTTTTCGTTCAGGGTGTACTGCCAGGAGCCGGACTCCAGCACCTCCGCGTCATCAGCGGCGCACAGGCCAAAGAGTGCCAGCAGCAGGGCCGCGAGCGCCAGCGCCCGCAAAAGGATTCTCCGCATGGCCATCCCTCCCGGTTCAGCCGAAGAGCTGCTGCAGCTCCTCGTATTTCTCGTGGGTGATCAGCGCGTCCTGGTCGGTGCCGTCCAGCTTGACGATGTAGGTCCAGCGGCCGTAGGGCGTGATGTCCCGGATGTGGTTGAGGTTGATGATATAGGAGCGGTGGCAGCGGAAGAACACGGCGGGATCCAGGCGCTCCTCGGTCTCCTGCAGGCCGTCGGAGGTGACATAGCGCCCGCCGCCCTGGGTGTAGAGCACCGTGGAGCGCTCCTCCCGCTGCACCAGCAGGATGTCGTCCATGGCCACAAAGGCCAGGCCGTCCCGGTGCCGGAGCATCAGCCGCCCGCCGCTGGCCCGCTTCTCCCGCCGGGGAGCCGGAAGGGCCGCCTCCCGCCGCCCGGAGAGCAGATCCCGCGCCCGCTCTAAGGTCTGGATGACCCGCTCCACCTTGTAGGGCTTCACCAGGTAGTCAAAAGCGTACACCGAAAAGGCGTCGCCCATGTACTGGTCGTGGGCGGTGGCGAAAATCAGCAGGATGCCCGGGTTGGTGTCCTGAATGACCCGGGCGCACTCCACGCCGGTCATCTTCGGCATTTCCACATCCAGGAAGACCACCTGGGGCTTCTTTTCCTCCACCAGGCGCAGGAGCTCCTCGCCGTCGGCCGCCTCGCCAACCAGCTCAAAGCCCTCCACCCGGGATACCATTTTCCGCTCAATGAGCCGCATGCCCGGCTCGTCGTCGGCGATGATCACTTTGTAGGGCATGGGGGATTCCTCCGGTGAAATCAGGCCACTTTGGGGGAGAGCAGTTCGAGAACGTACTCCTCGGTGACCTGATACTTTTCGGTGATTCTGCGAATGATGTCCTCTTCGGTCAGGCCAAAGTCCTTCATGGTTTCAATCGCCCCGGTGACTTTGTCTCTCAGCGCTTTCTTTTCCATCGCAAGGCACATATCCACATCTCCCTTCTTCTCTTCGTACTTCAGCTCCAGCCGGGTGGCGGTGTTCAGGAAAAAGGCGGTGTCCCGGTCGATCTTCCGGTGATCGGTCTCCGCGATCACCCTGTCCACGTCCTCCCGCTGGTGCTTGATGACCTTCAGCGCAAAGCCCAGGTCGGTGTGGAACTTCACAAAGGCCTCGTCGCTCATGTCCGCCGGGGAAATCAGGTTCAGCTTATAGTCGTTCAGGAACTGGTACAGGCGGCTGTCCGCCACATCCAGCATCTCGAACAGGCTGCGGGGGCCGTCCCAGGGGGTGTCGCCCAGGTAGATCACCAGGGTGATGATGGGGATCAATTTATCCCCCTGCGCAGGCCGGAGAGGAACTCCTCGTCCGTCAGCCGGATCTTCAGCACGCCCTTGTCCAGCGCCAGCCCGGCCTTTCCTGCGTCCTCCGGCGTATCCTTGCCGGCCCGGTAGGACCTGCGGGACTCCTCGATCTGCTTGGAGTACCCGATCATGTCATACAGCGCGTCCTTCACCGGCATGCCGTAATGCACCTTCCCCTGGTACTCGCTGCCGAGGATGACGTAAATCGCCCGGTCGTCCGTCATGGCGCTCCACAGCTTCATGGCGTCCCGGTACATCTGCACGGGGAGGCGGGCCCGGTTGCCGTAGGGCACCGCAATGCCCGCCGTATCCATCTCCGGCAGCTCCTCCGGGCGGATGACCTCCTCCCCGTCAAAGAGCAGGTAGTTGAAGGCGTCGGCAAAAATCTCCTTCCTGGAGAGGTATTTCCTGGCCTCGGTGTCCAAAGCGCCCATGGCTTACTCCTCTTCCAGCAGCGAGAGCAAATCCTCTTCAGATTCCACCGCGGCTTCGGCGGCGATGTCGGCGGCTTCCTGCTCGGTGGGGGCTTCCACGGGGGCGGCGAGACCGCCGGCGAAGAGCTCCTTGCGCAGGATGGCGTCGATCTCATCGGTGACCTCGGGGTGATCCTTCAGGTAGAGGCGGGTGTTGTCCCGGCCCTGGCCGATACGCTGATCCTTGTAGGAGAACCAGGCGCCGCTCTTGTGGATGATGTCCTTCTCCACGGCCATGTCCAGCAGGGTGCCCTCGCGGCTGATGCCCTCGCCGTACACGATGTCGAACTCCGCCACCCGGAAGGGCGGGGAGACCTTGTTCTTGACCACCTTCACCTTGGTGTGGTTGCCCACCACGGTGCTGCCGGACTTGAGCTGCTCGCCGCGGCGTACGTCCAGGCGCACCGAGCAGTAGAACTTCAGCGCCCGGCCGCCGGGGGTGGTTTCGGGATTGCCGTACATCACGCCCACCTTCTCGCGGAGCTGGTTGATGAAGATGGCCACGCAGCCGGTCTTGCTGATGGTACCGGTCAGCTTGCGCAGGGCCTGGCTCATCAGCCGCGCCTGAAGGCCCACGAAGGAGTCGCCCATCTCGCCCTCGATCTCGGCCTTGGGCACCAGGGCGGCCACGGAGTCGATGACGATGACGTCCAGCGCGCCGGAGCGCACCAGGGCCTCGCAGATCTCGAGGGCCTGCTCGCCGTTGTCCGGCTGGCTGACGTAGAGCTCGTTGATGTTGACGCCCAGCTTGGAGGCGTAGACCGGGTCGAGGGCGTGCTCCGCGTCGATGAAGGCGCAGATGCCGCCCATCTTCTGGGCCGAGGCGACGGCGTGCAGGGCCACCGTGGTCTTGCCGGAGGACTCGGGCCCGAAGATCTCCACAATGCGCCCCCGGGGCAGGCCGCCCACGCCCAAGGCCGCGTCCAGGGTCAGGCAGCCGGTGGGGATGACCTCGATGTTGCGGTTGATGGCGCTGTCGCCCATCTTCATCACCGCGCCCTTGCCGAACTGCTTGTCCAGGTCAGCCAGCGCGTGCTCGAGGGCCTTCAGCTTTTCGTCCTGGGGATTGGTTTTGACTTCCGCCGCCTTGTCGGCTGCCGCTTTCTTGCTTGCCATAAGATTTACCTCTGTCCTTCTTTTTATTTTGATCTCTGTTGAGTGTGCCTCGTTCGCAAAGAGATTTCGCGCCTGCGGGGGTTATCACCCAATTCCTCACTGAAATCCAGCCAAAGGGCAGGATTTCCGGGCGTTCGGAATCCAGGGGGGCTTTGCGATCGCCCCCCTGGACCCCCTTCGCCCCCTTCGCTGGCAGGCTGTTTTCGTTGGGGTTAACTGGTTGGTTGTTTTGCTGGGGTTAAGGGAGGATTCTGTCCTTACTCCGTCCTCAGCCAGACGCGCATCTCGCCCTCGCCGCGGTTGGCCCAGGCGAAGTAGGGGATGAGCTTCAGGCGGACGGGGACGGTGACGGGGGGCTGCCAGTCCCGGTACAGGGAGGCGTTTTCCCCGGCGCTTTCCCGGGCGGCGGGGAGGACGAGGGCGGTCACGGGCAGGCCGCCGATCTCCGTCTCCTCGGTTTCCGCCGCGGCGGCGGCTTCTGCGGGCTTCACCCGCAGCAGGTGCAGGGCGGGGCCGTTGTCTTTTTCCTCGGCGCAGTAGACCACCGGGCCGCGCATAAAGGCCGCCAGGCCCGCGTCCTCGCGCACGGCGGGGTGGGCGGCGACGGCGCGGACGGGCAGGGGCAGGGCAATGCGCACCGTGTCGCCGGGCTTCCATGGGCCGCTGACGTGCCAGTAGCCGTCTTTCTCCTCCAGCTGGAAGCCCGCCGGGATGGTGATTTCCGCCTCCCGCGCCCAGCCGGGCTTGCGGAAGGCCAGCACGCCCTCAGCCTCACCGCCGGTCACAGTCACGGTGACCTCGCCCTGCCAGGGCAGGCCCGCGTCGAATTTCAGCCGCAGGGGCTGTCCGTTCAGCGCCGCGTCCACCTCGCCCGCCACATAGAGATGGGTATAGAGGACATCCGGCGTCTGGCTCCAGGCGTAGGCGGAGAGGGAGGCCACCGTCCGGGCGATGTTGGGCGGGCAGCAGGCGCAGCCGAACCACTTCTGCCGCACGGGCTTGACGTGCTGCAGGCGCTCGTCGGCATGGCAGGCCGCCGGATTGACTTCCAGGGGGTTGACGTAGAAGAAGCTCTGGCCGTCCAGCGCCATGCCGGCGAGGACGGTGTTGTACAGGGCGAGCTCCATCACATCGGCGTACCGGCTGTCGGGCTTCAGCTGAAGCATGCGCCGGGCGAAGAACACCAGGCCGATGGCCGCGCAGGTCTCGGAATAGGCCGCGTCATTGGGCAGGTCGAAGGGCAGAGAGAAGGCCTCGCCCACGTGGGTCGCGCCCACGCCGCCGGTGATGTACATCTTCTCGCTGACCGTGGAGTGCCAGACGCGGTCACAGGCGGCCCGGAGCGCCTCGTCCCCGGTGAGCCGCGCCACGTCCGCCGCGCCGCTGTACAGGTACATCGCCCGCACCGCGTGGCCCAGCACCTCATCCTGATCCCGCACGGGCTTATGCGCCTGATAGTAGGCATAGCGGCCCGCCGCGCCCCAGTCGGACTGCTCGACGCCCGCCTCCCGGCTGCGGCGGATCTCCTCAGCGAAATAATTCGGCTCCCGGCCGCGCTCGTTCACATAATAGGCGGCCTGCCGCAGGAAGCGCTCCTCGCCGGTTTCCTGCCAGAGCCGCACCAGCGCCATCTCGGCGATCTCATGCCCGGGATAGCCCCGCTTCTGCCCCTCCCCGGGGCCGATGTGCGCCGCGATGCAGTCCGCAAAGCGCACCGCCGTCTCCAGCAGGTCGTCCCGGCCCGTCGCCTGACGCCAGGCCACCGCGGCCTCGGTCAGGTGCCCGAAGCAGTACAGCTCGTGGTGATCCTTCAGGTTGGTGAAGCGCCGATCAATGCCGTTGAGGGTGTAATAGGTGTCCAGATAGCCGTCGTCCTCCTGGGCGGCGCGGATGGCGTCCACCGCCTCCTGGGCCGTGGCCTGCAGCGCGGGATCGGGGTGGGTCATCAGCGAATAGCTGACGGCCTCCAGCCACTTGTACCCGTCGCTGTCCTGGAACACCCAGCCGTAGAACCGATCCGGATCCGGCGCGCCCGCGGGCTGGCTCACGAAGGCCGCTTCCCCCGTCCGGGGCTGCCACTGGCCCGCCTTCCGCCGCTGAATCGCCCGGGCCGCCGCCCGCATGTTGTGCATCCACCAGCTCTTTTCCGCGCCCTCGACCCGGTCGTTCAGCGCCGCCCACTGGTAAGGAATCACCTGCGTGCGCACCAGCTCCATGGCCCGCATCCAAAACCCGTCCGTCACCCGCGCCCTGCGGATGTCCAGCGGCTCCATGCCCCGTCCCTGCATGTCCGTCCCTCCTGCTGCTGTTTGTACCTATTATACGGGGCGGGGGGAGGTTCGTCAAGGGGAGGGGGAGAGAGTTAGGAGAGAGGAGGGAGGAGTTAGGAGTTTGAAATGGCGGACACTGGAAAAATGGGGACTGTCAGAAGGTGTACCCTGTGACAGCTGCTTACAGGTATAATGAAGAAGTCTTGTTTACCATCAATTACCGGGCAGGCCTGACAACTGCCTGCTTTGTGGAGTATGGCGGCGTGAAGTACAGCGTTACCCGGATTGATACCTTTGAAGGGTATAAGCAGGATATTACGCTGTATTGCAAGCGGCAATGACAGCAGGCGGAGAATGAACCCGCCTGATATTTTTAACTGGTAAACCGGGCGATTGTATGTTATAATCATTATGGCGTGTTGTACCCAACAGCCAATAGCAACAGAATCAGCAGATGCCTTAAGGCATCGTATGACAATAGTAATGGTATAGGAGAGTATCTGCCGTGGGAAAATTAACTGCAATCAGTTTGTTCTCTGGCGCGGGCGGGTTAGATGTCGGATTTGAGAAAGCCGGATTTGAAACGGTTTTCGCTAACGAATTCGATCATGATGCGGCTGAAGCATGGCGCATTAACCGCCCGCAAACGGCGCATGTCATGGTTGAAGGGGATATTCACGACCATATAGGTGACCTTGTGGCCTTTAGGGGGGCTGATGTGCTGTTTGGCGGACCGCCTTGTCAGGGTTTTTCTGTTGCGGGGAAAATGGACCCAAATGATGAACGTTCGCAATTGGTATGGCTTTTTATGGATGCTGTTGAGCAAGTGCGTCCGAAAGTCTTTGTAATGGAGAACGTTGCTGCTTTGGGAACGTTAGACAAATGGAAATCTGTCAGAGATGGTATAGTTGAACGTGGTCAGGTATTAGGTTATAGGGTGTCTTATAAAGTTCATCATACCCCCGACTATGGTGTACCAGAAAATCGCGACCGTATTATTATAATTGGTGTAAACGAAACAATTGGTGATACGCAACGGTTTTATGAACGCCTGAGTACCTTTAGAGCGTCACCCGTAACAGCAAGGGAGGCTATTTTATCTGCTGGAAAATTTGGTAGTAAGGAAAACCCACAAACTTGCACAGCAAATGTATCTTTGGCAAGTCACCCCGTTATGCGGCGCTCTCCATATGCAGGTATGCTTGTCAACGGAGCCGGGCGTCCTATTGATTTGAACGGAATAGCGCCAACCTTGCCCGCTTCAATGGGTGGAAACAAAACCCCTATTGTTGATGAAGTTTCTTTGTATGATGCAAGCGTCCCAAATTGGTTTGAAACTTATCATGCGGGCTTATTAAACGGAACAATGACCCCGGCAAGTATTCAGGTTCCAAATACTATCCGCAGATTGACCATAAAAGAATGTGCGGCTATACAAACATTCCCGGCAGGTTATCAGTTTAGCGGAAAAAAGACAAAGCAATACAAGCAAATAGGTAATGCCGTGCCTTGCCAATTTGCTGAAGCTGTTGCAAACTCTGTAAGAATCGCCTATATGCAGGGAGAATAAAACAATGGCAATTGATATTGACAAGACTTTGGCAACCAAACTTCTTAATTCTTCATATATGGATTGCCTACGAAATCCCGTAAGGGAATGTCCGATACAGACAACAATTGACTTTGTAATGAATGGGAAAAACTGTTTGACGTATAGGTATATTATGCTCACAGCGCTGCTTGCGAAAGCAATTGATTCGTCTGTTGATATACTATCTCTACAAGCGGGCGATTATTCAGAGGGCGCTTATGATGCGCGTTCCCTTGCGTCTAAAGTCGTATACAAATTTCAAGCGTCACTATTAGGCAATGTTCTTGACGGTTCCAATAGTGACCCGCTTGTTAATAAACCTGGACGTTTCCTGCGTTTGAATCCGGACAATGCTGCTGCTGGCGGCGACCCTAAAAAGGCGCTTCAGTTACTTTGCATAGATTTGCCTAAAATCCAGAACAGCGTTGATGCCCGTCAATGTGTTGATTACATTGTTTCGTTACTGCTTGCTGAAAAAGCGAACCGTGACGCCCAAAAAGAGACTTTTGATAGTGTTGCAAACAATATGAGCATTTTCAATGTTCGTGATTTTATGAGCAACTTATTAGATCAAGGCTTTGGCGGGGCGGCTCTTGTGTTGGTAACAGCGGCACTTTATCACATACAGTTTCCATCCGATGATTTTAGAATTGTTGCGCACCCCGCTAATCAAGCTGGAACGTCAAAAAGACAGTTTAGCGACCTTGACGTGTATTTTGAAGATCACCCATTTATGGGAACGGAGTTAAAAGACAAACCGTTTTCTTCAACAGACGTTGACCATGTTGCTGAAACAGCTTTCAGCGCAGGAGCATCAAGTCTATTGTTTGTAGCTGGCAGGCAATCAACATTTGCTTCTCAACCCCCTACCTATTTTGCAAAAATACGCGAAAAGTATGCCCAAAGAGGCATGTATGTCGGAGTGGCGTCCATTGATGTTCTTATGGATATTGTTTTTTCAAGCCATATGAATGTAAACGCTACACACTTGCTTGATGTAATTAGAGATACGGCAGAGGAAATAGGCGCTCTTGAAGCGCAAATGTGGGTTTACGAACACTTGTCAGACGTGATTAAATAGAACATCTCATAGTAATAGCAGGAATCATCTAATATATTAAAGCGACAAATAAGCGACAATTCAACAGTAAAACCGCCCGAAACCCCTTGTTTTATGGGGATTTTGGGCGGTTTGAATATTCTCCTTCTCGGAGGAAATGGAAACCATTGAGGACGAGGCCTTCATGGAATCAACCGCCCAGGCCGTCATCCTCCCCTCCACCTGCACCTCCATCGGCCATCTCGCCTTCGCCCACTGCCCCAACCTGATCTACATCGAAATCCCCGCCTCCTGCACCAGCATTGCCGAGGATGCCTTCTTCAACTCCCCCAACGTGTTCATCTACCATATCGATTGACCCTTCCCCAAAATCAACCCCCCGCGCCAACTCTCCGGCGCGGGGGTATTTCTGTCTGCCGCCAACCGTCCGGCTGCCCATCAACCGTCCAGCAGGCTTCGCATCCCATTCTTCAGTCTTCAGTCTTCATTATTCATTGCCCTCTCCGCCCTTTCGCAAACCTCGTACAGCGCCTGGGTGTCGGTGAACTTGCCGTAATAGCTGCTGTTCATCACGATGCAGAGGTAGCGGTCGGCGCCGATGGTGAAGACGGAGACGAGGCAGTTGCCGGCGCGGGAGGTGGTTCCGGTCTTGACGCCGGCCACCTGGCTGTTGTAGTATCCGCTGCCGATGTGGAGCATTTTGTTGGTGTTTTTGAGGGAGAGGGTCTTGCCCTCTTCGCTGGTGACGCGGGCCGTGGGCAGGTGGCAGATGTCGGCAAGGACCGGGTGGTTCAGGAAGACCTTAGCGATTTTCAGGATGTCTCTGGCGGTGGTGAGCTGGTTCCGGTCGTCCAGGCCCACCACGTTGACCGCCCGGGTGTTGACCGCGCCGATGTCCGCCGCCTTCTGATTCATCCGCTCCACAAAGAGCTTCACGGCCTCCGCGTAGGACAGCTGATCGTCCCCGGCGGCTTTCCGGCCGCAGTACACGCCCAGGGCGTAGGCCGCGTCCGCGCCGGAGGGCAGGAGCAGGCCTTCCAGCAGACCGCGGACGGAGAGGGTCATCCCGAGTTCCAGCCCGGCGCGGGAGGCGTCCAGCGGCGGGATGAAGATCTCCATGCCCAGGCGCACCATCTCCTCCGGCTCCGCGATGTCCAGCACGGTCAGGGCGGTCAGCATTTTCAGGGTGGACGCGGGGTAGATGGGCCTGGCGCCGTCCACCTCATAGATCACCTGATCGTTCCCGTCCCCGTCCGAAAGGCGCACCAGGAGGACGTTCCGCGCCTCCAGCGCCAGGGAAGCGGTATCGTAAACGCGCGGGGCCGGGGACGGCGCGGCGGTCGCGGGCGCTTCGGACGCTTCCGGCGCTTCCGGCTCCGGCGCGGCGGTGGGAAGGGCGATCTCCGCGGCGGTGTTCTCCCGGACGGCGGGCCTGGGGATGGTCACGATATAGTTGGCGGTGAAGAGCACCGCTTCCATGGTGACCACCAGGATGATGCAGAAGCGGTTCAGCAGGTTATGCCGCCGCCAGGAGCGGGGGATGGCGGGCAGGAGCACGCGCCCGACCCGGGTGCGGTCGAAGCCGATTTTCTGCTGAAGCATGCACAGCAGCGCGCCGACCGCACCGCCCAGGACGTGGAGGATGACATCGTCCACGTCGGGCACGCGGTAGTTGAACAGCTGCGCGGCTTCCAGGAAGAGGGAGAGCATGCACGCGGTCGCCGCCGAAAGGGCCAGCTGAAACCTGCGGGACTTGCCCGGATGCAGCAGCACCTCGAAAAAGCCCAGGGGGAGGAAGAGCAGCAGATTGCCGATGAAATCCAGCGGATGCGCCAGCCAGTTCTTCAGCGCCCGGAAGGGGACGAGGTTCAGCCGCTCCGCGGAGAAGGCGAAGCGGCGGAAGAAATAGACGGGACTCAGGTAGGCGTAAAACAGGTGCGCCAGGTACATGGCCAGCATCACCAGCAGCGTCTTCAGCCACACATTGCGCTTTTCTTCCGCCAGCGGCCTGCGGAAGACAAAGGCCAGCAGCACCACCGCGCAGGCCTCCGTCAGCGCAAAGCGCACCCAGGAATCAATGTTCAGCATGCTTTTGTCCTTCCCTTTGCCCCCCGATTCCTCCGGCCGCCGGGCGGGGCGGGTTCAGGGAGCGGCGCAGCATGAAAGCAGGAAGCATCCTTTCATCCGAATCAGACAGGCCCCCGCCGGCACTTGCATGCGCTGCAGGTTAATCCTGTTTTTGAATACAATACTTCTTAATGGCCGCGTCGGCCACAGCCCGCACGGCCGCCTTGGCGATGCGCCTGTGGAAATAGCAGCACCGGGCATCGGGCACCAGGCAGCCGCCCTCGTCGGTGATGCCCTCCACCATGCAGCGCCTGTCTCCAGGCAGGTAAATGCTTTCCTTATTCCGCCGTCCCCCAGAACCCGGATACCAGCATAAAGAGGGCGAAGGCGGACTCGGTGAGCACGGTCTGGGGGCTCTGGGTCTCCAGAAAGCGCAGGGCGGGGATGCTCTGGCCGATGGAGGCCAGGTACTGGTAGGCCACGATCAGGATCAGGGCGGCGGTGGGAATCCAGAGCAGGCGGGCAAAGCGGTTCTTCTGCCGCCTCGCGCCGCTCAGGGGCAGGAGCAGGGCTAAGGACAGGCCCAGCAGCGCGCCCTTGGCGGCATTGCCCCAGAAGCCCCAGTCCGCCATCAGCCGCATGGCCCAGGCAGTGACAAGGAGCAGCAGGATGGGCACCACCAGCACGGTCAGCTTGCGCAGAAACAAAGCACAGCGCCTCCTCAGGGCTGTTCAGCCAGCCACTTTTTCTCTTTCTCGGTCAGGTGGGCCCGCTCCAGCAGGTCGGGGCGGCGGTCGCGGGTGATCAGCAGGGACTGTTGACGCCGCCAGGCTTTGATCTCGGCGTGGTTGCCGTTCAGCAGCACCTCGGGCACGGTCTGCCCGGCGATCTCCCGGGGCCGGGTGTACTGGGGGTACTCCAGCAGGCCGTCGGAGAAGCTCTCCTCCTCGGGGCTCTCGGTGGAGCCCAGCACGCCGGGGATGAAGCGGGCCACGCAGTCCGTCAGCACCATGGCCGCCAGCTCGCCGCCGGTGAGGATGTAGTCGCCGATGCTGATCTCCTCGTCCACACAGGCGTCCAGCGCCCGCTGATCCACGCCCTCGTAGTGCCCGCAGAGCAGCACCAGCCGCTTTTCGAGCGCCAGCTCCCGGGCGATGGCCGTGGTGAGGGTGCGGCCCCGGGGGCCCAGGTAGATGCGCCGGCCTTCAAACCCCTCCCCGCACACGTCCGCCATGGCCGCCAGGATGGGCTGGGCCAGCATCACCATGCCCGCCCCGCCGCCGAAGGGATAGTCGTCCGTGTTGTGGTGCTTGCGGTCGGAATAGGGGCGGATGTCGTGGCAGCGCACGTCCAGCAGCCCCGCGTCCCGGGCCCGGCCGATGATGGAGCTCTCCAGCACCCCGGGGAACATTTCCGGGAAGATCGTCAGGATGTCAAGACGCATACACAGCCACCTCTGCCAGGCGCTCGCTGTCCACCGTGAGGCGCCGCGCCGCCACGTCCGTCTCCGGGAACACCGCCTTCAGCGCCGGGGCCAGCATCTCCCCCCGGGGAGTATCAAACACATAGACGTCCACCGGCCCGTGCTGCAGCACGTCCGTCACCCGGCCGATGTGCTGTCCCTTCTCGTCCACGGCCTCGCAGCCGATCAGGTCGGCGATGTACACCTCGCCCTCGGGCAGGGGCGCGGCGTGGGCCCGGTCGATGTATAGCTTCCGCCCCCGGAGCTTTTCGACGTCCTCCGGCTTCGCGCAGCCCGCGAGGGTGACATAGGCAAAGCCGTCGTGCACCCGGGAGCAGGCCGCGGCCACGGGCGTGTAGACCCCGCCGGCCTCTAAGTAGAGGGTCTTCCAGCGGCGGAAGGCCTCGGGGTCGTCGGTGTAGGGCCTGATCTTGGCCTCGCCGCGCACGCCCTGGGGCTTCAGCACCTCGCCGATCATCAGGTATTCGTTCAGCATACGGTTGACCGGGGAGGACTGACTCCCCGTCCTTTCTCGCTTATACGCAAAGGGAGGCGCCGGCGCACCGCTGAAGCAGCATCCGGCACCCCCGGTTTATTGTTGAGGGTGACAAAAGGGCGCTTCCGACCTTAGAGCCACGACTGGTTGTGGTAATTTCCGCTACCTTCCACAACCAGTCGTGGCTTGGTTCAGGAAAGCGCCCTTTTGACATCCGAATCTTTATTCTCACTTCCAGTCCAGACCGTTGACCACGGCCCGGCCCTTGCCCAGCGGCAGCAGCACCCGGGCCACCCGGCCGATGATCATGCTGCGCTCCACCGGGCCCACGGCGCGGCTGTCGTTGGAATTGTTGCGGTGATCGCCCATGAGGAAGAAGTAGTCTGACTGCAGGGTGAAGACCTTGCCCTCCTCCACGGCGCTGACATCGACGGACTTGCCGTCCAGCCAGAGGCCGCCGTGCTTGAGCTCCAGCTTCTGCCCGTCCGCGGAAAGCCCCCAGATCTCGCCCCTGCTGCGCCAGCGCCACGCGACGCCGTTGACGCAGAGCTGCCCGCTGGTCACGGTCAGCGCGTCGCCCTTCTTCGGCACGGTGAACTCCGCGTAGGGCGTCTGATAGCCCGTGCGGTACTCGCTGCTCACGTAGGGCTCGTCATACTTTTCGCCGTTCACCCAGAGATAGCCGTCCTGATCCAGTTTCAGGGTGTCCCCGGGCTGGCCCACCACCCGCTTCACAAAGTTGGTGTCGCCCCGGTCGGGATAGCGGCAGATGACCACGTCAAAGCGGGCCGGGTCGCCGCCCACGGTGAAGCGGGCCGCGTCCTGCTTGGCTTCGTCGCTCTGCCAGGGGAGGCTGAACCAGCCCGAGGCGTAGCGGGTCTTGTCCACATACATGATCTCGCCGTCGGAAAGGGTGTCGTCCATGGAGTGGCCGTCCACCCGCACCGGCTCAAAGACCAGGAAGCGGATCGGGATGGCTACCATCAGCGCCACCGCGAAGGTCAGCACCCAGGACAGGGCTTCCACCCACCAGGGCCGTTTGGGCTCGATCTTCTTTTTGTACTTGATGCCCAGGAAGGTCTTCTCCTCGTACTGCACCGGCGCCTTTTTCCGCCCGAACAGACCCTTCTTCACGGGCTCAGCCTGCTGCGCGGCCTCCTGCGCTTCAGAGGTCTCCAGCGCGATTTCCTGCTTTTCCGTATCCGTCATAAGGCTTGTCCTTCCTTTTCTTCTGATGCTCTCTGCCTCAGCCGCCCAGCCGCTTCAGCTCGTCCTCAATGCGCTCCCGGCTGGCGTAATTCAGCGGGGAGGGCCGGCCCTCGGCGGCCTTTTTCAGCTTGGCCACGGCGGCGGCGGTATCACCCCTGTCCAGATCGTAGCGGGAGAGGAACCACAGGGTGTCGATCTGGGTCTCCTTCTGCTCGATCGCTTTGTCGAACCACTCCTTCGCGGCGTCCCGGTCGCCCAGGCAGCGGTAGTAGAACTGGCCCAGGTTGTCCAGGCTGATGGGGTCCTCGTCGTCGTATTCGACGGCTTCCTTCTCAAAGGCCAGGGCCTTCTCCAGCTCCGCCTGCCACTTCTCCCGCGCCGAGGGCTGGGCAGGCGCTTCCGCCTCAGCCTGATTTGCCTCAGCCTGATTGGCATCCGCCTGATTGGCTTCAGCCTGATCCGCCTGATCCGCCTGATCCGCTTCCGCCTGCGCGGCTTCCAGCGCCGCCTGGCGGGCCGCCTCGTCCAGGGCGTCAAAGTCGGGCTGGCGCTCCATGTCGAACTTCTCCACATACAGCACGCCCAGGGTCTGGTACACCCGGCCGCTGGCCCCATGCTGATGCTGGCGCTCCAGCAGGCGGATGCCCTTGTCGACCTCGCCCAGCTTCAGGCAGCAGGCCGCGTAATTGATGAAGAGCGTGTTCTTCTGATCCGGGCCCATCTGCACCTTCTGAATCCTGATCAGGAACTCCTTGGCCTTCTCATACTGGCCGGAGCGCACCAGCAGGGTGGTGTAGCCCAGCAGGTAGCGGGGGTCGCTCAGCCCGTCAGCAATGGCTTCCTCATAGAGGCGCTGGGCCTCGGGGCTGGTCAGGTCGCTGCTCTGGAGCTTATAGGCTTTCTGCGCGTTCAGCTGCGCCTTGAGTCCGCTGAATATTCCCATGGTCAGTCCTCTCTTCCCGACCGTTTCCGCCGGAGACGGTCATACCGGTATTGTAGCGCATTTTGGTCCGCTTGTACAGCCCCCGCGTCCAGAAGCGCGCGCTCGGCCAGGAGAACCATGGCCCTGCGGGTCATCTCGAGGGCCGCGTCATAATCCCTGTCCTGATGCTCGTAGATCTTGGCCAGCTCCACATAGGGGGTGATGCCCCCCTCCCGCCGGCTGATCATCCCCAGCCAGACCTCCCGGGCGGCCTCTTGCTCCCCGGCGCGGCGCAGGCTCTGGGCCAGGCGCGTCTGCCCGTCGGCGTGCCAGCGGCCCGTGGGCACCAGCCGGTAGCAGTCCCTGGCTTCCTCCCCGTGCCGGAAGCGCTCCAGCGCCACGCCCATCGACAGGATGTCCGCCCCATGGCCGGCGGTCTCCGGGTGGGCGAAGAGGGAAGTCATCCGGTTCAGCAGCACCTGGAGGCTGGCGATGTCCTGCAGGTTGTGCCGGAGCACGTCCTCCAGCAGGCTGAAGTCCCGGCTCTTCGTGTAGTCAAAAAAGCGCCTGGGCACCTCGGCCCCGGGCAGGTCGTCCGTGCGCTCCTGCCCCAGCACCGCCTCCTCCAGCCGGGTCAGGTTGCACTGGCCCAGCCGCAGCCGGAACACCCGCCGGGCGATGTGCAGCAGGTCGATGTGGGGCTTGTCCAGGCAGGAGGTGCGGATGCGGTTCATCAGGAAGCGGCTCTCCAGCAGCGGCAGGTCAAAGGTGCGCCCGTTGAAGGTGCACATCACCTCACAGCCCTGGGCGATGTCCGCCACTTCCTTGAGCAGGGCGCCTTCCTCGGGATAGTCGCGCATCACCAGCTGCCGCACCGTGAAGCCCTCCGGCCCCAGCCAGCCCAGCCCCACCTCAAAGGCGATGGTGCCCGCGCCGCCGCTCAGCCCGGTGGTCTCGGTGTCCAGGTAGAGGATGCGCTTGGGGTCGATGGTCTCCGGCAGAGGCAGATGCCGCCCCTCCGCCACGGCCTTCGGGTCCTCCGCCATGCGGCGCAGCGCCTCCGTGTCCAGCTCAAAAGCGCCCGGAAAGCCGCTCAGGGGCAGGAGGGTGTCCCGCCTGAAGCAGCCCCGGGCAGGCGGCGCCGGGGCAGGGGAGGGCTTTTTCACCGCATCCTGATGCATGGCGCGCAGCTGCGCCCGCAGATCCATCCCGCCGCCCCCTTCCGCTGAAACGCTGATTTGATATCCATTGTATGTTCCCGCGGGGGCTTTGTCAACCGAACAGATTGTAAATTCAGGGCAGGCGCAGGTACAGGTGTTCCCCGCCGGCCTCACCCATGACTAGGCTGAGGTAGCGCCCGAAGACGCCCTCGGCGCTCCGCCAGGCCGCGGCGGCCGGATCCTCCGTCCAGACGGGGTCATCGGCGCGCAGGGTGCCCGAGAAATAGGCCAGGTTGAAGCGGGCCGCGAAGTCCGCCATGCTCCGGACGTCAGCCTCGTCCAGGCCGCTTTCAGCCAGACTCTCCTCAACCTTGTCCGCCGAGACGCCGTAAAACCAGTCCCGGCTCATTTCGCCGAAGCCCGCGGGCAGGAAGGCTTCGTCCAGCGCCCTGACCTCATAGGTCAGCGAGCCGTCGTCCGAGAGCGTCACCAGGGCATAGCGGTGGGGCCACACGCAGAAGGCCTCCAGCGCCGCGTCCGCTGTGCCCTCGCCCCGGACAATGTGCTGGATATGCAGGTGGCCGGACAGGTTCAGCCGCACCCCATAGCGGGCGGTCAGGGCCGCCATGGTCTCATGGCCGTACATCAGGTAGCTGTCCCGCGAGAAGGCCGTGTGCTCCTCCAGGGAGTGGTGCGTGGCGGTCACCACCTCCGCCCCGGCCTCCGCCGCCCGGCGCAGCGTGTCCTCCAGCCAGGCCGCGTGCCCGGCGGTGAACAGCCCGAAGGTCTGGCCCGTGCCGGCATAATAGGAAACGTCCGTCATGGCCAGCCAGAGCTCATCGCTGACCTCTGCGCAGCAGGAGAGGTTCGCGCCGGGGGTGACCGGCCCCAGGAAGTCCGCGTATATGCGCCGGAAGGCCGCCTCGTCCACCCCCTCCGCCGGATACCAGCCGTCGTCGTCCCAGCCCCGGGGCGAGGGGCTGTTGATGTCATGGTTGCCCGGGATCACCCACACGGGTATGCCCGCGGCCTCGATCCCCCGGAGCCATTCCGCCAGGGCTTCGTGACTGGCCCGCTCGCCGTTGAAGGACAGGTCGCCGGTGATGACCAGCGCGTCCGGGGCGGCGGCCAGCACCTGCGCCGTCAGCGCGGCCATGAGCGTCTCGCCCCACTGGGTCAGCCGGCCGTCCGCGGCCCGGAGCGCACGGAGAAAGCCCTCGCTGTCCCGGTACAGTTCCGGGGCGAGGTAGTGGAGGTCGGTCACCGCCATCACCCGCGTCTGAGCGGACGACGGGAGCGCCAGCGCCAGCAGCAGGAGGACCAGGAGACCCAGCCGCCTCACGCCCGTCCCTCCTCCCGCAGCCGCTTCAGCAGACCCTCGCAGCCCGCGCTGATCTGGCGGTACACTTCCTCAAAGCGCCCGGTGTACCAGGGGTCCTCGATGTCCCCCGGCGCATCGGTGAAGTCCAGCAGGAGCCGCATCTTGCCCTCCGGGTCGCCGCCGGTGATGCGCAGCATGTTGCGCAGGTTGTACGCCTCCATGCCGATGAGGAGGTCGTAGCGCCCGTAGTCCTCCCGGGTCATGCGCCGGGCCCGGTGCCCGCCGCAGGGGATGCCGTGGGCCGCCAAGGTCCGCGCCGCCGGCGGATAGACCGGGTTGCCGATCTCCTCGGAGCTGGTGGCGGCCGAGGCGGCAAGGGCGCTGTCTCCCGCCATCCGGCGGAAGATGAACTCCGCCATGGGGGAGCGGCAGATATTGCCGTGGCACACAAACAAAATCTTAATCATAGGCCTCCAATGCCTCACAAGGCGACGTTTTGCCGCGATTTGCGCAGTAGGAAAACCGTACATTTCTGCCGAAAAACCGGCCCAGCTCGGCAAATCGCGGCAATGGATGGTAGTCAAATGGTAGTAGAAAATCGGATGTTCTACTACCGTTTAGATAGTTTCCTGGCAAATGAACATAATTCTATTCATCTCAGTAATGCACAAAAGTCTCTAAAACATCACAGGTTGACTCACATTTCCCCAACATCCAAAGCACTCAAAAACAAAAATAGTATCTGTAGGATAACTGTTAATTCCACATTCTGAGCAAACCCATCTACCATTTAAGTCCACTTGTTTGACTCTGTTTGCAGACAATTGGAATCATTCAACAGATAAGATAGAATGGACACATATGTTATCAGGTTTTCTCACCAATAACATGGCATCTTGAAATATCCTTAACTCTGCTTAGCACAGATAGGGATGATGTGTCCAAATAATACAATATCCTGTTCCAAATAGCATTCCTTCTAGGTGCATTATCACAATAATAATAAAACGTCTTACCCATCATCAGAGATATCATAGCATCCTTAAAATCATCATCAAAAACAAACGGTTCATATTTTACATCTGTTTCCGAATACAACTTGTTAACCTGTGGTTGGATAACATCATCTAGCCAATATTGGGAAAATGCTGTATTCCCATATATAGCCACATCTATTACTCGGCCATCCAATTCTGTCCATGCGTGGTAATAATCATGACCAAAGGCCCAATATTTTCCAATGCATAGCTTTGGTAAATACCCCAGGTATTCTAGAGAAATGCAGAGAGAAACACTTATAGATAAGCAACCATCTGGTTCTCGGCCATCATTCATATAATTGAATGCCCGAACAACAACTCTTTCTGCATCCTTTGGCAAACCAGCCTTTTGTATTTGATGAATCATTTCATAATTCTTCATGTTCGCTCCCTCGTTATTGTATATAAAACAGCATTATAGGCCTTTTCCCACCATACATTCTATAGAATTGCAGGGTTTACCTTCTGTTACGTTGAAACATATTCTAATGGTTAGTTATTATTTCCACCCCGGTAAAAAAAGATTATCCATCAATATGAGTCTGTTATGCGATTCCAAATTTTCTCATTTGGATTCATCTCCATGAATTTTAATTTTTTTCAGATTGCCGTATTCGTCTTTCTTTTGCGGTTCAATATGTCTTGTTGAGGGTGACAAAAGGGCGCTTTTAACCTTATAGCCACGACTGGTTGTGGCGATTTCCGCTTTCTTCCACAACCAGTCGTGGCTTGATTCAGGAAAGCGCCCTTTTGTCTCCTTTACCAACCCTAACAGCTAATAGCTAAAAGCTACTCCAAATACACCACTTCCAGCCCCGTCCCGCTGAAGGCGCCGTTGCCGACGCGGCAGCCGGCGGGGATGTAGACCGTGCCGCTGAGGCCGCTGCAGCCGCTGAAGGCAAAGCTGCCGATGTTCTTCATGGTGTCGGGGATGTCCAGCTCGCCGGTGAAGCCGCTGCAGTCGCTGAAGGCGTCGTTGGCGATCTCCTGCAGGCCGTAGGGCAGATACAGCTCGCCGCAGAGCTTGGAGCAGCTGTCGAAAGCCCAGGGGCCGATGGTCTTCAGGTTGTCGGACAGGATCAGCTCGCCGTCCAGGCCCTTGCAGCCGCTGAAGGCCGCCTCGGCCACCTCGGTCACGCCGTCGGGGATGACCAGGTCGCCGGTCAGGCCCCTGCACTTGCGGAAAGCGCCCCAGCCCAGCTTGGTCAGGCTGGAGGGCAGGTGGATGTCGCCCTTCAGATTGGTGCAGCCGTCGAAGGCCTGATTGCCGATGGAGGTGCAGCCGTCGGGGAGGCTCAGGCTGGTGAAGCCCGTGCAGCCCTCAAAGGCGCTGTCGCCGATGGTTTTGACCTTGGCGGGGATGTTCAGATCGCCGGTCAGGCCCGTGCAGCCCTTGAAGGCCGAGCCGCCGATGGAGGTCACCTTGGCGGGGATCTTCAGAGCGCCGGTGAGGCCGGTGCACAGGCGGAACGCGCCGCCGCCGATGGAAGTCAGGCCGGAGGGCAGGGTCAAAGAGCCGGTGAAGCCCTTGCACTCCGCGAAGGCGCCGCTGCCGATGCTGGTGACCTTGGCGGGAATCTTCAGCGCGCCGGTGAGGCCTGTGCTGCCGAAGGCGCCGTCGCTGATGGCGGTGAGGCCGGAGGGCAGGGTCAAAGAGCCCGTCAGCTTGCGGCAGCCGTAGAAGGCCTCCTTGCCGATGTAGGTCACACCGCTGGGAATCTTCAGGCTGCCCGTCATCTGGCCGAGGCTGTAGAAGGCCTGGGTGCCGATGTAGGTGAGGGTCTCCGGCAGCTTCATCTCGCCGGTCAGGTACCAGCACTCGCCGAAGGCATAGTCGCCCACCCGCTTCAGCTTTTTAGGCAGCACGAGGTCGCCCTTCTGGCTGTGCCACTTGTAGAAGGCCTTGTCGGCGATCACGGTCACCGGCCGGCCGTAGACATCGTCCTCAAACTGCAGCTCGGCCATGCCGGACTGCGCGCCGGTGACGGTCACCTCGCCGCCCACGAGATCATAATGAATGCCGTGCATGGTCACGGGCCAGCTCTCCTGGGTGCTGCCCAGGTCTCTCCAGCCGATGTCCTGCACCGCCTGCTCGCCCGTTCCCGTGTCCGTCACCACGATGAACACGTTGAAGCGCCCCGCGTAGCCCGGCGTGGCCGCCACCCGGTTCTCGGTGGAATAGAAATAGTTGACCGGGTTGGAATTGCTGTCGTAAATGTTGTAGGCGATGGTGACCTGGCCGGAGCGGCAGCGGATGTAGGGCCTGTCCACATAGATGGACCAGCCGTCCGGGGAGAGCTGCACCACGGGCGGGCCCACGCTCAGCGCATCGGCGTAGGGCCAGTCCAGACTCTGCCAGCCGATGTTGACCGTCCAGCGGTCGCCCTCATCGTCGATGACCGACACAAACACGTTGAACAGCCCGCCGTAGCCCGGGGTCACCGCCACCCGATCCTCCAGGGAGTAGAAGTAATTGACCGGGTTGGAGTTGCTGTCATACAGGTTGTAGGCGATGTTGGTGACCTCGATGTCCACCGCCTTCGGCCTGTCGATGTAGATGGACTGCCGGTCCGCGCTGATCTCAAAGGAGGGCACCTCCACATGCCGGTACTTCTCCTGCACCTCCTCGATGTCCCGCATGATCACGTCCAGCACCGGCTCCTCCGCCAGCGCAGCCGCGCACAAAACCACCGCCAGCAATGTCAGCAATGCCGCAAAACGTTTCATTCCTCTTCATCCTTTCAGACAGTCGGGGCCTTGATGGTTGATGCTGAGGTTATTATAGCACGCGCAGGCGCAAGAGCGCAAGGGAAGATGGTTGCGCTCCCTCCTATGCCCCGCAGGGTATTTCACGTGCCGCAGGCACATTTCACGCGCCGTCAGGCGCATTTCATGCCGAAGGCATTTCATTCCGTCCCCCCCGCGTCAGAATGAAAAGCGCTTCGCGCATGATATGGCTTCGCCATGAAATCTCGCTCAGCTCCATGATATGGCTTCGCCATGATTGGCCCCCCTTCCCTTTTCCCCCGACCTGGTGTATAATGCCCCTGAAGACACCTGAAGAACGAAGGGACAGACCCGGACGATCACCGAAGGGAGGCGCGCTCATGCAGGAACCGAGGAAGCCGCTGTTCAACCGGCCCATGACGCCATCAAGCCCGGCGCCGCAGCAGGGAGGGCCGCTGTTCACCCAGCCCGTGCCCCAGTCCGGCCCGGCGCCGCAGCCCGCGCAGCAGGATCCGCTCCGCCGGGAGCGCCGGAGACGCAGGCTGCACCTGTTCGCGCTGTGGCGGAATATCCTGGCGGTCATCGGCGCGGCCTTCCTGGTGGTGGAGCTGCTGCGGCTCGTGATCATCCCCTATGTGCTGGTGCCGCTGAACGGCCTGATCGGAGGCTGAGATGAGAAGAGAAGACGATTGGCGGTATGAGGAGGAGCGTCCCCGCAGGTCGCCGCTGAAGCGCTTCGGGCTGTGGCTGCTGAAGCTGGTGACGCGGGCGCTGGCCATCGGCCTGGCGGTGGTGATGCTGCCCTACCTGGCGCGCTTTGTGGCCAGCGTCACCCCGGACGCGGCCAGCAGGGCGGCCACCGTGTCGGCCATCCTCAGCCACAAGATGGCGGAATCGGCCCGGCTGGAGACGGCGCGGATCACCGATGAGGGCGTGCTGAGCTCCTCGGTCAACGCGCTGTTCCTCGGCGAAGTGCAGAACGTGGTGATCTACTACACCTATGAGGCCAGCTTCGGCATCGACCTGAGCAAAACGCAGGTGGAACAGGCCGGAACCACCGTGGTGGTGCGCCTGCCGGAGGTGGAGCTGCTGCTGGACAGCCTGACGCCCACCAGGACGGAGATCACGGACTTCTGGCTGCGGCTGAGCGAGCGGGACCGGGCGAGGCTGCTCCAGGAGGAACAGCAGACCTGCCGCGGCCGCTATCTGGACAATGCCGAGGAGATGGCGAAGCTCCGCCAGACTGCCGAGGAAGCCCTGCGCACCACGGTGGGCAAGTGGATGGGCGCGGCGGGCAATGTGACCATTGTGTACCGCTGGGGCGACGAGTGATAACGGGGGATGATTCAGATGATTTACACGGGCATGAGCCGGCCGATCGCCGTGATGGGCCGGGAGATCACTTTCTTCAACCAGCGCTGCCGGGACTGGACGCATCCCTATGAGTGGAAGGCGGGCGACGGGGACAACCTGAGCAATTCGGGCTGCGGCGTGTTCGGCCTGTGCCACGCGGCCCAGTGGCTGACGGGGCGCGCCTTCGACCCGGAGGAATGGGCGGACTTTTCCGTGGCAAACG
This sequence comes from Clostridia bacterium, assembly GCA_017534885.1. GTDB lineage: Bacteria > Bacillota > Clostridia > Christensenellales > Aristaeellaceae > RUG11272. Next base: position 24,717 of record JAFXVR010000030.1, on the reverse strand, counting down.
GCGGCCGCGGGGACGACGGCACCGACCGCCCCGGCCTGCTCCACGGGCTGATGGCCACCGGGAGGAACGTCGAAACGGGCCTGCGCTATGAGGAGGACGGCCTGCGCAACGACCTCGATACCCTCTTCGCCTTCCTGATGGCGGAGAAGGGCGTGAGCCTGTGCAACCTGCGGGTGGGGCACATCGTCTGCCTGATTGCGGCGCGGGAGCGGGAGGGTCAGCGGGAAGTGCTGGCCATCGACAGCTATTCCGAGAGCGCGTCCGACCGGGTGAAAGACATGGTGACCGAGCTGGTGCCGGACACGGAGATCGTCTGGCCCGTCCGCAACGCGGCAGGGCTGGTGACCGGGAGCTGCGTTTCGTCCGCGGCGTTCTGGGCGAAGATTGAAACGGTGAAGGACTTCAACCTGCTGTACAGACTCTGATACTGTTTCCACTTCTTTGACGGGGATTCCGCGCCTGCGGGCGCGGGCAGGGGCTTTGCGGCCGCCCCTGCACCCTTCGCACATGATTTTCTTTAGGAGGGACATCCGCATGGATACCATCGAGCTTCGCTACGGGCAGACCAGGGCTGTGGTTCAGACGACGGGGGCGCAGATCGCGTCCTTCAAGGGGGCGGACGGCCGCGAGGTGATCTGGCAGGCCGATCCGGCGGTCTGGGCGCAGCACGCGCCGGTGCTCTTTCCGGTCTGCGGCACGGCCAAGGACAACCAGGTGACGGTGGACGGGATCAGCTACCCCATGACCAAGCACGGCTTCACCCGCAATCCCGATTTCACCGTCGGGAAGCGCGGCGCGGACTTCGTCGAGCTGGTGCTGGGCCCCACGGAGGAGAGCCGGCCCATGTACCCCTTTGACTTCCGCCTGCACGTGGTCTACCGCCTCTTTGAGAACGGGTACACCACTCAGTTCCTGGTGGAAAACCTCTCCGACCGGCCCATGCCCTTCTGCGTGGGCGGGCATCCGGGCTTTGTGTGCCCGATGGAGGAAGGCGCGGCCTTCGAGGACTATCAGCTGGTCTTTGACGAAAAGGAGGACGGGAAAAACCTGCTGGCTCCCGGCGGCGGGCTCATCAGCGGCGATGAGATCCTCCCCCTGGAGGACGGCCGGATCCTGTCCCTGAAGTACAGCTATTTTGACGAGCGCGACGCCCTGATCTTCGACAGTTACCGGAGCCGCGCCGTGAACCTGACCCACCGCGAGACGGGCAGGGGCCTCCGCTTTGAGTACCCCAAGATGGAGGTGCTGGCGGTCTGGACCAAGCCCGGGGCCCACGCGCCCTACCTCTGCCTGGAGCCCTGGCACGGCCTGCCCGCCACCGCGGCGGAATCCGGGCGCTTTGAGGACAAGCCCCACGCCACGGTGCTCCAGCCCGGCGAGAGCTACACCACCTGGTTCACCGTGAGGCTGATGGGCTGACATGTGCGGACGCTACTGGATTGACCCGGAGGACACGCCGGAAGAGCTGGCCTGGCTGCTGCAGGAGCTGGAGGAGCGCGAGCGGCGCACCCAACCGGACTTCCGCCTGCCCCGGGGCGAGATCACGCCGGGCATGCTGACCCTGGTACGGGCGAGAAGCCGCGCCGGCAAGCCCAGGCCCTTTGCCATGCGCTGGGGCTTGCCCCTTGACAGGCGGCTGGTGATCAACGCGCGCTCGGAGACTGCCGCGGCGCGGCCCCTCTTCCGGGAGAGCCTCCGGAACCGCCGCTGCCTGATTCCCGCCAGCGCTTATTTTGAGTGGGATCACCGGGTCAGGCCCGCGCCCAAGTACCGCTTCTTCCTGCCGGACAGCCCCTGCTTTTCCTTAGCCGGCCTCTACCGGGTGGACATGGGCGAGCGCCCCGTCTTTACCGTGCTGACCCGCGAGCCGACCCCCGCCCTCGCCGCCTTCCACGACCGGATGCCCCTGATCCTCCGCCCGGAGGATGAGGACGCATGGCTGGGAGAGGGCGAAGCCGGGGAGGTGATGGCCCGGGGGGTGACGGAGGTGGAGTGGGTGAGGGAGTGAGGAATGAGGAATGAGGAGTTTTAGGATGGCGCAGCCATTTCATGGAGCGAAGCGAGATTTCATGGCGAAGCCATTTCATGCGCGAAGCGCATTTCATTCTGACGAATGGTACGGACGGAGAATGAAATGCCTGACGGCATGAAATGCGCCTGAGGGCGCGTGAAATGTGCCTGCGGCACGTGAAATGCCCTGCGGGGCATAGAAGGCGCGGCCATCAGGCAGAGTGGGAGGAGAGCTGCTATCTTGAAAGGATTGTGACGAATGGTGAAAAAAGCGCTTGCAATCATCCTGTACGCTGTTCTGCTGGCGGGCGCTCTCCATGCGGCAGCGGATGAGTGGACACCGCTTCTGGCTGAAGACGGCTGGTCTTACATTGGCTACACTTACGGCGGGATTACCTTTGCTGTTCCGGACGACTACGCAGACTGGGAACTCGATGCGGAGGAAAAAGCCCAGGGATATGTGCTGCTTGGCGGCAATGCGGATTTCACCGTACAGCTGCGCGTGTTTTCGCCGGATCAACTGAGCTATGACGACTTCAAGGCAAGGGTCGCCCAGGTGAGCTCGGCGGACGCGCACGTCCGCATGGACGGTGACAGGGAGATCCTGGTCTACCGCAATACCACCCCCGACGCTTACAGCGAACTCTATGGCATTGCCATGACCGGTCTGGATGGCCTGTTCTATAAAATCAGCATCTTTACAGGGGAGAATGGGGCGTTTGATGAAGACGCGCCTGTGTGGAAGATTGCGGAAATCATCGGACAGACCGCCCGCCATCAGGACTTTTCTGAGTGGGGCATCAGCGACACCCCGGGCAGGATGATCCACTGAGCGGGTATCCTTCCCTGAGGGCAGCGCTGCCTGACACCGGCGCTGCCTTTCCATTTCACCCAAATTCTACGAAACGTAGAAAAGAAACTTGACAAACTATACGAATTGGGTGTTCAATAGAGGGCAGAGATCGGGTATGATGATTGCGGAACAGCCGAGGCGGCCCGGAGGGGCCGGAGAAGGAGGGAGCAGTCATGACGAGCGCGGTCTCAGCAAACAGGGTGAGGGTCAGCACGGCGGCAGCCGGAGGGGAAACATGGAAAATCAGCTGGCAGGGCATATCCGCGACTATCGGCGGAGCCTGGGACTCACTCAGGAGCAGCTTGCGGAGAGGCTCGGGATCACGCTGGGCACGGTTTCCAAGTGGGAACGCGGCAGCTCGGAGCCGGATCTCGGATTTATCATGGATCTCGCCGAACTCTTCCATGTGTCGGTGGATGCGCTGATCGGCTTTTCGATGCGCGGCGCGGATGCCGATGAGGAGGCTGAGCGGATCGACGCGCTGGTGGGCGAGGCGCCCTTTGAGGTGGTTGAGGCGGAGTGCGACAACGCGCTGCGGAAGTTCCCCAACCACTTCCGCACGGTGCTGACAGCGGCCTACGCCTTCCGGCGGCAGGGAACCATGCACAAGGAAGAAAAGCGCATACGGCGGGCGCTGGCGCTCTACCGGCACGCCCTCGCGCTGATCTCCCAGAACAGGGATCCGGAGATCAGCGAGACCGTCCTCCGGAACGAGATCGCGGGCTGCTACTCCGAGCTGAAGGACTACAAAAAAGGCTGTGGAGGAGTACCGGAAGAACAACCCCGGCGGCATCAACGATGCGGTCATCGGGCTGATGTTGATTCAGGACGTAAAAAAGCCGGAGGAAGGCATCGAGTACACGGAGAAGGCCTATATCAGCCAGCTCAGCAGTTTCGTCACCGTCATGGCGGGGCAGATCCGCTACGCCATGCACACGGGAAATTATGCCCGGGGCATCCGGGCGGCGGAATGGGGCATTGAGCACCTGCGGCGGGCGAAGGAAGACCCGGGGAAGCGCGCCTTCCCGGACAAGCTCATCAGCCTCCTGCACCTGCTCCTGGCGCTCCTGCGCCATCTGGACGGCCAGGCGGAAGCCATGGAGGCCGACCTGCGCGAGGCGGTCCGGCTGGCCAGAGCCTTCGACAGCGATCCGGTCTACACCCTGGAAAACATGGTTTTCACGGAGCATCTGCCGGGGTCGCTCAGCTTCTTTGACGACGCCGGCCCCACCGCCGTGGAAGCCATGCGCGTCACCTTGGATGAAACGGGGGCGCTGGTGCCGGAGGACTTCCGGCGGAGGCTGGATACTATTCTTAACGGAAAGTGTTGTTGAGGGTGACAAAAGGGCGCTTCCAACCTTAGAGCCACGACTGGTTGTGGTGATTTCCGCTGTCTTCCACAACCAGTCGTGGCTTGGTTCAGGAAAGCGCCCTTTTGACATCCGAATCAGTGTTAATACAGGCGGAAATGGGTGATAACCCCCGCAGGCGCGAAATCCCTTGGAAATATGGATTGAGCAATTCAAGTTGAGAGCAGTATGACGCAGAAAGGAATCATCGCATGACCATCATTGATCTGACGGAAGACCAGTGCGCCGACATCGAGGGGCGGCTGAGCGAATTTGACGAAAGCCGCGACCCCTTTCAGCTGGAAGGCTGCATCCGGATTGGCGCGGAGGAGGGCGGCCGGCTGATCGCCGGGCTGGACGCCTGCGTCACGGCCTTCAGGATCCTGTACGTTTCCACGGTTTTTGTGGACGAGGCCTACCGGCGGCAGGGCGTCGGCGCGCGGCTGATGGCCGAGATGGAGAAGCGCGCCGCCGGCCTGGGCGTCAACACGATCCGCCTGGACACCTTTGACTGGCAGGGCAGGGAATTCTACGAAGCCCTGGGCTATGAATGCGTCGGGCATTATGAAAACGCCGGGGACGGCTATTCTGAGTACTTCTATCTGAAGCGGCTGGGATGACAAAGCGCGGAAGCATGGCAAAGAAAAACCGGGGAAAGCAGCCGTCGCATTAGGGAGACGGCAGTGCTTTCCCCGTTTTTCTATATCCTCACCCGATGATCTCGCCCTTGGCGTTGAACACCGGCAGTTTCTCCAGATAAATCAGATCAGGGCGGTCCTGGGCTTCGCCCTCGGCGAGGATGGCCATCTTGCCCGCCACGGTGCCGCCAGCCTTTTCCACTAAGGTTTCCAGGGCGCGGAGGGATTCGCCGGTGGAGATCACGTCGTCCACCACCAGGATGCGCCTGCCCTTCATCAGGGCGGCGTCGTCGCCGTCGATGAACAGGCGCTGGCGGGCGGCGGTGGTGATGGACTGCACCTCCACCTCCAGCACATTGTTCATGTAGACCTTCACACCCTTGCGGGCCAGCAGCCACTTTTTGTCGCCGTGCTGGCGCGCCATCTCGTACACCAGCGGGATGCCCTTCGACTCCGCGGTGATCATGTAATCGTATTCCGGGGCGCGCTTGAGCAATTCCCGGGCGCAGGCGATGGTCAGCTCGCAGTCGCCGAAGATCACAAAAGCGCCGATGTACAGCTCGTCATTGACCCGGCAGAGGGGCAGATCCCGTTTCAGGCCCGCCACATGCATGGGGTAAGTCAGCATGATTCATCACATTCCTTGTTCAAGATTGAAAAGCGTCTCCGCCTCACAGCCTCATTCTATCGCGTCAGCGGCCAAAAGTCAAACGGAATACGGGCGATTGATGACGGATTCCGGGGGAAGGGGAGGAACTTTTCTGAAGAAAAGTTCCTCCCCTTCCCCCGGACCCCCCATCCCTTCTTCAAAAGACTTTTAACCTTTTTGGGGCAGGTATGGATCGGGTTTTTGCAGCGGGATCATACCTATGATTCGGATGTCAAAAGGCCGCTTTCATGAACTGAGCCACGACTGGTTGTGGAAGACAGCGGAAATCACCACAACCAGTCGTGGCTCTAAGGTTGAAAGCGCCCTTTTGTCACCCTTACCACCTATGCGGCGCAGACACGGAAACAGGGCTGTCCTTCTCACCGGATCTTATCCATAGGTTGATTCGGATGTCAAAAGGGCGCTTTCCTGAACCAAGCCACGACTGGTTGTAGAAGACAGCGGAAATCACCACAACCAGTCGTGGCTCTAAGGTTGGAAGCGCCCTTTTGTCACCCTCAACATAGGTTTGCAAGCGATTGCCCTGTTCGCGGCTTTCTCCCGGTTTACATCGGCGGCCGGCTGTGGTATGATGGGGGCAGCATGATGCATAATCCCAACCCGTACCGACAGAGAAAGAAGGCTGTGACATGATGAAGCGAATCACCGCGCTGCTGCTGATCCTCTGCCTGCTGCTGACGGGCGCGCTGGCGGAGAGCGTTCTCTCCTTAGACGCGCTGATGGCGGAGATCGAGGAGGAATACAAGGGCCTGCAGGTGCAATTGGGCGCCTTTGAGATCAGCCCGGACCGGCGGTCCATCTACCTGGACAGGCCCTCCGTCACCGGGGCGGAGGATTACACCATCGCCTACAATATCTACGACGCGCAGTCCAATCCGGTCAACTACTTCTACTCCCTGGAGGAGCGGGTGGCCGCCACGCCGGGGTACAAAGGCCTGTTCAATGTCTTTGTGGTGGTGACGGACACGGCCACGGGCGAGCAGGTCATCAACGACATCGGCTGGACGGAGCTGCTGGGGCCGGAGGGCACCCCGGACTACGAGCCCCTGCAGGTGGGCCGGGTGCGCTTCAGCCTCAGCGAAAACCGGCAGTCCATCTACCTGCACAGGCCGGAGATCACCGGCGGCAGCGGGCGGGTGCGCATCGCCTACAACATTTATGACGCGCAGTCCAACCCGGTCAACTACTTCTATTCCGACGAGGAGGACGTGGCCGCGACCCCGGGCTATGCCGGGCATTTCACCGTGTTTGTGGTGGTGAGCGACCTGGAGACCGGGGAGCAGGACACCCAGAACATCGGCTGGCACGACCTGGTGGAGCCGGAGCCGGTCTACGAGCTGCCGGTGGAGCTGGACGACATCGTGTACGGCCTGAACGGCGACGGGGTGATGGCGGTTCTCCGGGACAAGTATGGCAGCAACTCCGTCAATCAGTATGAGACCTGGCGGCCCGTGCGCGGCCCCTTCCGGGACAGCGTGAACGGCCAGCCCGTAAAGGCCATCGAGGAGAGCGCCTTCGACACCCGCACCTCCGGCAGCAAGTCCAACCACGCGGAATTCCAGCAGCTCATCAGCCTGCCTTCCCAGCTGGAAGTCATCGGGCCCTTTGCCTTCGCGCACTGCAAGTTTGCCGCGGGTCAGCAGCTGGCGCTGCCCTCCACGCTGAAGCGCATCGGGAACTTCGCCTTTGACGCCAGCGTGGGCCTCACCGGCACCCTTGTGCTGCCGGAGGGACTGACCGAGATCGGCAATTACGCCTTTGCCGACTGCACGGGCCTCACCGGCGACCTGATCATCCCGGATACGGTCACCTCCATCGGCGACGGCGCGTTCATGGGCTGCACCGGCCTGAACGGCAAACTGGTGGTGCCCCAGGGCTGCAGCATCGGCCCGAAGGCCTTCGCGGGCACCAACCTCACAGGCGACGCCGTCACCGAGACCTGGCCGCTGATCCTGAACGGCATCACCTACAAACTGCTGGACGGGGAGCTGGCCATCACCGCCAACACCACCGGCAGCACGGCCTTTGCGCCCATGCTGAACAACCATCCGCTGCGGGTGATCGGGGAGTCCGCCTGCGCCTTCATGGTGATCTCGCGTCAGCCCTACCGCTACAACACCATGAAGGGCGAGCTGGCCCTGCCTTCTTCCATCAGGTCCATCGGCGAGAGCGCCTTCTCGCGTCAGACCGGCATCTCCAGCCTGGTGCTGAATGAGGGCCTGGAGTCCATCGGCGGCGCCGCGTTCAAGGGCTGCACCGGCCTGACCGGCGACCTGATCATTCCCTCCACCGTGAAGTCCATCGGCATCCGCGCTTTCCTGGACTGCTCCAACCTGGACGGCACCGTGGTGATTCCCGCGGGCTGCACGGTGGGGTTCGGCGCTTTCAGCGGCACAAAACTGACCGTGGTTTACGCGGAGGAGTGAGGCTGTATTGACCATCCTCCCTCCCGGGTGTATACTGGTCGCATCTTGTGTTCGGGGGAGGGGGTGCCTGGCTGTGCTGAAGCGGGGACTGCGGCTTTCGCTGCTGCTTCTGCTGCTGTCGCTGCCCTGGCTCCCCTGCCCGGCCCAGGCGGTGGGGCGCGCGCTGCTGGTGGGCTGCGACCGCTTCGTCAGCCAGCAGGAGACCACGCCCTCGGCGGCCATGGGGGTCAGCGAGGTGGCGGCGGCGCTCTCGGAGGGCATCGAAGAGGTGCTGACCTGCCCGGACGGCCTCTCGGGTGTGGACGCTCTGGCCGACCTGATCCTGGAGGCCTTTGACGGAGCCGAGGAGGGGGACGTCAGCTGCTTCTACCTCTGCACCCACGGCATCTGGAGCCCCTACGATCCCGCTGAGGGCATGACGCTCCTCCTCTCCGACGGGGAGAACGAGGAGGGCGTGACCGCCGCGGGCCTGAAGGAGATTTTTGACCAGATCAGGGGCACCAAGGTGCTGATCCTGGACGCCTGCCGCTCCGGCGCAATGATCGGCAAGGGCGTGTACGGGCCCTTTGAGAACCTCTTCGCGGGGGACAGCTACAAGGTGATCTGCTCCTCCGGCGGCCAGGAGGACAGCTGGTTCTGGCGCGGGCTGACCGCGGACGGAAGCCAGGTGACCGGCGAGGGCTACTTCTCCGGGGCGCTGACCCTGGCCCTGGGCGCGCCGGGCGGCCACGCGGCGGACGCTGACCGGGACGGAGCCGTCACCATGAGCGAGCTGAAGCGCTATCTCCGGGCCAATCACGGCGCGTCCACGGTGCAGTTTTACCCCGAGGAGGACGACTTCCCCCTGCTGACCTACGACACAGAAGCGGAAAACCCCGGTCCGGCCCTGCGCCAGCTGGCCTTTGAAACCGGCGCGGTGACCCCCGGCTCGGAAATCAGCTTCAGCTTTACGGTGACCCAGCGGGTGCGGGTGGCCTATCAGCTGGTCTATGAGCAGAACGGCCGCTGGGATTTCGCCTCCGCGCCCCTGATCTGGGACGATGAGGCCAACCTCTCGGCCTTCGGCGCGGCCCCGGGCTGGCTGGAGCCGGGCTTCCGGGCGCGGCAGCTGGTCATCAGCCCGGCGGCCGGGGAGGGCTACGTGCTGCTGCAGGTGCTCACCAGCCAGGGAGGCGCCCTGGCCGTGGCGGGCTCGGCGGTGGTCTGCGTGCAGCCGGCCTCGGGCGACCCCGAGCTGGCCGTGGTGCCTTCGGGCGAGGCCTTCTGCCCGGCGGAGGGCGAAGAGCTGAACCTGATCGTTCAGCACAGCGTGCCCTGTGAAATCACCCTGACTGTGGAGGATGAGGAAGGGCAAATGGTCTGCCGCCTCCTGTCCGCCGAGCCCACCCGGCCCGAGCATCTCTGGCCCGAGGGCACCACGGTGGCCTGGACAGGTCAAAACGCGGAGGGCGGGCAGGCCCCGGCGGGGCGCTACCGCCTCCGGGCCCGGGTGCGCCTGGGCGGGGTGACCTACGAGGCGTTCTCGGACTGGATTCTCCTGCGGGATCCGGGGGAGACGGCAGGAAATCCGGCGGCAGACGGAGAATAAAGGTCAGCAGTTTTTCGCGGAGGATCCGCGCTGAGGGAGGGCTTCAGCATGTTTCAGACCGGTGTCTATTTCGGGCGCTTCCTGCCGCCCCACCGCGGCCACCTCTACCAGATCATCGAGGCTTCTACCCGCTGTGAGAAGCTGATTGTGGTCATCTCGGACAACGCGGCCCAGACGGAGAAGATCTGCCGGGAGGCCGGGATGAAGACCGTGACCTATCAGCTGCGCAAGCAGTGGTTCTCCCAGCAGGTGCAGGACATGGCGCACATCGAGGTGCGGGTGCTGGACGAGAGCGACATCCCCGAGTACCCCGACGGCTGGCCCCAATGGGCTGAGCGCATGCGCGAGGTGGTGCCCGAGGGCATCGACGCCTTCTTTGTGGGGGATCAGGACTATGACGCGACCCTGAAGGCCTACTTCCCCGGGAGCGCCATCCAGCTCTTCGATCCCACCCGCAGCCGCTATCCCATCTCGGCCACGGACATCCGCGCCGACATCCTGGGCAACTGGCACTACATCCTCGGCCCGGCCCGCCCCTTCTTCGCCCGCAAGGTGCTGATCGCGGGCACGGAGAGCTGCGGCAAGACCACCCTGACCAAGTGCCTGGCCAAGCTGTACAACACCTCCTGGTCCGAGGAGGTGGGCCGCTACTACGCCGAGCAGTTCCTGGGCGGGGATGAGAGCATCTACACCGACGAGGACTTCTCCCGCATGGCCTACCTTCAGGCGGAGCAGGACTACCAGGCCCTGCGAACCGCCAACAAGGTCTGCTTCTTTGACACGGACGCCGTGGTGACCAACTATTACAGCGAGCTGTACATGGGCCACCGCAACCCGATGGTGGAGGCCTTCGTGGCGCCGGACAAGTATGACATCCTGATTTACCTGAAGCCCGACGTGCGCTGGGTTGCCGACGGCCAGCGGCTCAACGGCGACCAGGAGCGGCGGGAGGCGCTGGACTGCCGGCTGATCGATATGTACCGGGAGTTCGGCTTCGGGGACAAGCTGGCCATTGTCAGCGGGGATTATAACGAGAGGCTGCATCGGGCCATTGAGCTGGTGGATGGCATCATGAAGTGAGGGCTTTCAGCCTTTGCCGCTTTGAACATTGATCGTTCTCGCTTTTGGCAGGGGGTTTCGCGTCTGCGGACGCGAGCAGGGGGCTTTGCCTATCCAACGCTCGTTCCGCTCTGAAGGTCGCCACTGGCGACACGCGGAACTGCGCGCCCCCTGCACCCCTTCGCATCGCATCCTGTAGATTACTTGAGCGGTTACTGAAAAAAAGCTGGAAGGGAGGCGGCCTGATGGTGGAGCAGTCGGCGGGCGGAGTGCTTTTTACCGAGCGGGAGGGCCGCCGCCTGTATGTGCTGGTGGAGGAGAAGGACGGGCACATTGGGCTGCCCAAGGGGCATGTGGAGCCCGGCGAGACCCTCACCCAGACCGCCCTGCGGGAGATCCGGGAGGAGACCGGGCTCCGGGCCGAGGTGCTTCCCCTGCGGCCGCTCATCGAGCGCTACCCCCTGCCCATGGGCGGCAGCAAAGAGGTGACCTACTTCTACTGCCGCTTTGAGCGCGGCGAGCCCCGGGCCGACCCCACCCAGGTGCGGCGGGTGCTGCTCTCCCCCTACCGGGAGGCCGTGGCCAGGCTGACCTTCAGCGGGGCGCGGGATGTGCTGCGCCTGGCGGAGTGGACGCTCAACCGGCTGTGATGATGCCCTTGATTCAGGAGGATTAATGAGGAAGCACCGTCTGACCGCCTTCATCCTCGCCCTGTGCCTTCTGCTCCCCTGCGGTTCTGTCCGGGCGGCGGAAAGCGCCTGCGGAAGAAAGCTGACCTGGACCTTCTCAAACGGGACGCTGCACATCAGCGGCAGCGGGCCGATGGACAATTGGGGCAGCGTCACGGAACGGCCATGGCATCACCTGGCCGGGGAGATCACCCGGGTGACCCTGAGCAAAGGCGTGACCACCGTCGGAAACAGCGCCTTCATGCAGTGCCGCGCCCTGACGGAGGTTTCCCTGCCCTCCACCCTCCGGAGCATCGGCTCGCAGGCTTTTTCCCTGACCGGCCTGACCTCCCTTCAGCTGCCGAAAAGCCTGAAGGAGATCGGAAGCCTGGCCTTTCAGCAGATCCGCATCACGGAGCTCCATCTGCCGGATGGGCTGAAAAGCCTGGGCAGCTACGCCTTCAACAACTGCAAGAGTCTGGCCGCGGTCACCGTGGGAGCGAAGCTGACAGAGGTTCCCGTCAATCCCTTTTCCGGCTGTGAAGCGCTGCAAAGCCTGACGGTGGACGACGGCAACCCCGCTCTCCGCGCTGAGGGCGGTTTCCTGACGGACATAAGGGATCAGCGGCTGATCTTCGCCCCCTACGGCCGTGCCGAGGAGACAGTTCCGCCGGGCGTGCAGATCATCGGCGCGGACTGCTTCACCTTCAACACCGTCCTCCGGAAGATTTCCCTACCGGACAGCGTCCGGATCATCGCGGACAACGCCTTTCAGTGCTGCTCCGCGCTCTCGGAGATCACGCTGCCGGAGGGGCTTGAAAAGCTGGGCAGCAGCGCCTTCCACCGCACCGGCTCCCTGACCCGGCTCGACCTTCCCGCCACCGTCACCGAAATCGGCGAGTCGGCCTTCAGCTACAGCGCACTGACCGCGCTGACGCTTCCCGAAGGCATCGACGCCATCGCCCCCTACACCTTTTTCCGCTGCGGGAGCCTGAAGGAGCTTCACCTGCCCGCCAGCCTTGAACACATCGATGCCACTGCCTTTGAGGACTGCGGCGATGCGCTGACCATATGGGCGCCTAAAGACAGCCTGGCTCTGCGGTTCGCCCGGGAAAACGGGCTGAAGCACCGGGCGGAAAAGGCCGCCGGTCAGTAGGCCGAGGCGCGGCGTGAGGCCGTGAAAACCAGAGACACCCGATTCACCGCGGATCAGAGATCCGGATGACCATACAGGTATCATATACAAAGGAGGACTCTTTTTCATGAGAAGGATCATCGGTATCCTGCTGGCGCTGAGCCTGCTGCTGGGCTCCGCTTCCCTGACCGCCGCCGAGGAGGCCGCCGGTCTGCCCCAGGTGGGCGATGTGGTGCACGGCTTCGAGGCCGTGGCGATCCGTGACGCCTCCTTGCTGGGCGGCACCGCGGTGCTCTTTGAGCATCAGAAGACCGGTGCGAAGCTGATGTACCTCGCCAACAGCGACACCAACCGCACCTTTGACCTGACCTTCCTCACCCAGGCCATCGACGAGACCGGCCTGCCCCACGTCTTCGAGCATGGCACGCTGGACGGCTCGGACAAATATCCCTCCAAGGCGCTCTGGTTCAACCTGACGAATCAGACCTACAACACCTACATGAACGCCTCCACGTCCTACACCTTCACCACCTACCCGGTGGCCTCCCTGTCCGAAAAGCAGCTGCTGAAGTACGCGGATCTCTATACCGACAGCTGCCTGCATCCCATGCTGCTGAGGGACGAGAGCATCTTCCTGGAGGAAGCCTGGCGCTACCGCATGGCTTCCATGGATGACGACCTGACCATCGAGGGCACGGTCTACTCCGAGATGCTGGGCGCCAACACCCTGTACAGCGAAGCCAGCTTCAACGCCAAGAAGCTCGCCTTCCCCGGCTCGATGATCGGCAACGAGTTCGGCGGCGCGCCCTCGGCCATCCCGGACATGACCTGGGAGGAGCTGAAGGCCTACCACGAGAAGTACTATCATCCCTCCAACTGCATTGCCTATCTCTACGGCCAGTTTGAGGACTACACGGCCTTCCTGCAGCTGCTGGACGAGGCCTTCGCCCCCTATGAGAAGGCGGAGTTCGTGTTTGAGGACGCGGGCTACGAGCCCCTCACCACCCCCGTGGAGGCGCGCTTCGCCTATCCCACCGAGGCGGGCAGCAGCACGGACAACCAGGCGATGATCTACTACATCTTCGTCTGCCCCGGCCTGCAGAACGATCCGCAGGAAGAGAACCTGATGAACACCCTGACGGACGTGCTCGCCTACGCTTCCTCCCCTCTGAATCTGAACCTCAAGAAGGCGCTGCCCTCCGGCCAGTTCGGCGTGTATATCGACATCGACTCGCCGGATTCCGCCATCGTCTTCTACGCCTACAACATCAACGCTGAGGACGACGCGGTGTTCAAGGCCACGGTGGACGCCACCCTTTCGGAGATCGTGGAGACGGGCTTTGACCAGGCCATGGTGGACGCCGTGATGGCCAATCTGGCCCTGTCCATCCGCCTGGCCGCGGACGGCACCAACGTGGGCGTGAGCGCCATCAGCAGCTTTGCCGACTATTACGCCGCCACCGGCGATCCCTTCGGCTACCTGGACTATGTGGACGGCATGGGCTCCATCGACGAGTGGAACCAGCAGGGCCTGTACACCGCCGCCATCAGCAAGTGGCTGATCGGCAGCCAGACCACCGCCTTAGCCGCCACCTATCCCAACCCCGGCGCCAAGGAAGAGGCCGACGCCGCTCTCGCCGCGCACCTGGCGGAAGTGAAGGCCTCCATGACCGAGGAGGAAAAGCAGGCCATCATCGACCGGACCAACGCGGTCGAGCCCGAGGAAGACACCTCCGCCCTGGTGGCCTCCCTGCAGGCCGTGGACGTGGCCTCCCTGCCCGAGGAGATCATCATCTATCCCGTGAACGAGTACCTGGGCGGCGACAACATCCGCCGCGTGGACGTGACCGCCGGCGTGGAGGGCGTGGGCCGCGCCTCCATCTTCCTGGACGCCTCCGGCCTGCCCCAGGAGGACATCCACTGGTTCAAGCTCTTCACCCAGCTCTTGGGCGACATGGACACCGCCAGCCACAGCCATGACGAGATCGGCCTGCTGAAGAACCGCTATCTCTACAGCAGCGAGATCCGCCAGTCCCTGCTTGGCAAGCGGGAGGACTACCGCCCCTGGCTGCGCGCCAGCTGGATCGCCCTGGATGACGACCTGGCCATGGGCTACGACCTGGTGTACGAGCTGCTCTTCGAGACCGACTTTACCGACACCGCCCGCCTGCTGGAGCGGGTGCAGGCGCTGAAGGCCTCCCTGCGCGCCTCCATCAACAGCGATTTCCACAACGTTGTTCTGATCCGCTCCATGGCCGTGGCCAACCCCATGTGGCGCTACCACAGCTACATCAACTACCTGGAGTACTACGCCTTCTTAGAGCAGGCCGAGCAGCTCCTGCAGACCGAGCCTGAGACCGCGGTGGCCGCCCTGCAGCGGGTGCAGCAGTACTTCCACAACAACAGCGGCGCCGTGGAGGGCTTTGTGGGCAGCGAAAACAGCGCCGCCGTCAACCGCCCGCTGGCGGACGCCTTCATGGCCAGGCTGGACACCGTGCCCGTCGAGCCCCAGACCTATGACCTGCCCGTGCCCGCCGCCCGCGAAGGCCTCATCGGGGACGTGAACGTGCAGATCAACGTCGCCTACGCCGACTGTGAGACGCTGGGACTGGAGAAAACGGACGGCGGGCTGAGCGTGGTCTCCGCCCTTGTGGAGGATCTCTGCCTGGTTCCCCAGCTGCGCGACCGCTATGGCGTGTACACCCCCGTGGCCGGTGTGTCCACCGACGATGGCCTGTACCTGCTGGCCTACCGCGACCCCAACGTCCGGGAGACCTTTGAGGTGTACGCCGGCCTGCCGGAATTCCTGCGCGGCCTGACCATCGACCAGGAGACCCTGGACGGCTATATCCTCTCCTCCTACGCCTCCCTGGCCACCCCCACCGGTGAGCTGAACGGCGGCTTCAGCGCCATGCTGGGCTACCTGGAGGGCGAGAGCCAGGAGGAGACCTTAGAGAAGATGCGCGAGGTCAAGGCGGTCACCCCCGAGCGGATGGCCGAATTCGCGGACATCTATGAGAAGATGGTCACGGACGGCGTGAAGATGACCGCCGGTTCCGCCGCGGCTGTCAACGCCAACGCCGACCTCTACGACGTGATCCTGAACCCCTTTAATGCCAAGGACGCCTCCCAGGTGGTCTTCACCGACCTGGCGGAGGACAGCGAGTATTACGATGTGGTGCGTTACGCCTATGAGAGCGGCCTGATGGACGCCCTGGGCGAGGATGTCTTCGGCGTGGATGAGCCCGCTTCCGTGGGCGACCTGCTGGCCGGCATCTACTGCGGCGTGGGCGGCCCTGCCCATGCCCCCGCGGACGCCGCTGCCTGGCTGGCCGGCTACGGCCTGGTGCCTGCCGATCAGGACATCGCCGCGCCCCTGACCGAGGGCTTCACCGGCGAGCTCTTCTTAGGCGCTTTCGGCGCTAACCTGGGCGTGACCGAGCCCGAGAAGGTCATGACCCGCGGCGAGCTGGCCGAGCTCCTGTGCTGGGCCTTCCGCGAAGAGGAGGAAGCCCCCGCTGAGGAGGGCGCTCCCGCCGAGGAAACCGCCGCCGAGCCCGTGGCCCTGACCGACGTGCCCGAGGACAGCGAATACTATGCCGCCGTGCAGTTTGTTCTGAACAGCGACCTGATGGCTGCCAGCGAGGAGAGCTTCCGTGTGGACGAGCCCGCCACCGTGGGCGACCTGCTGGCCGGCCTGTACGTGATGATGGGCGGCACGCCCCATGCGGCTGAGGAAGCCTTAGCCGCCCTGTCCTCCATCGGCCTGCTGCCCTCTGACCAGGACCTGACCGCGCCCCTGAACGAGGGCTTCTTCGCCGACCTCCTCAAGACCATCGGCGTGGACGTTGGCGAGGTGGACACCGAGAACACCCTGACCCGCGGCCAGCTGGCCCAGCTCTTCTACGAGATTGCGAACGCCCCGGCTGAGGAAGCTCCCGCTGAGGAGGAAGCTCCCGCTGAGGAAGAAGCTCCGGCTGAGGAGGAGGCCCCGGCTGAGGAGGAAGCTCCCGCTGAGGAAGAGGCTCCGGCTGAGGAGGAGGCTCCTGCCGAGGAAGAAGCTCCCGCTGAGGAAGAAGTTCCCGCTGAGGAAGAAGCTCCGGCTGCCTGAGGCTGACCGCACAAACGAAAACCTGTATTCCCGGGGGACGCTGACCATGCCGGCCGGCGTCCCTCTTTTATGTGGAAAAGCCCGTCCTGCCTTGCGCTGCGCGGTATATGGCGGATCACATACATGGTCAAATTCCTATACAAAATGCGCAAATGGAAGCTGTATTTCGTCATGGGAGAGCGGCCGCTTGTCACCGCAGGAGGGTCTTTATTCCACGCGGGCGGGCTGTTCGTCACCCTGCGCCGCCGATGCTCCATTTTGATTGACAGGGAGGGGGAAAGGGGTAGGCTGCTGATGTCGATAGACGGCTGATTGGTTCTTGAATCAAAGTCAGATGATCCTTTTGCGCATCAGTAACCGTGCATTCTTGTGAAGTTGGCAGCTCAGGATGCTGGCTGTCGCTCATTCTATCACCTTGTTTCATAGTCTATACATTACTCCAGTGCTTTCATTTATCGGTAACAGTGATCTGCTCACATCTGCTGGTTATCTCCGGGAACAAAGAAGATTCCAAGCGACCTTATGTTCGTAATTGATATCGGGATCACTTGACAGCAGGTCTGTATCGAAGCGCTATGACTTTACTATTCCCTTGAGATCGACCAACAAGGAAGCAAGGTCTTCAGTCGAAAAACTACCTGCCGGCGTCCCTTTTCTCTTTTTTCTTTTTCTGTAATGCGCAGCAAGACCCCCGGCCAGCGTCACCGCCGCCCAAAATACACACAAAAAACAGAGCAATATGCAGGATTCGTCTTGAAATCCTGCATCTTTTTGCTACAATAGGCGATGAATACGGAAGCGCGCCCTTCGCGGAGCGCGCAAACTGACGCAAAGGAGCGGTGACCATGAGTGATTATGCACAGAAAGTGCTGGAGGGCCTGAAGCAGCGCAATGCGGATCAGCCGGAGTTTATCCAGGCGGCGACCGAGATCCTGACCACCCTGAAGCCGGTGATCGACCGGCATCCCGAGTATGAGGACGCGGGCCTGCTGGACCGCTATGTGGAGCCGGAGCGCGTGGTGCTCTTCCGCGTGCCGTGGATCGACGACCAGGGCAAGGTGCGGGTCAACCGCGGCTACCGGGTGCAGTTCAACTCGGCCATCGGCCCCTACAAGGGCGGTCTGCGCCTGCATCCCTCGGTCAACCTGTCCATCATCAAGTTCCTGGGTCTGGAGCAGGTGCTCAAAAACAGCCTGACCGGCCTGCCCATCGGCGGCGGCAAGGGCGGCTCCGACTTCGACCCCAAGGGCAAGAGCAACAATGAAATCATGCGCTTCTGCCAGAGCTTCATGACCGAGCTCTTCCGCCACATCGGCCAGGACACCGACGTGCCCGCCGGCGACATCGGCGTGGGCGGCCGCGAGATCGGCTACCTGTACGGCCAGTACAAGCGCATCACCGGCCTGTACGAGGGCGTGCTGACCGGCAAGGGCCTGACCTGGGGCGGCTCCCTGGCCCGCAAGGAGGCCACCGGCTTCGGCCTGTGCTACCTGGTGGAAGCCATGCTCAGGGCTAACGGCCAGTCCCCCGAGGGCAAGACGGTCGTCGTCTCCGGCAGCGGCAACGTGGCCATCTACGCCAACCAGAAGATCACCGAGATGGGCGGCAAGGTCGTGGCCATGAGCGACTCCAACGGCTATGTCTACGACAAGGACGGCATCAAGCTGGACGTCATCAAGCAGATCAAGGAAGTGGAGCGCAAGCGCATCCGCGAGTATGCCGAGCGCGTGCCCGGCGCGGTTTACACCGAGGGCTGCAGCGGCATCTGGACCATTCCCTGCGATATCGCCCTGCCCTGCGCCACCCAGAACGAGATCAATGAGGCCTCCGCGAAGACCCTCATCAAGAATGGTGTGAAGGCCGTGGGCGAAGGCGCGAACATGCCTTCCACCCTCGAGGCCACTGCGGCCTTCCAGCAGGCGGGCGTGCTCTTTGCTCCCGCCAAGGCCGCCAATGCCGGCGGCGTGGCCGTGTCCGCCCTCGAAATGAGCCAGAACTCCCAGCGCCTGTCCTGGACCTTTGACGAGGTGGACCAGCGCCTGAAGGGCATTATGCTGGGCATCTTCTCCAAGATCGACGAGGCCGCCAGCGAGTACGCCACCCCCGGCGACTATGTCTCCGGCGCGAACATTGCCGGCTTCCTCAAGGTGGCCGACGCCATGATGGCGCAGGGCGCGGTGTAACGGAACGAAAGCAAAAAGGGTTTCCGCTCTTCGGCGGAACCCTTTTTGCTTTCGGGCAGACCTGTGCCCCCTTACCCCAGAAAATCTTCCCTTCTGGGCGTGAAGATGTCCAGCAGCACGCCCTTCTCCAGGCACACCGTGCCGTGTACCGCGCCGCTGTCCACCACAATCGAGTCGCCCGGGTTCAGCTCTACCGCTTCCCCCTCCACCGTGTAGCTGAACCGCCCCGACAGCACATAGCTGCACTGCGTGTGCGGATGCGTGTGCGCCGCGCCCTCCGCCCCCGCCTCAAACGCAACCTCTACCGCCATCAGCTCTCCGTTGTGCGCCAGCACCCGCCGCGTCACCCCGCCGCCCAGCTCGTTCACCCTCTGCTCCTCATGCTTCGCCACATGTGCCTTCATGGTTTTTTCCTCCTTATGTTTTTTTGGGGGGAAGGGGAAACCTTTTCCAGGAGGAAAAGGTTTCCCCACCCAACGTCCAATGCCGCTCTGAAGGTCGCCACTGGCGACACGCGGCAATAGACGTCCCCCAAACCCCCTTTCCTCTTCCAAAAGGCTTTCTCCTTTTTCTTTTCGGGGGCTTGCTGATTGTACTGGGAATGGTTCATGCTCAGGTTTGGACTGGGCTTCACAGGAACTGGGTTTTGTCCTCGCCCTGAACCCAGGTCAGGCTGAAGTCTTTGGCGGTCAGGGTGGCTTCGGCGGGGCTGTAGGCGGGGTTCATGGCTTTGCAGGATCGGATGAAGGCCTCGAAGTTTTCCTGCTCGCGGCCGGCGCAGACGCAGAGGGCGGCGGTCTCGCTGCCCCAGAGGCGCTTTTCGCAGCCGGTTTCGCCCGGCCAGTCCTCCATGGGACGGCTGGCCCAGAAGGCCGCGTAGCCCTGGCCCTTCCGGGCGAAGAGCCAGCCCTCCTCCTCCCGGGTCTCGTCAAAGCGGCAGGCGGGGAAGTACAGGTGGATGTAGTGCAGGGGCTGATCCTCGGGTATGCGGTAGATCAGGCCCAGGACGCTGCCCTCCTGCTTCAGCGCGGGCAGGACGCCATTGCCGTGCCAGTAGCCGGGGCGCATGTCCCCGCCCTCCGAGGCGGAGCCGGGATGATTCGCAAAGAGGATCGCCGCGCCGTCCAGGGCCGCGTACCACAGGTGCTGCTGGTAGCCCGAGACCCCGGGCTGGAAGCAGGTGGTGCCGTGGAAGCACTCGTTATAGCCCTTCACAAAGGCGTGGGTGGCGGGATCGGCGTCGGGGCGCAAGCTCTCGTTGGGCCAGCGCTCAAAGGGCTCCCGGGGGCTCTGGACGCTGGTGAGGCACCAGTCCTCCCGCTTTTCCAGCACAATCCTCGCGTTGCCGGTCACATAGCTCGTGGAGGCGGGGGAAGCCATCAGCCCTTTGAGGCTGTCCGGCAGGCGGTAGCCCGAGGCGGCCCAGAAGCCCAGCCAGCCCTCCCCGAAGGCGTAGGGCTGGGCGGGATCGGCCAGGTTCATCAGCGCCATCGCGCCGGCCGCGAAGGGATAGAGCACGCCCCGGTAGACCCGTCCCTGGGGCGCGATCAGGCCGCCCCTGAAGGTGTGCAGGGCGATGTTCTCCAGCAGCCGGTCGGTGATTTTCCCGGCGCGCGCCGAAATCTCCGGCTCAGCGAAGTCCACCACATTGATCAGCGCGGCAAAGGTGACGCACATGTACACCCCGGACAGGAACTCCTCAAAGCCCCAGCGCTCCACGTCGTCCAGCCAGTCCAGCACCTTGCTCCGGCCCCAGGCGCTCAGCTCCCTGCCCTTCATCCCGGCCCGGGTGAAGGTCTCCTCCGGGTATCTCTCCCCGGCCAGCATGGCGGCGGAGTAGAACATCAGGCAGTGGTTTTCGCTCCAGAAGCACATGCCGTCAAAGCCGTCCTGATCCATCCAGTAGCGCCAGTTCAGCATGACCTCCCGGATTCGCTTCCCCTCCTCCGGGCTGACGGGATAGCAGTGCAGATAGCGCAGCAGGCCGGCCATCAGGAAGTCGGAGCAGTCCACCCGGGACTCGATGAGGTCCAGCAGCTCCCGCATCAGCCGCCGGTCGTCCTTTGAGGTGTCACCCAGGTATTTCCGCGCCAGCATGTTGCTGATGGGGAAGCCGAACTTCTCGCCCCGGCTCAGGGTTTCCACCGCAGCGATGCGCTCCAGCACAAAGCGCCTGTTCTCCTCAAAGCTCAGCCCGGGCGGGCTGTACTCCGGCTGGACGCGGCAGGCGGCCTCCCAGGTGCGCGCCAGCCAACCCCCGCCCACGGGCAGGCGCAGGGTGATCAGCGCCTCTCCCTCCGGCAGGGGGATGGCCTCTCCGCTGACCTTCAGCCACCGGGGCGGGCGCACCCTGGCAAAGTCCGCCTCGGGGTGGGGGCAGTGCCACTGGGCGCCCTCCGGGGCCGGGCCGGGCAGGCGCAGGACATCCGCCTCCAGCCGCGCGCCGCTGAGGAAGGCATCCGCGGCGAAGGCCTGTTCGCTGAGCGCTTTGTCGGGCAGGGCGGCTTTCACGCCCTCTGCGTCCTTCAGCTGCAGCCCGGCCACCGAGCGCGTGTCCCGCACGCCGAGGGTCTCGCAGGCCAGGTACACCAGATTCGCGCCGGGCCTGAGCCTCAGGGTCAGCTCCTGCCGCTGGATGGGCTTGTACATGGGCTGGCGGATGCCGCCAATCCTGACCCCGTTCAGGTACAGATCGGCCGCGCACCAGCTCCAGATGACGGCTTTGACCTCCCTGTCCCGGTCGGCGATCAGCAGGGTGGCGGCGTCAAAGCGCACCTTCTGCATCAGCGAATAGAAGTCGGACAGGTTGACGAAAGCGGCATCCTCCCCGCACAGGGGCCGCCAGAGCAGGCCGAGGCGGCTGGGGGCGTCCATGCGCACCTCACCCGCGCCCTCCACCGGCTCGTGCCCGGCGATTTCCGCGCGCAGGGAAGCCTCATAGCGCAGCTGGTTGGGGTCGCGTTTGTCGCTGTGAAAGGGGGTCACCTCCGGGCCTGTCACCGCCCAGGCGGTCACAAAGCCCTCCCGGTTCAGGGGCCAGCCGGTCATTTTGCTCCCTCCTTCCGGCTTGAGTCACTGCCGCCGCAGAGCTTCAGCAGCAGCCTGGTGCCCTGCCGGCACAGCGCCCGCACCGGGATCGCCAGCAGGCAGGAAAAGACGATCATGAAGGGCAGGAAGATCCACAGCAGCAGGTTCTGATCCGCTCCCTGCAGGGCGGGCAGCATCAGCAGGTATTTGGGCGCGACCCGGACGATGAAGGGATGGATCAGGAAGATGTAGTAGGAGAGGTCGCCGATACGCATCAGCAGGCGGCTCAGGCGCGTGTCCGCCGCTTCCTCCCGCTCCAGCCGTCCGCTGAGCATGAAGTACACCGCGTAGCCGAAGACGCCGGGCATCACGTAGTACTTCCAGGGCTGGGGGCTCAGGAACATCAGCCAGGCGGTGGCCACCGTCAGCAGCACGCTGAGGAAGGCGCAGCCCGTGCCGGTGACGTGCAGGCTCTTCCCGCCATTGTTCCGCAGGCGGATGCCCAGCAGGTAGCAGGAGAGCTGGTTCAGAGCGAAGCCGTACCAGAAGCCGTTGTTGTTCCACACGTGCTCCACCCCCGCGGCGTGCAGGGCGAAGGACACGCCCCAGCTCAGCAGCAGCGCCGCCGCGGGCAGGCCGCCCCCGAAGCGCTTCATGCCCCGGCTGAAGAGGGGGTGGAGGGCGTAGAGGATGGCGGTGGTGCCGATGTACCAGCCGCCCCAGGCGTAGAGGCGGAAGGCCTCCGGCGCGAAGCCGTGCAGGAAGGTGAAGTTCAGCAGCCAGTTCAGGGGCGTGGTGCCGTCGGTCAGGCCGGGCACCTCCCCGGTCCAGGCGCGGACGCCCCGGTTCATCAGCGCGGTCAGGATCAGCACCAGCCAGTAGCCCGGGGCGATGGCCGCAAAGCGCCGCAGGTAGAAGCGCTTCTTCGAGGGGGCGCAGCGCTGCCAGGAGCCCTCCACCAGATAGCCGGACAGCACAAAGAAGAGCTGCACGGCCATCTGGCTGAAGCTCAGGTAGTTCATCGTCCAGTTGACCTCCGGCAGGGAGGCCCGGCTGTGCGCCACAATGACCATCAGGATGGCCAGGCCCTTCAGGCGGGCGACGGCAGCGGAGCGGGGGCTTTCGTTCGTCATGGCGCAACCTCTGCTGAGGGTGATGTTGGTTCCGGATACGCCTCGCCCCTGAGCCCGGTCACGTCCTCGGTGAAGAGGACAGGGCGGGTGTTGCAGGAGCGGGGGCTGACGCTGATCTGATCGAGGGTGACGCGGTCGGCGTGGCGGATGTTGAGGCCGCAGGCGGGCAGGTCGCCGTGGGCGTTGCACTCGGGATAGTCCGTCAGCAGCTCGGGCACGGTCTCCGGCAGGCGCAGGACTTCCCCGGCCTCGCGGTAGCGCAGGCGCAGGTTCCGCAGGGTGATGTCCTCGATGGCGCGGCGGACGGGCGCTCCGGCCCGGGTGGCATCGGCATAGCCTGTCATAAGGCAGGGCAGGTCAGCGCCCTCAGCCGTCACGTTTTCAATGGTCACCCGGCGGACATGCCCGCCCCAGTACAGGCTCCCGACGCTTTCGTCGTAGGGCTCGCCGGCCTGATTGCGGCGGTTCAGCAGGATGTAGAGGGGGCACTGGATGCCCGCCATGCGGATGTCCCGCGCTAAGATGTCCTCCACCACGGCGCCGTCGCAGCTCTCGATCGAGATGCCACTGACGCTGCCCGGGCAGATGTCCGTGAGGCGGAAATCGCAGTCCCGGATCCGCACATGGCGGATGTCGTGCCGGGTGCCCGTGCCGATCTTGAAGGCGTTCATGACCGTCAGCACCGTGCAGCCCGCGATGTCGATGTTCCGGCTCTCCCGGTGGGTGTACACGGGGTTCTTGACGCAGAGGCCGTCGTCGGCGCAGGAGATGAAGCAGTTCCGCACGGTCACGTCCCGGCAGCCGGAGAGGTCGATGCCGTCCGTGTTGGCCACGTGGCGGTTGTCGTCGATGACCACGTTCTCGATGTGGATCTCATCGCTGGCCTCGGGGTGGAGCGTCCAGCACATGGAATCCCGCAGGTACAGGTTTTCCACACGCAGCCCCTGGCAGCGCAGCAGCCACACCAGGGCGCTGGGCCGGCGCAGCACCGGCTTGCCCTCCCCATACTTGTCCTCGGCGTAGCGGATGCGCTCGCGGTAGGCCGTGCGGATGGAGCCGGGCAGGGTGTTGATTTGCGCGGCCTCCTCCCGGGCGGGCAGGAGCACCGGGTCGACAGGGGTGAACGAGGGCTTCCGCCGCGGCTCATGCACGAACCACTCGCCCTCCCCGTGGATGACCCCGCCGCCCGTGAGCGTCACGTCCTCCGCGTCCACGGCTAAGATGAAGGCGCCGCCGGAGGACTCCTCGCCGAAGTCCTGGGTGCCCTCGGGCCGGATGATCAGGTCATCGCAGTTCCGGGATGCCCGCAGCTCGCTGTCCGCCGCCACAAAGAGGGTGGTATGGCTGTACAGCCGCACGGTGCCGCTGCGGTAGCGCCCCCCGCTGACCAGCACCACGCCGCCGCCCGCGTCCCTGCAGGCCTCGCAGGCCCGCCGGATGCCCTCCGTGGACAGCACCGCCGGGTCGGGCACCGCGCCGTAGTCCCGCACGTCAAAGACCCGCGCCCCCTCCGGCAGCGCCTGCTCCGCCGAAACATAGCCCGCATACAGCGCCGGGTCGCAGTAATCGCCGGGATACACATGCCCCAGCTCCGGGTAGGAAGGGTGATCGGGGGCCAGTGCCATGGCAGTCGCCTCCTTTGACAGGGTCGTTTTGTGTATTGTACCATAGGGATGCGGGGTTAGGCAAGGGGGGATGCTGCTGGCGTTGGGCACTTCGCATCGCTGTTGAGGGTGACAAAAGGGCGCTTCCAACCTTAGAGCCACGACTGGTTGTGGTGATTTCCGCTGTCTTCCACAACCAGTCGTGGCTTGGTTCAGGAAAGCGCCCTTTTGACATCCGAATCATCGCTGCCATTTCGATTCAT
>JAFXVR010000029.1 GCA_017534885.1 Clostridia bacterium | reverse complement strand
TGCGGAGGGCCGGGGTGACCCCCTTGAAAGGCGCTCCTGCGGAAGGCCGGGGTGACCCCCTTGAAAGGCGCTCCTGCGGAAGGCCGGGGTGACCCCCTTGAAAGGCGCTCCTGCGGAGGGCCGGGGTGACCCCCTTGAAAGGCGCTCCTGCGGAGGGCCGGGGTGACCCCCTTGAAAGGCGCTCCTGCGGAGGGCGCGCAGTCCCGCGTGTCGCCAGTGGCGACCTTTAGAGCGGGACAAGCGTTGGTTTCGGAAAACGAGCCATCTCCAAAATGCGTTCCTGCGGAAGACCAGAGCAGCGGCGGCGTCTACGCCGCCATTCTTCCCTTCAGTATTCATTTCAACCTCCAACCTTCAACCTCCAACCTCTCCACTCTTCACTCTTTACTCTGAACTCTGAACTCCTAACTCCTCACTCCTAACTCTCCACTCCCCCCATCTCCCCCAGGAGGTGTCCCTTGAGATTCAGCAAAGGCATGGCGGCCAGGATGCTGGCGGTGCTGATCGCGCTGCTGGTGGCTTTTGGGTATATGATTTACCGGCTGGCTGTCCTGCAGCTGGTGGACACGGAAGTGTACGCGGAGCAGGCCGCGTCCAGCCGCACCAAGACGATTGCCCTGCGCGGCAAGCGCGGCAACATCATTGACGCGGACTCGGTGATCCTGGCTCAGGACGAGAATATCTACAATGTGACCTTCTACAAGGACGCCTCCCAGACCAGCAAGGCGGCCTACGAGCGCTTCACCCGCTCCATTGTGGAGACCATTTCGATCATCGAGCGCAACGGCAATTTCCTGGCCATCGAGTTCAACATTGAGCGGAATCCCGAGACCGGCGAGTGGCAGTTCAACTTCGGCTCAGGCGTGTCCGACGCGGTGCTGAACAAGCGCCAGAGCCTGTGGCGCTCCAACAACTACCTGAGCGTGAGCAAGTATCCCACGGCGGAGGACTGCTACAACGCCCTCTACACCCGCTACCGGATCGCCGAGGCCGCGCCGCAGCTCTCGGAGAATTCCTGCCGCAAGGTGATGGCGGTCTACTGCGAAATGCAGATGAACGTCTTCAGCTCCCAGCCCATCGTCATCGCCAAGGAAGTGCCCTACGAGACGGTCATTGAGATCGAGACCCGCTCCATCACCCTCCCCGGCATGGAGATCGAGGTGGGCACCAAGCGCGTCTACCCCCGGCACACCTTGGCCGCCCAGGTCATCGGCTACATCGGCGCCATTCCCTCCCAGAGCATGTGGAGCACCCTGCAGCCCAAGGGCTATTCCTACAACGACAACATCGGCCGCGACGGCATCGAGTCCTCCATGGAGGACTGGCTGACCCAGAACAACTCGGAGCGCAAGGGCGCCCGAGTGGTGGAACGCAACCAGCTGTCCACCATTGTGCGGGAGCTGGACTATATCGAACCCCAGGACGGCAATACGGTGAAGCTGACCCTCCGCGTGTCCCACCAGAAAGAGGCTGAACGCGTACTGGCCGCCAACGTCAACGACACCCGCGACACCCAGGAGCGGCTGATGTCCACCGACGGCTGGCTGGAGGACAACAAGGAGGACATCGTCAACCGCAACTGGGAGAAGTATCCGCTGAAGCTGGCCGAGCACGGCTGCATGGTGGTGCTGGACATGCATGATCGGGTGCTGGCCATGGCGAACTACCCCAGCTATGACCTGAACGCCCTGGTGGCCGGCGGCCAGTCCGCCGTGACCATCCTGTCCGACGAGCGCAATCTGCTGCTGAACTACGCCATCCACGCCCGCGGAACGCCCGGTTCCATTTTCAAGATAGTCACCAGCTATGGCGCGCTGAACGAGGGCGAGCTTCAGCCGGAAGAGCGCATCACCGACATGGGCTACTTCACCAAGTACAACCAGGACCTTTCCACCGCCCCCAAGTGCTGGATCACCCCCAACAACCGCTGGAAGCACCGCAACCAGACCATTGTGCAGGGCCTGGAGCACTCCTGCAATTACTTCTTCTATGAGCTGGGCTCCCGCCTGGGTGAGGAGCGGCTCTACCGCTACGCCGGCCTCTTCGGCCTCACCTCCCGCACCGGCATTGACCTGCCCGGCGAGGTGCGCTCGGTCGTCGGCTGCCAGAACACCCTGTACGATCCCTCCAAGGCCATGAACGAGGCCAGCCAGGACACCTCCCTGCCCATCATTGTCTTCAACGCCCTCAAAAAGCACCTGCGCAACTGCGGCGCGTCCCGGGGCATGCAGTACGATGACGAGCGCCTGTCCCAGTGCGCCAAGCGGCTGATGGACATGGCGGTGAATTACGGCGAAAGCGACTGGGTGCAGAACATGCGCGTGATCCTCATGGAGGAGCTGAGCATGACCAAGGAGATGGTCTACACCCAGGCGGTCATCGGCGACGCCTACAACTACATGAACACCATCAAGTGGGGCGGCGGCCAGACCATTCTGACGGCCATCGGCCAGTCCGTGACCGTGCTGACGCCCGTGGCCGTTGCGCGCTACGTCTGCACGGTGGCCAACAACGGCGAGCTCTACAACGTCTCCATCGTGGACGCCATCATCTCACCCACCGGCGAGATCCTCAACCAGAAGTCGCCCCAGCTCATCGGCACCCTGGAGAACGGCTCCACCTACCTCTCCCTGGTGCGCGAAGGCATGCACAAGGTGGTGGACGAGCAGGGCACCGCGGAAAAGTACTTCCGGGGCTACAAGTACACCGAGCAGATCGCCGCGAAGACCGGCACCGCCCAGACTACCTCCATCGACCTGGAGAACAACGCCTGGTTCGTGGCCTTCGCCCCCTATGAGAACCCCGAGATCGCCATCGCCGTCTTCATCCCCAACGGCTACTCCGGCGGCAACGCCTCCATCGCCGCCCGCGACTTCATCAAGTGGTATCTGGATCAGTCCACCATGAGGACGGTGGATTATGATCTGCCGGCGGGGAATATGCTGGCCCCCTAAAGGAGTACCTCCATCCTCCCCGGCCGCAGGGTACCCCCATCCCCCCCCGGCCCCCCTTCCCCCGTGCGCGGGGGAAGGGGGGGAGGAAGTTTGTGTTCCGCGCTGGGGGCGCTTTCTGCGAGAAAGCGCCCCCAGACCCCCTGAAAGGCGCTCCTGCGGAGTGCCGGGAGAATCCCCCTGAAAGCGCTCCTGCGGAGAGCCGGGGAGAGTGCCCCCTGAAAGACGCTCCTGCGGAGGGCCGGGGGAAGCCCCCTTCCCTCTTTGCATCCCCCCATGAAGTGGCTGCGTCATGAATGAATGGCTGCGCCTCCTATGCCCCGCAGGGCATTTCACGTGCCGAAGGCACATTTCACGCGCCGCCAGGCGCATTTCATGCCGTCAGGCATTTCATTCCGTCTCCCCATTCGTCAGAATGAAATGCGCTTCGCGCATGAAATGGCTGCGCCATGAAATCTCGCTTCGCTCCATGAAATGGCTTCGCCATGATTTCAACCTCCAACCTCCAACCTAAAACTCCTCACTCCTCACTCATCCCAAGCTTTCACGAAAGGAAGTCTCACAGCCATGATCATCCTCGTAGCCTCCGGCAAGGGCGGGGTGGGCAAATCCACGGTCTCGGCGGCGCTGGGCGAGAGCTGGGCGCGGCTGGGGGAGAAAGTCTGCCTGGTGGACGCGGACATCGGGCTGCGCTCACTGGACGCGCTGCTGGGCCTGGAGAACAGCGTGGTCTATGACCTGCTGGACGTGACCGGCGGCGGCTGCGCCCTGGAGCAGGCCCTGCTGACCCCGTCCGGCGCGGAAGGGCTTTCGCTGCTGCCGGCGGCGCAGTTTGCCCGGGCCAAGGAGCTGGAGCCCAAGGCCCTGTGCAAGGTGGTGAAGCGGCTGGAGCAGCGCTTCGACCGGGTGGTGATCGACTGCCCGGCGGGGCTCGAAAAAGGGCTGCGCAACGCCCTCGCCCTGCCGGCCAGCCAGGTGCTGCTGGTGTGCACGCCGGACGACGTGTGCGTCCGGGACGCGGAGCGGGTGGCCCAGCTCTGTGAGCGCAAGGGCCTGCCCCGGCCCGAGCTGATCGTCAACCGGCTGATGCCCGCGCTGATCGAGAGCGGTGAGATGCCCTCCGCGGCGGCGGTGGCCCAGGCCATCGAGTGCCCGCTGGCGGGGGAAGTGCCCGAGGACCTGACCCTCTACCGCGCCCTGCTCCGGCACATCCGTCCCATGGACGCGGTCTGCGGGGCCGCTGAAGCCCTGGAGCGCATCGCGCGCCGGCTGAAGGGGGAGGAAGTTCCCCTGCCGGGCTACGGCACGCAGAAAAAAAGCTGGCTGAAGAAGCTGTTCAGCCGCCCTGTGAAGGAGGTGAAGACGCTTGATCGTTGAGAACCGGCGCGCCCGGGCCAAGGTGGACGTCATCCTGATCGCCCTGGTGCTGGCCATCTCCCTGGTGGGCATCTGGGCCGTGACCGTGGCCACCTATTCCACCTCATCCACCTCAGACGAGCCCTTCATCAACCATGTGATGGAGACCCAGTCCGCCAGGCGGCAATGCCTGTTTTTCGCGGTGGGTGTCATCATCATTGTGGCCATGATGGCCATCCCCTATGATCTCATCAAGCGCTGGTCGGTGCGGCTGTACGTGCTCACCACCGCTGTCGTGGCCTTTGTGTGGCTGGTCAACCGCGCCCAGGGCGTGAAGCAGTGGCTGGACATCCTCTGGGGCTACACGGTGCAGCCCACGGAGTTCGCCAAGCTGGCCACCATCCTGATGCTCGCCTTTCTTTTCTCGCGCTCGGACCGGCCGATGCAGGATCACCATGAAGCCCTGATCGTCATGATCCTGATCGGCGCTCTGAGCGGCATTATCGTGGCTTCCGGCGAGATGGGCTCCCTGATGGTCATTCTCTTCACCACCCTGCTGATGATGTGGTTCGGCAATGTCAGCCCCAAGCTGATCTTCGGCATTGTCGGCCTCGGCCTGCTGGGCGTGGCGGCCCTGGTGGGCTTTGCCCTGGTCACGGGCTCGGACAGCTACCGCCTACAGCGCATCCTCGGCTTCATCTTCCCGGAGCAGTACTCCTCCACCTCCGCCTATCAGCAGATGCGCTCCAAGATCGCCATCGGCTCGGGCGGGGCCTACGGCATCGGCAGCTTTGTGGACGGCTCCATGTCCCAGCTGAACTATGTGCCGGCGGACTGGACGGACTTCATCTTCGCCACCATCGGCGAAGCGCTGGGCTTCTACAAGTGCGTGGCCATCATCCTGCTGTACCTGGCCATCATCCTGCGCATGTTTTATCTGGGCCTGTACACCTACGACAAGTACGGCCGGCTGGTCATCTTCGGCGTCATGTCCATGATGATCTTCCACGTGCTGGAGAACATCGGCATGACCATCGGCGTGATGCCCATCACCGGCATCCCCCTGCCCTTCCTGAGCTATGGCGGCTCCAACATGGTGACCAACATGGGCGGCGTCGGGCTGGTGCTGAATGTCACCAGAAACAGGTCGCTGACCGCCGGAGCCGTGCCCACGCCGCAGAGGAATACGGTGATTTCGAGGTATATTCAGCCGAGGTAAGGGGAACCCCCAACCCCCCCGGCCCCCCTTCCCCCGTGCGCGGGGGAAGGGGGGAGGAAATATAGTATCCGCGCTGGGGGACGCTTTCTGCGAGAAGGCGTCCGAACAGGAAAGAGACCCCCCTGAAAGGCGCTCCTGCGGAGGGCGCGCAGTCCCGCGTGTCGCCAGTGGCGACCTTTAGAGCGGGACAAGCGTTGGTTTCGGGAGCCAAAGCCCCCCTGAAAGGCGCTCCTGCGGAGGGCCAGAGTAGTGGCGGCGTCTACGCCGCCATTGCTTGCCTGAAAGGCGCTCCTGCGGAGTGCCGGGCTGCAAACCACCTTTGCTCAGCCGCGCTCCTTCTGAACTCTGAACTCTGAATTCTAAACTCAGAATGTTTTCAACCTCCAACCTCCTCCCTCTAACCTTCAACCTCATGATCCATTCACCCGACCAACCAAGCTAACAGCTAACAGCTCATTCACCATGAACGCATTCATCTCTCTATTAAAGCCTCCCGGGCTGACCTCAGCGGCGGCGGTGGGGGCGTGCAAGCGGCTGACGGGGGAAGAGCGCGTGGGACACGCGGGTACCCTGGATCCGGAGGCCTGCGGGGTGCTGCCGATCATGATCGGCCGGGCAGCCCGGCTTTTTGACGCGCTGGTGGACAAGGAAAAGACCTATGTGGCCGAGTGCGCTTTCGGCGCGGCCACGGACACCCAGGACGCCTCGGGGCGGGTCATCGCCCGGGGCGGCGCTTATCCGGACCTGGAGACCGTGCGGCAGGCGGCGGCCCGGCTCACCGGGGACGTCGTCCAGCGGCCCAGCGTGTTCAGCGCCATCAAGCAGGGCGGCAAGCCCCTCTACGCCCGGGCCCGGGCCGGCGAGCAGGTGGAAGCGCCTGAGCGCACCGTGCGGATTGAGCGCATCGAGGTGCTGCGGGCCCTGCCGGAGCACGGCGTGCTGCTGCGGGTGGACTGCGGGCGCGGCACCTATATCCGCACCCTCTGCCACGACCTGGGCGCTCTCTGCGGCTGCCCGGCGCACATGCGCTTCCTGCTCCGGGCGCGCACGGGCTTTTTCAGCCTGGACAACGCGGTGACCCTCGAAGAGCTGTCTCAGGCGAAGGAGGAGGGCCGGCTGAGCGCGCTGACCCTGCCCCCCGACGCGCCCCTGCGCCACCTGCCCGAGGCCCGCGTCGGCGGACGGCTGCTGCGCATGGCGGTGAACGGCATGGCCCTGCCTCTGCGGGAGGCGGCCATCGCACAGCCCGGCGCGGCGCTGTACCGGGTGTACGCGGGCCCGCGCTTCCTGGGGCTGGCGGCCCCGGAGGAGGGCCTGCTGAAATGGCGCGTGGTCTTTCCGGAGGAGGATGATGGATGCAAATCGTGCTGAATCCCGCCGGCCTGCCGCCCTCGGTGGTGGCGCTGGGCATGTTTGACGGCTTCCACCTGGCCCACCAGGCGCTGGTGAAGGCCGCGGTGAAGGAGGCCATGCGGCTGAAGACCTGCGTGACCGTCTTCACCTTTGAGCCCCATCCCCTGGCCGTGCTGCGCCCCGGCGAGGCGCCGCCCCGGCTGACCCTGCCCTCCGAGCGCGCCCGCCTCATGGCGGAAGACCTGGTGGACGTGCTGGCGGTGGAGCGCTTTACGCCGGAGCTGGCCCACCAGTCCCCGGAGGCCTTTTTGGCGCACCTGCAGGAGGCCTGCCATCCCGCCGCCCTGGTCTGCGGCTTCAATTTCACCTTTGGCGACCGGGGCAGCGGCGACGGCGAGACCCTCACCCGCTGGGGCAAGGCCAACGGCGTGCCGGTGCGGGTGCTTCCCCCGGTGACCCTCGCGGGCGTGCCGGTGTCCTCCACCCGGGTGCGGCGCGAGCTGGAGCGGGGCGACTGTCTATCCGCCGCCCGGCTGCTGGGCCGACCCTATGCCCTCAGCGGCAAAGTGGAGCACGGCCGCGGCCTGGGGCAGACCTTAGGCTTCCCCACGGCCAACCTGCGCGTTCACCCGGACAAAGCCCTGCCCGCCGACGGGGTGTACCTCTGCGCGGCGGAGGTCTCCGGAAACACCTGGCCCGCGGTGGTCAACATCGGCAAGCACCCGACCCTGCCCGGCGGCCCCCGCACCGTCGAGGCCCACCTGCTGGACTTCGTCGGCAGCCTGTACGGCCGGACCCTCCGCCTCCATTTCCTCCGCCGCCTCCGCGACGAGCGCCTCTTCGACACCCCCGAAGCCCTCCGCGACCAGGTTGACCGCGACCGCCGCGAGGCCAGAAGGCTGTGGGAGGAAGAGAGGCAAAAGCGCTGAACGGCATAGCCCCGCGACCGCAGGCGCGAAACCCCCTGCAAGCCCTTCATAATGTAATACTCGATATGAGTACATACTTTGATTCACTTGAAAAGAAAGAAGGTGTGATTCAGAGTGCGCGGTATGCGGTCGAATGGAAATTCTCGTTTGAGGAATAAATTGGTCGCATTGATGTTGTTTCTTGCCCTGCTGATAATTGGAAGAGGATTGTATAGCAAATATATGGACGGAACTTTTATAATTGATCCTTCACTCTATAACGAAGTGAATTATAGAAAGATCATTGATAACTGGGACAAACTGTCTGAGTCCGATTTACTGCAGGCTTACGACAATCCGAATATACTTTGGTATTATACAACGACAAGTGGTAATAGCCCTAAAGATATTATAATGTTGCGCCGTTTTCCTGACGGAGATGGTGAGAGATATACTGAAAAGGAAGACTCGAGCATATTTGATGCCTTCAGGTACATGGTGGCGGCTTCAGGCAAGAGATATCCTGAAACAGTAGGCCAAGGCATATATCATCGAGCTGGTCTGATCTACGCAATCCATACACCCGCAGCCTGGGGAAATTGTACGTCGATGATTAAGGCCGGAAATAATGATCTGATCATTAATGCTGTTTTCTATGACACAGATGGTACTTCGAAGCCACTGGATACTATTTTTCGTGATATACTTGATATTGTTCAAGATGGTTAATGTATTTGAGATTATATGTCGCTGCGCGCAAGGACGCAGAAGACAGACTCTTCGTAGGTTTACGCTGACTAATCATTGTATTGGTTGTCCGTGGAGGAGTGAGATGTTTAATTGTTTAATGAAACGCGCAATAATCGGAATAGTTACAATCATAGTTTTAGCTGTCTATTTTGTTTTGTCGATCTGTTTATCCGTCGTTATGCTATTATACTCCTGCTATGATGATCCTTTCTCATCGGACCTTTTTATGGTGATTTTGCTTGTGTTGCTATTTGATTTTGTGCTTATTGTTGGAGTGAATGTCAGCAACAAGCGTTTTAGTGTAGTCTCATTGATTGTTCATATACTGCAATTGCTGTTTATGTCTTTTTGTGCGGTTAGGTTCGTCGCAGAGATTGTCAGACCATATCTATACTTGGAAATACTTTATAAAGCTTTGATAGCAGGTATTTGTCTAACCAGTTGTAAGCGAAAGTTCGATAAGCGAATTTCTTCATGATATGCAATCAACTGAATGCACTTGATAAAGTATACCCTAAGACGGAAACCATAGGGTGATGAAAGATCAGATCAACAGAGTCTCGGAGATTCATTTACTGGTAGAATAAGCAAGAAAAACGTATTTGACATGTTGAATATCTGTAACCGCTCAACAACTCCACGTTAAGCCCGGAACCTACTCATCATCTCCTTGCTCCAAGGAATCAAGTCATCCACCTTTACCTGAGAATCACCGGCAAACCGTTCAGGCAGGACGACCAGCAAGTGGTTCAGATAGGCTTCAGGGTTGAGCCCGTTAGCCTTCGCGGTTTTCAGCACGGTGAAGACAATCACGCTGGCGCTGGCTCCGGCCTGAGTGTCGCAGAACAGCCAGTTCTTGCGTCCGACCACAGTCGGGCGGAGGGCGTTCTCCACCTGGTTGTTGCTGATCTCGATCTCACCGTGGTCGAGGAAGGCGCGCAGGTACTCCTGTTGGTTCAGGGAGTAGGTAATCGCCTTTTCAGCTTGCCTGCCGGTTTGAAGATGGTGTCCAGCCAGCTGTAGTACTCATGCAATGAAAGAAAAAAACCGCCTTCACCCCAAACTATCATCAGACAAACAGAAAGGATCATCCATGCAGGAAGTCCGCAAGCGGCACCGCCACTCCTCCCCCCGCTGGCTGCGCCCGGCCCTGCTGCTCCTGGCGCTGCTCATCGCGGGCCTCAGCCTCTACGCCTGGCAGCGCGGCGAAAACGCGCCTCAGCCCCAGGCGGAGGACGTCCACAGCGACGGGCTATTGCTGACGGCTGAAACGGAGGACATCAGCGGCATCCGCATCGACTTTGGCGGCAGCGCCTGGAGCGCCGCCGTATCCGATGGTCAGCTGATCCTGCCCGACGGCCGGCCGGTTTCAGCCTCCACGGCGGAAGGCATTCTCGCCGCCGCCCGCAACGTGGGCTGGACCGAGGTGCTGGTGGAGGACGCCTCCTGGCAGGAGCGCCTGGAGGAATTCGGCCTGGACACGCCGCTGTTGACCGCCTTGTTCACCTACACGGACGGCCGCCAGGTGACGCTGAAGGTCGGCAGCCGCCTGCCCGGGGAGGAGGGCGCCTACTACCTGTGGATCGGGGGCGACAGCCGCCTGCTGGCCTTAGACACCGGCACCGTGACGGATCTGATGGTGGACGACAGCCACCTGCTGGACGCCCTGCAGCCGGGCATTGAGAAGAACCGCATCGACCGGATCGAGGTCACGGACGCCAGCGGCACCCGGGTCTGGGCGCTGGAGGGCGAAGTGACCGACCCGGACGCGGCGGATCGCTGGTACCTGACCGAGCCCTTCCGCTATCCGGCGGACAGCGAGAGCCTCGAAAGCCTCCGGGATAGCCTGCAGACCTTCCACGTGGGCGCCTGTGTCTGCGACGCCACCCCCGAAAACCTCAGCCTCTACGGCTTTGACAGCCCCCGCGCTTCGGTCACCGTGCACATGGCCGCCGCCGCCGTCCTCACCCCCGACGCCGAAGGCGGCCTCCGGGAGAGCCTCCGGCAGGAGGAGAGCGTCACCCTGCTCATCGGCAGCGCGAAATCCGACATGGTGGACTACGTCTGCTGCCGCGGCCAGATCGGCATCGCCAGCCGCTTCAGCCACGAGACCTTTTCCGCGCGCCAGGCCAGGAACACCCTCACCCGCTACCTGGTGCTCACCAGCCTCAGCAGCCTGAAGCGCCTGACCATCACCGAGGGCGGCGAAACCACCGTCTACGAGGTCAGCTACGCCGCTGAAGCAGAAGCGTCTGATGCGGCTGAAGGCAGGATAACCGCTGATTCCGCTGATGCTGACCTCGTCGCCGACTTCTCCGAAGCCAGCCTGCTCGATGCGGACGAAACCCCCGCCGGCCGCGTCACCCGCAACGGCGAGCCCATCAGCTGGGAGGCCTTCAGCCAGTACTGGGAAGGCCTGCTCCTGGTCACCGCCTCCGGCGTCCTGCCCGAAGACTGGCAGCCCACCGAGCCGCCCCGCGCCCAGTGGACCTTCGAGACCAGCACCGGCCTCACCCGCACCCTGACCCTCACCCCCTTCGACCCCCTCCACGACGCCGTCGCGCTGGACGGGACGGCGGTGTTTTATCTGATTGAAGGGGGATTGGCGGGGAGCTTTTAGCCTTTAGCTGTTAGCTTAGTTTGACTTACGTCTCAAATCAAGGTGGGGGGGCGAAGGGGTGCAGGGGGCGCGAGTTTCGCGTGTCGCCAGTGGCGACCTTCAGAGCGAAACGAGCGTTGAATCCGCAAAGCCCCCCTGGTCAATCATCCAAGCAGGGGCCCGAAGGAGTCCAGAGGGCGATCGGAAAGCCCTCTGGTCGCGCCCGCTGGCGCGAAACCCCTTTGCTCACCAACAAATCAGGAAAGAAAACACCTCGTATGAATAACACCGTTTTCATCCTCACCGGTCCCACCGCCAGCGGCAAGTCCAGCCTGGCCCTGCGGCTGGCCCAGCGCCACGGGCTGGAGATCGTCTGCATGGACTCCATGCAGATCTACCGCGGCATGGACATCGGCACGGCCAAGCCCACCCCGGAAGAGCAGGCGCTGGTGCCCCATCACCTGGTGGATGTGGCCGACCCCGCCGAGCCCTTTTCGGTGACCCAGTGGCTGACCCTGGCTGAGGAAGCCCTGGCGGACATTGCGCGCCGGGGCCGCCGCGCCCTCTTTGTGGGGGGCACGGGTTTTTACCTGCGCGCCCTGCGCCACCCCATGGCCATGGGCCACACCGCCGGCGATCCCGCCCTCCGGGAAGCGCTTCAGGCGGAAGCCGACAGCCCCGGCGGCCGGGAGCGCCTCCACGCCCGCCTGGCGGAAGCCGATCCCGCCACCGCCGCCCGCCTGCACGTGAACGACGTCCGCCGGGTCATCCGCGCCCTGGAGGTCTGCCAGCTGACGGGCAAGCCCTTCTCTGCCCAGGTGAATCCTCCCGAGCCCGACACAGGCCGCCGTTTCCGGGTGGCCGCCCTGAGCCTCCCCCGGGAAACCCTCTACGCCCGGGTGGACGCCCGGGTGGATCAGATGCTCTCCGCCGGCCTCCTGGACGAGGTGAAAGCCCTCCTCGCCGCCGGAATCCCCGCCGACTGCCAGGCCATGCAGGCCATCGGCTACAAGGAGCTCGTGCCTATCCTCCGCGGCGAAACCTCCCTCGAGACCGCCGCCGCCGCCCTCAAGCAGAACACCCGCCACTACGCCAAGCGCCAGCTGACCTGGCTCCGCCGGGAGGAGGAAGTGTTCTGGGCGGACGCGGGGGATGATGGGGTGGAGGAGATGGTGGAGAGGTGGTTTTGGGGGGAAGGAAAGAGGACGACGTAAATTGTCTTGCATTTTTCACACCATGTGTTATAATGTTAACAACACTGCAAAGGAGGAATACTCATGATGAAACGGAAGATGGTTGCAGTTGCAGTACTGATGGTGGTTTGCAGCTGTATGTACTCAGTGAACGGAGAAGGCCTTTTCCCAAGTTTTGGAGAGTTGTATACGACTGTTGAGATGCCCAGCATGGCCAGAGCCCTTGATCGTGAGCCGGATAATGTTGTAAAGCAGGATGATGACACAGTCATACAGTATTATTCTGGCATCGGACCAGCGGAGTTTGACTTGTTTAGCGCATACCTTGCTCAAAACTCATGTTCTATTGGGGAATACTCGATGGAGGATGGGGTATTCTCTGCCAGAATTGATAAGGACGGACAAAGCTTCACTTTCGTGTATGATGGTAACAGCAAAACTGCAGAGTTAAGCTACCCGAAGGGAACGAAACCAGAAGAATACGTATCGCTGAAAAAACACTATGCTATTGGAAATATCGTAACCTTTGGACGATATGAACAAGATCAAAACGAGGCAAACGGGACTGAAGAAATCGAATGGCTCGTGCTTGATCAAAAGGATAATCGCGCATTGATGATCAGTCTGTACGCATTAGATGCGAAGCCTTTTCATGCAGGCGGCGGCAGTGTGACATGGGAGAAATCTTCTCTTCGCAGCTGGCTGAACAACACATTCCTTGATTCAGCTTTCAACGAAAACGAACAAAGCATTATAGCAACCGTTTGGGTTGATAATGGTGGAAACCAGGCCATGGCCTTTGGCAGCAGAGGAAAGGACACGCAGGACAAGATCTACTTGCTGAGCTACAAGGAAGCGTGGCAATACTTTCTTTCAGAGGAAGACCGTCAATGTGCAGCGACAGAATACGCAATCAGTCAGGGAGCATATGTGAGCACACGATATGAATCGAATGGAAAGGGAACATCCTCATGGTGGCTTCGCTCTGCTGGTATGCTTCAAAGCCGTCCGGAAAATGTGATGTGCGATGGCTCTCGAAATGTCACGCCAAATGATGATGCGACCATTACAGTGCGTCCTGTGCTGTGGATTGATCTGGATGCGGCTGACAAATAAACGTCAGATAACCAAACCAGCGTTTACACAGCCAAAGAGAGAGGCGGCATCGTTGTGCCGCCTTCTCTTTGCGCTTTCAAAGCGCCTGGGCGAGGTGAAGTACCGCCAGCCCGACTACGACCTGATGCGCCTGATCGTGATCCATCTGGGCGCGTCCAACGAGGACAACGAGCTGATCGGCTTCCTGAACACACTGTTTGACGAAACCAGGCCGGTGCAGGCCCGCAAGGACGCCATGGAGGAAAAGTGCCACATTCCCATGACGGCCGATATCACGGAGGTGATGAATAAGATGTGCAACCTGAGCAATGGCATTGAGGCGAGGGGCATGATGATCGGTGAAAGGCGCGGCATCGCCATCGGTGAGAAGCGCGGCGAGACCCGCGGCATCGAAAAAGAGCGCCTCGAAAACCGGAGGAGCCTGATGAAGAATCTCGGCTTCAGCAAGGAGCAGGCCATGTCCGCCATCGGCATTCCCTCTGAACAGCAGGCCAAATACGCCGCACAGATTTGATGCACTATCTCCCCATCACAAACGGCAGCCAGCGGTTGAATGCTGGCTGCCGATTTTCGCGCCCAAAACCCATCACACCGGCATGTTTCACGTGAAACAATTACCCGGGCGCTTCCCGCGGTCTGCCCGCGGGTTTCATCCCGCTGTCCCTCCCCCACAGCATAAGCCATGTTCACCTCGTGGCAGTCCGGTTCGTCCACCATGTCGGTTTCGACAAAGCCGACCTTTTCATACACATGTTTCGCGTGTTCATTGCCGAAAAGGTAGGTGGTGGTGATTTCCGCGGCGCCATAGCGGAGGGCCAGCAGATCGATGAACTCCGCCAGAGCCTGCGTGCCCCTGTGCCGGTTCTGGAAGCGGGTGTCGATGGCGTATTCCCACAGGAAATACTTCCGCTCCTCAAAGCGGTCCACCAGCACAAAGCCGATCAGCTGACCTCCGTCGAAGATGTCAAAGGCCATCACCCGGTCGGGGTTTTCCCGGATGATTTCCCTGATCGTCTCGGCGGAGGACAGCATTTCAGCCTGGTCAGGCGCCAGGGTGATCTTCATTTCTGTGGAAGGGATGAACCGCATGGCCGCGCTGCGCTTCCTTTCTGTGTTCAGCGGCGGATCGCTTCACGCCGCCAGGCAATAAACCAGATTGCCCAGAATCAGCAGGTGCTGAACGATGTGGTACAGGTCGGGCACCAGCCGGGTGTCGCTCATGGGAAAGAGGCGGAGAGTGCCGCGGAAGCACTCGTTGTAGCCCTTCAGCTTGCGCTCGGAGGCCCCGAAGAGGGTGAAATACCAGTGGCAGAAAAACTCCACCGCCAGCCAGAGCGCCAGCACCCCCAGCAGCACCCAGCGCCCCGCCGGCCGGATCAGCCAGCAGGCCGCCAGCCCCGCGCTGTACAGGCAGAGCATGGCGAACTCCGCGCTTTTGACGCCCATCCCTTCCACCAGCAGTTTGCTTCCGATCCGGTAAGTGATCACACACCCCAGAAACCAGACCCAAAGCGCCCCCTGAAGCAATGCCCCCAAAATCATCTCCGTCCCCCTCATACAACCTTCAACCTCCAACCTTCAACCTGCTTCAACTCCTCACTCCCAGCTCCTCACTCACCTCAACATCACCCTCGCCTCATACGGCTGCATCACCCCCGCCTTGTGGCTCGGGTAATTGGAGATCAGCTCCCGGCCCAGGTCCTCGTCCATCATGGCGCAGGGGACGGTGCGGTCGGTCCAGTTCAGGAGCACAGTCAGGCGCTGGCCGTCCAGCTCGCGGGCGAAGGCGTAGACGTTCTCGTCATCCTCCAGCAGGGGGATAAAGGAGCCGTAGACGATCACATCGTGGCTGTGGCGCAGGGCAATCAGTTTCTGATAATAGTGATAGACGCTGTCCGGGTCGCGCTGCTGATCCTCCGCGTTGATGAGGAGATAGTTGCGGTTGACGGGCAGCCAGGGCTCGCCGGTGGTGAAGCCGGCGTTCTTTTCGGTGTTCCACTGCATGGGCGTGCGGGCGTTGTCCCGGGCGATGCGCGCAAAGTACCGCAGCATGTCCTGGGCGTCCACCCGGCCGGATTCCACCCACTGCTTCCAGGCGTTGTGCACCTCCACGTCCTGGTACTGCTCCACGCGGGTGAAGTAAATGTTGGTCATGCCCAGCTCCTCACCCTGGTAGACGTAGGGCGTGCCGCGCATCATGTGGATCATGGTGGCTAGCATCTTGGCGCTGCGGGCCCGGAAGAGCTCGCTGTCGTTTCCGTAGCGGCTCACCTGCCGGGGCTGGTCATGGTTGCCCAGGTAGACGGTGTTCCAGGCCTTGCCCTGCAGGGCGGTCTGCCAGCGGTTCATGGCGGCGCGGACATCCCTCAAGGGCGCGCCGTGATCGCTCCACTTGCCCAGCTCGGTGCCGTCGTTCAGGCCGTCATTGTGCTCAAAGGAGAAGATCATGTCCAACTCTTCCCCGTTCTCGCCCGCGTAGAGGATCGCGCTGTCCGTGGTGCCGCCGGCTTCGCCCACCGTCAGCAGGTCATACTTGCTGAGCACCTCCCGGCGCATCTCCCGCAGGTAGCGGTGGGTGGTCTCGGTGTGCATGCAGAAGGGGCCGAAGTCGCCGTAGAGCGCGCCCTGGCCCACCGGGCCGTCGCCAAAGCCTTCCTTGCCGATCATCCCGATGACGTCCATGCGCCAGCCATCGATGCCCTTGTCGCACCACCAGCGCATCATGTCAAACACGCCCTGGCGCACGGCGGGATTGGCCCAGTTCATGTCGGGCTGCTCCCTGGTGAAGAGGTGGAGGTAGTACTGGCCGCTCTGTTCGTCCTTCTCCCAGGCCGAGCCGGAAAAGCAGGAGCCCCAGTTGTTGGGCGGGCCGCCGTTCACGCCGTCGCGCCAGATGTAGTAATCCCGGTACGGGTTATCCTTGCTTTTGCGGCTCTCCACAAACCAGGCGTGCTCGTCGGAGGAGTGGTTGGCCACCAGGTCCATCACCAGCTTCATGCCCCGGGCGTGGATCTCTGCGAGCATCCGGTCGAAGTCCGCCATGGTGCCGAACTCGTCCATGATGGCGCGGTAGTCGGAAATGTCATAGCCGTTGTCATGGTTGGGTGAGCGGTACACGGGCGAGACCCAGATCACGTCCACCCCCAGCTCCTTCAGGTAGTCCAGGTGCGCCGTGATGCCGTTCAGGTCGCCGATGCCGTCGCCGTTGGAGTCCGCAAAGCTCCGCGGATAAATCTGGTAAACCACCGCTTCTTTCCACCAGGTGCGGCGCTCATTGTTCATGGGAAGGCCTCCTTTATTCACAATCGGTTACACGGCAAGGCCGTCATTCACCCCGTCAAAGCCGAAGTCCGCAAAGACGGCCGCGGGCGCCTGAAAGGAGACGCCTGCCGCCGGTTTGTGCTTTACCTGAACTTTTTTTCACCTGTCAGCGCCGCGATGCGCTGGCTGAGCGTCGGGTGGGAATACTCCAGCTTCACCAGCAGGGGATCGGGGGAGAGGTCGGAGAGGTTCTCGCGGCTGAGCTTCTTCAGACCGGAGATGAGGGCCCCGGTGTACCCCTCCTCAGCAGCCTGGGCGTCGGCCCGGTACTCGGCGCGGCGGGAGACGGCGTTGGCCACCAGGCCCCAGAGCGGCGCAAAGAGGGCGAAGGCAACGTTCATGATCAGGTAGATGGCAAAGCCGTAGTTCACCCCGTCAAAGCCGAAGTCCGCGAAGACGGCGGGGGTGCGCAGAACCAGCCAGGCCAGAACGGCGATGAAGAGCATCTGCAGGAAGCTCAGCGCCTGATTGCGGAGGGTGTCGTGATGCAGGCCGTGGCCCAGCTCATGGGCGAAGACCGCGCAGATCTCCTCCGTGGTCATGGATGCCACCAAAGTGTCGTAGAGCACAATGGTCTTCATGTGCCCGAAGCCGGTGAAGTAGGCGTTGGACTTGGTGGAGCGGCGGGAGGCGTCCATCACCTGGATGGCGCGCACCCGGTAGCCGTGCTTCTCCAGCAGGGCGGTGAGCTTCTGGCGGAGCTCTCCCTCTTCGAGGGGGGTGAACTTGTTGAAGATGCGGCTGAACACCGGGTAGAGGAAGGCGA
The DNA here is from genome assembly GCA_017534885.1 of Clostridia bacterium. GTDB lineage: Bacteria > Bacillota > Clostridia > Christensenellales > Aristaeellaceae > RUG11272. The sequence continues at coordinate 59,567 of JAFXVR010000029.1, read as the reverse complement.
AGAAGAGGAGGAAGAGCGTCATCAGCCCGGCGAAGGCCACAATCAGCCAGTCGCCCAGGGCCTGATGCACCCACATCAGCAGGCAGGCGATGAAGGACATCAGGCCCAGGCCGATCAGGAAGGACTTCAGCTGATCCAGCCAGAAGGTCTTTTTGGTGGTGCGGTTGAAGCCGTACTTCTCCTCAATGACCATGGTGCTGTAATACTCAAAGGGCAGGAGGAAAACGCCCGTGAGGGAGAGGAGCAGCAGCGCCGCGAAGCTCCGGGTCATCTGCACCTCCGGGAAGAGCCCCGCGAAGGCCGCGAAGGCGTCCGTGAGGATCAGGATCACTTCCACCGCAAAGCTGACCAGCTGTATCAGCAAATGCAGCTGCCCGGTCTCCCCGTGGTAGGCCTTCCACTTCTGGTACGTGGCCGCGTCATACACGTCCGCCACATTCTCCGGCAGCGGATTGTTCACCGACCGCTGCCGCAGCCGCTCCAGCACCAGATTCCACACCAGGGTCAGGGTCATGACGATGAGGGCGATGAGTTTGAAGGACATAGGGGCCTCCTTTGGAGTGAAGAGTGGAGAGTGAAGCGTGAAGAGTGGAGTGCGGGGAGGTTGGAGGTTGGAGGTGGAAATCATGGCGAAGCCATTTCATGCGCGAAGCGCATTTCGTTTTGTGCGGGGGAGACGGTATGAAATGCCTGACGGCATGAAATGCGCCTGACGGCGCGTGAAATGTGCCTTCGGCACGTGATATGCCCTGCGGGGCATAGGAGGCGCAGCCATTCATTCATGGCGCAGCCAATGCATGGAGTGAAGCAAAGAGGGAAGGGAACTCCGCAGGAGCGCCTTTACAGAGGCTTGTAACTAAACCTCCTGCCTTCAACCTCCAACCTCAACCTCAGTCCGTCTGCCTGAGCTAACAGCTAATAACGAATACCTCACTGCACCCTCCTGAACTTCCGGTCCAGCTCCCCATGGCTCAGCGCCACCACCAGGGGGCGGCCGTGGGGGCAGGTGGGGGTGACATTCTGTTCGGCCATCTGCTTCACCAGGTCTTTCAGGACGGACTCGGGGAGCTTTTCGCCACCCTTCACGGCGTGCTTGCAGGCGGTCTGGAGGATCTCAGCGCGGCGCTTTTCCACGCTGAAGGAGCGGCTCTCGCCGGTCAGCCGGTCCAGGGCCTCCAAAAGGAAGTCCTTCGCCTGGGGTTCGCCGAGGATCATGGGCACGGCGCGGATGGCGGCCTCGTTCTCGCCGAAGGGCTCCACCGCGAAGCCCAGGCCCTCCAGCAGGGCGCGGTTCTCCTCCAAGGCGGCCTGCTCCTGGCGCGTCAGGGGGACAATCTGGGGGATCAGCAGCTCCTGAGCGGCCACCGAGCGGTCATACTCGGCCATCAGCCGGTCGAAGAGCAGGCGCTCGTGCACGGCGTGCTGGTCGATGAGCATCAGCTGATCCCGGTATTCCAGCAGGATGTAGGTGTCGAACACCGTGCCAATGAAGCGGAAGCCCCCGTCGTCGGGCAGGAAGGAGGTCTCCTCCACCAGCGGAACGGGCCGCCGGGGCTGGGGCGGGGGCGCGGTCACCGCCTGGCGCAGGCAGGCGCTCGCCCCGGGCGCGGCCTCCCGCAGCACCGGCGCGGCCCCTCCGGCGGAGGCCTCGGCGGATTCAGATGCGGCGTATGATAATATAGCTTCAGCGGCTGATGCGGTTGAGGCTGGTGTGAATGCGGCTGATTCAGCTGATGATGCGGCTGAAGCCTCAGCCAAAGCCGCTGCCGCCGGTCCGGCTGATCCCGTCCCCGGCCCGGCTGCCGCCGACGCCGACGGCGCCCTGGCCTGCCGGGTGATACTCACCGGAGCGGGGGCGGGGCTTTCCTCGGTCAGGCGGAGCTGCTCGGGGCGGGCAAAGGGATCGGGCTCGGCGAGGGCCTCCCGCACCAGGGTCGACACCGCGTCAAACACGGCCTGTTCGTCGGCGAAGCGGGCCTCCAGCTTGTTGGGGTGCACGTTCACGTCCACCGCCTCGTAGGGCAGGGTCAGGTGCAGGACGCACACGGGATACTTGCCGATCATCACCCGCTCCCGGCAGCCCTCCTCCACCGCGGAGGACAGCAGCGAAGAGCGCAGGCAGCGCCCGTTGATGAAGAAGGACTCATGGCTGCGGCTGCCGCGCCCGCTCTCGCCGACGCCCACAAAACCCTTCAGCAGCACGCCGCCCTGATGGCCCTCCACCCGGCGCATGGCGCGGAGCATTTCGGTGCCGTACACGCTGAACACGGCGGACTCCAGCCGGCCGTCCCCCGCGGAGTGGTACACCGTCTTGCCCTGGCTGACCAGGCGGAAGCTGACCTCCGGATGGGAGAGGATCAGCCGCATGATGACATCCGCCGCCTGGGCCGCCTCGGCCTGGGGCTTCTTGAGGAACTTCAGCCGTACAGGCGCGTTGAAAAAGAGATCGCGCACCACCATGGAGGTGCCCACGGGCCCGGCGGCTTCCTCCACGGACACCAGCCGACCGCCCTCGTGCACCGCGCGGATGCCCGTTGGGGCGTCGGCGGTGCGGGTGGTGCAGGTGACGCAGCTGACCGCGGAGATGGAGGCTAAGGCCTCGCCCCGGAAGCCCAGGGTGGCCACGGTCTCCAGCTCCCGCAGGCTGGCGATCTTGCTGGTGGCGTGCCGCTCAAAGGCCATGCGGATCTCCGCCTCGGGGATGCCGCAGCCGTTGTCCGTCACCCGGATATAGCTGATCCCCCCGTCGCGGATCTCCACCGACACCGCGCTGGCCCCCGCGTCCAGGCTGTTCTCCACCATCTCCTTGATGGCCGCCGCCGGCCGCTCCACCACCTCGCCCGCGGCGATTTTCCCGATAATGTCATCGGAAAGCATGCGGATTTTGGGCATGGTCTTTTGAGTCCTTTCTTTCAACCAGCAGAATGCAAATCGTTGATTGCCGGAACCAATGGGGGCGAAGGGGGTCAAGGGGGGCGCGGGTTCCGCGTGTCGCCAGTGGCGACCTTCAGAGCGGAACGAGCGTTGAATCCGCAAAGCCCCCCTTGTCGCGCCCGCAGGCGCGAAACCCCTGCCTATTTCCTCGCCATCTCCCTCAGCAGATACAGCTTGTTGATCGCGTCCATGGGCGTGAGCGCCATGATGTCGATGGCGCGGAGCTCATCGATGATCTGCTGCTTGCCGGGGTCGAAGAGGGTGAACTGCTCGGGCTGGGAGGCGGTTTCCTCCCGGCCGAGGATGTTCTGACCGATGCGGTTCTGGTTGATGTCGGAGACCTCCAGGCGGGCCTGGATCTCGTGGGCGCGGGCCACCACCTCCCGGGGAACGCCGGCCAGCCGCGCCACGTGCACGCCAAAGCTCTTGTCGGCCCCGCCGCGCTCGATGCGCCGCAGGAAGAGCACATCCTCGCCCCGCTCCTTCACCTGGGAGCAGTAGTTTTTGACCCCGTCCAGCCGACCCTCCAGCTCGGAGAGCTCGTGATAGTGGGTGGCGAAGAGGGTTTTCGCGCCCACCTTCTCCCGGTCGCAGAGGTATTCCACCACCGCCCAGGCGATGGCCAGGCCGTCAAAGGTAGAGGTGCCCCGGCCGATTTCATCCAGGATGACCAGGGAGCGGGAAGTGGCGCTGCGCAGGATGTAGGCCGTCTCGGACATTTCCACCATGAAGGTGCTCTGGCCGCTGGCCAGGTCGTCCGAAGCTCCGACGCGGGTGAAGATGCGGTCGGTGAGGGGGATGACCGCCGCGTCCGCCGGCACAAAGGAGCCGATGTGGGCCATCAGGGTGATGAGGGCCACCTGGCGCAGGTAGGTGCTCTTGCCGGCCATGTTGGGCCCGGTGATGATGAGCATGCGGTCGGTGGTGGTGTTCATCAGGGTGTCGTTGGGGATGAAGCCCGCCTCGCTCAGGGCCTGTTCCACCACCGGATGCCGGCCCGCGGTGATCTCAAGCCGCCCGTCATCCACAATCTCCGGCCGCGTGTAGCGGTTTTCCACCGCGGCGAGGGAGAGGGAGAGCAGGCAGTCCAGCTGCTTGAGGGCGGAAGCCGTCTGCTGAATCTCCGCGATCCGCCCGGCGATGGCGTCCCGGATCTCGCTGAAGAGCTGGCCCTCCAGCCGCACGGACTGCTCCTGCGCGCCCACGATCTTCTGCTCGATCTCCCGCAGCTCGGGGGTCACGTAGCGCTCCGCGTTGGCCATGGTCTGGCGGCGGATGTAGCGCTCGGGCACCATGCTCAGGAAGGACTTGGTCACCTCGATATAGTAGCCGAAAACCCGGTTGTACTGCACCCGCAGGTTGCGGATGCCCGTCGCCTCCCGCTCCCGCTGCTCCATCTCGAGGATCCACTGCTTGCCCCCCGTGGCCGCGGCGCGGTACTCGTCCAGCAGGGGCGAATAGCCGTCCCGGATGAGGCCGCCCTCGGTGATGGTGATGGGCGCGTCGGGGCTGATGGCCTTCTCCAGCAGGGCGCGGAGGTCGTCCAGGGGGTTCATCTGATCCCTCAGCTGCCCAAGCGCCGCGCTCCCGCAGTCCGCCAGCAGGTCTTTGATCTCCGGCAGCTGGCCCAGGGACGCGCCGAGGGCCAGGCAGTCCCGGCCGTTCAGGCTGCGGTAGCTGACCTTGCTCAGCAGGCGCTCCAGGTCATAGACCTCCCGGAGCTTTTCGGAGAGGGTCGCGGCCAGCACGTGATTGCGGCAGAGCTCGTCCACCGCGTCCATGCGCCAGAGGATGTCCTCCGCCCGCAGCAGGGGCTGCTCCACCCAGGCGCGCAGGAGGCGTCCGCCCATGGCGGTGGCGGTGCGGTCCAGCAGCCCCAGCAGGGAGCCCTTGCGGCTGCGGGAGCGCAGGCCCTCGGTCAGCTCCAGGTTGCGGCGGGTGGCGCTGTCCAGCAGCATGTGCCGGCTGCCCGGCCAGCGGCGGACGCCCGTCAGGTGCTCTAAGGCGTTCTTCTGGGTCTCCTCCAGGTAGCGGATCAGCCCGCCCGCGGCGCAGACCGCCAGACGGCACTCGGCCCCGTCCAGCCCGAAGGCGGCCAGGTTCTGCAGGTGAAAATGCCCCGTCAGGCGCTCGGCGGCGGCGCGGTAGGTGAACCAGCCGGAGGGCTGCTCGCTGGCGGCGCTCATCTCCCGCCCGGCGGCGGCCCGCAGGCGCACCAGATCGGGCGTGATGACCTCGCTGGGCTCAATGCGGCTGACGGCCTCGGCCAGGGCTCCGGCGTCCGGCAGCTCCTCGCACCAGCACTCGCCGGTGGAGACCTCCGCCCAGCACAGCCCACAGCCCTTTCCCTGCAGGGCGATGGACAGCAGGTACCTGGAGCGCCGCTCATCCAGCATGGCGGGATCGTTGAGGGTGCCCGGGGTGTAGACGCGGATCACGTCCCGTTCCACCAGCCCCTTGGCCAGGGCCGGATCCTCCAGCTGCTCGCACAGGGCCACCTTGTACCCCTTCTCCAGCAGCCGCCCGATATAGCCTGACACCGCGTGGTGGGGCACGCCGCACATGGGCGCGCGCTCCTTCTGCCCGCAGTCCCGGCCCGTCAGGGTCAGCTCCAGCTCCCTGGCCGCGGTTTGGGCGTCCTCAAAAAACATCTCGTAGAAATCCCCGAGACGGAACATCAGGATGCAGTCCTTGTACTTCTCCTTGAGCGAGGTGTACTGCTGCATCATGGGGGTGAGAGAGGCCATGGGATGTCCTTTCGTCAATCATCAATCAAACACACATTGCTGTAATGCGTCAGATACGTCTTTCCGTCGACCTTGACCTGCACCACGTCGGAGTCGGCGTAGTCCAGCCAGGAGTTCACCTTACCCTCGATGATCTCACCGTTGGGCAGGCGGATGATGGCGCGGTCGTAGCGGTAGTTGTTGTCCACCAGCTGGCGGTTGCCGTGGGTGGCGTCCCACCAGATCGCCGAGATGGCGAGGATGGCCACCAGGATGATGGCCAGGATGATCCAGAGCTTTTTGGGCGGTTGTTTCATGGTTTGTGTCTCCTGTTCTTTGAGCTAATAGCTATTAGCTGTTAGCTTGGTTTGACGGGCTGGGGTTCCCCCCATCCCCCCGACCCCCTTCCCCCGTGCGCGGGGGAAGGGGGAGGATAATATAGTACCTGCGCCGGGGGACGCTTTCCGCGAGAAGGCGTCCGAACAGGAAAGAGACCCCCTTGAAAGGCGCTCCTGCGGAGGGCTATGCCTTCAACCTCATTGAACATGATGCATTGTCCCTGTTGGCTCATACTTACTTTTTCGTGACCGAAAAAGTAACAAAAAGGTCTTGGGGGACACGTTGCGACGTGTGTCCCCCAAACCCCCCGCACACGCTCGCCTCCTGTATTTGAGTTCACAGAAATACTTTTGGATGTGTGACCCTCCTCGTATCGCTTGTTCATGTGGCCTGCCGGCACTGCCCCTGTCAGCGGCTGCAGACATTTCCAGGCTCCGGCTCGCAAACGCCATTTCACACTTCACGTTTCACATTCAGCCTTATGTGAAACTCCTCACTCCTCACTCCTAACTCCTCACTTCTCTCTCCCCCACCAGCGTATTATTCTTCACCCCCGTCACCTTCACCCGCACGATTCGGCCGACGTCGCGGTCGCAGCCGGGGAGGGTGATGGAGAGGCCGTGGCGGCCTTTGCCGGAGACTTCGCGGCCGGAGCGGCGGGAGAGGCTTTCCACCAGCACTTCCTCCTCCTGGCCCAGGAAGCGCGCCATGACTTCCTTCTGGCGGCGGTCCTGCAGGGCGATGAGGCGCTCGATGCGGTCGCGGGCGATGTCGGGGGGTATCTGGCCGGGCATTTTGGCGGCCTGGGTGCCCACCCGGGGGGAGTAGATGAAGGTGAAGGCCGAGTCGTAGCCCACCTCGTCCACCAGGGAGAGGGTGTCAAGGAACTGCTCCTCGGTCTCCCCGGGGAAGGCCACCATCACATCGGTGGTCAGGCCGATGCCCGGCACGGCTTCCCGCAGGGCGCGCACCTTTTTCAGGTAGGTCTCCCGGTCATAGTGGCGGTTCATCCGGCGGAGGATCTCGTCATTGCCGGCCTGCACGGGCAGGTGGAACTGGGGCAGGACGTGCTCCGCCTCGCCCATCACCCGGATCAGCTCGTCCGAGAGATCCTTGGGATGGGAGGTCATGAAGCGAATGCGCGGCACGCCCAGGCGGTCCAGCGCCCTCAGCAGGCCCGGGAAGTCCGCCTTTTCGGCCAGGCCGCGGCCATAGCTGTTGACATTCTGGCCCAGCAGCATGATCTCCTGCGCGCCGCTTTCCAGGAGCCCCTCAGCCTCCCGCAGGATGTCCGCCATCTCCCGGGAGCGCTCCCGGCCCCGCACATAAGGCACAATGCAGTAGGTGCAGAAGTTGTCGCAGCCGTACATGATGCTGACATAGGCCGCCTCCCGCCGCAATCGGCTGACGGGCAGGCCCTCGGCCACCACGTCCTCCGTGTCCACCCGGATCACCGGCGCGGCGCTGTCCAGCATCTCCTCAAACAGCTCCGGGAAGCGGTGCAGATTCGAGGTGCCAAAGACCAGGTTGACAAAGGCGTACTGGCGCAGCAGCTTCTCCGCCATGCCCGGCTCCTGGGCCATGCAGCCGCAGACCGCGATGAGCAGCCCCGGGTTGCGCTTGCGCACCTCCTTCAGCCAGGTGATGTTGCCCAAAGCCTTGCGCTCGGCGTTGTCCCGGACGCAGCAGGTGTTGAAGAGCACGAAGTCCGCGCTCTCCCGGTCCGGGGCCTCCGTCAGGCCCATTTCCCGGAGCTGCCCCGCCAGGAGCTCGCTGTCGTGGGCGTTCATCTGGCAGCCGTAGGTCACCACGAAAAAGGTCTGCGGGCGATCCTCGCGGGAGCGGATTCTCGCCGCGGCCCGGCGCTGGGCTTCCAGCTCCTCCGGGGGGATCAGGCGGTGCCTGGGCGGGGTGTTTTGGTTGATGTTGTTCATAAGAGTTCCTTTGTTCTGTTATATTTTTGCAGGGGGTTTCGCGTCTGCGGACGCGACCAGGGGGGCTTTGCCTATTCAACGCTTGTCCCGCTCTGAAGGTCGCCACTGGCGACACGCGGGACTGCGCGCCCCCTGGACCCCCTTCGCGGCCCGTCCTTATGAGTTCTATGATCTTTTTGTGAGAGATTTCGCGGCTTGGTTCAGTTTTTGTACACAACGTTGACTTCAGTCAGGTCGAAGGCCCCTTCGCCCACGTCGCAGCCCTGGGGGATGGTCACGGTGCCGGTCAGGCCCTGGCAGTCCAGGAAGGCGTAGGCGCCGATCCTCATCAGGCCCTCGTTGAAGGTCAGGCCCGTGAGGCTGACGCACTCATTGAACGCGTAGTCGCCGATTTCCTCGAAGGAAGAGGGGAAGGTGAGATGGCCGGACAGATCCCAGCACCAGTTGAAGGCGCACTGGCCGATGCTCTTCAGCCCCTCGTTGAAGGTCAGCCCCGTGAGGCCGACGCAGCAATCAAAAGCGTTGTTATCGATTTTCTCCAAGGTGGAGGGGAAGGCGAGATGGCCGGCCAGATGCTCGCAGAAGCTGAAGGCGCTGTGGTCGATGACCTTCAGGCCCTCGTTCAGCGTCACCCCCGTGAGGCTGGATCCGTTGAAAGCCTCCCAGCCGATGATCTCCAGGGTGGAGGGCAGGGTAACATGGCCGGTCAGCTTCTCGTTGCCGGCGAAGGCGTGATCGCCGATCTCCCGGACCGGCTGGCCTTCGATATAGGAGGGAATGACGATATCCACCCCGCTCCCGTGGTAGCCGTAAATCACCACATAGTCGCCAAAGGCCCTGTAGTCGTAGTCCGACGGGTCGTCCTCCTGCACCGGCGGAACCGGGTCGCCTAAGGTCTGCCAGCCGATGTCCTGCACGTCCTGCTCGCCGGTGCCCGTGTCCGTCACCACGACGAACACATTGAACCGCCCGTCATACCCGGGCGTGGCCGCCACCCGCTTCTGGGTGGAGTAGAAGTAGTTGACCGGATTGGAGTTGGCGTCATAAATATCGTAGGCGATGGTCACCGAGCCCGAGGCGCAGGCGATGGCCGGCCTGTCCACAAACACGGACTGCCGGTCCGGGCTGACCTCGAAGGTGGCCTTGCCGACCGTCAGGCTGTTGGCCCGCGGCCAGGACAGGGTCTGCCAGCCGATGTTGGAAACGCACTGCTCCCCGGTGGCGGTGTCCGTGACCACCACAAACACGTTGAAGAGCCCGCCGTAGCCCGGCGTCGCGGCCACCCGCTCCTCTAAGGAATAGAAATAGTTGACGGGGTTGGAGTCCGCGTCATAGATATTGTAGGCGATGGTGTACTCCTCCGGCCCGGTCACCGCCGGCCGGTCGATGTAGATGGACTGGCCGTCCTCGCTGATCTCGAAGGACACCGCGTCCACGGACAGCTCCTTCACCTCCTCCTCGATTTCCAGCATCAGGCTGTCCAGGCTCAGGGGCGCCTCGGCGGAAACCGGGAGCGTCAGCAGCAGGCAGAGGGCCAGCAGGAGGGAAAATGGTCGCTTCATACGCTGTCATCCTTTCGCGGGTTGGCGGTGCGGGGTTTCGTGCCTGCGCAGCCGGATGTCAGATCGGGTTTCGCACGAGGGTGACGGGGGTTTCGTCGAAAGCGTTGGGGTTGACGGTACAGCTGTAGGGGATGGTCACGGTGCCGGTCATGCCGGTGCAGTAAGCGAAGGCATAGCTGCCGATGGACTGCGTGTTCCGGCTGAGGCGCATGGAGGTGAAGCCGGAGCAGTGGGAGAAGGCCTCGTCGTTGACCCATTTCACCGAGTCCGGGAGGTAGAGCTCGCCGGTCAGGCCCGTGCAGTGGGAGAAGGCCTCGTTGTTGATCCAGCTCACCGAGTACGGGAGGCGCAGCTCGCCGGTCAGACCCGTGCAGTTCCGGAAGGCGCTGGCGTCGACGGCGGTCAGCGTGTCCGGCAGGCTCAGGGCGGTCAGGCCGCTGGCGTTCTCAAAGACGCTCGGGTTCACCCGGGTCATGCCCTCGGGGATGGTCAGGGTGCCGGTGAAGCCCGAGCAGTCCTTGAAGGCCGTTTTCCCGATGTCGGTCAGGGTGGAGGGCAGGGTCAGCGCGCCGGCCATATCGGCGCAGCCGGAGAAGGCGCCTTCTCCGATGGTCTGCAGGCCCTCGTTCAGCTTCAGCGCGGTAAAGCCGCAGCCCGCGAAGGCGTATTTGGGAACATTTTCCATGCCGGAGGAAAGGGTCAGGGCGCCGTTAAAGCCGGTACAGCCGCTGAAGGCGTACTCGCCCAGCTCTGTCAGGCTGCCGGGCAGCTTCAGGCCGCCGGTCAGGCCCGCGCAGTTCTCAAAGGCGTACGCGCCGAGCTTTTTCAGGCTGCCGGGCAGCTTCAGGCCGCCGGTCAGGCCCGCGCAGTTCCTGAACGCTTTCCCGCCCAGCTCCTTCAGGCTGCCGGGCAGGTTCAGGCTGCCGCTCAGCCCTGTGCAGTCGGCAAACGCGGAGGCGCCGATCTTCCGCAGGGTGCCGTTGAAGCTGACTCCGGTCAGGCCCGTGCAGGCCTGAAACGCGCTGTCGCCGATGGCCTTCAGGCCCTCGTTCAGCGTCACCCACGTGATGCCGGCGCATCCGGAGAAAGCGTTGTCTTTGACGCTCTCTACAGTGGAGGGGAAGGTGATAAGACCGGACAGGTTTTCGCAGTTGCTGAAGCCGTCGACCTCCTTCAGACCCTCGCTGAAGCTGACGCCGGTCAGGCCGGTGTAGCTGAAAGCATTGGCGCCGATGGACTGCAGGCTGCCCGGCGTCTTCAGCGTTCCGCTCAGCTTTTCGCAGTGATCAAAAGCACTGTCGCCGACCGTCTGCAGGCCCTCGTTCAGCGTCACCTCCGTGATGCCTGTACAATACTGGAAAGCCATGTTGCCGATCGTCTCCAGGGTGGAGGGGAAGGTGAGGTGACCGGACAGCTGCTTGCACCAGCCAAAGGCTCCGGCGCCGATCTCCCTCAGGCCCTCGCTGAAGCTGACGCCGGTCAGACCGGTGCAGCTGCCGAAGGCCCAGATGCCGATGGTCTCCACGCTGCCGGGGATATCCAGGGTGCCGGTCAGGCCGGTGTAGTAGAAGGCGTTATAGCCAATAGTTTTCAGGCCCGCGCCCAGGCGCAGGGAGGTCAGGCCCCTGCACCCCTCAAAGGCTCTGTTGCCGATGGTCTCCACGCTGTCGGGGATGATGAGGCCGCCGGTCAGGCCCTTGCACCCCTCAAAGGCGCTGTTGCCGATGGAAACCACCCCGTCGGGGATGATGAGGCCGCCGGTCAGGCTCGTTTCCCTTTCGTTGGTTCTGCTGTTCAAGTGCGCATAGAAGGCCTTGGCGCCGATGGTTTTCAGGCCCGCGCCGAGGCGCAGGGAGGTCAGGCCCCTGCACCCCTCGAAGGCGCTGTCGTCGATGGAAACCACCCCGTCGGGGATGATGAGGCCGCCGGTCAGGCCTGTGCAGTTGCAGAACGCCCCGACGCCGATCTCCCTGAGCCCGGAGGGTAGGACCACAGAGCCGCTGAGGACTGATCTGCCCTCAAAGGCCTTGTCGCCGATGACCTCCACCGGCCGGCCGTAGATCTCGTCTTCAAACTGCAGCCCGGTCACGCCCCCGTTAAAGCCTGTCACCGTGACCCGGCCGTTCACCAGCTCGTAGCGGATGCCGTTCACCACCGCCGGCCAGGTCTGGGGCGTGGGTGTCGGGGTTGGTGTCGGCGTAGGCGTGGGCGTGGCCGTGGGCGTGGGCGTCGGGGTGGGGGTAGGCGTAGGTGTCGGGGTGGGCGTGGGCGTGGCCGTGGGCGTGGGCTGGGCCTCCCCGCCCAGATCGATCCACCCGATGTCCTGCACGTCCTGCTCGCCGGTGCCCGTGTCCGTCACCACGATGAACACATTGAACCGCCCGTCATACCCGGGCGTGGCCGCCACCCGCTTCTGGGTGGAGTAGAAGTAGTTGACCGGATTGGAGTTGGCGTCATAAATATTGTAGGCGATGGTCACCGAGCCCGAGGCGCAGGCGATGGCCGGCCTGTCCACAAACACGGACTGCCGGTCCGGGCTGACCTCATAGGTGGCCCGGCCCACCTCCAGGCTGTCGGCCAGCGGCCATAAGAGGGTCTGCCAGCCGATGTTCTGGATGTCCTGCTCCCCGGTGGCGGTGTCCGTGACCACCACGAACACGTTGAAGAGACCGCCGTAGCCCGGGGTGGCGGCCACGCGCTCCTCTAAGGAATAGAAATAGTTGACGGGGTTGGAGTCCGCGTCATAGATATTGTAGGCGATGGTGTACTCCTCCGCCCCGGTGACTTCGGGCCGATCGATGAAGATGGACTGGCCGTCCTCGCTGATCTCGAAGGACACCGCGTCCACGGACAGCTCCTTCACCTCCTCCTCGATTTCCAGCATCAGGCTGTCCAGGCTCAGGGGCGCCTCGGCGGAAACGGTGAAGGTCAGCAGAGAGAGCGCCATCAGCAGGCAAAACAGACGCTTCATACAGATTCGTCCTTTCTCGGGTCGGGGGAAGGAACGGTATTCAACGGCATGATAGCACCGATTGGGGGCTGTGTCAAACAGGGGAAAGGACGGCGGCAGGGACAGATCCGCCGGCCCGGAGCGTTTGGGGGATCGGGCGGCAGGCCGGGGAATTGGAGATCATCACAAAGCGCTTTTAGGACAGTTCCTTACACACTCCATGCATAAGATGCATTCGGTTCCGTTTTCACGCTTTCTCGAATTGTCTGTCACATCCACATTCATTGGGCAGACGCGCCTGCATTTCCCGCAGGAGACGCACTTCTCCCTGTCGCATTTCACGCGAAGCAGGGAAAAATAGCTCATTGGCTTCAGGAACACCGTAATCGGACAGATGTATTTGCAGAACGCCCGGTTGTCATGGAAGGCAAATGCAAGGATGATCCCTGCCGCATAATACAGCGCGTTGCCGATGAGAAACGCCCAGAACATGATCCTCTCAAGGTTCCCTGCATGGGCCAGGAATAACGCGGCCACAAAAACGAGCGAAGCAGCAAAGGTGATGTATCTGATCCAGCCCAGTTTCTTTCGCGGCTGCTCCGGCACTTTATACGGCAGAAAATCCAGCACCATGGCTGTCCAGCAGGCATACCCGCACCAGCCCCTGCCAAAGAGCAGCGGACCAAAGATTTTGGCGACGGCATAATGGATCGTAGCGGCTTCAAAAGCCCCTGTGAACAGATAGTACCAGAATCCCTCGATCTGCATGTTTTCGCTGCGGATCAGTCCGAGATAGACCAGCATGTATAATCCGACAAGCAGCTGAACAATGCGCCTGGCGTGCCTGTATTTCCGGATGAACAGGAAGACCCCCAGTGAAATGGACAGGCCGATATAGCTGAAGTTGAACAGATAGAACAGGTTGTCCTTCGTCAGCCACAGCGCAACCGCCACGGTCTCAAACACCATCAGCATCACGACGGGTATTGCGTATTTCTTCATCTCTGCGCCTTCCTTATGCCCCACAGGGCATTTCACGTGCCGCAGGGCAATTCATGCGCCGCCAGGCGCATTTCATGCCGTCAGGCATTTCATTCCGTCTTCCCCGCGACAGAATGAAAAGCGCCTCGCGCATGAAACGGCTTCGCCATGAAATCTCGCTTCGCTCCATGAAATGGCTTCGCCATGATCGCTCCCATCATACCAGACTTCCCCGCCTCTGGCAACCATTGATTTTCCCGGCCGCGTATGGTATCATTCCTTTGACGAAAACAGATCGGACGGGAGGGATTCCCATGCTGAAACGCTTATTGGCTCTGTGTCTGACGCTGATGCTGCTGGCGGGTTTTGCCTCGGGCGAGGGCGCGCAGGCGGTCATCACGATCGACGGCGTGCGCGCGGCCTTTTTCTCATCGGACAACGCTTACCTGCCCCCGGCGGAGGTGGACGGCATTCTCTATGTGCCCGTGCTCTCGCTGGCGGAGAGCCTCGGCCTGGACGTGCAGGCGGACCCGGAGACCCTGGCGGTGACCGTGGACGGCGTGCGCACGGCCTTTTTCGGCGAGGACAACGCCTACCTGCCGCCCGCCCTGGTGAACGGGGAGGTCTATGTGCCCCTGGCCGCCTTCTGCCGGGCCGCCGGCGTGGCGCTGAGTGTTGAGGACGGCACCTACCGCCTGACCCGCCCGGGCCGGGAGACCCCCGCGCCTGTGGTCATCACCGCCGCGCCTGTGGCCACCGCCGCGCCCCAGTACGGCTATGTGCTGCTGACCGAGAGCAATTTCTACCAGTATTTCGACATCGACTGCAATATCACCTATCCCCAGAATTTCCCATCCACCATGACCATCACCTACACCCTGACCTGCCGGCCCATCTCCACCTGCGAGATCATCAGCGCCAGCTTCCGCGCCACCTGCGGCGAGGCCAGCTTCTGGGTCACCCTGTCCAGCAACGGCACGGCCACCGATTCCGTCCGGAAGACCTATTACCAGGGCGCGACGGACGACATCAGCTGGATCCTGCAGGCCGGGTCCATCAAGTCCAGCGCGATTCTGAGCGTGCTGAAGCTGGAGAGCGCCTATGGCCGCCTGCGCCTGCCCTACAGCGAGGCCGCCCGCATCCACGATCCCGTCTACGATCAGGCCGTGGGGCTGATGGACAGCGATCCCTCCAGGGCTGCCGAGCTCTTTGCCGAGCTGGCCAAGGTGGACTGGCGGGACAGCGCCGACAAGGCCGAGGAAGCCCGGGGTCAGGTGGATGCCGTCAGCTACCGCGATGCCCAGGCGGACATCAGGGCCGGGCGCTGGGACGCGGCCATCAAGCGGCTGGAACCGCTGGCGAAGAAGGGCTTCGAGGACAGCAAGGCTCTGCTGATTCAGGCGAAGGACGGACAGAGCGCCGCCCGGTACGAAGCGGCGGAAGCCCTGCTGGCCGAGGGCAGGTACACCGAGGCCCAGACCGCCTTTGAAGCCTTGGCCGCAGAGGGCTACCGGGACAGCGCGGACCGGGCGAAGGAAGCGCAGAACGCCGTTTATGCCTACCGCTACGCCGCCGCAGAGGCGCTGCTGGGCGAGGGCAGGTGGGATGAGGCGGAAGCCGCCTTCGGCATCCTGGCCGACGTGGGCTATTCCGACAGCGCCGACCGGGCGAAGGAAGCCGTCGAGGGCCGCCTGGCGGAGAGGTACGCCGCCGCCCTGGCCGACATGGAGGCCGGGAATCACGAGAAGGCCGCCCTCGCCTTTGACGCCTTAGCGGAGGAGGGCTATTCGGACAGCGCGGATCAGGCCGCTGAGGCCCGCCGGCGCAGGCATGCCATCGAGTACAGAGCCGCCGAGATCGCCCTGGAGGCGGAGCGCTATGACGACGCCATCGCGGGCTTTGACGCCCTGGCAAAGCTGGGCTATGAGGACAGCGCCGACCGGGCGGCTGAGGTCCGGGAAACAAAGAACAGCCTGAGCTACGCCGCCGCCGAGGCCGCCCTGAGCGAGGAGCGCTTTGACGAGGCTATCGCGGGCTTTGACGCCCTGGCGGCCATCGGCTATGCGGACAGCAAAACCCGCGCCGCCGGAGCGCGCATGGCCAAGAGCGACTGGGAGGACAACACCTACGGCGAAGCCTATGCCGCCGGCCTCAGCCTGCTGGCCGAAAACAGCTTCGCTAAGGCGGTTGAAATCCTGACCCCCCTGGCTGAAGCTTCCTATAAGGACAGCGCCGGCCGTCTGGCCGAGGCCCAGGCCTGCGCCGCCGCCCTCTCCGCCTGGGAGAAGGCCTACGCCAAAGGCCTTGAGCTGGAGGGCGACAAGAAGTACGGCAAGGCCCTGGATCAGTATGAGAAGTGCCTGGGCTTCCGCAACGCCGAGGCTCACGCGGCCTGGTGCCTGCTGCAGGCCGGGGCGGACTGGATGACCCCGCCCTACAAGAACAAGGTGTGCTTCCAGCGCGGCGACAAGTACGGCGTGGCGGACTGGGAGGATGGCACCTACAGCATTCTGGACATCCGGTATTTCCGCGCCGCCGATCTCTGGAGTCAGGGCGTGATCATCGCCCAGGCCGGACAGAAGGTGGGCATGCTCAACGCCAGCGGCCGGTGGATCGTCAAGGCGGAATACACGGACTACCGCCTGCTGGGCACCGAGGCCGTGGCCTTCCGCGACAGCAGCGGGTGGTTCATCTTCAATCTGAAGGGCAAGAAGCTGAACAGCAAGGCCCTGGCCGCCGAGCCCTCCCTGCTGACGGCGGGCTGGTACCAGAGCTGGAACAACGGCGTGGTCAGCCTGATCAAAAGCACTGGCAAAAGCTACACCCTCAAGCGGAATCCCAACTACATCATGGTGGACACCGACGGCACCATCTGGTACACCATCCGGGAGGGCAGCAGCGACACCATCTACAACCTGAGCAACGAGCGCCAGTGGTCGGCCAGGCGCATCGGCTCGGACAAGTCGCTCTGGGGCGACGAGCGCTACAAGGTCTGCGAGGGCCGGGTGGCCTTCTCCTATGACGACCGCACCTGGGGCATCTATGACCTGCGCAAGGCCAAGGTGATCCTCAACCCCACCTGGCGCTACATCACCCCCTTCACCAAAAACGGGGTGGCCCGGGTCTGGCAGATTGTCAACCACAAGGACCGTTACGGCCTGATTTCCGCCTCCGGCCAGACCATCTCCGGCGCGAACTTCACCCTGCTCAACGAGATCTACAACGGCGCGGCGGTCTGCTCCACGGACAGTGAAAAGCGCCAGAAGGGCCTGGTGAGCGAGCAGGGCCGGATGTTGGCGCAGGGCAAGTATTACACCTGCGGCAAGGAGAGCGTCAGCGGCAACATCATCGTCACCATCGCCCTGGGCAAGTCCAATTACCCCTCCTCCTTCACCCTGCAGATCCTGAACAGCAAGGGCAGTCTCCTGCACGACTTCGGCACCATCGGCTCCTCCACCCGCAAGGAGCTCCTGGCCGGCGGGCGGTTCCTGCGGCTGGACGACATCCTCTACGACGTCAGCGGCAAGAAGATCGGCGTCATCACCGGGGACATCCTGCACGTCAGCAGCGATACGAAGATCGTGCTGCTGAAGACCACCGGCGGCAGCTATAACCTGATGGCCATCAGCGCCGACGGCAGCCGCCGCAAGCTCTACAGCAAGGCCGTGTCCGGCTGGGGCGACCTGAGTCCCAGCGCCCTGACCGTCAACAAGGAGACCGGCGCCTTCGCCCTGAAGCTCAAGGGAAGCACCAAGGTCTACACCGCCGAGGGAACCGCTCCCTCCGCCAAAGCCCCCCGCAAGGTCAGCCGCAACACCGCCGACGACCTGCAGAAAGCCCGCGAAGCCGCAGGGCAGTGAGGAACGCCGTATGAAAATTTCAGAAAGCCGCAGCTGTCTGACCGCCTGTCCCGCCGGTCACATCGACTCCACCACCGCGCCGGCGCTGGAAGAAGCGCTCTTCTCCGCCCTCAGCGGGCACCCGGGCCTGCCCCTGCAGCTGAACCTGTCCGGGGTGACGTACATCTCCAGCGCCGGACTGCGGCTGCTGATGGCCCTCTCCAGGCGCTGCAGCCTGACGCTGACCGAAGTCAGCCCGGAGGTCTACGAGACCCTCCAGATTACCGGCTTCACCCAGCTCTTCCCGGTCAAAAAGCGGATGCGGGAGCTGAGCCTGGAGGGCTGCCCGGTCATCGGCGAGGGCGCCATCGGCACGGTCTACCGCCTGGACGCGGACACCATCGTAAAGCTTTACAAATCCCCGGACTGCCTGCCCATGATCGAGAACGAGCTGCTCATGTCCCGGAAGGCCTTCCTGCGGGGCATCCCCACCGCCATTCCCTTTGACGTGGTGCGCGTGGGGGAGAGCTACGGCACCGTGTTTGAGCTGGTGAAAGCCCAGAGCCTCGATGATCTGCTCATCGCCGAGCCCGAGCGCCAGGAGGAGCTGACCCGGGCTTATGTGGAATTGCTGAAGCGCACCCACGAAGTGGAGATGACGCCCGGCGAGCTGCCCGACGCCCGGGACATCTACCTGGGCTACCTGGACCAGCTGGGCGGCGTGCTGCCGGAGGCCATTTCCGCGAGGGTCCGGGCGCTTTTGAAGGAGATGCCCGCCTCCCTGCACCCGGTGCACGGCGACCTCCAGCCCAAGAATGTCATGATGTCCGACGGCGAGCCCCTGCTCATCGACATGGACACCCTCAGCGCCGGCGACCCGGTGTTTGAGTTCGCCGGCCTGTACACCGATCTCATCGCCTTTGACACCGAGGAGCCCGGCAACAGCATGGCCTTCTTTGGCCTGAGCTCCGAGCGCACCCGCCGCCTCTTTGAGGACAGCCTCAGCGGCTACCTGGGCAGCCCGGAGGCCGCCGAAGCCGCCCTGCCCCGCATCCGCGTCCTCAGCGACATCCGCTTCCTCTACCTCCTCACCGTCCTGCGCATCGACCGGGAAGACCTGCGGGAACTCCGCGTCCGCCGTGTCGTGGGCGAACTGCCCGGGCTGCTGGCGGGGGTGGACGGGCTGGGGATGGTTTGCTAACTGCGCTAACAGCTATTAGCTCCCATTGCTTTTCCCCTCCATCTATGCTACAATCCATCCAGACGGAGGTGAACAGTCATGCAGCTGCACGAGTCAGCAGAAGACTATCTGGAGGCCATCCTGATGCTCCACGAGGAGAAGGGCTATGCCCGCTCAGTGGATATTTCGCTGAAGCTGGGCGTGACCAAGCCTTCGGTCAGCTTTGCGATGAAGCGCCTGCGGGAGAACGGCTACATCACCATGAGCGATGACAGCCTGATCAGCCTGACGCCCGCCGGCAGCGAGGTGGCCCAGCGCATTTACACGCGGCACAAGCTCCTCACCGCCTTTATCGAGGAGCTGGGCGTGCCCGCGGACATCGCCCGGGAGGACGCCTGCAAGATCGAGCACGACCTCCATGAGGTCACCGTGCAGGCCATTCAGGAACAGATGCGCCGCCGCGCCGAAGCGGCTGAAGGCGGGGCCCCGGGGGCGGAGCGGTGAGCCGGCCCTGACCGGGGCATCAACTGAGGAATCAGCATCAAGTGAAAGGAGACGCAGACCATGAGCAGGTATGCCGGAACCCAGACCGAAAAGAACCTTCAGGCGGCCTTTGCGGGGGAATCCCAGGCCCGGAACAAGTACACCTATTTCGCGTCCGTGGCGAAGAAGGAGGGCTTTGAGCAGATCGCGGCCATCTTCCTGCACACGGCGGACAACGAGAAGGAACACGCCAAGATGTGGTTCAAGGAGCTGCAGGGCATCGGCTCCACCGCCGACAACCTGGCGGCCGCCGCGGACGGCGAGAACTACGAGTGGACCGACATGTACGAGGGCTTCGCGGTGACCGCCGAGCAGGAGGGCTTCCCGGAGCTGGCCGCGAAATTCCGCGCCGTCGGCCAGATCGAAAAGGCCCACGAGGAGCGCTACCGCGCCCTGCTGCGCAATGTGCAGGCCCAGGAGGTCTTCGCCAAGTCCGAGGTCAAGGTGTGGGAGTGCCGCAACTGCGGCCACATCGTCGTGGGCACAAAGGCCCCCGAGGTCTGCCCCGTGTGCAATCATCCCCAGAGCTACTTTGAGGTGCGGGCGGAGAATTACTGAATTACTGATTGATTCAAGGCGGAATTCCGCTCCACCGGCGGCAAGGCCGGGGCGCTCCCTGCGGGTGTCCCGGTTTTGCGGTGGGCGTCCCTGCGGAGAGGGTCAGTACGTTTTCATCCCTCAGACAGGCGGACAGATCGACAGGGAGATTTATGGAGAAGTATATCGAAGGAAACAAAGCGGCATGGGAAGAGGCGTTTGAAAACAGGGACGCCTCCTGGGGCGCCGACGTCACAGAGCGCATCCGGACGGAGGATTATCCGTTCTTCAACGAAGAAACGAAAAGCGTGCTGAAAGGGCTCCGTACGGAAGGCGCTGTGATCGGCCAGTTCTGCTGCAATAACGGCCGGGAGCTGCTTTCCCTGGTCAAAAGCGGCAGGGCAAAGAGGGGAATCGGTTTTGACATCGCCGAAAACCAGGTGGCGTTCGCCAACGCAAAGGCGAGGGAACTGCAGCTGGACTGCGCCTTTGAGGCGGTGAATATCTACGATATCGATGACCGCTTCCTGGAGCAGTTTGACCTGGTGATCATCACCATCGGTGCGCTCTGCTGGTTTGACGATCTGAACCGCTTTTTCGCCGTCGTCGCCAAATGCATGAAGCCGGGGGCCTGCATCGTGATCAATGAACAGCACCCCTGCACGAATATGCTCGCGGCGGAGGGCGAAGAACTGTTCGACCCGGAGCACAGAACGGCGTGCGTTTACTCCTACTTTGAGCATGAATGGACGAGCAATGAAGGCATGTATTACATGACGCAGAAACGGTATCGCTCGAAGACTTTTACCGACTACACCCATCCGCTGTCGGAAATTGTTTCCGGGATGTGCGGCAATGGGATCGCTGTGACCGGCCTGCAGGAGTTTGATCACGACATCAGCGGCGGTTTCGGCCCGATCGACCGTTGTGGTTTTCCTCTTTCCCTGATCATCCAGGGGCGGAAAGCGGAATGAGAAACGGCGATAGGCCGCAGGGACGCACAAACCATCGGGAGGAGGAGAAGGATGGATTCAACCATTCTGGCATGGCTGCTGGAGGAGGACACGCCGGAGGTCAGGCTCCGGACGCTGAAGGAGTATCTGAAGCGGCCGGAGGACGACCCGGAGGCGGCGGAATGCAGGGCGCGGCTGCTGAAAAGCAAGACATATGAGCGCGCGCTGAAAAAGCTCGGGACGGCCAAGAACTGGGCGAAGTATGACGCCATCCTGGCCCTGGCCGAGTGGGGACTGACCCGGGCGGACATCGGGAAGGATATCGACGGCGAGGTCTTTGGCCTGATCGAGAGCACGGGGTTCAAGATGCTCTGCGGAGAGCCGCTGCTGCTCCGGAACCTGGTGAAGCTGGGCTACGGTCAGGAGGGCATCGTGAAGGACGAGATCGCCGCGATGCTGGGCGGCATCAAGGAAGACGGCGGCTTCGGGTGCATCAGCACCAACAGGAAGATCAACGACCCGCGCAAGCCCCACAAGAGCTGCGCCAGGCTGACGGCGGAATACCTGCTGCTCTGCGCCGAGCTGCGCCTGCAGGGCTGCCCGGCGGCCTGCGAGGGCGCGCTGACCCACTACTTCACCAAGCGCAACATCTTCTACCGGACGGACGACATGGTGACGCCCATGGTGGACGTGATGCTGGGTACCTTCTATCCCCCCGACCCCATCAAGATCGGCGCGCACCAGATCGTCTACGCCCTGCGGGCCCTGGGCTGCGCGCCGGAGTCCGAGGCCATGCAGGCCGGATACCGGGTGCTGCGTCAGCACAGGCTGGAAAGCGGCAGGTACGTCCTGACGGCCTCCAAGAGCGTGCCGGCCTTCAAGGCCGGGAACGTGGGCGAGGAGAACAAGTGGGTGACCCTGTACGCCTGTATGGCGGAGGAGTGAGGGCTGAAGGTGAGAAACCTGACGGGGAGGCGACAGACCGATGCTGTTCGTTCCAACGCTGAATTTGCAGTTTGAGGTCTGCTTTACCTGTTTCCTGACAGTCATGATGGATACGAAGGAAGAGGTGGCTGCCGCCTGGGAAGTGATGAAGGAAGACAGCAACATGATCTATCCGCTGGAAGCAGCCTTTTGATTCGGATGTCAAAAGGCCGCTTTCATGAACTGAGCCACGACTGGTTGTGGAAGACAGCGGAAATCACCACAACCAGTCGTGGCTCTAAGGTTGAAAGCGCCCTTTTGTCACCCTTACCACCTTTTACAGTTCAGCCCGGGTGGTTTTTGTGGATCGCTTCGGAATCCGGTGGGGAATCATGACAGAAACAACGGAACAGTGAAGGGTTTTCCTGCACGCGCCCCAATGTTCAAAATTTCTTCACAGACTGTTTGCATGTGCCGTGACGCCGCGGAGGCGAACGCCGCTTCAGGCGCGTCGGTGCGGAACGCGCTGGCGGACAAGGTCAGCATTGTGGAGTAAGGCGGGAGCCTGAAGGCAGCCCGGACGGCTGGTTTTTTGCCAGCGGCCCGGCTGCCTTTTTGTTTTGCGTGCAGGAATTCGGCCTCCGTACAGCGAATGATATATATTCAAATCTTTTTTGCGGAAGCGATCGCTTCTGCCGGCGTTTGTTCCTGTTCATGGGGGATTCGCCGCCTGCGGGCGACGGCCAGGGCTTTCCGGTCGCCCTGGACCCTCGGGTATTTCTCTGCATTTTTCAGGAGGTCGGGCGATGACGCGGCTGGATGAGCTGATCAGGCAGCAGGCGGGCGACAGCTATGAGGCGGGCGAGCGCCTTTTTCAGGCGGGCCAGGTGCGGGAGAAGCAGCGCACGGACACCCGGTGCGTGTATGCCGTGGGGCCGGAAGGTGTTGAGGTGGCCGTGGAGCGCGGAGCGCCCCTGCCCTGCGGCTGCGGCGGGAATCCCGGCGGCCTCTGCGCGCACCAGGCGGCGGCCTGCCTGGCGGCCCTGAGCGCCGGCCAGATGGAGATTCAGCGGCGGCGGCGGGCCATGGCGGACGCCCCCGGCCTTTTGGCGCTGCCGGACGCGGCCACACCGGTGGAGGGCAGCCTGCACATTCAGCCGACCCTGCGCCTGAGCGCTTCCGGAGAGGCTTCCCTCTCGCTGAAGGCGGGGGAGGAGCGGCTCTACGCGGTGCGCTCCCTGCCGCAGTTCCTGGACGCCCTGCGCGGCGCGGAGCCCCTGCGCTTCGGCAAGCATTTCACCCTTCAGCCGGGCTGGATGCGCCCCGACCCGCCTACCCAGGCGCTGCTGGACTTTTGCCGCGGCCTGCTGGCCTTTCAGCCGCCGCGCTCCACCGCCGTCATGCGGGAGCTGCCCATCCCCGGGGAGTGGCTGAATCAGCTCTTCGAGCGCCTGCGAGCCCTGTCCTTCCGCCTGGAGGTGGAAAACCGGCCGCCGCTGGAGGTGGCGCGGGTGCTTCAGGCCCGGGTGCCCCTGCACTTCCGGGTGGAGGGCAGCCTCCACGGGCTGATGATCACCGGCCTGATTCACCCGGGCTTTTATCCGCTGACGGCGGACTGCGGCTGGGCGCTGCTGGGGCGGGAATGCGTTCAGATCCGGGGCGATCAGCGCCCGCTGCTGGAAAAGCTCTGGGGCGATCTGCGGCTGGGCCGGGCCGAGTACGCCTTTTCCGTGACGGATTCCCCCGAGGCCATCACCCGGCTGATCCCCTATCTGCAGCTGATGGCCACCGTGGAAATCAGCCCCCAGGTGGAGCGGCTGGTGGAGCGCCGCGGGCTGA
Organism: Clostridia bacterium; assembly: GCA_017534885.1. Classification (GTDB taxonomy): domain Bacteria; phylum Bacillota; class Clostridia; order Christensenellales; family Aristaeellaceae; genus RUG11272. The sequence goes on along the minus strand of JAFXVR010000029.1, from coordinate 36,326 downwards.
AGGCCCAGGTGTACATCGACCGGGACGGCGAGGACATTACCGTGCGCACCCGCTTCCTCTACGGCGAGCAGGAGCTGGACCCCTTCGCCCCCGTGCGGCAGCGCCAGGCCCTTCAGCCCGGGGAAAAGCTGCTGCTGCGGGACGCGGCGGGCGAGCGGAAGGTCCTCGACCTGCTGGCGGCCTCGGGCTTTTCCGTGCGCGGCGGCCGGGTCTACCTGAGCGGCGCCGAGCGCATTTTTGCCTTCATGACCGAGGGCATCACCCAGCTGGGCGAGGCGGCGGAGGTCTTCGCCAGCTCGGAGTTCCGCCGGATGACGCCCAGACGGCCGCGTCTTGGCGGACAGATGCGCCTCCACGGCTCCGTGCTGGACTTCCTGCTGAGCGATGAGGAGGAGCCCCTGCCCGACGTGCGGGGGATCATGGAAGCCCTGGCCCGCCGCCGGCGCTACTTCCGGCTGAAGGACGGCGCCTTCCTCGACCTGAGCGGCCTGGAGGGCTGGGAGCCACTGGCCGAGGCCCTGACCGAGACCGGGCCGGAGGAGGAGCTGCTCCCCGACGGAGCGCTCCGGGTCAGCGCCTTCCGGGCCGTGCTGCTCTCGGCGCTGCTGGAGGACAGCGGTCTGCCCGTGCAGCAGGACGATCAGATGATAGAAGCCCTGCGGGCCCTGCGCGACCCCGCTTCTGCCGTGATGCCGCCGCCGGAGGGCCTCGACCTGCGGCCCTATCAGCAGCGCGGCTATGAGTGGCTGACCACCCTGGATCGCCTGCGCATGGGCGGCGTTTTAGCCGACGACATGGGCCTGGGCAAGACGGTGCAGGTTATCGCCCTGCTGAAGCGGCTGAAGGCCGAGGAGGGCGGCCCCCTCTCCCTGGTGGTGGCGCCCACCTCCCTGACCTACAACTGGCTCAGCGAATTCAGACGCTTTGCCCCCGAGCTGAGGGCGCGGGTGCTCTCGGGCACCCAGGAGCAGCGGGCCGCCACCCTCCGGGAGCTGAACCGCAGCGGCGGCGTCGATGTGCTGATCACCTCCTACCCCCTGCTGCGCCGGGACATCGGCCTGATGCGCGTCATGGACTTCCGCCTGGCGGTGCTGGACGAGGCGCAGCACATCAAAAACGCCGGGAGCGTGGGCTCCCAGGCGGCGCGGCAGCTCAGCGCCCGCACCCGCTTCGCCCTCACCGGCACACCCATGGAGAATCACCCGGGCGAGCTCTGGTCCATCTTTGACTACGCGCTGCCGGGCTACCTGGGCACCTATCCGGCCTTCCTGCGCCGCTATCAGGACGGGGAGCGCCTGGGGGAGCTGAAGCGCCGCATCGAGCCTTTCCTGCTCCGGCGGCTGAAGACCGATGTGCTGCCCGAGCTGCCGGACAAGCTGGAGACGGTGCTGACCGCCGCCATGCCGCCGGAGCAGCAGCGGGTGTACGCCGCCGCCCTGAGCCGCCTGCGGGAGCGCGTCAGCGGCGTGCTGAGCCGCAAGGGCCTCAGCCGCGGCCAGCTGGAGGTGCTCTCCGCCCTGACCGAGCTGCGGGAAATCTGCTGCCATCCCGCCCTGGTGCTGGACGATTATGTGGGCTCCTCGGGCAAGACGGACCTGCTGCTGGACCTGCTGCCCGGCGCCATCGCCTCGGGGCACCGGGTGCTGCTCTTCTCCCAGTTCACCCGCATGCTGCGCCTCCTGCTCAGGCCCCTGCAGGCCGCGGGCTGGCACTGCCTCTACCTGGACGGCGACACCCCCGCCGCCGAGCGCCTGCCCCTGTGCGAGCGCTTCAACCGCGGCGAGGGCGATGTTTTCCTGATCTCCCTGAAGGCCGGCGGCACCGGCTTGAACCTGACCGGCGCCGACACGGTCATCCACTTCGACCCCTGGTGGAACCCCGCCGTGGAAGACCAGGCCACCGACCGCGCTCACCGCATCGGCCAGACCCGCAAGGTGAGCGTTCTCCGCCTGGTGACCCACGACACCATCGAGGAGCGCGTCCTGGCCTTAGGTGAAAAGAAGCGGGCGCTGTTCGATCAGCTGGTGACGGCAGGAGAGCACCCGCTGGGGGCGCTGACGGAGGAGGATGTCCGGGCGCTGCTGGGGGAGGGGTGAGGGATGGCTTCAGCTTCCTTCAGCCTCCAACCTCAGCCGCTTAAATTCTTCAGTCTTCAGTCTTCAGTATTGATTATTCATTCCTTCCCCCCGCCTTGCATTCCCCACCACTTCCGGCTATAATATACTTGTGGCTGTATGCCCAAATGATGACAAGCGGAGGGACAAGCATGCTGAAACGGCTGATGGCGCTGGTGCTGGCGCTGGTGATCTGCCTGCCTGTGGTTTGCGCGGCGGCGGAGGATGAGGAGGACGACCTGACCATCATCGTGGAGGACGTCAACCTGGATGAGCTGGACGAGGAGGAGCTGCCGGACTTTGACGCCGACGACTTCGACTGGGACAGTTTTTTCGAGGAGGACACCGTCCAGGAGACCATTGACAACCTGGAAAACCTCGAGCGGGACGAGAGCGTTAACCCGAATGACCTCGAGATCAACCCCAACCTGCCCTCCCATGTGATCAACATCCTGCTGATCGGCGTGGACACCCATGCCACCGACATCCGGGCTGATTCCAACCTGCTGCACGGCGACACCAACATCCTGCTGTCCATCAACACGGAGACGGGCGCGGTGACCCTGTCCAGCTTCCTGCGGGATCTGTATGTGGAGATTCCCGGCTACCGCAGCCGCGCCAAGCTGAACGCGGCCTACAACCGGGGCGGCGGCCAGCTGGCCATGCGCACCATCAACCACAATTTTGATCTGAACGTAGATCACTATGTGGCGGTGAACTTCTACGGCGTGGCGTCGATCATCGACAGCCTGGGCGGCATCGACATCGACGTGACGCGCATCGAGGCCAACGCCATCAACGCCTACCTCAAAAAGAACGGCAAGAAGATGACCTATGACGTGAAGGGCAACGCCAGCCGCGATCCCCTGCCCGTCAACAAGAGCATCCCCAAGACCGAAAAGTATGTGGTGCACTGCGACGGCATTCAGGCGCTGATGTACGCCCGCCTGCGCGGCATCGACAACGACTTTGTGCGCACCCAGCGCCAGAGGCACCTGCTGGAGCTGCTGGCCGCCAAGGTGCTGCAGGACCTGAACCTCAACAAGCTGATGGACCTGGTGTCCTCCGCCCTGCCCTACATGATCACCGACATGAACGGCCAGACCGTGATGAGCCTGGTGATGACTGTGATGCGCACCGACATGGTGAGCAGGCTGCAGGAGGGCGGCGAGGTCTTCCAGCAGTTCCGCATCCCCATGGACAAAACCTACTCCTACGCCCACACCGAATCCGGCTCCAGCGTGGTGACCCTCAGTACAAAGAACTGGCAGACGAATATTGAGGCGCTGCATTACTTCATCTATGGGAATTATTATCCATCAAAATAAAAAAACACCCCAAACCCCTTTCGGTAAAAGTTCTTGAGGAAAAGGATAGGGGGTTTGGGGGGAAGGGAAAACATCTTCTTTCAAGAAGGGGTTTTCCCTTCCCCCCAATCACCGGGAGGAAAAATGCCTGTACTTGGTCTTCTGCTTTTGGCGGTGTATCTTTGCGCGGGGGTGGCCTGTGTGGACTGGCTTCTGCCGCGGCACAGGGCGCTGACGCGGGTGTGGCTGGGGCTTTGCCTGGGGCTGCTGCTTTTGATGTGGCTGCCGGCGCTCTGCGCGCACCTGCTGAAGTTTTCGCTGGCGGCGCATCTGGTCTCGCTGATCCCGCTGGCGGGCATCACCGGATGCTGCTTCCTGGCCCGGGACAGGCGGGAGAAGCGGGCTTTTGACGCGGAGGAGCGGCGCTTCCTGATCCCGCTGGTTCTGGTCTGCGTGCCGCTGACGGTGCTGGGGGGCTATCTGCAGTACACCCACACCCTGCGGAGCGACAAGATGGGCAATCTCTATGTGGGCCAGAGCACCTACGGCGACCTGCCCATGCACCTGAGCTTCATCACCGGGCTGAAAAACGCGGCCTTTCCGCCGGAATACCCCTTCTTCCCGGGGCATCAGCTGTCCTATCCCTACCTGACGGACACCCTCTCGACCACCTTCTACCTCTTTGATTTCTCCCTCCAGCTCTCGGTCATCCTGCCCGGCACGCTGATGATGGCGCTGTGCTATCTGGGCGTGATGCTCCTGGGCCGGGAGATGACTTCCTCCCCCAGGGCGGCGGCGCTGGCAGCCCTGCTCTTCTTCCTGAACGGCGGACTGGGCTTCCTCTACGATTTCGACCTGGCCGCGGGCTATGACGAGAGCGGACGGCTGAACGTGCTGAACCGGCTGGCATATATATTGGAAGGCTATTACAAGACGCCCACCAACCAGCCCGACCCCCACAACCTGCGCTGGAGCAATCTGATCGCCGACCTGCTGATTCCCCAGCGGACGCTCCTGGGCGGGTACTGCCTGGTGATCCCCTGCTTCTACCTGCTGTACATGGCCTTCGATCCGCGCAAGCGCGGGGAGGGCGGCGGCCTCAGGCCGGTCATCCTGCTGGGGCTCTGGGCCGGCGCCCTGCCGCTGGTGCACACCCACTCCTTCCTCGCCCTCGGCCTGTGCAGCGCGGGCATGCTGATCTACGATCTCTGGCACGAGGGCCGCTGGCTCAAACCCGCCCTGAAGCCCGCCGCCGCGCTCTCGGCTCTTGCCCTGCCCGTCAGCCTGGCGCTGCTGGGGCTCTACTTCCCCCAGGGCGGCTGGATGAACGCGGTGGTCATCGTCAGCCTGATGGCGCTGATTCTCTCCGTCCTCGGCCTGGCCTGCTCCATCGCCCTGGGCTACCGACTGCCCGAGGGCGCGCTGGTGGGGCATTACCTGGTGTACGCCGGGCTGGCCCTGCTTCTGGCCGCGCCGCAGCTGATGCTCTCCACCTTCCGGCAGACCTTCCAGGAGGGCAGCAGCCACAGCTTTCTCACCCTGCAGTTCAACTGGGTCAACCACCGGGGCGGAAGCCGGGGCGGCGCCGGCATGTGGGACTTCTACCTCTGGTTCTACCTGAAGAACATCGGCCTGCCCTTCGCCGCGCTGATTCTCGCGGCCTTTGAGCGCAGGCCCGCCTGGCGGCGCATCCTCTCCGGCGCGGCGCTGATGGTCCTCGCCGCCGAGCTGATCCGCTTCCAGCCCAACGAGTACGACAACAACAAGGTGCTCTACCTGGCCTGGATGCTCTCGGCCATGGTGGCGGCGGACTGGATGCGCGGCCTGTGGCAGCGCCTCAAAAACCTGCGCGCGCGGCCGGTCATCGCCGGGGCCGCCGCGGTGGTGATCTTCCTTTCGGCGGGGCTGACCCTCTGGCGGGAGTGCGTCTCCCGCTACCAGGCCTTCAGCAGGAGCCAGGCCGCCGTAGCCGAGTGGGTGAAGGAGAACACCGGGGAGGACGCGCGCTTCATCTCCAACCCGGACAATCACCTGAACCCCGTCTCCGCCCTGGCCGGCCGCCAGACCGTCTGCGCCGGGGCCGGCCTGTGGCTCTACTGGCACGGCTTCGACACCGCTGAAACCAGCGCCGACATCCAGGCCTTCTACCTGAATCCGTCCGAGCGTCAGGACGTGCTGGACAAGTACAGCGTTGACTACATCCTCCTCTCCGGCAGCGAGCGCTCCAAGTACGGCATGTACGAGGAGGACTTCGATCCCCTGTTTGAAAAGGTGTTCGAGAACGAGGAAGCGGCGATTTACCGGGTGAGACAGGAATGAATTTCCGCATGGGCCCGAAGGTTTCCAAGGACGATCGCAAAGCCCCCTGGTCGCGTCCGCAGACGCGAAACCCCCTGCTCAACAGAAAGGTCATCCACATGGAGCGATTTCTCCGCTATTCCTATGAGAAGCAGCGCCCCATCCGCCTGATGCTGATGATCAGCGGAAGCCTGAAGCAGGTGACCGCCACCGTCACCCAGCGGACGGACGAGGCCATCACCTTAGACTGCCGCCGGCCCAAAAAGACCCTGACCCTGCGCCCGGAAGACATCCTCGCGGCGGACTATATCAAGAAGGACGAGGGCCTGGAGCCATGAACACAAGCATGACGGACAAGGTGTACATCGGCCCGGAAACCGGCGTCAGGCTGGACCGGACGGACTGCCTCACCCTGCCCCCGGCGCGGGAGGCGGGCGGTTTTCTGAGGCCGGGGATGAACCGGGAGCTGCTCAGGATGAGCGCAGAGCTGGCCGGGGCGACCTACTCGCTGGACCTGGAAAACTGGCTGAACGCGGGCTGGCAGGACGTGTCCGTGGAAGTGGACGAGCTGCTGATGGGCGGCATCCAGGGCCAGAGGGAAGACCCCTGGGTGCAGATCACCAATGCGGCCAAGCTGGACCTGCTGCGGGCGAGGATCAACCGGCGCGACCCTCTGAGCGAGGCCATCGGCACGCTGAAGGGACTGCGCGTCAGCGACACGGTCAAGGCCGTGGTGATGATGCACGAGGCGGCGGAAGGCCGGTGGGTGCTGGCCATCAGCTTCATGGGCACCACCCAGCGCCTGGCGGACTGGCTGTCCAACCTGCGCATGTCCACCGACCAGGGCTGGCATCAGGGCTTCCTGCAGCTGACGGAGCAGTTTGAGGCGCGGGAGGGGCTGATTGCCTTCCCGGAGACCGCCCGGCGGCTGGGCATGTCCAGGCTGACCCTGAGGGACGTGCTGGAGGAGTGCGCCGGGGAGGACAGCCGCTTCCGGATCTGGCTTTCCGGGCACAGCCAGGGCGCGGCCGTGATGCAGATCTGGGCGGCAAGGCGCATGGCCGCGGGCGTCCGGGCGGAAAACATGGTGGGTGTGGGCCTGGCCTCACCTACGGTCTGCCGGGCGGAGACGGTCAGGGATCCCGCGGAATACCCGCTGTACCACGTGTTGTCCACTGATGATGTGGTGCCGAAGATGGGCTCCCAGAAGCACCTGGGCCTCTGCCTCTTCTTCCGCGCTGACGAGGAGCTGCGGAAAACCTGCTACGCCTGGCCCAGGGATGAGCAGGCGGTTGCGGAGAGGATGCAGGCCCGGAGAATCCTCAGCCGGATGCAGAACACAGGCCGGTGCATCGAGACGGTCATCGCCCTGCTCTGCGCGCTGAAGACCACCGCCGATCCCACCCGCCTCGGCGCCATCGGCCTGCTGAACCCGGACTGGTCCATGTATAAGCTGCTGACCCAGGCCGAGGAGGACACCCTCTCCACCCTGCTGAACACGCTGATCCGCATGTGCTACGCCGCCGGGGTATCCATCACCGGTCAGCCCCTGAACGGCGCGAGGATCGCCGAGGACGAGCGGGTGATCTGGGAGGTCTTCCATACCATCGGCGCCGAGGCCACGCTGAAAACCATGGCCGACATCGCCCTGAACGCCCACACCGCCCTCGCCCCCCAGGGAGCAAGACAGGGAGTGTATCCCTATATTGTCAATCAGCGGGAGGACAGATTGGTCAAGGCCGTGTGGAACAGGGGAGAGCCGCCAAGGCTGTTACTGTATAAAGGATGACAAATAGTATAAATGAATAATGAATAATGAAGAATAAAATCGGTAAAAGTTCTTGAGGAAAGGATAGGGGGTCTGGGGGGAAGGGAAACCCCTTCTTTCAAGAAGGGGTTTCCCTTCCCCCCAGGATCGCAAGCAATGAGAGGCACAAAGCATGAGCTTGAGGTCAGGAAGGCCACGCTGTTCACGGTGACGATCAACAGCATGCAGGTTCTGATGTCGGTGGTGATCCTGCTGCTGGTGATCTTCGGGGAGAAGAGCTGGTGGCAGCGCAGTGAGATGCGGCTGCTGGCGGTGCTTGCGACGGTGATCGTAGGCGCGGGCGCGGCGCTGGACATCCGGGACGTGCTGCAGTCACGCCAGCTGATCGAGCAGGTGGACGACATGAGCGATACGGTGAAGGACATCGAAAAGCTGAACGTCACCCTGCGCGCCCAGCGTCACGACTTTCTGAATCACCTGCAGGTGGTCTACAGCCTGATGGAAATGGGCGAGTATGAGGAGGCCAACGCGTACATCGAGCGGGTGTACGGGGATATCTCTGCGGTCAGCCGGGTCATGAAGACGGCGAGCCCCGCGGTGAACGCGCTGCTTCAGCTGAAGATCGCCGCGGCGGAGGAGCAGGGCATCAGCGTGCACCTGACCTTCCGCTCAGACTGGCAGCGGCTGACCATGCCGGCCTGGGAGATGTGCAAGGTGCTCTCCAACCTGCTGGACAATGCGCTGGACGCCCTGGGCGAGATTCCGCGGGAGGAAAGGCAGCTGAGCCTGACCCTGTCTGAAGACCTGCACACCTGCCGCTTCAGCGTCAGCAACACCGGCCCGGTGATCCCCCCGGACAAGCTGGAGCACATTTTCCAGGCCGGCATGACCACCAAGGGCGACGGCCACGGCATGGGGCTGTTCATTGTGCAGAAGACCCTCGAGAAGTACGGCGGCGGCGTCAGCGTCACCAGCGCGGACAGCGTCACCACCTTCGAGGGCTGGGTCCCAAAGGGCGAGTAATCCACACCCGTCCACAGCCATTTCTGTCCACAGCCTGTGAATCCTGTGGATAAGCCGCCCCCTGATCCCCCACCCCGCTGCGCAGGCATGTGTGAAAGCACCCATCCCGGCCCGCCGGAGACTCAAAATACCGTATTCTAACCGCCCCCTTCAAAAACCGCCCCCCGAAAAGGAGGCGGTTTTCCACATTTGAGCCCAATCCATGCACACCCCCGTCCACAGCCCAAACCCGCCCATCTCAAGGCCCCCGCCCGGTTTTCCACAGTTTCCACAGGGCCTACTACTGCTACGGAGAGAATATATATAATAGTGGAGCTTTCAGCTGTCAGCTTAGGTACGGGAGCTGGCAGGTTGAAGACCTCCAGCCCCGTATTCAGCTAATCGCTAAAAGCTAATCGCTGACCGCTCAGACGACCTTCCTCCTCCACCTTCCCGAAAAGTACATCCCCACCATCACCGCGGCGGCGATGGCGTTGGAGATGACCACGGAGAGCCAGACGCTGCGGACGCCCAGATGCAGGACGGAGGAGCAGAACCAGAGGGTGGCGAAGCGGTAGACCCAGAGGCGGGCGGCATCGGAGAGCATGGTGACCTCGGTGTGGCCGGCGCCCTGGAAGAGGCCGGTGGCGCAGTTGTACACCCCGTTGCACCAGCACCAGAAGGCCATCAGGGAGAGAAAGTCGGCGGCGAGGGCAATGACGTTGGGATCGGTGGAAAAGAGGGAGACCAGGGCGGTCGATACGGCCGGGCGGGAGACGATGAAGCCGCCGATCAGCAGAAAGAGGGTGATGCCCGCGGCGCTGACCCGGAAGCCCCTGTCGGCGCGCTCGGGCTGGTTGGCGCCGATGTTCTGCCCGGCGATGGTGGCCACGGCCGAGCCCACCCCGTTGGATGGCAGGGAGATCAGGCCGTTGACTTTGTTGCCGATGCCGTAGGCGGCCATGGCGTTGGTGCCGTAGGCCAGCACGGAGCGGCTCATCAGCAGAAAGCCCAGCTGCATGGCGCTGCCGCCGACGGCTGTGGGCAGGCCGATGCGGACGATCTTCCGCAGGGTATCGCCCTCAGGCTTCCAAAGTTTGCGCTCCACCCGCAGCTCAGCCTTCCGGTCCGTAAGGCCGTACAGCGCCGCGCAGGCCGGCACCGCCTTGGCCGCGAGGGTCGCCAGGGCCGCGCCGGTGGCCTCCAGGCCGAGGGTGACCATCAGCAGGGGATCGAGGGCCATGTTGATGAGAATGCCCAGCAGGTTCAGCAGCATGGGCCGCACCGTGTCCCCCTGGGCCTGGCGGGAGGACTGGTAGATATTCAGCGTGAAGAGAAAGGGCATATCGCAGATGACCAGCCGCAGGTAATCCACCGCGTACCTGGCCGTGGGTCCCTCCGCGCCCAGCCAGCCAACGAGGGCGGGGGTCAGCAGGGCGACGGCGGCGGCGCAGGTCACCGAAAAGATCAGCGCGCAGGCGTAGAGCTGGCTGAGCATTTTTGCCGCGTCCCGCCGCCGCCCGGCCCCGATCAGCTGGGAGATCAGCACCGATCCGGCCACGGTCAGCCCCGAGCCGAAGGACACCACCATGCTCTGCACCGGGGACACCAGGTTGATGGCAGCCAGGGGCTCCTTGCCGATCTGCCCCAGCCAGTAGGTGTCCGTCAGGTTGTACATGGTCTGCAGGAAGGAGGACATCACCACCGGCAGGGCGATGGCCAGCACCGCCCGGGGCAGGCTCCCCCGCAGGATCAGGTCAATGTTTTTCTCGGACAAGCGTTTCATGCGCACCTCGGCAGCCGGTCAGCTCAGTAATTTTCGCGGAGGGTGTAGTTGAGTTTGGAAAGGCCTCATTCCCGATCCCCGTCACCGGCTGGCCGTCCAGACGACCGGGCAGGGTCAGGAGCCTTTGAAGTCTTGACATGATCTTGCCTCCTATCCGCACATATGACAAACAGATGGCTGCCGGATTCAGTATATCATAAAGCGCATCAGCGGACAAGGGAGGGCGTCCGGAAAGGGCAATCGCTTACAAACCTATGGATGACCCGATCCATACCTGTCAATCCGTCCCAAAAAACCGTGATCCGGTTCTTGACGAAAACCATCCTCTTTATTATACTGATAGCTGTGGAAATGAATATACCCCAATTAAATCAAAAAGGAGCCGGCCACCATGAAGAAACTGCTGGCGCTGATTCTTTCCATGCTGCTGCTGATGGCGCTGACCGCCTTTGCCGCGGCGGAAAACTCCCTGATGGACGCCCTGATGGACGAGATTGAGGCGGAGGCCGAGGAGGACCTCAAGCGCAGCGCAGATCAGATCTACCTGCTCCGCGGGTCCATGGACGACGTCTTCTTCACCACGTCGGACGAAAACTATCTGCAGGGCGACGAGATCACCAACTACACCGCGCTGAAGAAGGCGTACGGCGGGGAGCCCACCGTCACCGTCACCAGAACGGGCGGCTTCTTCGAGTTTGATGTGGCTGTCCGCGTCAACCCGGACCTGGAAAGGTGCTTTATCGAGGCCAGGCTGGTGAGCGACCGCTGGCAGGAGGGCCAGAACCTCCCCCGGGAGTCCGCGGGCGAGCATTTTGCGGAGATCACCATCACCTGGGGCCCCCTCACCCGAGTCCTGCCCATCATCGCCACGGTGTACGACTGCGGCATGCCCACCGGACTGAGCGGCGTGCCGGAATCGGTGAACCTGACCGTGGGCGAAAAGTGGGAGGTCGATGTGGCCCCCAATCCGCCGGACTGGGCTTTCGATGGCCTCACGCTGTACAGCAGTGTCGGCTTTGAGGACAGCAGCGCCTACGACGATGTGGAAACCGAATGGGTCGACAACCGGAAGATCAGCTTCTGGTTCACCAAGCCGGGCAGCTATGACCTCACCTTCTCCCTCCTGGCCTGGAGCACGTACAACGGCACGGACAGGATCGCCTTCACAGTCAGCCAGGACGCACATGTGGAGGTCGCGGACAAGCCCCTCGAAAACGAGTTCATCCTGCGCCGGGACGCCCTGAGCTGGACGACCTACGAGACCGCCCAGGACGCCCATGACCACTATATTGAGATCCTCAACGGCCAGAACCTGCGGGAAGCTTATGGCGGGCAGATGACCGCCAGCTTCCGCGGCACCGGCGGCAAAATCTGGTTTGAAGCCAATGTGGAAAGCTCCAGCATCCTCTTTGTGAGTCCCCGCTGGGAAGGGATGGATGATTACTGGACCATGCCGGCCGACAGCGCCGGTACCTATGAGGACGTGCTGACCCTCACCTGGGGCAGCGCAAGGGCCGAGATCCCGGTCCGGATGACCGTCCTGCCCTATGACGGCGTTCCCCTGGGAGAGCTGGGCGTGGGCGGTGTGCCCGACGCCATTCAGCTGGAGCTGGGTGAAAGCTGGTTTGTGGACGTGGAGCCCGATCCGCCGGACTGGTCGCACCCGGACATTCAGCTTACCGCAAACTATCACGCGCCGGAGGACGACCCCTATTCCTGCATCGTGAATGATCTCTCCTCCGAGTGGGGCGACATGTCCTACAAGGTGGTCTTCCGCAAGTGCGGAGAATTCCGCTTCGGCGTCTCCATGCAAATCTACGCCGAGACGGAGGACGGCTACATTGCCCTGGCCTACACCGTCAAGTATGTGAAAGTCACCGTGACGGAGGGCGATACCGAAGAGCTGGAGCTCCTGACCGTCACCGAGACCGAGGCCGTGCACGAGATCAGCCCGGACAAAAAGTCCATCTTCATTGACAAGCCGACCATCAGCGGCGGCGTCGCGCCCTACACCATCGCCTACAACTGCTACGACGCGGACTCCAATCCCGTCAACTACTACTATTCCAACGACGCCCGCACCGCCATGACCCCCGGGTACAACGGCCGCTTCAATGTGTTCGTGGTGGTGAGGGACAGCGCCGGGGCCCAGGTGCAGATCGACACCGGCTGGCTCGACCTGACCGGCTATGAGGCCCAGCCCCTGACCGTGCAGGAGCAGGTGGCTGTCAGCGAGATCAGCCCCGACGGCCGCTCCATCTTCATCAACCGCCCCACAGTCAGCGGCGGCACCGGCCAGTACACCTACGCCTACAACTGCTATGACACGGATTCCAATCCTGTGAACTATTACTATTCCGATGAGTGGCGCACCGCCATGACACCGGGGTACTCGGGGAGATTCTGTGTGTTTGTGGTGGTGAGCGATGGGGAGGAGCAGATCATTATCAATACCGGGTGGTATGATCTGGGGGAATAGCGGTTAGCGATTAGCTGTCAGCTAAAAGCTAAGGTAAGGGTGACAAAAGGGCGCTTTCAACCTTGGAGCCACGACTGGTTGTGGTGATTTCCGCTGTCTTCCACAACCAGTCGTGGCTCAGTTCATGAAAGCGGCCTTTTGACATCCGAATCAGCTAAGTAACTGTTCAGTCGCGCAGGAAAAATGATTCTGTGCTCCGTGGCGGCCTGAAATCCTCAATTTGTGGTAAGGGTGACAAAAGGGCGCTTTCAACCTTGGAGCTACGACTGGTTGTGGTGATTTCCGCTGTCTTCCACAACCAGTCGTGGCTCAGTTCATGAAAGCGGCCTTTTGACATCCGAATCATTTGTGTGATGCGCTGATGTGGGTTCTTGTGCAGGAGATACTAGCTAATAGCTCCATCGAAACATCTCCCAAGGTTCTTCCCTCACCGGCGGGCCGGCCTCAAAGGCCATAACCTCCCCGGTCACCGGATGCGGAAAGGCCAGACGCTGACACCAGAGGGCGGCGGACTGGCCTTTTTTCGCGCCATAGGGGCGATCCCCCCAGAGGGGCAGGCCGCGGCTGGCGCACTGGACACGAATCTGATGCGTGCGCCCGGTGAGGGGCTCCAGCTTCAGCAGGGACAGACCGTCCGTTTCGGCCAGGCGCTCAAAGGTCAGCACGGCCTCGTGCACACCCCGGCGCGGACGCTTCACCACAAAAGCCCTGCGCTGGCGGCTGTCCCAGAAGAGGAGATCGCGCCACTCGCCCGTCTCAGCCTCCGGGGCGCCCATGGCCACGGCCAGGTAGGTCTTTTTCATCTGATGCGCCTGAATCGCGGCGGACAGGGCTGCGGCGGCGGCGGGGTTCAGCGCGTAGGCGATCACCCCGCCCGTCACCCGGTCCAGCCGGTGTACGGGGTAGACCGTGTCCTCCCGCAGCCCAAGCTCCGCCGCCAGCAGCGAAGGCAGTCCGCCCTCACCGCGCTCGGAGATCAGCCCCGGGGGCTTGACGGCCACCGCGAGGGAGGCATCGTGGTAAAGGATGCGCATGGGGGCCTCCTTAGGAGCTGTCAGCTGTCAGCTTGGTTGCTTTTGGTTTTGGTTGAGCGGTTTGAGGGATGAAGGGGTTCTCCCTTGGTCAGGGGTGCCCCTATCCACCCAGCCCCCTTCCTCCGTGCGCGGGGAAAGGGGGAGGTTATATAGTATCTGTGCTGGGGGCGCTTTCTGCGAGAAAGCGTCCGAACAGGAAAGAGACCCCCTTGAAAGGCGCTCCTGCGGAGGGCTTGCAGTCCCCTTGGAGGCAGCTGCCGGATGAAAGGCGGAAGCCGGGGCGGATGAGGGGCTGTCCATTGTTTCACGTGAAACATCCTCTCACCGCTCCGGCTCCGGTCACTGAGCCAACAGCTGATGGCGAACTGCCAACAGCTTATTCACCCATCTCCACCCATCCGGTATTGATGGTCACTTCCTCTTTCCCGTCGCTCACCACCACAAACACGCAGAATCTGCCTGCGTAGCCGGGGGTCATGGCGGTGCGGTCGTCGCTGGAGTAGTAATAGTTGACGGGCTTCGACTCCGCGTCGTAGCAGTTGTAGGCGATGGTGTAGGTGCCGGTGCCGCCGCTGATGGTGGGCTTGTTGATGTAGATCGACTTGCCGTCCTCGCTGAGCTCCCAGACGGCGGCTTCTTCCTCCACCTTCAGCGGAAGGGTCTCATAGCCGGTCAGGTCGAGCCAGCCGGTGTCGATCTGGGCTTCCGCGCCGGCGCTGTCACGGACCACCACAAACACGTTGAAGCGGCCGTTGTAGCCGGGGGTCATGGCGGTGCGGTCGTCGTCGGAATAGTAGTAATTGACGGGCTGAGACTCAGCGTCATAGCAGTTGTAGGCGATGGTGTAGGGCGCGACGCCGCCGCTGATGGTCGGCTTGTCGATGTAGATGGACTTGCCGTCCTCGCTGATCTCGTGCACCGCCTCGGTCTCCGCGATGGTCAGCGGCTCGGTGGGCTCACCGGTGGGCTCGGGCTCGTCCGTGGGGGTGGGTTCGGGTTCATCGGTGGGTTCGGGCTCATCCGTCGGTTCAGGCTCGCCGGTGGGCGTGGGTTCGGGTTCATCGGTGGGCTCGGGCTCATCCGTCGGGGTGGGTTCGGGGGCGTCGCCGTCCACCACGGTCAGATGGAAGGGATAGCTGATCTGGTGGTAGCACTGGACATAGAGGCCGTCGGAGTAGATATCAATGTTGACCAGCGCGTCATATTCACCCGGAATGCCGCAGTTCAGGACATAGCGGTTGTCCCCGAGAGGTTGGTAATAAATCACCTGGGAGCTGTCTGTGAAGGTGTAGAGCAGGTACATGCCCGGCCAGGACCAGTCAGCGGGATAAGGATTCAGGGTCAGGATATAGGGCTCGCCGGCTTTGATGGTCACCGCCTCCGGCACGCCCACCAGGAAGGGCATCGGCGCGTCGCATTTCCCGATGGAGAAGCGGATGGGAAGGTCAGCGGTCAATTCGCCGTAGGTGACATGCATGACGGCGCTGTAGTCGCCGGCCATTTCCATGGGAATGGTTTTCACGCCCTCGGGCAGCTTGAAATTGACCCCGATCATCGCGACCTTCATCACGGGCGTGATGTAAGACATATAATTGGAAACCAGCTCCGGGCAGCCCTCTCCGAGGGTGAAGGTGATGGTGGGCTCCGTCAGCCCTTGCTCAACCAGCTCTGCGAAGTTCATGACTTCCAGGCTGCCGATGGTGTTCAGCGAAAAGGGCGCGTAGAGCGTGTTGTTCATCTCCTCCAGACTCAGGACGACGCCCTCCGTTTCAGTGCCTTCCGTCGCTGTGATCGTCACCGTCTTTTCGACATCAAAGACGCAATTTGGAGCGTCAGGCATACACGCTTTCGCGATGAGGGTCACCTTGTATTCGCCCGGTTTGGAAACGCAGAAGCCGCGGACAGGCCCAAGAGCTGCGGGGGCGCTGCTGCTGACATACAGCATGTCGGGGTAACCGATCTGGACGCCATAATGGATTTCCATGCCGGGATAGGACCACTCTTCCGGATCCGTCGTGATGGTCAGAAAGAAGCGCTCATTGGTTTTCGCGGCAATGGTATCCGGGTTGGTGATGGCGGTCAGCGCCGGCCCGTCATAGGAGAGCACCTCGGCGCGCACCTCAAAGGACGCGGTCAGTCCGCCCCAGTCCACCCGGACGGTGAAGGTGTGGACGCCCACCGCCGCCTCCGGAAGCTTCCCCTTGGGCGTCAGGACCAAAGCGATATTATAGGTCGCGAGATAGGCCACATCGCTGGTACGAATCTCAATGTCGAAATACTCGCTTTCGTCCTCGCAGACAGCCGTGGGTTCACCCCCGAGCAGGCTGTGCAGAGCAGGATAATTCGCGATGTGGTTGCTTTCGCTGTTCCATTCCTCGGAGGTGGTGTAGAAGGTTGCCGTCAAGCTGGGTTTGGTGAAGATGATCGCGTCCGTGATCTTCTCGATCTCTTCATCAGCCGCCGCTTCGATTTCGTCCAGCAGCGCGTCCAGGTCGACCGCTGTCTCCGCCAGACAGCAGGTGAAGAGCAGAATCAGGGCGGTCAGGGCGGCGAGGAATTTCTTCATGGGGAAGGCCTCCTTTGGAGTGTGAAGTGTGGAGTGTGGAGTTTCAGAATGAATACTGAAAACTGGTAAGGGTGACAAAAGGGCGCTTTCAACCTTGGAGCCACGACTGGTTGTGGTGATTTCCGCTGTCTTCCACAACCAGTCGTGGCTCAGTTCATGAAAGCGGCCTTTTGACATCCGAATCAAAACTGAAGATTGAAAAATGAATAACGGGGGGACGAGGTTGAAGGTTGGAGGTGTAAACGCAAGGTCTGCCTCCAACAAAGCACTATACCGCGGGAGTGTCTTCAGGGGGGCTTCCGGCCCTCCGCAGGAGCGCAGTCAACTAACTTCTCCCCCTTCCCCCGCGCACGGGGGAAGGGGGAGGATTATATGGTTACTGCGCTGGGGACGCTTTCTGCGAGAAAGCGCCTCCAGACCTCCTGAAAGACGCTCCTGCGGAGGGCCGGAGTGCTGAAAACTCCTCACTCCTCACTCCCAACTCAGAGCTTCTCCCCGCTCACTCCGTCAGCGCCTGCCACCCGGTATTCTGGGTGCTGTTCTCGCGGGTGATGATGTCGGTGACGGTGACGAAGGCGCAGAAGGTGCCGGTGGCCTTGGGGGTCATGGCGACGCGGATCTCCTCGGAGTAGAAGTAGAGCACCACATTGCCGGCGTCGTCATAGAGGTTGTAGGCGACGATGGCCTGGCCGCTGCCGCCGGCGATGTCCGGGCGGTCGATGAAGATGGACTTGCCGTCGGCGCTGACCTCATAGGAGAGGGTGCCGACGGTCATGGGGGTGTAGGGCTCGGGATCGGTGCCGCCCAGCTTGTTCCAGCCGGTGTTCTGGGCATAGGTCTCGCCGGTCTGGTTGTCGGTGACGGTGATGAACACAATGAATTTCCCCTCATAGCCGGGGGTGAAGTCAACAGAGGCCGCCTCGCTGTAGAGGGCGTCCACGAAACCGCCCTGGTCGTCATAGCAGACATAGGCGACCTTGTAATCGCCGCTGCCGCCCAGGACAGTGGGCTTGTTGACAGTGATGGTCGACTTGTCCGAGGAGATCTCCCAGACCGCGGTGCCCACCATCAGCGGCTCGATGGGCCCGATCATGGAGAGCCAGCCGGTGTTCTGGGTGTCGGTGGCGCCGGTGTCCGTGTCGGTGACCACCACAAACACGTTGAAGACGCCGGAGGTGCCCGCGGTGAAGGTCACCTTGTCCTCATAGGCGTAGAAATAGCTCACCGAGGTGCCGTCTTCCCTGTAAATGTTGAAGGCCACGGTGTAGTGCACGGCGCCGTAGACCGTGGGCCGGGTGATGTGCACGCAGCGGCGGTCGGCGCTGAGCTCCCACTTCAGCGGCGCGACGGACAGATCCTTGTCGAGCTCCGCCTCGCTCTCGATATCCTCCATCAGCTCATCCAGGCTGACCGGCGCTTCCGCGCGGATCATCACCGACGAGCCGAGAATCAGGCACAGGCTGAGCAGCATGCACAAAAGCTTTCTCATCATAGGGGTTTCCTCCTTACATCTCCTTGACGCCCAGGCCGCGGCCCGGCCCATCTGATATTATTATACCATGAAGGCCGGGATTTGCAAGCGGATTCTGACAGGCAGATTTCGCGCCTGCGAGCAAGGGGTGCCCCCATCCCCGGCAGAGGGGTTCCCCCATCCCCCCGGCCCCCTTCCCCCGTGCGCGGGGGAAGGGGGAGGAATAGTTAGTTGACCAGCTGGGGGACGCTTTCTGCGAGAAAGCGTCCGAACAGGAAAGAGACCCCCTTGAAAGACGCTCCTGCGGAGGGCCGGGGTGAGCCGTGGCCCGCTGATCCCTTGAAAGACGCTCCTGCGGAGGGCCGGGGTGAGCCGTGGCCCGCTGATCCCTTGAAAGACGCTCCTGCGGAGGGCCGGGGTGAGCCGTGGCCCG
This sequence comes from Clostridia bacterium, assembly GCA_017534885.1. Taxonomy (GTDB): domain Bacteria; phylum Bacillota; class Clostridia; order Christensenellales; family Aristaeellaceae; genus RUG11272. The sequence goes on along the minus strand of JAFXVR010000029.1, from coordinate 18,068 downwards.
CTGACCCCTTGAAAGCGCTCCTGCGGAGGGTCGGGGGTGAGCCGTGGCCCGCTGACCCCTTGAAAGCGCTCCTGCGGAGGGCCGGGGTGAGCCGTGGCCCGCTGACCCCTTGAAAGCGCTCCTGCGGAGGGTCGGGGTGAGCGGCAGGCGCTGACCTCCTTGAAAGCTGCTCAAGTAACAAAAGGAGCAAACCCCAACGAAGGTTCGCGAACCAAGCCACCTGAGCGAAACCAGCCCGACCGCCCCGTCTTTTGCAGCGGGCAAGCCCCAAAACCAGCGAAGATACCCCCAAGAACAAACCTGCCGCAGGACGAGCGTGTGCGGGGGGATTCGGAGCGCCCGGGAAAGGCCCCAGTGGGGCGTTTCCAGCGGAGAATGGGCGACAGCCCCGGACCTGGGGGACACACGTCGCAACGTGTCCCCCAGGACCTTTTGTTACTTTTCGGTCACGAAAAGTAAGGCGTCAGCCCATAACGTAAATGCATAATTATCCAAGCCCGGAGCGCATTCAGCAAAAATCCATTACAGTCAGCGAAAGCCTGCAAGCCCGGAGCGCAGTCAGCAAAACACCGATCATCCTCCGGCAGGCAAGCCCCTCTTTCCCCTTGCCATAACCCCCCAAATCCGATATAATACTCCCGAAACAGGGAGGTGAATATATGTCTTTCAAGGTCGCGTTCATCGGCGCGGGGAGCATCGGCTTCACCCGGGGGCTGCTGGCGGATCTGCTGACGGTGCCGGAATTCCGGGACATCGAGGTGGCTTTTACCGACATCAACCCGGACAACCTGCGCATGGTGACGCAGCTCTGCCAGAGGGATATCGATGAGAACGGGCTGAACATCCGCATTCATTCCACCCTGGACCGGCGGGAGGCCTTTTCCGGGGCGAAGTATGTCATCAACTGCGTGCGCATCGGCATGCTGGAAGCCTTCCAGACCGACGTCGAGATCCCGCTGAAGTACGGCGTGGATCAGTGCGTGGGCGACACCCTGTGCATCGGCGGCATCATGTACGGCCAGCGGGGCGTCCACGCGATTCTGGATTTCTGCAAGGATATCCGCGAGGCGGCCGCGCCGGGCTGCATCATGCTGAATTACTCCAACCCCTGCGCCATGATGACCTGGGCGGCCAACAAGTACGGCGGCGTGGAGACCTACGGCCTCTGCCACGGCGTGCAGCACGGGCATCAGCAGATCGCCGAGGCTCTGGGCCGGGATCGGAAGGATGTGGACATCATCTGCGCCGGGCTGAACCACCAGACCTGGTACATCAGCGTGAAGACCGACGGCGTGGAGCGCACACCCGAGCTGTATGAGCTGATGAAGAAGGCCGGCTTCGCGCCCAACGAAAACGTCCGCCTGGATGTGATGAAGCACTTCGGCTATTACTCCACCGAGAGCAACGGCCACCTGTCCGAATACCTGATGTGGTACCGCAAGCGCCCCGAGGAGATGGCGAAGTGGATCAACTACTCCTCCTGGATTCAGGGCGAGACCGCCGGCTACCTGCGCGTGTGCAGGGAAAGCCGCAACTGGTTCGAGACCGACTTCCCCAACTGGCTGAAGGAGCCGCCGAAGCGCTTCACCCCCGAGAACCGCTCCTCCGAGCACGGCAGCTATATCATCGAGGGTCTGGAGACCGGGCGGGTCTACCGGGGGCACTTCAACGTGATGAACAAGGGGACCATCACCAACCTGCCCGATGAGTGCGTGGTGGAAGTGCCCGGCTATGTGGACGGCAGCGGCGTGTCCATCCCGAGGGTGGGCGACCTGCCCCTGGGCTGCGCGGCTATCTGCTCCCAGAGCGTGTGGGTGCAGCGCCTGGCCGTGGAAGCCGCCGTGCGGGGCGACATCACCCTCCTGCGCCAGGCCGCCCTGATGGATCCCCTGACCGGCGCGGTCTGCACCCCCGACGAGATCATCCAGATGGTGGACGAAATGCTGGTGGCCCAGGAAGCCTGGCTGCCCCAGTACCGGGAGGAGATCGCCCGCGCCAAAACCCGCCTCGCCCACAAGACCGTCCCCTATCGCCCCGTCAAGGGCTTCACCGTCCACACCAAGACGGTGGAGGAAATGGCGGAGGAGAAGGCCAAGTACAGGCAGCTGGCGGGGGCCGCGTCGAAAGAATAGGGTTTCGGGCCTGCGGGCCCGACCAGGGGGGCTTTGCGATCGCCCCCCTGGACCCCCTTCGCGGCCCGTCCTTGTTAGCTTTTTGTGGCTTTCCCTAAAGCTCTGTGCTTGCGGATGTGCTTTCCGCAGAAACAGCTTTCAAGGGGCAAAGCGCCTCGCCGCACACCTCCGGCCCTCCGCAGGAGCGCTTTCAAGGGGGTCTGGGGGACGCTTTCTCGCAGAAAGCGGCCCCCAGCCGGCAACTGAATAATCCTCCCCCTTCACCCGCCGCAGCGGGGGAAGGGGGCCGGGGGGATGGGGGAACCCCCTGGCCAGGGGTCCGGGGGAGTCCCCCGCGTAAATCATCATAAGGAGACTCATTCGCCATGAAAAAAGCAATGATCCTGATCCTGACCTTAGCGCTGGCGCTGCTGCTCGCCGGCATCCTGCCCGCCCTGGCGGCGACCCCCGAGAACCTCGCCTACACCAGTGAGGACGGGCTGTACCAGTACAAGCTCCGCCCCGACGGCGTCATGCTCTACGGCATCACCGTGACGGAGGCGGACTTCGCCTTGCCCACGCGCATCGACCGGAAGCTGGTGACCGAGCTGTTCTACCACCCCCAGTGGCAGATCGCGGTGGAGAAGGTCACCCGGGTGACCCTCCCCAGGCACGTCAGCGTCATCGGGGACTGGGACATCGGCCTGAACCCCTTCTGCGAGCTGACAGACCTGGAGGAGATCGCCGTCCCCGAACAGAACGACGTGTTTGAGGTGGTCGACGGCGGCTTGTACAACCGGGAGACGAAGACCCTGATCGCCTATCCCGCCGCCCGGCAGGAGACCGGCTTCACCATTCAGGAGGGCACGGAGCGGATCGCCCACAACGCGCTGATGAACTGCGCCGGGCTCAACACCATCGCCCTGCCGGACAGCCTCACGGCCTTCGGCGTCTGCGATGTGGAGACCTGCTCCAACCTGCGCAGGGTCGAAGTCTCCGACAGCCACCCCACCCTGAAGACCGCGGGCGGCATCCTCTTCACCCGGGACGGGGAGACCCTCCTCCTCTATCCCTGCGGCCGCCTCAACCGCTCCTACACCGCCCCGGAGGGCACCAAACACATCGCCGACGGCGCCTTCTGCGGCGCTGCCTCCCTGAAGACCCTCACCCTGCCCGAGGGCGTCTATTCCATCGGCGCCGGCGCCTTTGAGGGCTGCGCCGCCCTGACCCGGATCAACCTCCCCGCCAGCCTGATGGAGGCCTATTTCGCCGACAATCTCGAGGACTGCAGCCCCGACCTGACCTTCTGTGTCAGCCGCGGGACGTATGCGGAGGCGTACTGTCTGGACAACGGACTGAAGGTGGCGTACCCGTGACGGCGGGCAGTGTGCTGACCGGGGACGGGATCCGCCTGCATTATGACGTGTACGGCGCGGGAGACCGTTATGTTCTCTCCGCCCAGGCCGGTTTTGCCCCCGCCGGACTGCAGCAGGCGCTGGCCGAAAGGGGATACCGGGTTCTCTGCATGACCCTCCGCGGCTTTGCGCCCTCCTCCTATGTGACGGAGGATTACGGGGACGCCTGGTATGACGTTTTCGCGGACGATGTGATCTGCCTGGCCGACGCGCTGGGCATCAGCCGGTTCGCCTACATGGGCGCGTCGCACGGCGCGGGCGTGGGCTGGCATCTGGCGCTCCGCCACCCCGGGCGGGTGGAAGCCTTTGTGGCCGTGGTGCCGGGCCCGCACAGCCTCGCGGAGGGCGCGATGTCCTACCGGCAGATGCTGATGCAGGGGCTCATCTCCGAGCCGCCGCCCTTTGATCCGCCGATCGACAGCGATCCGGGAAGGGAAAGGCGGAGGCGGAAGCGCGAGGAGTGGCTGGCCGGGCTGCCGGAAGCCGACGAGAGGGAGAAGCGGATCGACTACGGCCGGCCCCTGATGCGCTGCGGCACGGAGGAGAGGCTGCGCGAAGCCCTGGCCTCCATCCGGACGCCGACCCTGATGCTGGGCGGGACGGACGACCCGATCAGCACGCCGGAGCTGATGACGCGGACGGCCCGCTGCCTGCCGCACTGCAAGCTGGTTCTGTATTCCAACTGCGGACACAATATCGACACCGACCTGACGGAAGAGCTGGCCGGGGAAGCGGACCGCTTTCTCAGGCAGGCCGGTGAAAACGGGAAATGGTACGCCTTTCCCCGGAACGAATAAGCGGAGGAATAACCGATGAAGAAACTGTTCTGCCTTGCCCTGGCCCTGCTGCTCCTGACCCTCAGCCTGTCCGCCCTGGCCGAGGGCAAATGGACGAGGAGCGGCGACCGCCGCAGCGAGTATGTCGTCCTCTCCGACGGGAGCCTGTCGCTGAAGAAGCACCTCTACCCGGACAGCGAAGAGCTGGTCATCCCCAGCCGCATCGACAAGAAGCGGGTCACCGAGGTCAGCGGGCTGGTGATCTTCATCCCCCTCAACGGGGTGACGGCGGTCCGGAGCGTGACCATCCCCAACTCGGTGCGGGTGATCCGGGAGAACCCCTTCGCCCTGCTGACCGAGGCGGCGGAGTTCCGGGTCAAGGGCACCCATCCCGTGTTTGAGGTGGAGGACGGCGCCCTCTACGACAAGCAGAAACAGAAGCTCCTGGCTTACCCGGCCGCCCGGGAGGGTGAAAGCCTCGTGATCCGGGAGGGCACGGTCGAAATCGGCGAGGGGGCCTTCACCGGCTGCAGGTACCTGACCTCGGTGACCTTCCCGGACAGCCTGGCTGGGCTGAGCGCTTCGCCCTTCACCGGCTGCACCGCGCTGACGGACTTCGTCGTCTCCGCGGACCACCCGGCCCTGAAGGTGGAGGACGGCATGCTCTTCAGCCAGGATGGCAGCACCCTGCTGGCCTACCCCCTCGGGGACACCCGGGCCGCCTGCACCGTCCCGGAGGGCACCCGGAAGATCGGCGCCAGGGCCTTCGCCTCCTGCGAAAACCTCATGACCGTCACCGTGCCCGAGGGCGTCACCGAGATCGGCGACGAGGCCTTTGACCTCTGCCTCAGCCTGAAGGCCATCTACCTGCCGAAGAGCCTTACCGAAATGCCATCCGGCGCCATGTACGGCTGCAGCCCCGACCTGAAGGTCTACGTGGTGCGCGGCTCCTGGGCGGAGAAGTTCTGCAAGCAGGAGAAGCTGAAGGTGGGGTATCAGTGAGGCAAAATGAATACTGATTCGGATGTCAAAAGGGCGCTTTCCTGAACCAAGCCACGACTGGTTGTGGAAGACAGCGGAAATCACCACAACCAGTCGTGGCTCTAAGGTTGGAAGCGCCCTTTTGTCACCCTCAACAATACTGAAAACTGAAGAATGATATAGACGCAAACTGCCCGCGCCCGCGTCATTCACCCTTATGCGGTTGTAAATATTTCAGATTTCCGCCTGCCGTTCCCTTCCAATCCACAATTCTGTCTTGACATCGTAACAACTTTGCAATAAAATAGGAGTGGACTGTACATGTCCGCTCCTTTTGCGCATGGATTACCTGGAGACAGGATTTTTCGCGAGGTGATTGGCGTGATGAAACGCATGATCGTGCGGTTTGCCGCTATGCTGCTCTGTCTGACCCTGGTATTGGGCATCCTTCCGGCGACGGACTTTGGCGCGGCGCTGGCGGCCGGCACCTACGGCAAAACAACGGCCGACGGTGTTTTCGTGCGCAAAAAGCCCGCCAGCGACGCGGGATACTGGTTCCAGCTGGCGGAAAACACGGTGTTTCCGGTCACGGACACCACCTCCGGGGAAGGCCTCATCTGGTATAAGGTGGAGATGCGCAACCCCGACGGGACGGACGCCAATGTGTACATCGGCTATGTCAGCAGCGCCGTGTCTGTTCTGCTGACCCCCGCCGAGGCTGAGGCCTATGAGCTGGGCCTGAGCGTCAGCGCCACCGCGCAGCCCGTCAGCAATCCGCAGGAGGAAGTGCTGCCCGTCTCCCAGCCGGACACCACCAACACCAACGCCACCGGCACCGAGGTGACCGGAGCCACGGGCATGATCACCGCGGGCGGCGTCAACTTCCGCGAAGGCCCCTCCATGAAGAGTCCCTCCATGTTCCGCCTGGAGCGCGGCGTGACCGTGGAGCTGCTGACCATCCCGGCCTCCAACGATCCCGATCCCTGGTACAAGGCGCGCTATGACAACGTGGTGGGCTATATCATGGGCCAGTTTGTGCGGGTGACCAATTCCGGCACCCCCGTGGGCGGCCCGACCGCGACTCCCACCGGCAACAACACCAATTACACCGCCACCCCCACCCCCGCGGCCACCGTCACCGGCACCCCCGCCTATGTGCGGCTGGTTCTCTCCTCGGCCAACCTACGCGAAACCCCCGGCGGCCGCATCCTTGAGCAGTGGGTGGGCACCGGCTCCGTGCTGCCCGTGGTGGGCCCGACCATCACCACCGGCGGCTATACCTGGTATCCCGTCAGCTATCACAGCAATACCTATTATGTGCGCTCGGACTGCGTGCAGGCCGTGTATGACCCGGAGTATGTGCCCGTGGCCACGGCCACGCCCATCGTCCCCGTCACCCCCACTCCCACCCCCACGTCCACCATCGCCCTGACGCAGCTGGGCTGGGTGCGCACCACCCTGCCGGGCGTCAACCTGCGCATTCAGCCGGACGGCGAGCGCGTGGCCAATGTGCCCCGGGGCGTGGTGCTGCCCTATTATGAGGTGCTGAACGGCCAGGTCTACGACTGGTACTATGTCTCCTACAACGGCCTGCGGGGCTACCTGCGCGGCGACTGCGTGAAGACCACCGACGCGGAGGGCAATCCGGTGACGGTCACCGCCACCCCCGCCCCCAGCCCCACCGCCGTGCCCGTCGCCACGGTCTCGCCCTACGGCTATGTGCGCATCACCAAGGTGCGGACCAATCTGCGCCGGAGCGCGGCCGGGTCCATCATTTCCACCGTGGATGTGAACACGGTCTGGCCCATGACCGGCAACACCGAGAGCACGAAGAACTACACCTGGTATCCCATTGATGTCAACGGCACCCGGGGCTATGTGCGCGGGGACTGCTGCTATAAGCTCAGCGCTGAACAGCAGCAGGAGTACCTCAACAACAACCGCATACCCGATGTCACCCCCGACCCGAACCCCACGGCCACGCCCAACAGCCAGATCGCGATCCCCTATATCATCACCACCGCGGACAAGGTGTACATCCGCCGCTCCGCCTCCCAGGATTCCGAGGCCCTGGGCCAGGCCGCCCTGGGCACCATCCTGCCCTATTCCGGCACAGTGTACATCGGCGGCGTCACCTGGTACAGCGTCACCTACAACAACACCGCCGCCTGGATCATGGGCACCTATGTGCGGGTGCTGACCCAGCAGGAATACGAGCAGTACACCAACAATCAGGTGAACACCGTCACGCCCAGCCCCGCGCCCACCGCCAGCTATGGCTACCTGAAGACCACGGTGGGCGGCGTCAACGTGCGCACCGCGCCCAAGAACTCCGGCAGGAGCCTTGGCCGGATCGGCAAGGGGCAGGTTCTGCTCCGCCTGGCGGATCCCGTGACCACCGGCAATTACACCTGGTATCTCTGCGACACCGAGCTGGGCCAGGGCTACCTGCGCGGCGACTGCATCAAGCTCTGCGACGCCGACGGCCGTGACCTGCCGGTGGAGACCTACGAGCCCACCGCCACCCAGACCAACACGGTGATCGTCAACACCGATCCCACCGCCACTGCCACGCCCATGAACACCAACAACCTGCCCGAGGCGTCCTACAACACGCTGCGCCTGGGCTCCAAGGGCGAGGATGTGCGCCGGCTGGTGGCTGAACTGAAGCGCCAGGGCTATTACACCGGCGCGGAGACTTCCACCTATACCAGCGCGGTGGAAAAGGCCGTGCGCAAGTTCCAGCAGGCCAAGAGCCTCGAGGTGGACGGCATTGCCGGCCCCAGCACTCAGCACGCCCTCTTCGGCACCGTGCCCATCGGCACCAACACCAACAACAACCTGGAGATGACCCTGTATCCCGCCGAGAAGATCGACTGGTACAAGGGCGGCATCCAGGAGCTCTGGGCCCGCGGCATGACCGTGAAGGTCTACGACGTGTACACCGGCATCGTGTGGCAGGCCCGCCGCTGGGCCGGCGGCGCGCACGCCGACATTGAGCCCCTGACCGCCGCGGACACCGCCCGCCTCTGCCAGGCCTACGGCGTCAAGACCGCCGCGGAGATCAAGAGCAAGAACCTCTGGCAGCGCAGGCCCTCGCTGATCACCATCGGCAACCGCACCTTCGCCTGCTCGCTCTACGGCATCCCCCACAACTCCGACGGCGACACCATCCCCGACAACGACATGACCGGCCAGATCTGTATGCACTTCACCAACTCGCGCACCCATGGCAGCAACAAGGTCAACTCCTACCACACCGCCGCCATCCAGTACGCCTGGGAGAACTGCCCCGCCGGGCACAAGTAATCCGGACTGTTCCTTCCGGCCCTCCCGCTGAGAAAAGGCGGGAGGGCTTTGGCATCGCCCTCCCGGAGCCGCCTTCGCTTTTTGAAGGGGTTCCCCCATCCCCCCGGCCCCCTTCCCCCGTGCGCGGGGGAAGGGGGAGGATTATATGGTTACCGTCTGGGGGACGCTTTCTGCGAGAAAGCATCCCCCAGACCCCCTTGAAAGACGCTCCTGCGGAGGGCCGGGGTCGAGGAGTGGGCCGCTGGCTTCCAGCCAAACCCCATTCAGCAAAGACAAAATGTGTAACAACCACCCGACATGTATGTAACAACCCATCCAAACCGCTTGAATCCACCTTCCGACAGACATACAATAGGATAGAAGCCGGAAGAACAACCAAGAGCAGTCAACTGAAACAGCGGGGCAGAGGGGGCCGCGGCCCCCTGCACCCCCGGTGCGCTGGGAAGAAGGTCACAGCCATGTCAACACGATGTCAGCGGAAACTGATCCGGACCCTGGCCCTGCTGGCCTGCGTCATCATCGCAGGCGCGGCCTTTGCCGAGAGCCCCTCCCTCCTGGATGAGCTCCTGCGCGACCTGGAGGAGGGCGGAGAAAAGCTCTGGGTGGAGGACAGCCTGACCTGGGAGCTCTCCGCCGACGGGAAGAGCTTTTTCATCGACCGCCCGGCCTGCTGGAGCAACGCGGAGGTGTCCATCGCCTATAACCTGTACAGCGCGGAGGGCGCGGCCATCAACTATTTCTACTCCGACGCCGCCCGCGTGGCTGTCTCCCCCGGGGACAACGGCCTGTACAACGTGTTTGTCACCGTGACCGATCCCTGGGGCCAGGAGACCCGCAACATCGGCTGGCAGCGCATCAGCGGCTACAGCAATCCGCTGAGTGTGGGCCAGCTCAGCTGGAGCCTCTCCGACGACGGGAAAAGCCTCTTCATCGACCGGCCGGCCGTCTCCGGCGGAAGCGGCGTGTACACCTATGCCTACAACCTGTACAACACTTCCGGCCAGGCCGTCAACTACTTCTATTCGTCTGACCGCCGCGTGGCCGTCACCCCGGGCCAGTACGGGCGCTACGCGGTCTTTGTGGTGGTCAGCGACGGCAGCGCCTCCAGGCAGGTCAACACCGCCTGGATGACCATCGACGGCAGCCGCCCCTACGCCACCTACACCACCCTCGCCCGGGGCGATTCGGGCGACGCGGTGAAAAAGCTGGTAACGGCCCTGAAGGAGCAGGGCTACTACACCGGCGCCATCACCAGCAATTTCACCAGCGCGGTGGAAAAGGCGGTCATCAAGTTCCAGCAGACCGTCGGGCTGAATCCCACCGGCGTGGCGGACGCGGCCACCCAGCACGCCCTCTTCGGCACCCAGCCCTATCCCAACAATGACAACTATGACATGACCTTCTATCCCGCCGAGAAGATCGACTGGTTCACCGGCGGCATCCAGGAGCTCTGGCCGCGGGGCGCCAGCGTGAAGGTCTACGACGTGTACACGGGCACCGTCTGGTGGGCGAAGCGCTCCGCCGGCGGCAATCACGCGGATGTGGAGCCTCTCACCAAGGAGGACACCGCCCGCTACTGCGCCATGTACGGCGTCTCCACCCCCCAGGAGATCGAGGACCGCAACCTCTGGCAGCGCCGGCCCTCCCTGGTGACCATCGGCCAGCGCACCTTCGCCTGCTCCCTCTACGGCATTCCCCACAATCCCGACGGCGACACCCTGCCCAACAACGGCATGACCGGCCAGGTCTGCATCCACTTCACCAACTCCCGCACCCACGGCACCAATGTGGTCAATCAGGATCACCAGAACGCCATAGAGTACGCCTGGAACCACTGCCCCGCCGGGAAGAAGTAGGGGGAGGCATCCCCCTTACCCCTTGCAGGAGCTTACAGGGGGTTTCGCGCCTGCGGGCGCGACCAGGCGGGCTTTGCCTATCCAACGCTTGTCCCGCTCTGAAGGTCGCCACTGGCGACACGCGGGACTGCGCGCCCTCCTGGACCTCCTTCGCGCCCTCCGTGACGGAGCGGCTTTCAAGGGCGTCACGGCCCGCCGAGCACCCCCGGCCCTCCGCAGGAGCGTCTTTCAGGGGGTCTGGGGGCGCTTTCTCGCATAAAGCGCCCCCAGCGCGGATACTATAGATCCTCCCCCCTTCCCCCGCGCACGGGGGAAGGGGGGCCGGGGGGATGGGGGCGCCCCGCTTAAGGTTGGGGGTGCGCAACAATCTATACGGGCGGGGCGAATTTTCGTTAATAGGCGAACATTCCGGAAAAACGGCGGATAAGACAACATGTGGGGGAGCTTTTCGGCTCAGCACCACTACATGGCGTGGATGCGGAGGAAAATATGACAGTTTGCTAAAGATTTCGCGTCCGATTTCGTCACATTTCACCCCTGAAATGCCGGAAAAAAACATTTTACCCCCTTGCAAATGCAAATCCATTGTGCTATAATCCCTGCTTGTAGAGGACAAGCCGCCTGGCAAACAGGCGTGCGGCTCTATCGAATGAAGATTCCGGTGAAAAGCCGGAGAGAAAGGAAGTCTTACCCATGAAGAAGCTTGTTGCGCTGCTCCTGGCCGCCCTGATGGTGGTGTCCTCTATGGCCGTTCTGGCTGAGGAACCCGTGAAGTCCCCCGAGGGCATCGAGATTGAGATTGATACCGAGGCCATCGAAATCGATGATCCGGAAGAGTATCCCGAATTCGACGACTGGGAGCCCAATGAAGAGATTCAGGAACTGCTCGAAGGCAAGGTCATCCTGGAGCAGGTTGTCGTTCTGCCCGGCGAATGGGAAGAGGGCGACCTCGAAGTGACCTTCACCTTCCCCACCCCCTTCAATCCCGAGGAAGAGATCGTTGTGGTCTTCGCCGTTGGTGAGAACCAGTATGTGCTGGAGCATGTCATCAATGAAGACACCACCGTCACCGTCACCTTCCCCGAGGCTGTCATGGAAGAGCTGGTCGAAGAGGGCGCTGGCCTGCTGACCGTCTACGGCACTGCCGCTGAGGAAGAGGAAGAGGCCGAGGAGACCGAAGAGGAAGAGACCGAAGAGACCGAAGAGCCCGAAGAGCCCGAGGTTGAGGACGTCGTGGACGAAATCACCGAGGAAGTCGAGGAGACCGTCGGGGAGTAATTCTCTGAAAGCAAACAGGGGCTGCCGGATCAAACCGGCGGTCCTTTTTGCTTGCCATAGAGACTTTGCCATGAAGACTTTGCCATGGAGGCTTTGCGTCCGGCGCCTCCGGTGATATACTGTCTCCAGACCCCATCACATGATCCATGCGGGGAGATGTAAACCGAGATGAGTAGCACAGACCTGAGACAGCAGCTGGAGTCCATCACCCGCCGCGCGGTGAGCGCCGTCCTCCCCGAGCCGGCGGTGCGCGCGGCCCTGGCCGGTCGGGCCTTCCCCGGCCGGGTCTTTGTGGCGGCCATCGGCAAGGCGGCCTGGCGCATGGCCAGCGCGGCCATTGATACGGTGGACGCGGCGGGCGGGGTGGTGGTCACCCGGGAGGGGCAAAGCGCCGGCCCCCTGCCGGGTCTCACGGTGCTGGAGGCCAGCCACCCGGTGCCCACAAGCAAGAGCGTGGAAGCGGCGGAGGCCATGCTGCGGCTGACCGAGGGTCTCCGGGAGACGGACACGGTGCTCCTGCTGCTCTCGGGCGGGGGCAGCGCCCTCTTCGAGAAGCCGCTGATTCCCCTGGAGGAGCTGCAGATGCTGACGGAGGCCCTGCTGCGCTCCGGCGCGGACATCGGGGAGATCAACCTCATCCGCAGGCGGCTCTCGGCGGTCAAGGCGGGCCGCTTTGCCATGCGCTGCGCCCCGGCCCGGGTGCTGGCCCTCGTCCTCTCGGACGTGCTGGGGGACGCGCCGGAAAGCATCGCCTCCGGCCCGGTCTCCCCGGATCCGTCCACCGCGGCGGAGGCCCTCGCCATCGCACAGAAATACCGCCTGCCACTGAGTGAACAGGCGGCGGCCTGCCTGCGTCTGGAGACGCCCAAGGCAGTGCGCGGGGTGGATTACAGGATCATCGGCAGCGTGCGGCTGCTCTGCGCCGCGGCCCTCGATATCTGCCGCGCGGCCGGGTATGAGCCGCTGCTCCTCACCGACCAAATGACCGGTGAGGCGGCCGAGGCGGGCCGGGCCATCGGAAACAGGCTGCGGGAGGCCGCCTTGGCCGGGAGGAAGACCGCCCTGGTGGCGGGCGGGGAGACCGTGGTGCGGGTGCGCGGCAGCGGCCTGGGCGGGCGCTGTCAGGAGCTGGCCCTGGCCGCGGCGGAGGCGCTCGAAGGCCTGCCAAACGCCGCCCTGATGGCCATCGGCTCGGACGGCATCGACGGCCCCACCGACGCCGCCGGCGGCTATGTAGACGGCTTCACCCTCTCTGCGCTCCGGGCCAAGGGCCTCGAGGCGCGGGACGTCCTCGCCCGGAACGACGCCTATCACGCCCTGGAAGCCGTGGGCGCTCTGGTAAAGACCGGACCCACGGGCACCAATGTGAACGACCTGGTGGTGGGGCTGTGTGGCGGTTGAGAGAAAGGCCGACCGCCGGGCTTACAGCGCCACAAAGGGAATCTCATGCTCCCGCGCAAAGGTCTCCGCCGCGGAGCCGGCGTAACCGTAGATGGTCAGCTTGCCGCAGTTCTGGAAGGCGTCGTCGTGGATATAGGTGACGCCGGCGGGGATGGTGATCTTTGTCAGGGAGGTGCAGCCCGTGAAGGTGCCCTCTTCGATCCGGGTCAGCCGGGGCGGGAGGACAACCTCCGTCAGACGATCGCAGAAGCGGAAAGCGGATTCACCAATTGTGCTGCCGGTCGTCGCTGATGCGGCAGGTTGCGGCTGCCACCTTCAGGGGCTGGCGCTCCGGCGGGGGATCGTCCGGGCCGAGGAGCTCCTGCCAGCCGATGTTGTCCTGCACCTGCTCGCCGGTGGCCGTGTCCGTCACCACCACAAAGACGTTGAACAGCCCTTTGTAGCCTGGCGTGGCGGCCACCCGGTCCTCCAGGGAATAAAAGTAATTGACCGGGTTGGAGTCCGCGTCGTAGATATTGTAGGCGATGGTATACTCCTCCGAACGGAACACATAGGGCCGGTCGATGAAGATGGACTGCTGATTGGCGCTGATCTCGAAGTGGGAAAGCGACATGGAGAGCCCCTTCGCCAGCTCCGCCTCATCGATCTCCCGCAGGAGCTCATCCAGGAGCGGCGCCCCCTCGGACAGGACAGGCGCGCAGCCGAAGACCAGCAGCGCCGCCAGCAGAACAGACAGGACTTTTTTCATGGGAATGCCTCCTTTGGGGTTTTGAAGGGGAAAACTTTGATTCGGATGTCAAAAGGGCGCTTTCCTGAACCAAGCCACGACTGGTTGTGGAAGACAGCGGAAATCACCACAACCAGTCGTGGCTCTAAGGTTGAAAGCGCCCTTTTGTCATCCTTACCATTATTCATTTTTCAGTCTTCAGTTTTCAGTACTCATTATTGATTCAGAGGAGAGGAAAACATTTTCCCAAAAAAAGAGGATTCCCCCCACCCCCCGTCGAATATCAAAAGGTTAATACAAGCCTCAAGGCAAATCCCACTATTGACAGGAAAAGAGGAAAAAAGATGAAATTCACAGCGGACGCGGCGGGTCTGGGCAACGCGCTGAATATGGTGACCAGGGCGATTCCGGCGAGGGCGGCCAAGCCCATTATGGAGAGCGTGCTGGTGGAAGCCCAGGACGGGCAGGTGGTGCTGACCTGCACCGACGGCACCTTCTCCATCCAGAGCAGCATCGAGGCCAGGGTGGAAGAAGACGGCCGGATGGCGCTTCAGGGGCGCTTTTTCGCGGACATGATCCGCAAGCTGCCCGGCGGGGACGTGAGCGTCAGCACCAAGGGCAGCGAGCTGGCGCAGATCCGCTGCGGGGGCGTGCGCACCTCCATGATGGGCAAGGACCCCATGGAGTTCCCCGAGATGGCGGAAGTCACGGACGGCCAGAAGGTCACCCTGCCCCAGAATCTCTTGCGCAACATGATCTCCCGGGTCAGCTTCGCCGTGGCCATGGATGAGACCCGGCAGATCCTGACGGGCATCCTGATGGAGATCAAAAACGGCGAAATGCGGCTGGTGGCCCTGGACGGCTTCCGCCTGGCCCTGCAGTCCGCCGGGGTGGAAACCACCCTGCCCGCCGACGGCAGCCTCACCCGGCGCATCTGCCCGGGCAAGGTCATGAGCGAGCTCAGCCGCATCCTCACCGACGAGGAGTCCGCCTGCGAAATCTCGTTTGACGAGAAGCACATGGCCATCCGCTTCGGCGGCACCCTGCTGTCCACCGTGCTCATGAGCGGCCAGTACATCGACTATGAGCGCATCATGCCCAAGAGCTTCGCCACCTCCATCAAGCTGGACCGCTCCCAGCTGTCCTCCGCCATCGACTTTGCCTCCCTCTATGCCCGGGAGGCCAAGAACAACCTGGTCAAAATGCGCATCGAGGACAACATGATCGGCATCTCCTCCAACGCCGAGCTGGGCGACTTCCACCAGGACCTGTCCATCTTCCAGGACGGCCCCGGCCTGCAGATCGCCTTCAACGCCAAGTATGTCACCGATGTGCTGCGGGCTGTCTCGGATGATGAGATCTGCATGCGGTTCAATGCCAATATTCATCCGTGCATCATCGGCCCTGTCGAGGGCGAGGGGTATCAGTATCTGATCCTCCCGGTGAGAGTGTTTGAATAAATGTACATCAGGCAGCTTCACCTGTACAATTACAGGAATTACGACCGTCTGACGCTGGCGCCCCACCCGGGGGTGAACCTCTTTTTCGGCCAGAACGGGGCGGGCAAGACCAACCTGCTGGAGGCCGTGCACTACTGCGCCGTGGGCCGGAGCCACCGCACGCCCTACGACCGGGAGGCGGTGCGCCGGGGCGAGGAGAGCGCCTTCTGCGGGGTGACGGTCTGCCGGGCGGGCGCGGAGGCGGAGATCGCCGTGCGGCTGATGCCGGGCGAGGGCCGTAAAAAGCAGGTCTTCATCGACCGGAAGCGCGCGCCCAGGCTCTCCGCCCTGATGGGGCAGCTCCGGGTGGTCTGCTTTTCGCCTGAAGACCTTTCCCTGGTGCGGGAGGGCCCGGCGGGCCGGCGGCGCTACCTGGACATGATGATCAGCCAGATGAATCCCGCCTACTTCATGGCCCTGCAGACCTACCAGGAAGCCCTGGCCCAGCGGCGCTTCATCCTGAAGGAGTGCCGGCGGCAGGGCCGGACAGAGGTGCCGGACGACCTGACCGCGGTGTACGAGGAGCAGATGGCCCGCTCCTGCGCGGTGATCCTGCCCGAGCGCCGGAAGATGGCCGAGGCCCTGACCCCCGTGGCGGCGGAAAAGTACCTGGGCATCTCCGGCCGCGAGGGGGAGAAGTTCGGCGTGCGCTATGCCGCCTGCCTGGAGGAGGGCGTCGAGATCGTGCCCGAGGCCCTGCGGCGGCTGAAGGAAAACCGCCCGGAGGACATGGCCCGGGGGGAGACGGCCTTCGGGCCCCACCGGGAGGATCTCGCCCTGACCCTCTACGGGAAGGAGATGCGCCTCTACGCCTCCCAGGGGCAGATCCGCACCGCCGCCTTAGCCCTGAAGCTGGCCCAGTTCGCCTGCACCGAGCGCCTGACCGGGGAGAAGCCCGTCCTCCTCCTGGACGATGTGATGAGCGAGCTGGACCTGGGCCGCCGCCAGAGCCTGCTGAAGGAGATCTCCGGCGCCCAGACCTTTGTCACCTGCACCGACGAGAGCGACCTGGCCGGCTGCGAAGACCTCCGCGCCTACCGCGTGACCCTCACCGAAAACCTCCTCGCCTGCGTCACCGAGACAAGAGCCGGGGACGCGGCGGAAGAGGAAGAGGGCGGAAACGTGCTGGAGGAGCCGGTGTTTGAGTAGGGGTCAGGAAGCAGAGTTTGGCAGACACTTCTGCCAGAATGAAGACAGCCGCCAAAGAGCCCAATGCCGCGGGAAGTCCCCCTCCCCGTCAACCCCCTAATCGATCTTTCCGCCCAAACTGTACAAAAACCCGAATAGCGCTTACACCTTCAATCTCCAACCTTCAACCTGCAGCTTCACACTCTTCACTCTCCACTCCCCACTGCCTCCATCCCCCTTTGTTGATTCTCAATCACCCTCCCCCACAATCCCCTCAAACCCTGTTGACACGCGGGGTTTTTTCGCTTTATAATCGTTTTGTCCCGAAAGGCTAACAGGGGCAGATGAGTTTTCATCAACATGTGTTGATTGCAAGAAGGAGGAGCTTATGAACATCGCAGTCCTGCTGGCGGGAGGCGTGGGCAAGCGTCTGGGCGCGGGCAAGCCGAAGCAGTTCGTGGAGCTGATGGGGCGGCCCATGATCCTCTACGCCATGGAGATCTACGAGCGGTCGCCGCTGATCGACGCGCTGGAGGTCGTGTGCGTGCCGGACTACATCGATTATGTGTGGGAGCTGGCCCGGGAGAACGGCATCACCAAGCTGAAGTGGGTCTGCGCGGGCGGCGCGGACTGCCAGGAGTCCACCCGCAACGGCATCTTCAACCTGGAGGGCGTCTGCGCCCCGGACGATATGCTGACCGTCAACATGTCCTCCTCCATCTTCGTCAGCGAAGAGATTCTGGAAGACTCCTTCCGGGTGGCCAGGGAGCGCGGGAGCGCCTTCGCCTGCCTCCGCTGCGTGTACAACAACGCTGAGACCGAGGACGGGGTTTCCTCCACGAAGATCAACTTCAAGGAGAGCAACCACACCATCAACATGCCCTGGACCGCGAGCTTCGCCAAGCTGGATGCCATGTATCACAAGGCCTACGAGGAGGGCATCGAGATCGGCGAGACCGCCTATATGCCCACCCTCTTCCTGGCCCTGGGCGAGCCGCTGTACTTTTCGATGGATGACGGGCTGAACAAGATTCATGTGCAGCGCCCGGCGGATCTGTATATCGCGGAAGCCGTACTGGAGTACCGGAAGAATCACGGCGAAGCCTGAGGGGGATCCCCCATCCCCAAGGGGATCCCCCATCCCCCCGGCCCCCTTCCCCCGTGCGCGGGGAAGGGGGAGGAATAGTTAGTTAACCAGCTGGGGGACGCTTTCTGCGAGAAAGCGTCCGAACAGGAAAGAGACCCCCTTGAAAGGCGCTCCTGCGGAGGGCCGCTGGCTTCCGGCAAACCTCCATTCAGCAAAAACCAAAGCCAGCAAAGCTGACCGCAAGAACAAAGCTCTCCAAGCCCAACGAAGGTTCGCGAACCAAGCCGCCTGAGCGAAACCAGCCCGACCGCCCCGTATTTTGCAACCGGCAAGCCCCAAAACCAGCGAAGATACCCCAAAGAACAAACCTGCCGCAGGACGAGCGTGTGCGGGGGGTCTGGGGGACACACGTCGCAACGTGTCCCCCAGGACCTTTTGTTACTTTTCGGTCACGAAAAGTAAGGCGTCAGCCCATGACGGAAATTCAGCATTAACCATGC
>JAFXVR010000028.1 GCA_017534885.1 Clostridia bacterium | reverse complement strand
GAGCTGATCGACCGGGACAAGAGATAATTCGGATGTCAAAAGGGCGCTTTCCTGAACCAAGCCACGACTGGTTGTGGAAGACAGCGGAAATCACCACAACCAGTCGTGGCTCTAAGGTTGGAAGCGCCCTTTTGTCACCCTCAACAAGAGATAATGTCAATGACAATTTCGTAAAATATCCTTCAGCGCCTTGCAAAATCCTTCCGGATTGCATACAATAGAAACAGCGGCGCGGTTCGGCCGGAAGCGGCTTTTCCGGCGGGGACGCGCCAGGTGAACTAGGTAAGGAGGAAATTTCATGATCAGACGGTTGTTCGTCCTCGTCCTGGCAGCCGCCCTGCTGCTGGGCTGCGCTTCCGTTCGCGCCGATGCCAATTCGGTCGTTGCCAACGGCGGTGTGT
The DNA here is from genome assembly GCA_017534885.1 of Clostridia bacterium. Classification (GTDB taxonomy): domain Bacteria; phylum Bacillota; class Clostridia; order Christensenellales; family Aristaeellaceae; genus RUG11272. The sequence goes on along the minus strand of JAFXVR010000028.1, from coordinate 3,977 downwards.
TCTATGTGTATACCGACAACGGCGGCACCCTCAACGTGCGGCAGACCCCCAATGGCCGCGTGATCGACAAGCTGGAGTACGGCACCCAGGTTTACATCGACCTGATCCGCTCCGACGGCTGGGCCGAACTGCAGTACCGCTATGACGACGGCACCGGCATGGGCGACCACACAGCCTACGTGCAGAGCCGTTTCCTGACCCGCACGGTGCCGGATGCCCGCCCCAACGGCAACAACAATAACAATAACAACAATAACAATAACAACACCGCGAACGACGCGGCCAAGACCCTCGCCGCCCTGAACAGCGAGTACAACAGCGCCCGGAAGGTGGATTCCTTCGTGGTGGTGGCCCGACCCGCCCGCGCTTCCGGCTGGGTCAACCTCCGCTGGGGCCCCAACGCCGAGCTGGCCCGCATCGCCACCTGCCCCGCCGGCAAGGAGCTGACCGTCATCGCGGAAACCCGCAACTGGTACCAGGTCTACGACAGCGACACCGGGCTGGTGGGCTTCATCAGCCGCAAGTACGTAACCGAAAAGTAAGCCCGGACGGCAGGCACCGCCTGCCGCGCATCAGGCGAAACCCCCAGAGGCGGGAAACCGCCCGCGGAGGCTGAGCATATCAAAACCAAAGACAAAAAAACGAGAAAAGAGAGGAACTGCAAATCATGAAGCGTATCTTTGCCATCCTGCTGGCTCTGGCCCTGCTGCTGGGCTGCGCCGCCGCCGAACCTGTCGCGGCCGAGACCGAAAAGGAAATCATGGGCTCCGTCAACATCAACGGCGCGTTCGAGCTCCGCTGCGCCCTGCCCGAGGGCTACCAGCTGCTGACTATCTCCGCCGACGGCGCCCAGTACATCGCCCTGGTCACCTCTGAGGACCCCGTCAAGCCGATGATGTTCCTGTCCGTGGGCTATGACGAGCTCATGTCCAGCCTGGACCGGCTCAACGACCTGGACGACGAGGCCCTTGAGAAGATCGCCGACAGCTTCCGCGACGAGGACGTGGTGGAGATCTCCTACGCCTATACCGCCTACGGCACCAAGCTGATGGTGGTCAAGGAAGCCCGGGAAGAGACCGACTTCGTGGACTTCTACACCGTGTACAAGGGCTATGAGGTGGAGTTCGTGCTCACCCGCGGCACCGACGAGGAAAGCCTCCCGCTGACCGACGCCTACGTCGAGATGGCCATCGCCTTCCTGAGCGAGATGGACTTCGTGCCGGTGGCCGAGTAAACCTTACCCGGCGACGCCCTTCGCCCCGGGGAGACTGACCGGGCCTGCAATCCGCTGACGGCGGGCTGCGGGCCCTTGTTTTGCTTCAAACCGCTTGACGAAAAGCCCCGGGCGGGATATAGTATCTGTGAACCGGGACTGGCCCGGCAATCCGCCGGAAAGGGGCGACCTCCATGATCCGGAAACTGATCCGCTCCATGCTGACGGCGCAGATCTTCTCCGCCCTGACCGTTTCCCTCTGCCTGCTGATTGACAACATCATCATCGGCCGCTTCCTGGGCGTGGGCGGCATGGCGGCCTACCAGCTCTCCAACCCGCTGCTGCTGATCATCGGCGCGGTGGGCAGCCTGCTGGCGGCGGGCATACAGGTCAGCTGCAGCCGCTCTCTGGGCCAGGGCGCGCACGAGGAGACCAACGCGGGCTATTCCTCCGGCGCGGCGCTGGCGGGCGGCTTTTCCCTGACGCTGACGGCCGTGGTGCTGCTGCTGCAGGGCCCCCTGACCACCGCCTTAGGCGCGGGCACCTCGGGAGAGCTCTATGAGCAGACCCGCGGGTACATCAGCGGCTTCATCCTCGGCGCGCCGGCGGTGATGGGCGCGCTGGTGATGGTGCCCTTCATGCAGCTGGCGGGCCAGAGCGCCCTGCTGGTGGCGGCGGTGCTGACCATGACCGCGGCGGATGTGGCCCTCGATCTGCTGAACGTGCTGGTCTTCCACGGCGGGATGTTCGGCATCGGCGTGGCCTCGGCGGTCAGCTATTACCTGGCCTTCTTCATCGCCTGCGGGTACTTCCTGTCCAGGCGCTGCGTATTCCGCTTTTCCCGGCGGCTCGTCACCCGGGCCAAGATCCTGGAGCTTATCCGCGCCGGCGCGCCCACGGTCGTCGGCATGGCGGCCTCCGTCATCCTCAGCCTGAGCCTCAACAAGCTGCTGATGGATGTCAGCGGCGCGGACGCGGTGGCGGCCTTCGGCGTGATCGGCTCCTTAGGCGGCGCGGCCAACTGCATCACCACGGGCATCGGCGGCGTATCCCTGACCCTCTCGGGCGTGTTCTTCAACGAGGAGGACCGGGCCAGCCTGCGGGAGACCCTGCGCGTCCTGGCCCGCTGCGGCGTGGTGCTGGGCCTGCTGGTGGGCGCGCTGCTGCTGGTGGCCTCTCCGGCGCTGGTGGGGCTCTTCATCCGGGAAGACGGGCCTGCCCGGGACATGGCGGCGCTGGGCCTGCGGCTCTTCGCGGCGGGGCTGATCCCCTGCTGCATCAACGGTGCGCTGAAAAACGCCTACCAGGCCACCGACCGCGTCCGGCTGATGGAAGTCTTCTCCCTGATGGAAGGCGCGGTGCTGCCGGTGCTTTCGGCCCTGGTCTTCAGCCGCTTCCTGGGCGCCACGGGCGTGTGGCTGCAGTTCGCCGCGGGCGAGACCCTGACCCTGCTGCTCTGCGGGCTGTACATCCGGCGGAAGACCGGACGCCTGCCCTGGCAGGACGGGGCCGCCCTGCTGTTGAAGGAGGACTTCGGCGTGCCCGAGGGCGACCTGCTGGAGCGCGACATCAGCGATCTCACCCAGGTGACCGAAACAGCCCAGGCGGCGGAGCGCTTCTGCCTCGACCATGGCCAGAGCCCCCGCACCGCCAGCCACATCGCCCTGTGCGTGGAGGAAATGGCCTCCAACACGGTGGTGCACGGCTTCGGGGTGGATCGCAAGCCCCACCATCTCTCCGTGCGGGTGCTCAAAAAGCCCGACCGCTGGGTGCTGCGTTTCCGCGACGACTGCTCCTTCTTCGACCCGGTGCACCATCTCCCCGCCGATGGCGAGGACGCCATAGGCCTGAAGCTGGTGCGAGGCCTGGCCGAGGACGCCCAGTATACCTATTCCCTCAACCTCAACAACCTGATGCTCAAGCTGCCCGCCGCCAACGCGGACAGCCCGGCCAATACCTTGAAACAACGGGAGGAATAGCGCATGACCATTAACAAGAAGCTGGACGGCAGCGACCTGACCATCGCCGTGGAAGGCCGCCTGGACACCGTGACCGCCCCCGCCCTGGAGGCTGACCTGCAGAAGGCCCTGGACGGCGCGGAGACCCTGACCTTTGATTTCTCCGGGCTGGAGTATATCTCTTCCGCCGGACTGCGCGTGCTGCTGTCCGCCCATCGGGTGATGAGCGGCAAGGGCGGGATGAAGATCATCCATGTCAATGAGATTGTGAAGGAAGTCTTTGAGGTGACAGGGTTTACGGATGTGCTGAACATCCAGTAAGCGAACGTTGCCGCCGAAGGCGGAAACCGGAGCCGCCGAAGGCGGAGCCGCTGCTTCCCGCTCCTGCCGCCGAGGGCATGGCGCTGCCTTGCTCAGGCATAGCGCTGCCTTGCTCAGGCATGGCGCTGCCTTGCTCAGGCATGGCGCTGCCTTGCTCAGGCATAGCGCTGCCTTGCTCAGGCATGGCGCTGCCTTGCTCAGGCATAGCGCTGCCTTGCTCAGGCATGGCACTGCCTTGCTCAGGCATGGCGCTGCCTTGCGCTTGCGTCCGCTGGCGAGGCGCTCCTCTGATCTCTCCAGCGAAGCGCTGTGCCCGGAGCTTGGGTTTTAACCTTTTCCGGTATGCATTGCTTGAGTGGAGCAGACCCCTTACTTTTTCGTGACCGAAAAAGTAACAAAAAGGTCCTGGGGGACACGTTGCGACGTGTGTCCCCCAGGTCCGGGGCTGTCGCCCATTCTCCGCTGGAAACGCCCCACTGGGGCCT
>JAFXVR010000027.1 GCA_017534885.1 Clostridia bacterium | reverse complement strand
CCTGAGGGTTCCTGGCGCGCGATTTGGTTCAGCCATTCCGTCGGGGCTACGCCCCTCCTTCATGGCTGAACCAAATCCCCAGTACTGCCCCTTCGCATCCCTGTATGACCTGCGTCAATTAAACTTGCAATTTGCACGGGCTGCTCGAGAAAAAATCCCCTGATTGCAAAAACCCGTCCGCTATGGTACAATCCTTCCTGCAAACCAAATCCTGTGTCCAGAGGAGGAAGCCATGACTGATCTGCAAATCGCCCAGTCTGTCACCCCGCGTCCCATTCAGGAGATCGCCCGGGCCGCCGGCATTCCGGAGGAGGCGCTTTCGCCCTACGGCCGGCTCATGGCCAAGGTGGATCCGGCGCTGCTGCCGGAGAAAAAGCCGGGGCGGCTCATCCTGGTGACTGCCATCACCCCCACGCCGGCGGGCGAGGGCAAGACCACCGTGTCCGTGGGCCTGGCGGACGGCCTCAGGCGCAACGGCAAGAACGCGATGCTCGCCCTGCGGGAGCCCTCCCTGGGGCCTGTGTTCGGCATGAAGGGCGGCGCGGCCGGCGGCGGCTACGCGCAGGTGCTGCCCATGGAGCAGATCAATCTGCACTTCACCGGCGACCTGCACGCCATCACCGCGGCCAACAACCTGCTGGCAGCCATGGTGGACAACCATATTCAGCAGGGCAACGCGCTGGGCATCGATCCCCGGCGGGTCACCTGGCGGCGCTGCCTGGACGTGAACGACCGCCAGCTGCGCGATATCGTCAGCGGCCTGGGCGGCAAGGCCAACGGCAACCCCCGGCAGGACGGCTTTGACATCACCGCGGCCAGCGAGGTCATGGCGGTGTTCTGCTTAGCTGCCGATCTGAACGACCTCAAGAAGCGCCTGGGCTCTCTGGTGGTGGCCTATACTTACGCGGGCGAGCCTGTGACTGCCGACATGGTGAACGCCTCCGGCGCCATGACCGCCCTCCTGCGCGACGCCCTCAAGCCCAACCTGGTGCAGACCATCGATGGCACCCCCTGCCTGATGCACGGCGGGCCCTTTGCCAACATCGCCCACGGCTGCAACAGCGTGGTAGCCACCCGCACGGCGCTTCAGCTGGCGGATTATGTGGTGACCGAGGCGGGCTTCGGCGCGGATCTGGGCGCGGAGAAGTTCATCGACATCAAGTGCCGCCAGACCGGCCTCTGGCCCAGCGCAGTGGTGCTGGTGGCCACGGTGCGCGCCCTGAAGCATCACGGCGGCTGCCCGAAGGATCGCCTGGGCGAGGAGAATCTCGAAGCCCTCAGCGCCGGTATCAGCAACCTGATCGCCCACATCCGCAACATCCGGGACGTCTGGGGACTGCCCGTGGTGGTGGCCCTCAATCACTTTGTGTCGGACACGGAGGCCGAGCTGGCTCTGCTCCGGGAGAGGTGCGCGGCGGAGGGCGCGCCCTGCGCCCTGGCGGACGGCTGGGCCCACGGCGGCGCGGGCATGACCGATCTGGCCGCGCTGGTGGCGGAGGCCGTGGACGCATCTGAAGCCAAGCCTTCCTTTACTTATCCGGATGATATGACGCTGCGGGAGAAGATCACTGCCGTGGCCACGAGAATCTACCACGCGGGCAGCGTCGTCTTCAGCCCCACCGCGGAAAAGCAGCTGAAGGAACTGGCTGATGCCGGCCGCGACGACCTGCCGGTGTGCATCGCCAAGACCCAGTACTCCTTCTCGGACGATCCCAAGCGCCTGGCCGCCCCCGAGGGCTATCCGCTGACCATCCGCTCCCTGCGGCTCTCCGCCGGCGCGGGCTTTGCGGTGGCCTTCGCCGGGGACATCATCGCCATGCCCGGCCTGCCCCGCCGCCCCGCCGCCGAGGCCATCGATGTGGACAGCGAGGGGAAGATCACCGGCCTGTTCTGAGCTTGACAGTCCTTCCGCAGAATGGTATAATTTTGCGCGAATTATGAAACTGCAGACACCGCTGCGCTCCGGGCGTCAGCGCGACAGAGAAACAAGAGGAGGTACAGTCAGATGGCAGTCAATCTGGTCAAAGGGCAGAAAGTCAGCCTGACCAAGGGCAACGCGGGCCTGAAGCACCTGCTGGTGGGCCTGGGCTGGGATACCAACACCTTCGACACCGGCGCGGACTTTGACCTGGACGCCAGCGTGTTCATGCTGGGCGACAGCGGCAAGGTGCTCTCCGACGACGACTTTGTGTTCTACGGCAACCAGCAGCACAAGAGCGGCGCGGTGGCCTCCACGGGCGACAACCGCACCGGCGAGGGCGAGGGCGACGACGAGCAGATTCTGGTCGACCTGAGCCTGATTCCCGCCGAATACAGCCACATCGTCTTCACGGTGACCATCTACGACGCGGAGACCCGCCGCCAGAACTTCGGCATGGTCAACAACAGCTTCATCCGCGTGGTCAACCAGGACACGGACGAGGAGCTGCTCCGCTATGACCTGGGTGAGGATTACTCCATCGAGACCGCCATCGCGGTGGCTGAGATCTACCGCCACGGCGACGAGTGGAAGTTCTGCGCCATCGGCAGCGGCTTCAGCGGCGGCCTGGAGGCCCTCTGCCGCTACTACGGCGTCAACGTGTAAGCATAACAGCCCGGCGCGAAGGTGGATTCCGCTTTCGCGCTTTGCGGCATTTTCAGCGGACAAAGGAGGGAGCGGCGGATGCGTCCGAGGCGTCGCATTGTGTTCAACGCGCCGGTGGTGCTGGGTTTTACGGCGGTCTGCGCCATCGCCTATGTGATCAGCCTGCTCACCGGCGGCGCCAGCAATCTGGCGGTGTTCAGCGTCTACCGCTCCAGCCTGCTTTCACCCCTCACCTGGGTGCGCTTTGTGGGGCACGTCTTTGGCCACGCCAGCCTGCAGCATTTGATCGGCAACATGATGTACATCCTGCTGCTGGGGCCGATGCTGGAGGAGAAGTACGGCAAGGCGGCCATCGAGCTGCTGATCCTTGTGACGGCGGTGGTGACGGGCGTCATCCATTTCATCTTCTTCCCCCGCGTGGTGCTGATGGGCGCCAGCGGCGTGGTGTTCGCCATGATCCTGCTGGCCTCGGTCACCGGCCACGGGGACGGGGAGATTCCCCTGACGCTGATCCTGGTGGCCCTGCTCTACCTGGGCCAGCAGGTCTATGACATGATCGCCGTGCAGGACAACGTGAGCCAGCTGACCCACATCATCGGCGGCCTGGTGGGCGGCGGCGCGGGCCTGCTGATTTCAGGCGGCCTCAAAAAGAAATCCCCTTACTGAATCGGAAGGAACGCTATGTGGACGATCAAACAGGCGGCTGACCTGCAGGCCCTGCTGCAGCCCGTGACAGCGCGCGGCGGGAGTTTTGTGTATGCCCTGCGGCTGACCGGCACCGCGCCGGACGCGGAGGACAGCCTGCGCCAGCTGCTGGAGAAGGCTCAGGATACCGCCTCCCTGACGGTGAACCGCCTGACCAACCCGGACGGCCGGGCACTGGCGGAGCTGACCGCGGTGACCGGGCCGGTGAGCGCCGTGCCCGAGCAGGGCGAGATGCGCCGCCATCTGGAGGGCTGGCTGCCCGGCCTGCGCCCTAAGGTGCTGGACGACCTGGCGGAGGCCCTCAGCGGGGAGCTGACCGCCCTGAGACTGAGCGGCAAGAACGATTCCGTGCTGCGCAACGCCTATGTGAAGCTGCTCTGCTGGCTGAAAAACGCCGCGCTGAACGCCCTGCAGCGGGTGGGCACGGGTCTCGCGCCCAAGGTGATCCTCTGCGGACAGGCGGGGACCTATGAGCTGTCCTGGCTCTGGGCAGTGGCCTGCGCGGGCTGTGACGCCCTTCTGCTGGACACCGCCGGCAAGCCCGGTTCCGCCGGCCGCCTGCAGACCCTTGAGCTGCCTGGCCAGCGCGCCTTTCCCCCGGATTTTGATCCCCTGCGGCTGATGGGACAGGGAAAGCCCGCGTCCTCCGCCGCGCCCGCAAACACCGCGGTGAACCGCGCCCCCCTCGGCGCGCCCCGACCCACCCCCGTCCGGCCCGCGCAGACCCAGCAAACGCATCCCCAGGGCGGCGTCCGGCTGCAGCTGGGCACCCGGCCCGGCGCATCGCCCGCCGGGGGAGGGCGGCAGAATGCCGCGCCTCAGCAGACCCAGGCCTCCCAGCCGGCCGGCGGATCAAACCCGGCTGGCGGCGGATCAAACTTCCACTTCCGCATAAGCGGCATGCAGACCCCGCCGCAGGAGACAGCGCAGCCTGCTCCGGCTTCCCAGCCCACCGGCGGATCAAACTTCCACTTCCGCATGAGCGGCATGCAAACGCCGCCGCAGGAGACAGCGCCTTCTGCCCCGGCTTCCCAGCCCGCCGCCGGCGGATCGAACTTCCACTTCCGCATGAGCGGCATGCAGACGCCGCAGGAGACGACGCAGCCTGTCCCGGCCTCCCAGCCCACCGGCGGCGGATCAAACTTCCACTTCCGCATGAGCGGCATGCAGACGCCGCCGCAGGAGACAGCGCCGTCGGCTCCGGCTGCCCAGCCGACCGGCGGGCAAAGCTTCCATTTTCAGATGGGCGGATCGTCCCGCGCCAGCCAGAACACCGCGCCTCAGCCGGCGGCTCAGCCCTCCGGAGGCGCGTCGGGCGGCTCTGGCTATCACTTTCAGCTGCACAGCCCCAAGCAGGCGGAGACCCCTGCCGGAACAGGCGGCGCGGCCCCGGATGGGCGCATCAACCTGACCCGGGGCAGCGGGCGCGTCGGCGCGGTGCCGGCCCCCCAGGCGCCCGTCCGGACCCAGCGCGGCACAGCCCCCGCCCAGGGCGGCATCCTGTGCACCAACGCCTGGCTTCAGCAGGACGACGGTCTGGACGCGGTGACCCGCCTGCCCGAAAAGCGCTCGGACAAGCCCGGCCTGATCTGCAACCTGCTCCTGCGCGCCGTGGGCTGTGAAGACCCCTCCACCTACGAGGGCGAGCTTCTGCAGATGGCCACCCGCATGCGCGGCCAGAGCCGCAAGGTGGTGCCCATCGACGGCGGCCTCGAGCCCCCCACCCAGGAGGAGATCGCCCAAGTGCGCCGCCGGGGCATGTACGCCAGCCCTGAGCAGGCCGTGAAGGAGCTGGCCGGCAACCTGCAGGCCGGCGCTTCCCTGGAGCTTCAGCGGATGCTGACCGCGGGCTTTTTGGAGGTCATGGGCATGGAGGCCCGCAGGCCGGGCGTGGCCACAGGCGTGCTGGTCAACACGGCGGTGCACGTCATCTGCTGGTTCCGGCGCTACCAGGCAAGGCTCTTCAGCGGGTGGAAGCGCCCGCAGCTGGCCTGCGTCTTCGTGGCCGGCGGCGCGCGCAATGACAAGGAGGCCCTGTTCTACCGCCTGCTGGCCCGCCTGCCCGCGGACGTCATCCTCCTCTGTCCCGACGGCCATGTGGACTGCACCGAAGACCCCCTGCTCTACGAGCTGCACTATGAGAACCGCTGCTCCTTAGACGCTTTCCCCAAGGAGGGCGGCCACCTGACCACCACCGCCCGCCGGGCCGAGGGCGTCATCCAGACGCTGCTGCACCAGGACGCGGGCATGTATCAGGACAGGCAGTTCTCGAAGGCCCAGAGCGTCATCCTTCACTCCACCGCCGAGGAGATCGACCTGTACTGGCGGCAGGAGCTGCAGTACCGGCCGGGCTTCTCCACCGCCGGGGGCACGGTCACCATGCCGGTGCTCTTCGCCAAGGTGAGCGGCGTCAGCAATCCGCGCAAGCTTCTCCCGTACTGGCAGGATATCAAGCGGCTGATGGGCAAGGACACGGTGACCATCACCTCTTTCCCCCACATCCGCCGGGGCGATCCCAATCCCGTCGCCCCCCACGCCACCGAGTTCTTAGCGGGCGGACGGCTCCAGCGCGACCGCATCCGCACCCACCGCTGCTACCAGAACGGGCTGCTGCGGCAGGAGATGGAGGAGCTGCTGCTGGACAAGCTTCAGCTGATGCTGGACGAGCGGCTGATCGCGGGCACGTACCAGAACGGCACGGAGTACACCGTGGTGTCCGTGTGCCTGAACCTGAGCAAGGAAATCCGCCGGCTGATTCAGGAGTTCACCAACTTTGCGACCCGCAACCCCAAGCTGCTGGGCGTGTTCTGCGGAGACGAGCCGCCCTCCCAGGAGGACGCCATCCTCTCCCTGTACCTGAGCATGATCGGCTTTGACGTGGTGTACTATGTGCCCACGGGCTACCAGGGCATCGAGCGCTGGTACACCCGGCCCCTGCTGGACGAGCATCAGGCCGGCGACTATCTCTACGACCTTCGCGTGCCGGATTTCAGCACCATAACGGACGGCGCGCTGCGCAACATCATCAACAATTTCAAAAGGAGGACTTGAAAATGGGACTGGACTTCAACCGCAAGCCCGTGGAGGCTGAACCCCAGGTGCAGCTGAAGGTGCCGGAGACCCCGCCGGAGGTGGAGGCTGTTCAGCAGTATGACATCGTGGCCGACCGCAAGGAAATGACCCAGGAGCTGACCGGCTCTCCGGAGATCGACCGCCTGGTGTCCACTATTCACCTGGACAACATGGAGACCATCGTGACCTTCGGCGCGCCCGCGGCTGAGGGCATCGCCAAGGCTTCCGACGTGATCCTGAACAGCATGTCCATGGCGGATGTGGACGGCTCCGGCCAGCTCATGCAGGCCCTGGCCAAGGTCATGGACCGCTTTGACGTGAACGAGCTGAAGGACGATCCCGGCCTGTTCCAGAAGCTGTTCAAGAGCGCCAAGAAGCAGATCGACCAGATCATCTCCAAGTACCAGACCATGGGCGGCGAGGTGGACAAGATCTACGCCGAGCTGGCCAAGTATGAGGAAGAAATCAAGCAATCCAACCGCAAGCTGGAGCAGCTCTTTGACGCGGACGTGGACTACTATCATCAGCTGGTGAAGTACATCCTGGCCGGCGAGCAGGCCTGCAAGGAGATCGAGAGCTACATCGAGCAGCGCAAGCGGGACATGGAGACCACCGGCGACCGCTCCATCCAGTTCGAGATCCAGTCCATGGAGCAGGCGCTGATGATGATGGAGCAGCGCGTGCAGGATCTGCGCACCGCCGAGAACGTGGCCATGCAGTCCGTGCCCATGATCAAGACCATGCAGTTCACCAACATGAACCTGGTGCGCAAGATCAACAGCGCCTTCATCATCACCCTGCCTGTGTTCAAGCAGGCGCTGGCCCAGGCCATCCTGCTGAAGCGGCAGAAGATTCAGGCGGAGGCCATGGCTACCCTGGATGAGAAGACCAACGAGCTGCTGCTGCGCAACGCCCAGAACCTGGCGGACGTCACCACTCAGACCGCCCGCATGGCCAGCTCCTCCTCCATCCGCATCGAGACCCTCGAGAACACCTGGCAGACCATCTGCCGCGGCATCGACGAGACCAAGGCCATTCAGGAGGACGCCCGGAAGAAGCGCGTGGAGGATCAGGCCAGGCTGCAGGCCATCAAGACCGAGTTCAACAAGCGCTACACCATGCCCGGCTGAGCGCCGAAGGACTCAAAGATACACCGCTGGGAATGAAAACCGTCCGGAGGCGGGCCGGAGGCGGCAAAGCGCTGCCTGAAAGCCCTGCCTCCGGCTTGACGGTACAGGGTAAGCAGATTATAATGACTCCCGAAAACATGGGAGCGCACCGCGGGCGGAAGGCGTCCGCCGGCGCGGAAAGGAGATATGCTTATGGCTGATTTGGACAGGGAAAAGCTGCTGCGCGGCCTCAGCAGCAAGGAAGTGGAGGAAAGCCGCAAGGTCAACGGCAGCAACACGCTGACCGAGATTCCGCCGGATCCGCTGTGGAAAAAGGTCTTAGAGGGCTTCAAGGATCCCATGATCATGATCCTGCTGGTGGCGCTGGCCATCCAGGTGGTGCTGTGGCTCATGGGCAAGGCCGAGTGGTATGAGCCCGTCTGCGTGCTCGTCGCCATCCTGCTGGCCAACGGCGTGGCCTCCATTTCCGAGCACAACCAGGAGGGCAAGGCCGGCGCCCTGAAAGCCGAGGCTGAGTCCAAGGAAATGACCAAGGTCATGCGCGACGGCCAGCTGCACGAGCTGCACGTGTCCGAGGTCGTGGTGGGCGATATCGTCTACCTCCAGGCCGGCGACAAGATTTCCGCCGACGGCGAGATCGTGGACGGCGAGGTCATGGTGGACCAGGCCGCCCTGAACGGCGAGACCGAGGAAGCCCGCAAAGGCGTCAACGCCGGGGGCGGGGAATACAACATCAAGGATCTGCTGAACACCTGCTACGCCTACCGCGGCACCGTGGTGGTCTCCGGCGAGGCCTACATGCAGGTCAAGGTGGTGGGCGACAAGACCCTCTTCGGCGAGCTGGCCCTGGAAGTGCAGGAAGACAGCCGCGAGACGCCCCTGCAGGTCAAACTGGGCAAGCTGGCCCAGCAGATTTCCACCTTCGGCTACATCGGCGCGGTGGCCATCATCATCGCGGTCATCGCGATCAACGTCTTCGGCCTGAACGGCATTCCCTTCGTCCACACCTGGGAGAACTGGCTCAAGCTGATCATTGAGGCCGTGACGGTGGCCGTCACCATCATCGTGTGCGCGGTGCCGGAAGGCCTGCCCATGCTCACCAGCATGCTGCTCTCCTTCCAGTCCATCCGCATGATCAAGGACAACGTGCTGGTCCGCAAGATCAACGGTCTGGAGACCGCCGGCTCCCTGTCCCTGCTCTTCACCGACAAGACCGGCACCATCACCGAGGGCAGGCTGTCCGTGGTGGAGCTGGCCACGGGCAACCAGCGCATCTTCACCAAGCTGAGCGAGCTGCCCGCTACCATGCGCACGGACATCGTGACCGGCATCGGCATCAACAACTCGGCCACCGTGTCCGGCAATGAGATCATCGGCGGCAACTCCACCGACCGCGCCATGATGGCCTTCCTGATGGGCGAGAACGCCGTAGCCAACATGAGCCGCGAGGACGTGATCTCCTTCAACCCCTTCAATTCCACCAAGAAGATGTCCGACGTCACCGTGACGGTGGACGGCAAGAGCATGACCTACCTGAAGGGCGCGCCGGAGCGCATCATTGAGCGCTGCTCCAGCTTCATCGATGAGACCGGCGCAGTCAAGCCCCTCAACCATGAGACCCAGTCCTCCCTGCTGACCTACATGGACGCCCAGGCCGGCCGCTCCATGCGCCTGCTGGGCGTGGCCAAGACCGATGGCGATCCCGACGGCAGGGATCTGACCCTGGTCTGCGTCCTCTCCATCCGCGACAATGTGCGCAAGGAAGTCATTCCCGCCATCGAGGAAGTGCAGAACGCGGGCATCCAGGTGGTCATGGTCACCGGCGACCGCAAGGAGACCGCTGTGGCCATCGCCCGGGAGGCCGGACTGCTGAAGCTCCCCTCCGATGTGGCGATGACCAGCGCGGAGATGGCTGAAAAGACCGACGACGAGCTGAAGGCCATCCTGCCCAACCTGCGGGTGGTGGCCCGCGCCCTGCCCACCGACAAGAGCCGCCTGGTGCGCGTCACCCAGGAGCTGAACCTGGTGGTCGGCATGACCGGCGACGGCGTCAACGACTCCCCGGCCCTCAAGAAGGCTGACGTGGGCTTCGCCATGGGCAGCGGCACCGAGGTGGCCAAGGAAGCCGGCGACATCACCATCCTGGACGACAACTTCACCTCCATCGACAAGGCCATCCTGTATGGCCGCACCATGTTCAAGTCCATCCGCAAGTTCCTGATCTTCCAGCTGACCGTCAACGTGGCCGCCGTGCTGACCTGCTTCCTGGCGCCCTTCTTCGGCGAGAACCAGATCCTGACGGTGGTGCAGCTGCTGCTCATCAACCTGGCCATGGACACCCTGGCGGCCATCGCCTTCGGCTCCGAGCCCACGCTGAAGGAGTACATGAAGGAAAAGCCCGTGCCGCGTGACGCCTCCATCGTCTCCGGCAGCATGCTGGTGCAGATCATCGTCAGCGCGCTGTACATCACCGCGGCCTGCCTGTGCATCCGCTTTGTGCCCGCCATCCAGAACCTGATCGGCGCCACCAGCGCGGCCTACGGCATGGAAGCCTCCATGATGCATGTGGTGTGGAATTCCGCCGTGTTCGCCACCTTCATGATGGCCATTGCCTTCAACGGCTTCAATGCGCGCACCACGCACATGAACGTGTTTGAGCACCTGAGCCGCAACCGCAACTTCATCCTGGTGATGCTGGCGATCTTCGTGATGCAGTTCATCTTCGTCACCGTCGGCGGCGAGGTGCTGAGCGTGCACGCCCTGACCTCCACCACCTGGTTCACCTGCGCGGCCATCGCCTTCCTGGTCATCCCGCTGGATATGATCCGGAAAGCCGTGCTGAGGGGCAAGGAGTAAGCCGAAGTGAGAGACTGGGCCACCGGGGGTTGAGAGGAAACCTCGCCCCCGCCCCATCTGCTCACCCATAGAAAAAACAATCCCCCATCAAAGGTAAAGGTCTTTAGGAAGAGAATAGGGGGTCTGGGGGGAAGGGGAAACCCTTTCTTCCAAGAAAGGGTTTCCCCTTCCCCCCAGTTTCGTCCCCCCACACTCCCCGTGCCAAAGGAGGCAATATGAGCATTAATCTGTCGAAGGGGCAGAAGATTGATCTGACCAAGGACAACGGCGGCCTGCGCAATGTGCTGGTCGGCCTGGGCTGGGACGAAGTGGAGCAGAAGCGCGGCTTCTCGCTCTTCAGCGCGCCCAAGCAGGACATTGACTGCGACGCTTCCGTGCTGCTGTGCGGCGCGGACGGCAAGCTGGTTTCCCACGCGGTGAAGGACTGTGTGGTGTACTACGGCAACCTGCGCCACGCCAGCGGCGCGATCTACCATCACGGCGACAACCTGACCGGCGCGGGCGAGGGCGATGACGAGCAGATCACGGTGGATCTGAACGCTGTGCCGGCGAACATCGCCAAGCTGGTCTTCGTGGTGAACATTTACGACGCCGCGCCGCGGCATCAGCACTTCGGTATGATCCGGAACGCGTTCATCCGCCTGGAGGACAAGGACGCCCGCCGTGAGCTGTGCCGCTTCAACCTCTCGGAGAACTATGATGGCATGACCGGTCTGATCGTCGGCGAGATCTACCGCCGCGACGGCAACTGGAAATTCTCCGCCATCGGCCAGCCCGTGCGCGAGGCCAGCCGCCTGGACGCCATCCTGAACATGTACCGGTAAATGGCAATTCTGAACGATTAAGCTGAAAGGAAGGTTGTTTCAATGGCTATCAATCTGAGCAAGGGCCAGCGGGTTTCCCTGGAAAAGTCCATGCGCTATGTGCTGGTGGGCCTGGGCTGGGACACCAACCGCTATGACGGTGGCTATGACTTCGACCTGGATGCCTCCGTGTTCATGCTGGGTGTCAACGGCAAGCTGCTGCGGGACGAGGACTTCGTGTTCTACAACAACCTGGTGGGCCGCGACGGCGCGGTGACCCACACCGGCGACAACCGCACCGGCGAGGGCGAGGGCGACGACGAGCAGATCATCATTGACCTGGAGAAGATCCCCGCCGAGATCGACAAGATCGCCGTGGTGGTCACCATCCATGAGGCCGATATCCGCCACCAGAACTTCGGACAGGTGGACAACGCCTACATCCGCCTGGCCAAGCTGGCCAGCCCCGACGATATGGTCGGCGAGGAATACCTCCGCTTCGACCTGGTCGAGGACTTCTCCATCGAGACCGCCATCGTCGTGGCCGAGATCTATCGCCGCGGCGGTGACTGGAAGTTCAACCCCATCGCCGCCGGCTACCAGGGCGGCCTCGCCGCGATCTGCCGCTCTTTCGGGGCGAATGTGTGAGTGAGATCGTCCCTGGTTAACTGGAGAAAAGGAAAAACCCTTCTTGAAAGAAGGGTTTTTCCTTTTCCCCAGACCCCTTTTTCTTTTCCGAAGAACTTTTGCCGATGGGGGAGATGGGAGAATGGATTTTTTGGTATTCATGTGAAAAACTTGCTGGCAAAAGACCCTGGACGATGATCCGGAATCTTCAACAGCGGGAATATTGCCGCCTGATTCCGTCCTCCTTCACTGCCCCGTCATGCGGTTGTACCGGTTTTCAAGCCAGTCATAGAACTCCGGATCCCGATCCCGGATCGGATTCGACGAGTTGCTGTTGCGGTATGAGCTGGAGCTGGAACTGGACGAATTGCTGCTGCAGGAGCCCATCAGCATCAGGATCACCACCGCAATGGCGATGATGGCGAAACAGCCCATGCCCGATCCGCCATTATTGATTCGGATGTCAAAAGGGCGCTTTCCTGAATCAAGCCACGACTGGTTGTGGAAGAAAGCGGAAATCACCACAACCAGTCGTGGCTATAAGGTTAAAAGCGCCCTTTTGTCACCCTCAACATTATTATTGTTGCTCATCAGGATAAGCCTCCTCTGTCAGTGATTGGGTGGATTGTAGCACAAACCTTTGTTCGTGTCAACTTGGGAAGGGCTTGTTTTGGCTTGTTTATTACGCTGATTTCGTTTTATTTTGCGACAATCCATTCTGCCAGCCCCCTTGACAAACCTTCCGCTCTGCGTATAATATAACCATCGTTATATAATGACGATTATGAAACTCAGGAGGGACGCCGCTTGCCGCCGAAGACGAAGGTTACCAGGGAGATGATTGTGAACGCGGCCCTGGAGATTGCCCGGGAGAGCGGGGTGGAGAGCGTCAACGCCCGGATGGTCGCGGAGCGGCTGCACTGCTCCACCCAGCCGGTGATGTACCATTTCGCGACCATCGACAGCCTGAAGCGTGCCGCCTACGCCCAGGCGGATCAGGAGCACACGGCTTATCTGATGGACATACCGCCGGGGCAGCTGCCGATCCTGGGCATCGGCCTCAACTACATCCGCTACGCCGTGGAGCGGCCCCATCTGTTCCGCTTCCTGTTTCAGTCCGGGTACACGGAGGAGAAGAGTCTGCTGGACATGGCGGACTCGGAGGATCTGCTGCCCGTCCTCGGCGCCATGCAGGCGGAGCTGGGCATGAGCATGGAGAAAACCAAGGGTGTGTTTGTCACCGTGGCGCTCTTCGCCCACGGCCTGGCCAGCATCATTGCCAACAACGGCCTCAGCTATGACGAGGGCCTGATCGCGGCCCATCTGGAACGCGCGTGGAACGGCGCAGTGCTCGCCGCCCAGAAGGAGGAACCATGAAAGTCATCCTGCACGACCTGGATCATCCCTATGACAGCCTGATGGAAGCCAAGGGCGACCGGGTGATCGCCGCGGACGGGAAGTACGCGCCCTGCCAGGGCTGCTTCGGCTGCTGGACCAAGCATCCGGCGGAATGCTTCATGAAGGACAGCCTGAAGCAGGTCTGCCGGGTCATCGGCCAGGCGGACGAGCTGGTGATCGTCACCCGGAACCTGTACGGCGGGTACAGCCCGGCCGTCAAAAATGCGCTGGACCGATCCATCGGCACCTCCACCCCGCTGAGCACCTACCGGGGCAGGCAGATGCACCACACCCTGCGCTACGGCAAACACAGGCTCTGGAAGGTGATCGTCTACGGCGAGGCCACCGAGGCTGAGCAGGCCACCTTCCGGCTGATGGCGGAGCGCAACGCCATCAACGACGGCTTTGAGCAAGCTGATGTGCGCTTCATCGGGGATCTGGCGGAACTGGAGGGTGTGTTATGAAAACCGTATTCATCAACTGCAGCCCCAAGAAGCGCTTCTGCGCCTCCTCCTACTTCCTCTTCCTGCAGCGCCTGTTCATCGGCGGGGAGAAGGTGAATGAAAAGCTGCGCACCCCGGCGGATCACGCCCGCATCCTGGCTCAGCTGAAGGACGCGCAGGCGGTGGTCTTCGGCCTCCCGCTCTATGTGGACGGCATTCCCTCCCACGTGCTGCGCTTCATGGAGGAGATGGAGGCGTACTGCCGGGCGAATGATCTGCACCTCAGCCTCTACTGCGTCGCCAACAACGGCTTTATCGAGGGACGGCAGAACGAGCCGCTGATGCAGCAGTTCGAGCGCTTCTGCGACCGCGCCGGATTGGAATGGGGCGGCGGCGTCGGCATCGGCGGCGGCGTGATGCTCAACGTCACCCGCATCCTGTTCTTTGTGGATATCGGTCTGCTGGCGCTCAATATCGTGCAGAGCGTGGCCAATACCGGCAATTTCTTCCCGGAGGACGCCTGGGTCAACTTTGGGATGAACGCGGCGCTGCTGCTCTTCTTCAACGCGGGCGTGCTCTTTTACCTCGCGCGCATGGGCATGGCCATCCGCAGGGGCGCTGCCTGCGGGAAGAAGTACACGCGCATCCTGGTGCCTTCCTTCCTCTTCATCCTCTTCGCGGACATCTTCTTTGTGATCATCTCGCTCTTTGGGGGCGGGCTGTTCCGGGGCTGGCTGGCCAGAAAGAAGGAGGAGCGTCCGTGATCTGCCGCAATCCCATCATCCGGGGCTTCAACCCCGATCCCAGCGTGTGCCGGGTTGGGGAGGATTCATAGGGAGCAGGCGAGCGGCTGATCATGGGTCAGCGGCAGGACAGAGTGAAGCCCTCACAGCCGCACCGTGACCTCCTCGCCGGTATACAGCAGAACCTGCTCTTCCCCTCCCGCGGGGCGGAGGCGGAATGTCTGCGCTTCGGCCATGCCGGGCCAGCGGCCTTCCCGGGCGGAGAGGGTCAGCTCCCGCGCCTGGTCGCGCCAGGTGAGAGTGATGCGGGCGCACTCGCCCTGCTCATAGCTGTACCCGTCTCCGGCGTCGTCGTACAGGACGAAGGATCCGTCCGCGCCGGGGAAGACGGTTACCGTCAGCGGTGGCTGGGGGAGCTCGTCCACATACTGCCGGACGGAGCCCAGCGGAACCATGCCGCCGGCGCGGACGAAGACGGGGATCTTTTCGATGGGAGCGCGGACGCGGAGGGTCTGGCCGCCTGTGTGCCGCTCCCCGGTCTCCAAATCGTACCAGTCCGTTCCGGCGGGAAGGTATACGTCAACCGTGTCGTCCACAGGGTCCAGCCTGCGGTTCTCCGGCAGCCAGGTCATGGGGCGGGTCACGGGTCTGACCAGCAGATCGCCCAGGAGCATCTCGCTGTCGACAGCGCGCAGTCTGGCGTCCCCGGGGAACATCAGCGCGGGAACGCGCACCGGCGGCAGGCCGCTGCGGGCGTATTCCGCGGCTAAGGAATACAGATAGGGCACCAGCGTGCTGCGCAGCCGGATAATCTTCTCCAGCGCGTCGTACCAGGGCTCGCCCTTCTCCCCAAAGCGCCAGATCTCCCGGGGCGTGCCGGTGCCGTGGGCCCGCATCATGGGCAGAAAGGCGGCGTACTGCATCCAGCGCACAAAGAGCTCCCGGTAGCCCGGATCGTCCGCGCCGCCGGGGAATTCACCCGCGCCGAACCAGGCGCCGCCGCAATCCGAAGTGAAGAAGGCGCCCGCGTCGGTGGTCCACCAGGCCTCGCCCGTGGCCATGAAGTTCAGCCCCTCCGGCACCTGCCGGCGCAGGGCTTCCCAGGAGGCGGAGATATCCCCGGACCAGGTGACCGCAGCATACCGGTGCTGTCCGGCCCAGGAGGAGCGGGTCAGGTTCAGCACGCGCTTCCGGTCGGTCGTCTTCCGCTGGCCCTGATAGACGCCCATGGCGTGATACAGGCTGTACAGGCTGATTTTGCCGGGATCCAGGTATTTCTTCGCTTCCTCCGTGTTGACCCGCACCCGCTCAAAGGGCTCGGGCTTCAGGGCGCCGTGCCAGTCCGCCTCAAAGGGCTCGGAGCAGTCGCACCACCAGGCGTCCACGCCGTGGCGGAACAGGCCCTCGTCGGCCTGCTTCCAGTACAGGGCGCGGGCTTTTTCGTCAAAGGCGTTGTAGATGGCGCGGTTGCCCAGCATGCAGCCGTTTTCCAGCATCTCCCGGCGGTTCTCATTCCACTCCCCCTGCATGGAGGGCCAGATGGAGATCATCAGCTTCGCGCCCAGGCGGTGCAGGGTGTCGGTGAGATGCTGCGGGTCCGGGAAGCGGCTTTCGTCAAAGACCTTCCAGCCCCACTGGCCTTCGGGCCAGGACTGCCAGTCGAGCACGATCAGATCCAGGGGCACCTGACGGCGGCGGTATTCCTGCACCACGCCGATCAGCTCCTCCGCGTCCCGATAGCGCTCCTTGGACTGCACATAGCCGAAGGCATACCGGGGCAGCAGCGGGGCGTGGCCGGTCAGATCGGCGTACTGGCGGCAGACCGAGGCATAGCCGCCGCTGAGGAAATAACAGTCCATCTCGTCAGCGCAGTCCGCCCAAAGGTAAGAGCCCTCCGCGTCGTCGCGGAAGGCCATCAGGCAGCCCAGATCAAAGAGCAGCCCCCAGCCCCTGGTGGACACCAGCACGGGTACCACGGCCTTCAGGTTGTGCTGATACAGGTCGCGGCTTTTGCCCCGCAGGTTAGCAAAACCCTCCTCGTGGGAGCCCAGGCCGTAGAGCCCCTCGTCTTCGTCGAAATCCAGGGAGAGCCGGCAGGTGTACGCCCTGCGCGCCTCATAGGTCTCGTAATCCCGGCTGGAGGCCCGCAGCCCGTCCGCGCTCTTTGTCCAGGCGATCTCCCCATCCTCATGGAAGCGGTTCATCATTACCGGCGTCTCGGCCATCTGGCAGGGTCGCTTTTCGTTTTCGCGGAGGAGCGCACGGCCAGCCTCATCCTGAAAGGTGATGGCGCCGGTTGGCTTGCTCACCCGCAGGCAGAGGCCGCCGCAGTCCACGGTGAAGGCGTCCTCCGCCTCGGCCACAGCGCAGGGCCTGGCTGTCCGGTCAACAATCGTGTCCCCGGCGTCGGGCAGGAAGGCCTCCCGCAGGGTGCGGGTGACGCGCACGGCCCCGCAGGCGAGGGCGGTGACGCGGAGACGCAGGGTCTGGCTGTCCGGCTGGGGCAGCGAAAACACGCAGGCGCCGGAAGCGGTCATCTCATACATCATGGGGGCGCTCCTTGTTTTTCAGCGGGAGAGGGGAAGCTCCGGCGGAGGAAGGTTCACTCCGCCATGTGATGGATCTCCGGCAGCTCGGGCAGTTCGCCGAAGCGATAGAAGGCGTGCGCGTTGTCGTGGAAGAAGCGCTGCTTTTCCGTATCGGTCAGCAGGGGAGACTTCTGGATGAAATCCCAGCTCATCTTGTAGGTGATGGCGGTCATGGTGCGGGGATAGTCCGAGCCCCACATCAGCTTGTCGATGCCCGCCTCGTCCCGCGCCTCCAGGATCGCCCGGACAGCGGAGGGGTAGGGATAGTATTCGCTGTTGAAAAGCCAGGTGATGCCGCCGGACTCGACCCGGACGTTGGGCAGGCGGGCGAGGCGAATCTGCTCCAGCCAGCCCGGCCGCGTCACCATGCCGAAATGGCCGATGGCGATGCGGAGATCGGGGTACTGCTGAGCCAGCTCCCGCAGAGCGCCGGTCTGCCGGTCGCCGTCCGCCATGTCGATGCCCACGAACATCCCCCGGCGGCTGGCCGCCTCAAACACGGCGGCGTGATGCGTCAGCTCCTGATCCTTCAGCCTTCCGCCGCAGATCTTGATGCCGTCCAGACCCTCCGTGTCCGGCACGCCCTTTTCCTCATAGAGGGCGCAGACCCGGAAGCGGTCGGGATAGTCCTTCCGCACCTGCCGCAGGTATTCGTCCTGATTGCCGTCGATGATCTCCTGGGTAATGACCGCGCCTCCCACCCGGGAGAAATCCATGTGCGCCAGGAAGCGTTCCGCGCTGTTGACCCCGTCGGTCATGGCTGGCGGAAGCATCTGCCGCACCTCCGCGCCGAACTGGCTGCGCCCGCCGCCTAAGGAATAGACCGGCAGGCCGTCCACCAGGCCGCGCTGGACAAGCCACAAATGGGCGTGCGCGTCGATCATGCCGCATCCCTCCTGTCTTTATTCCGGATCGCTGAAGCGCAGGAGCACCTTTTCCAGGCTTCCGTCGTTGTGGGTCAGGGCGTCGAAGGCCGAGGCCGCGTCCGGATAATCGTACACGGCGCTGATCATTTCCTCGGCCTGCACGCCGCCCTCGCCGATCAGCCTGATCAGGGACTCGAAGTCCGCCGTGAAGGCGTTCCGGCTGCCGTACACGTTCAGCTCCTTCTTCAGCAGGATGGAGTGCAGAAAGGTGGTCTCCGTCTTGCCGTTGCCGATGAGGATCAGGGACGCGCCGTGGCAGGCCTGCTCAATGCACTTCAGGAAGGTTTCGGACCGGCCGCAGGCATCCACGCATAGGTCAAAGCCGTGGCCTCCGCAGATCTCCTGAAGGAGCGCGTCCGCCCCCTCCGTGCCGGCCTGCACCACGTGATCCGCGCCGAAGCGCCGCGCCTTCTCCAGCCGTCCCGCCAGCAGGTCGCTGACGGTCACCTCCGCGCCTTTGGCTTTGGCCGCCAGCAGGGCGAAGAGGCCGATGGGCCCTGCGCCCACCACCAGCGCCTTGTCGCCTGGCTTTACCGCGCACCGGCTCAGGGCGTGCTGGCTGATGGAGAAGGGCTCGATCAGGGCCAGCTGCCGCGCCGTGAGGCTGCCGCCGGGGATGATCCGCTCCAGGGGCATGCAGATGTACTCGCAGAAGGCGCCGTCCCGCTGCACGCCCATGGTCTGGTTGTCCTCGCAGGCGTTGACCAGGCCCTTCTGGCAGGCGTAGCAATGGCCGCAGTTGAAGTACGGGTTGCAGGTCACCAGGTCGCCGGCTTTGAGCCCCCGGCTGTTCTCCGGCACCGAGACGATCTGGGCGGAGAACTCGTGCCCGGGGATCCGGGGATAGGTGGTGAAGGGCTGGTTGCCTGTAAAGCTGGCCACGTCCGCGCCGCAGATGCCGCAGTACAGCACCTTCAGCAGCGCTTCCCCCGCCTTCGGCTGAGGCGTTGGCACCTCCCGGATATCGATTTCATAAGGCTTGACGATGGATATCGCTTTCATGGCGCTTCCTCCTCAGCGGCTCGTGTCGATCCGCGCCGGATCCCAGATCACGGCGGTTTTCATCGGGGCGTTCTTGCAGTAGATTTTGTTTTCATAGGCGCTGATGGGATCGGCGGTGAACTCGTCCCGATCAATCAGCTCCACAATCCGGTCATACTCGCTCTCCGCCAGCATCCGGATGGCCTTCTCCATGTGATCCTGCCGGAAATTGATGGAGCCGAAGAGCAGGTGATTCTCAAAGCCAAAGGGCATGGTATCGAGGGTGATCTTCGGACCCAGGGAGAAGCTGTTGTACAGGCCGTTGCAGCCCAGCACCCGGTGCCGGAAGGCGATTTCATGCTCCACGCCGGAGCCGCTGACGCCGATGAAGGTGGTCGCCCGCCCGCCGGAAGCATCGATGATCGCCTCCGCCAGGGCCTCGTTGGTGTCAAAAGCGCTCCGGACGTACTTCGCGCCGGTGTGCCGCAGGGCGAAGAGTACCTTGGGGCTGTCCTCCGGGCTCCGGGCCACAAACACGATGCCGGCCTCCGGGTGCGCCTGGCGGATGATGTCGCCGATGAACATGCCCGTGGTGCCCAGGCCGAAGATGACCGTCCGCTCAAAAATCTCGTCCGCCGCGAGCGCCCGCGCCTCCTCCAGGCCGCAGCCGTGCCGCCGCGCCGTCTGGCGGAACCAGTGGGCGCTCCCCAGGTCTTCCATGCGCTCCAGCTGAAAGAGCATGCAGGAGAAGGGATCCGAGAACACCAGCTTCTTGGCGAAGGACAGGTCGATCTTCCCGTCCCGCACGTGCCCGCCGGGGATCTCCAGCAGCATGTCGGGGTTGACGTACATGCTGTCGCAGAAGAGGCCGTCCGCCTGATCGCAGCCGTACTCAAAATAGGTCTCATCCTCGGTGTAGCGGGTGGGGTCGAGGCTGTCCCCGCCGCGGATCAGCACGATGGCGAACCGCTCCTGGGAGGGCACCCAGACCACGCCCTCGTGGCCGTTGATCAGCCGCCGCTGTCCCTCGGGAAACTTGGGTCTCAGCAGCCCCCTGCGCCCCATGTTCATCAGCTCGTAATCCGTGCCGCAGAAGCCGACGATCACCGGGTGAACCAGGATGCCCTCCTTCTTCGGCTCGCCCCGGAGCCGCTGCCTCGGCGGGTTGATCAGGCTGACCTCGCCGTACACCAGGGGCTTGTCAGGATCATTCTGAAAATATGTTCCGAACGCCTTCATGCCGGACAAAACCAACGCCTCCTCATCTGTTTGCGTGTATTATACAGGATCGCGGCGGGATTGACAAGACAGGGGGTCGCAAGTTCTGCTCCCTGCCCGGGAAGGACGGCGGCCTGTCATTCGTTGCATAGATGACAGCTGATTCCTTTCTCTTCCCGAACCGCATGCAGGAGGAAAAACCATGAAGAACAGATGGATCAAGGCGGCAGCCCTGGCGCTGCTCTGCCTGGGGGTGCTGGCATTGACCGGCTGCAAGGCGGTATCTTCGCTGCTCTCCGACCTGCCCACCGTGCGAACCACGGGCAATCCCGTCAGCGTGCCCACCGCCGTGCCGGTGAGCCAGCCCGCCGAAAAGGCCAACGGGTTGATCAACGGATGGCTTTCCACCTATGACCTGTCCATGGACAGCTACGGGCTGCTGAACTTCGACTGGTCCAGCTACCAGCCGGACAGCGGCATCGCCCTCTTCTGCTGCCAGCGCAGGGGGGAGACGGGCTGGTCGCAGCACACGGCCTCCGGGAACCGGCTGACGGAGACGGTCAGCCGTGGCGTCATCTACCGCTTTGCCATCTGGTACGGGGAGGCCTCCCGGGTGGCCTCCGTTCAGCGGCAGACCGTGCCGGAATCCGCCTGGCAGTATTACAGAATCGGCTATAACGGGACCATCCTGCCGTCGGATCGGGAGAGCTTCCAGATCACCACCCCCGCGCCGGCCACCGCCACGCCGAAGCCCACCCGGCAGCCCACCCGCAGGCCAACCCGGCAGCCCCGGCCGACCCCCACGCCCACCCAGGCGCCCACGCCGGTGCCGAACTACCCCTGGCAGCTCGATTTCCTGGGCGTCAACACCTCCCCGCAGGAGCTGTATTACAACGAGCCCGTGCTGCGCGTCGGCGACACCGTGTATTTCCATGCGCGGCTGACGGGCGGGACACCCTACGGGACGATCCTGCTGAAGTATGAGGTCACCATGAACGGCGAGGTGGTGGAAACCAGCTCCTTCAATGAGAGCATCGCCAGCGGCGCCAGCATCTGGGTGCGCAACACCCCCTACCGCTACGGGACGCTTTCGGTCACCCTGTACTACTTCGACGGCTCCGGGCGGAAGATCACCTTAGGCAGCACCAGCGTGCACATCGACGCCCGGACGGACAGCACCCAGACCGAGATCGCCCGGGGCTGGATCACCGGCTGCGATGTGTACTTCAACCGCTATGGCAGCCTCTGCTTCGACCTGTCCCGCTATGTGGCCGAGGGCGGCTCCATCATCTTCTTCAGCCGCAACGACCACGAGAGCAATGTGCAGCAGGGCACCGTCAGCGGCGGCCTGGTCATCTGGGACAGCCCGACCCCCGGCTGGGTCTACGAGTACGCCATCTGGTACGGGAAGCACGATTACGCCCTGGATGTGGCCTGCCTGGGGGCGGAGCAGATTCCCCGCACGGCCTGGATCAAGCTGTATGTGACCACCGACCGGCAGGTGTATATCCTCTCCTCGGACGTGGCGGTGAACCTGAGGGAGAATGAGTGAGCCCCTTCACTCCGCCCTCCACACAAAGAGCCCGTTGGCCGCGGCGAGAGGCCTGAGCAGGGCCAGCAGCTCCCCGGTCGGCTGGTGCACGGCGGCGCAGAGGTCGCCTGGGTAGAGGGTGATCAGGGACTGGGCGCTGTTCAGGAGAATCAGGAGGGTGCGGCGGGGGTTGGCGATCCACCCGGCCAGCGTGTCCGGGGGCGGGTTGCGGAAAGCTTCCTCCCCGCCGGGGATCACCTCAAAATCAAAGTAACAGCTGAGCTTCAGCAGTACGTCCGCCAGCTTCAGCCGGAAGGCTTCCAGGCGGGGCGCGCTGCTGAAGTATTTTTCGACGGCGAAAAACTGGCCCTCGCTGTGCGGCGGAACCCGGCGCGGCAGGAAATCGATGACCCAGCAGGGCGCTTCCAGCAGGCGATCAATGGTATCCTGCTTCTGGTCTGTCATGCTTTTGTCCTTCCTTCAGCCGATCTTCTCCACTCGCCCGGTTTGACTTTCCGCGCGGTTTGCGTTAGAGTATGATTCAGCACAGCATTGATAACAGCCGGACTGGAGCGGATGCGGATGAGTACCTGCGATTGGGGCTTCGCCTTTGAAGCCATGAGGGTCTATCACGATACCGAGTGGGGCGTGCCGGTGCACGACGACCGGGTGATGTTTGAGCACCTGATGATGGAGGCCATGCAGTGCGGGCTTTCCTGGAGCCTGATGATCAAAAAGCGGGAGATCTTCCGCGCCTGCTTCGACGGCTTTGACTATGACCGGATCGCCGCCTACACGGAGGCGGATGTGGAGCGCATCATGAACACGGAAGGGATGATCCGCTCCCGCCGGAAGATCGAGGCGGTGATCAACAACGCAAGGTGCTTCCAGCGTGTCCGGGAGGAGCACGGCAGTTTCTGCGGCTGGCTCTGGGCGCACACCGGCGGAAGAACGATTTGCTACATCGGCCATGAGCAGGGCCGGATACCCGTCAGCAACGGCCTGTCCGATGAGATCGCCCGGGAGCTGAAGGCTTACGGCTTCAAGTACCTGGGCACGGTGACGGTCTATTCCCACCTGCAGGCCTGCGGCCTGGTCAATGACCACGCGGAAGACTGCCCCTGCTACCGGGCCATCAACGAGCGCAGCCCTGTCATCCGGGCCGAGCGGTATCTGGAGAAATGACGGCGGGGAGGGAAATGCCATGATGCGCCTTTTTGTGGGCCTGGAGCCCGCGCCCGCGTTCCGGGACGCCCTGGCCGAGGCGCAGCGCCGCCTCCTGGAGGCCGGGGTGGCGGGGCGGTATCTCACGACGGACAACCTGCACCTGACCCTGGCTTTTGTGGGCATGTGGCCGGAGGACATCACAGCCCTGCTGCCGCCGGTGGAGGAGTCCTTTCCCCTGACCCTCAGCCATCTGGGCGTCTTCCGGGAGGCCGCGGTGCTCTGGGCGGGGGTCGAGCCCTCCGGGGCGCTGGACCGCCTGGCTCAGCGCGTCCGGCAGCGGCTGGACGAGGCGGAGATCCCCTATGACCGGAAGGCTTTTTATCCGCACATCACCCTGGCGCGCAAGCCCGTGATCCCGGAGGGGCTGACGCTGGAGGACATCGCGATACCCCGGGCGGCGATGGAAGTGCGGGAGGTCTGCCTGTACCGGTCGGCGCGGGGTGAAAGCGGCATGCGGTACACGGTGATCGGCCGCGGCGGACAGGAGCCCGGGACGGCTGGAGGCGCGGAGACGCCCTGACGAAGGAAAGAGGGAATGAACGGAATGGACATCGCGGCCATGACCTTCCGGCTGTACGCGCCCTGGGTGCACAGCCTGAAGGAAAAGCGGATGATTGTAAAGAGCCTGACAGCGCAGCTGCAGAACCGGTTTCACGTCTCCGCGGCGGAAATCGCCGAGCAGGACACCCATCAGGTCATCGTGATCGGCGCGGCGGCCATTGTGCCCCACCGGGCTTTAGCGGACAGCCTGATGGAGGAAATCTCGCGCTTTGTGGAGGCCAATACCGAGGCCCAGGTGCTGGAGGAGACGAGGGAGATCCGATAAGGCCGTCAGCCTTGCCTCACCTGGTCAGTGATCCCTGTTCCGCTTCCCGGCTCTCGTAGGCCTGCAGCTTCGCGGAGAAGAAATTCAGCTTCCAGGTCACCTTGTCCAGGTGCTGCTGCATCTCCGCCATCCGGGCGATCACGTTCTCCCGGTGCTCCCGCAGCATCGATACCCGCTCCCGGAGGGTGTGCTCCCCCTCCTGGGTCAGCTGCACGAAGCGGGCGATCTCCCGCAGGGGCATGCCGGTGTTCTTCAGGCAGCAGATCAGGCCCAGGGCCTCCAGGTCTTCATCCCCGTACTGGCGGATGCCGCCCTGGCTGCGCTCCACCCCGGAGATCAGTCCTTCCTTCTCATAATAGCGCAGCGTGTGGGATGAGAGGCCGGTCTTCCGGCTGACCTCCTGGATGGTATACATACAATTTCCTCCTGACTATTGACTTAGAGGTAACTTCAAGGATTACAATCATC
This sequence comes from Clostridia bacterium, assembly GCA_017534885.1. Classification (GTDB taxonomy): domain Bacteria; phylum Bacillota; class Clostridia; order Christensenellales; family Aristaeellaceae; genus RUG11272. Next base: position 97,208 of record JAFXVR010000027.1, on the reverse strand, counting down.
ATACGGGATAAATCACACCATGTCAAGCAAAACATCAAAGGAGGCAAAGAAAATGAACGAAGCCATGAAGGTGCTGCTGGAGCGGCGCAGCTGCCGCAGCTACAAGGCCGATCCCATTCCGGCGGAGATTCTGAACCAGATCCTCGAGGCGGGCAAGTACGCCGCCACGGGCATGGGCAAGCAGTCCCCCATCATGATTGCCGTGACGGATAAGGCCATGCGCGACCGGCTCTCCCGGATGAACGCGGCGGTGATGGGCGCGGACAGGGATCCCTTCTACGGCGCGCCGGTGGTGATTGCGGTGCTGGCCAGCCGCAGCGTGCCCACCTATCTGTACGACGGCAGTCTGGTGATGGGCAACCTGATGAACGCGGCCCACGCCCTGGGCATCGGCAGCTGCTGGATTCACCGGGCGAAGGAGGAGTTCAGCACTGAGGAGGGCAGGGAGCTGCTCGCCTCCCTGGGCATCGAGGGCGACTATGAGGGCATCGGCCACTGCATACTCGGCTATGAGGACGGCCCCTGCAGGCCTGCCGCGCCCCGCAAGGAGAACTACGTCTATCGGGTCTGATACGACCGCAGGATGGAGGCAAAAACATGGATCAGCTGTCCCACCGCCGGGCGGACGTCCGGCTGCGCCTGATGAAACCGGACGGAACGCCCGCCGCGAACTGCCGGGTGCAGGCCGACCAGGTTTCTCACCGGTTTCTCTTCGGCTGCGGCGCCTTTGACGCCATCGCGCTGCATCTCATCAGGGATGAAGAAAAGAAGACCGCTGTGCGGGAGCGCGTCGAAAAGTGGCTGAAGCTCTTCAACTACGGCACCCTGCCCTTTTACTGGGGGCGGTATGAGCCCGTGGAAGGGCGGACCGCCTATGCCGAAACCATGGCCGCGGCGAAATTCCTGCGGGAGAAGGGCGTGCAGGTGAAGGGTCACCCCCTGTGCTGGCACACCGTCTGCGCGCCCTGGCTGATGCAGTATGACAACGCGGAGATCCTGCGCCGCCAGCTGGAGCGCATCCGCCGGGACGTGACGGCCTTCCGGGGCGTGGTCGGCCTGTGGGACGTGATCAACGAAGTGGTCATCATGCCGGTCTTCGACAAGTATGACAACGCCGTCACCCGCATCTGCAGGGATCTGGGGCGCATCCGGCTGGTGAAGGAGGTCTTCGCGGCGGCTCAGGAGAGCGATCCCGGGGCCGTGCTGCTCATCAACGACTTCAACACCAGCGTCAGCTATGAGATTCTGCTGGAAGGCCTGCTGGAGGCGGGGGTGCCCATCGGCGCCATCGGCATCCAGAGCCATCAGCATCAGGGCTACTGGGGGCTGGAGAAGCTCAGCGACGTGCTGGAGCGCTTCTCCCGCTTCGGCCTGCCCATCCACTTCACCGAGAACACCCTGATCTCAGGGGAGCTTATGCCCGCCCACATCGTGGATCTGAACGACTGGCAGGTCAGCGAATGGCCCACCACCCCCGAGGGGGAGGAAAGGCAGGCGCGGGAGATCACTGAGATGTACTCGACCCTCTTCGCTCATCCGCTGGTGGAGGCCATCACCACATGGGACTTCAGCGACGGCGGCTGGCTCAAAGCGCCCTCGGGCCTGGTGCGGGCGGACGGCAGCGAAAAGCCGGCCTACCGCGCGCTGAAGCGGCTGATCCACGGCGACTGGGAGACCCATGAGACCCTGACGACGGACGGAGAGGGCTGGCTGCGCTTCACCGGCTTCAGGGGGAATTACAGTCTGAAGACCGATCAGGGCAGCGCCGCCATCACCCTGGATCGTGACATGGAAGACAGGGTTCAGCTGACCCAGGCGTGACGCAGCAGGATACGGAAAAGAGGAGGAATGCCCCGTGAACGCGCTGACGGAGGCGCTGCGCACCATTCTGCCGGTGCTGCTGATGCTGTTTTTGGGCGCGCTCTGCCGGAAAAAGCAGATGCTGACCCGGGAGGGCGTTCAGGCGCTGAAGACGGTGGCGGTGAACATCGCGCTGCCAGCGGTGCTGCTGCACACCTTTGCGGTGACCAGCTACACCCTCTCCGATGCGCTGATTCCCCTGATGATGTACGGCATCTGCATTGCCGCCTTCTGGCTGGGGAAGACGCTGGGCCGAAGGCTGGGCATGAAAAGCCCCTTTGTGCCCTTCCTGACCACGGGCTTTGAGGCGGGCATGCTGGGCTACGCTCTGTTCACCCTGCTATGCGGCAGCGACAGGGTGGCGGAGTTCGCCCGGATTGACCTGGGGCAGGTGCTCTTCGTCTTCACCCTGTACAAGATCCTGCTGAGCCGGGAGGAGGGGAGGCAGGCCTCGACGGGGCAGCTGTTCCGGGAGATGGCGCTGTCGCCCATCATCCTCGCGATTTTCGCGGGCGTGCTGCTGGGGGCCACCGGTCTGTATCAGGCGCTGGTGCCCTCGGGCGTCAGCGGCATTCTGGACGCCTGCACGGACTTTGTGTCCGCGCCCACCGCCGCCCTGATCCTGCTGGCCATCGGCTATGATCTCGTCCTGGCCGATATTCCCTGGCGCGAAACCTGCGCGGTAGTGGGCCTGCGGCTGGCCATCATGGCAGCGCTGGGCGGGGCGCTGCTGCTCGCCCTGCGCCTGCTCTGGCCTGATCTGCGCCCCGAGGCGGCGGTTATCATGATGTTCCTGCTGCCCCCGCCCTTTGTGCTGCCTGTGTTCGCCGCCGGCGCGCAGGAGCGGGCTTACGTCTCGGCGGCCCTGTCCGTGTCCACCCTGGTGTCCATCGCCGGGTTTGCCGTCCTGGCGTTGGCGGGGCTGTGAGCGGCAACCAAAACAGAACAGAGAGGTGAATGCCATGCTGCTGGGAGGAACCGTAGCGGGAAACTTTGCGAATCCTGAGGAGTGGGAACAGCTGCTGGCCGCGTCGCGTTTCAAGGCGGTCACCGCGCCCTTTGACTTCCGCACGCCCCGGGCGGAGATCGCCGCCTACTGCGCCGCGGCGAAGCGGCAGGGGGCGGTGATCGCGGAGGCGGGCGTGTGGAAGAACCCGCTGGACGCTGATCCCGCCGCGGCAGCCGCCGCGCTGGACTACGCCAAGGGGCAGCTGGCGCTGGCGGAGGAGTGGGGCATCCCCTGCTGCGTCAATATCGTGGGCACCCGGAGCCCCATCGCCTGGGACGCGGCTGACCCGAGCAACTTCACCCCGGAGACCTACGCGGAGATCATCGCCTCCATCCGGGAGATCATCGACAGCGTGAAGCCCCGGCGGGCGTTCTACTGCATCGAGCCCATGCCCTGGATGGTGCCCGACAGCCCGGAATGCTATCTTCAGCTGATCCGGGATGTGGACCGGGAGCAGTTTGCCGCGCACATGGACTTTGTGAACATGATCAACTGCCCCCGGCGCTTTCTGGACGCGGAGGGCTTCATTGACGGGTGCTTCCGCACCCTGGCGCCCTATATCAAAAGCACGCACCTGAAGGATACCCGCCTGAACCTCACCCGCCTGACCACCGTGCTGGAGGAGTGCAATCCCGGGGAGGGCAGTCTGGACTTCACCAAGGTGCTGGCCATCATCGACCGGTACCTGCCCGCCGACGCGCCGGTGCTGCTGGAACACATGCGCACCTTTGAGGAGTACGAGGCCGCCTACACCCATGTGGCGGGAGAGGCCGCGCGGGCCGGCATTGCCATCTGAACAAACTGCTTGAGGAGGATCAGCCATGGCGAACGGACGACCCCTGTCCGGCGATTCCGAGGCCATCAACCGCCGGTTTCTCGATCATCTGCTGGTGGAGGGGCGCATCGTGGGCGCCGCGCATCCCACTGCGGAAACCACCCTCCTGGGCCACCGCTTTGACACGCCCATCATGACCGCCGCCCTGAGCCATCTCAAAAGCGGCATGCCCGCCTTGGCGGAGGCGGCGCGGCTGGCGGGGGCGGCCTGCAGCATTGGCATGGGGGACTGCGCCGAGCTGGAGGCCGTGCTTCAGACCGGCGCAAAGGTCATCAAGATCGTCAAGCCCTATGCCGACGAGGAGGCGATCCTCAGCCGGCTTCTCTGCGCCGAGCGGAACGGGGCCATCGCCGTGGGCATGGACGTGGAGCACTCCGTGAATGTGACCGACGACCGGGATTCCCTGGTGGCCGGCTTCCAGATGAAGCTGCCCACATTGGACGACCTGAAGCGCTGGGTGCGCGCCACCGGCCTGCCCTTCCTGGTGAAGGGCGCGCTAAGCGTCCGGGACGCGCTGACCTGCCGTGATCTGGGCTGCGCCGGGGTGATCCTCAGCCACCACAACGGCCTCATGCGCTGGGCCGCGCCGCCCGCCATGATCGCCCGCGAGATCCGCCGGCAGGTGGGGGAGGACTTCACCGTGATTGTGGACGGGGGCATTCTGGACGGCTTTGACGCCTTCAAAGCCCTGGCGCTGGGGGCAAATGCCGTGTCCGTGGGCCGGCCGCTGATGGAACCGCTGGAAAAGGGCGGCCCCGTGGGAGCCGCCGCGGTGATCCATGCCATGACCGGCGAGCTCAGAGCCATGATGGTGCGCACCGGCTCGCCGGACGTCCGGCACATCGACCCGGAGGTGCTGCACCCCATCGACTGGTGAGGGGGCAAAAAGCGGAGAAGCCCGCCGGGCCTTAAGCTTCTTTTGCCTTGTCCGGGCGCCCGCTTTCGCCGCGTCCGGTCTTTTTCCGCCAGTAGGCATAGCGCAGGAAGCAGGACAGCCCCGCCAGCATCCAGGTCAGGCCCGCGGTGATCCAGATGGACCACACGCCGATGGAGGTCAGGTTCAGGAGCAGCAGGGGCAGGCCGATGCGCCCGGTGATTTCCACAATGCCGTTGATGAAGGAGAAGAAGGCGTCCCCGATGCCGTTGAGCACGCCCCGGGTGACGTAAATCACGCCCAGAAAGACGTAGAAGAGGCTGGTGATTTTCAGCGCCTGTCCGCCCAAAGCGATCACGTCCGGCTCGCTGACGAACAGACCCACCAGCCTGCCGCCGAAGAACTGCATGATCATCAGCATTCCCCCGGCCACGGCGAACATGGCCAGCAGGCTGTCCCGGTAGCCGGTGCGGATGCGCTCCAGCTTGCCCGCGCCCTTGTTCTGCCCCGAGTAGGTGGACATGGCCATGCTCATGGAGCCAAAGGGCTGCTGCACCAGCTGCTCCAGCCGGTTGGTGGCGGTATAGGCGGCCATGGCCGTGGGGCCGAAGGAGTTGACCACGGTCTGCAGGGCGGTGGTGGAGATGGCGATCATGCTCCACTGCAGGGCCAGCGGCAGACCCAGGCGCAGGGCGCTCCGGATGATTTCCGCATCGAGGGCCAGGTGCTTTTTGCTCAGATTGAAGTAAGGATTGTGCCGGAAGGCGTACCAGAGGGAGCCCAGACCCGCCAGCAGCTGGGACAGCATGGTGGCCAGCGCCGCCCCGAAAACCCCCAGGCGGAACACGCCCACAAACAGCAGATCCAGCCCCACGTTGAGCAGACAGGACAGCACCAGGAAGTACAGCGGCGTGCGGGAATCCCCCAGCGCCCGCTGCATGGACGAGGCGTAATTGTACACGGCGATCAGCGGCACGGACGCGGTGGTCATGCGCATATAGACGATGGCGTCCGGCAGAATCTCCGGCGGGGTGCCCATCCAGGAGAGCACGGTAGGCACCATCAGGAAGGCGATGAGGCCGGTCAGCAGGGAGGAGCCCAAGGTGATGCAGGCGGAATTGACAATGCACAGGCGAACCCTGTCTTCCTTCCGCGCGCCAAAGTACTGGGCTGTCACAATGCCGCAGCCGCCGCTGATGCCGTTGAACAGGGAGAAAAACAGGAAGGATATGGAGCCTGTGGCTCCCACCGCCGCCAGCGCGTTGGCTCCCAGCATCTGCCCGACGATCATGGAGTCCGCCAGGTTATAGGCCTGCTGGAAGATATTGCCGATGAGCAGCGGCAGCGCAAAGACGGACAGCAGCCGGAGCGGCGCGCCCTCCGTCATGTCCATGGTGGATTGCCTGCGCATGGAGTCATCCCTTCTTCAGTGCCGATTGGCATGGCGGTGATCCCGCCGGGGCACATCATAGACCTTCAAGTTCACTCTAAGTCAAGTGTTTGCCTGAAAAACATAGCGAAAAAGAATGATGAAAAGGATCATGAAAACGGAGGCGCTATGATCAAGACACTCTGGCGGCTCAGCCGCGAAGCGATCCGGTACAGGAGGCTTTACGCCGTGGCCATCCTGTCCACCCTGGCGCTGACGGCGCTGAATCTGACGGCGCCCAAGGTTCTCTCGGCCATGACCGGCATCGTAGAGGAGGGTGTGGAGGAGGCTGACCTGCGCGTCATCGGCCTGCTGACCGCGGCGCTGGTGGGACTGTACCTGCTGCGCATCCTGTTCCGCTTCCTGAGCAATTACCTGGCCCACAAGGCCGCCTGGTACCTTGTGGGCGACCTGCGCACCAAGACCTATGACAAACTGGAACACATGCACCTGGGCTATTTCCACGACAAGCAGACCGGCGACCTGATGAGCCGGGTGGTCAACGATACCCGGGACTTCGAGCTGCTCTACGCCCACATGATCCCTGAGACCATCACCAACGTGGTCACCTTCACCGGGGTGCTGGCGGTGCTGCTGACCATCAACTGGAAGCTGGCCCTGATCACCTGCGCGCCCATCCCGCTGATTTTCATCTCAGGCATCATCTTCTCAAAAAAGGTCCGGCCCTACTTCCGCATATCCCAGAAGAAGATGGGCGAGCTGAACGGCAAGCTCCAGGACAACCTGTCAGGCATTCACGAAATCCAGTCCTTCGGCCGGGAGGAATACGAGACCGAGCGGATCAACGAGCGGAATTTCGAGCATATCCGGGCCATGCTGCAGGCGCTGAAAATCAGCGCGGTCTTCCACCCCTCGGTGGAGTTCATCTCCTCCCTCGGCACCATCCTGGTGGTGGCCTTCGGCGGATACCTGGCCTTCCGGGAAGGCCTGCGGGTGGCGGACATCGTGGCCTTCCTGCTGTACCTGGGTTTGTTCTATGGGCCGGTGACGGGCCTGGCCAACCTGCTGGAGAGCATGCAGCAGTCCATGGCCGGGGCCGAGCGCGTGCTGGACGTGCTGGACGCGCCTCTTGAGATAAAGGATCAGCCCGGCGCCCAGCCGCTCAGCGATGTGCAGGGTGAAATCACCTTTGAACACGTCAGCTTCTCCTACGGCAGCGACATTCCCGTGCTGAAGGATGTTTCCTTCCGCTGCGAGCCCGGGAAAATGCTGGCGCTGGTGGGCCCCACGGGTGTGGGCAAAACCACCCTGACCCAGCTGATTTCCCGCTTTTATGAGCCCACGTCCGGACGCATCCTGATCGACGGGCACGACCTGAACGACGTAACCATCGAGAGCCTGAGGCGGAATATCTCGCCGGTGCTGCAGGACACCTTCCTGTTCAACGGCACCATCGCGGAAAACATCGGCTACGCCATGCCGGAGGCCGACATGGAGGAGATCGAGGCCGCGGCGAAGGCTGCCAATATCCACGAGGACATCATGGCCATGCCCGAGGGCTACCAGACCCAGGTGGGTGAGCGCGGCCTGCGCCTTTCCGGCGGGCAGAAGCAGCGCGTAGCCATCGCCCGGGCCATCCTGCGGCGCTCGCCCATCATCATCCTGGATGAGGCCACCGCCTCGGTGGATGTAGAGACCGAGCAGCAGATCCAGAAGGCCATCAACGGGATCGCCGGCACCCGCACCATCATCGCCATTGCCCACCGCCTGTCCACCATCCGCAACGCGGACAAGATCCTGGTGATCGAGGACGGGCGCATCGCCGAGGAGGGCACCCACGCTGAGCTGGTGGCGCTGGGCGGGAGCTATGCGCGGATGAACGGCATCCAGAGCGCCGCGGAATAGAGAAAGAGCAGCCTCCGGCGCGGAATACGCTTTCCGTATTGATGGCGGAAAGGCCGCCGGTGAGGACAGCCAGGGGAGGGCGTTTATGAGACAGTACGAGACCTTTGAACTGCGCTTTGCCGGACCGGTGCTGACGGAGAACTGGGCGGACATCGACCTGCAGGCGGACTTCACCTGCGAGGGCCGAACCGTGACGGTGCCCGGCTTTTACGACGGGGACGGCGTCTGGACGGTGCGCTTCCTGCCCGACCGGCCCGGGCGCTGGCAGTGGCGGACACGGGGTGAGCTCAGCTTTTCCGGGGAGGAGGACTGCGCACCGGCCGCGGGAAGCCACGGGCTGGTGAAGGCGGCGGGCACGCATTTTGAGTACCAGGACGGCGCATTGTTCCGGCCCTTCGGCACCACGGTGTACGCCCTGGCACACCAGGAGGACGCGCTGGTGGAGGAGACGCTGAACAGCCTTTCGCAGGCTCCCTTCAACAAGGTGCGCCTGTGCGTCTTTCCCAAGCACTACGATTACAACCACAACGAGCCGCCCTTCTATCCCTTTGAGCGCAGCGCGGACGGAAGCTGGGACACCGGAAGACCCTGCATCGCCTTCTGGCAGCGGTTTGAGCACATCCTCGACCGCATCGCCGCCCTGGGCATCCAGGTGGATCTGATCCTCTTCCACCCCTATGACCGCTGGGGCTTCGCGTCCATGTCCCGGGAGGACAATCTGCGCTATCTGGACGGCCTTCTCCGCCGCCTGGCCGCCAAACCGGCCCTGTGGTGGTCGCTGGCCAATGAGTACGACCTGAACCTGGATCACAAGAGCCTGGCGGACTGGGAGGAGATCGAAAGCTTCACCGCCTCGCACGATCCCTATGGCCACCTTCTGTCCTGCCACAACTGCTTCCGCTTCTGGGACTTCAGCCGCCCCAATATCACCCACGCCAGCATCCAGACCAAGGCGCTGACGGAGATTCCCCGCTGGCTGAAGATCTGGGGCAAGCCGGTGATGGTGGACGAGTGCTGCTATGAGGGCAATCTGCCCCACTTCTGGGGCTCGATCTCCGGGCGGGAGATGGTGAAGCGCTTCTGGCGCTGCGCGGCGAGCGGCGGCAGCTGCACCCACGGGGAGACCTTCCTCTCGGAGGATGAGGTACTCTGGTGGGCCAGGGGCGGACGGCTCAAGGGGGAAAGCCCCCGGCGCATCGCCTTCCTCCGGGAGGTGCTGGAGAGCCTGCCCGGCCCGCTGGAGCCCGCGGCGGAGAGCTTCCAGGCGCTGGGCAGCCTGACGGAGGAAGAGCTGGACGCGCTGGCATCAGAAGGGGAGGGCGGCATCAGACCCTTTGCCCTGAGCCTGCGGATGATGGAGCCGCGCGAGCGCGCCCTGCACCTGGCCGCGGAGCACACCTGGCAGGCCTGCTGCGGGGAGGAGGCCTTCCTCTGGTACAACGACCTGCAGTGCCATGGGGAGCAGACCCTGCGCCTCCCGGCGGACAAGCGCTACCGGGTGGAGCTCATCGATCCCTGGGAGATGACCCGCGCCCTGCTGTGCGAGGATGTCTCCGGCGAGACGAAAATCGCCCTCCCCGGAAGGGAGAATCTGGCCGTGCTGGCCACACGGATGGGGGAGTGAATGCCGATGTTCCGCTGCACGGACGAGCTGGCTGATCTGCAGAAATACCCGTATCACATCCGGGATGTGCACATCAGCGATCCCTTCATCCTGGCCGATGAAGCCAGCCGTCGCTACTACACCTATGTACAGTTCGCGGACACCCGGCGCTTTCCGGAGACGCCGGCCGGGCCGGGGCATTTCTATGTGCTGGAGAGCGAAGACCTGATTCACTGGTCCGCGCCGCAGGTCTGCTTTGAGAAGGGGGACTTCTGGGCGGATCAGGATTACTGGGCTCCGGAGTGCCACCTCTGGCAGGGGCGGTATTACCTGATCAGCTCCTTCCGCGCCCCGGGGAGCTACCGGCGCTGCCAGTGTCTGGCGGCGGACAGCCCCAAAGGCCCTTTCCGGCCCGTCCGCCCGGAGCCTGTCACGCCCGAGGGCTGGCACTGCCTGGACGGCAGCCTTTACGTGGACCGCAAGGGCGCGCCGTGGCTGGTTTTCTGCCATGAGTGGCTGCAGGTGGGGGACGGGCAGATCTGCGCTGTACCCCTGTCGGGGGATCTGGGGGAGGCCGTAGGCGAACCCGTGGTGCTGTTCCGCGCCTCGGACGGCCCGTGGACAGGTTCCAGCGGGGTGACGGACGGCCCCTTCCTGCACCGGCTGCCGGGCGGGAAACTGGTGATGCTCTGGTCGGGCTTCACCCCGGGCGGCAGCTATGCCATCGGCTGCGCATCCAGCGCGTACGGGGAGATCACCGGGCCGTGGACGCAGGAGAAAGAGCCTCTGTACGCCCTGGACGGCGGCCATGCCATGCTGTTCCGCGCCTTTTCCGGTCAGCTGATGATGGCCTGCCACTGCCCCAACGATCACCCCCGCAAGCGCATCCTTCTCTTCGAGATGGAGGAAACGCCAGATGCCCTGCACATCGTCAATGAAGTCACGGGCAACTGGTACCAGGGCATTGGCGGGGCGGGCGCGAGGTTCGCCTACCGGGAGGCCTGCGCGGAGGTTCCCTGCTTCCGGTTGGACCCGAGGGGCTGACAGCCCATTGACAAGCCCCCGTCTCCGTGCTATGATAATCCCGGCGCGAAAAGCGCCCACAATTGCACAGTCTTCAGAAGCTTCTTCGGGGCAGGGTGAAATTCCCTACCGGCGGTATAGCCCGCGAACTGAGTCAGCTCAGCCGATCCGGTGTGATTCCGGAGCCGACAGTACAGTCTGGATGAGAGAAGAGCGCAGGAAATACGTTCATGATTTCCGCCCCTGTGAAGCATGGCTTCCGGGGGCGTGCGTATTTCAGAGGAGGCTTTGCCATGACTGACCGGAAAACCAAGAGACTGCCCGTTGCTTACCTGACCCGCATGGCGGTGCTGACCGCCCTGGCCGCGGTGCTCTTCCTGACCCTCGAAATCCCGGTGGTGGCCTTTTACAAGCTGGACTTCTCCAACCTGCCGGTGCTGCTGGGCGCCTTCGCCATGGGGCCTGTGCCGGGGCTCGTCATCCTGGCGCTGAAGGTGCTGATCCACATCCTGCTCAAGGGGCTGGGCACCACCATGGGCATCGGCGACCTGGCGGACTTCATCATGGGCGCGGCTTACATCCTGCCCGCCGCCCTGCTTTACCGCCGCCGGCGCACCCGCCGGAACGCGATCATCGGCATGGTCAGCGGCACCCTGTGCATGATCGTCGTCAGCGTGCTGGTGAACTGGCTGCTGCTGATTCCCGTCTACATGACTGCCTATCACATGGATCTGGCCGCCATCATCGGCATGGCCACCAAGACCCTGCCCTTTGTGGACACGGAGTGGAAGCTGCTGCTGCTGGTCACCGCGCCTTTCAACCTGCTCAAGGGCGTCGTTATCTCCCTGATTACCTATTTCATCTACAAGCCGCTGTCGCCTGTGCTGAAGGCGGGCAAACGCTGAGGAGGAAACCATGGTCACACATTCACCGGCGGAAACCCGGGCGCTGGGAGCGGCGCTGGCTGAGCGGCTGAAGGCCGGAGACGTGCTGCTGCTCTCGGGCGACCTGGGGGCGGGCAAGAGCGAGCTGACCCGCGGCATCGCGGCGGGCCTGGGCGTGACGGGGCCGGTGGCCTCCCCGAGCTTTACCATCCTCAACGTGTACGACGAGGGCCGCCTGCCGCTGTACCACTTCGACTGGTACCGGCTCAGCGGCGCGGACGAGCTGTTTGAGATGGGACTGGAGGAGTACCTGGGCGGGGACGGAGTGGCCGTGGTGGAATGGCCGGAGCGCTGCCCGGAGGCCTGGCCGGAAACCTGCCTGCGCATTCACCTGCGCCCGCTGGACGAAAACAGCCGCGAGCTGACCGCCGAGACTCTGGGCGGCTTCCGCGCGCCGGAGGAGCTGATCAGATGAAACTGCTTGCGATGGATACCTCCGGGCCGGTCTGCGGCGTGGCCGTGCTGGCCGGGCCGGGAATCGTGTACGAGTGCGCGGTGCAGAACAAGCTGACCCACTCGGTGAACCTGGTGCCCATGATGGAAGCGGCCCTGCAGGCCACCGGCCTGGCCCTGGCCGACCTGGACGGCATCGCGGTGGTGGTGGGGCCCGGGTCCTTCACCGGGGTGCGCATCGGGGTGAGCACCGCCAAGGGGCTGGCCCACGGCAGCGGCCTGCCCTGCCTGCCCGTGAACGCGCTGGAGGCCATGGCCGCCGGGATTCAGGACTTTGACGGGCTGGTCTGCCCGGTGCAGGACGCCCGGGCCGGACAGGTCTACGGCGCGGCCTTCGCGGTGCGCGGGGGAAATCCTGAGCGGCTGATGCCCGACACGCCCCTGAAGGTGGAGGACTATGCCGAAGCGCTGCTGAAGCTGGGCGGACGCTTCCTCTTTCTCGGGGACGGCATGCCGCCGCACCGGGAGAAGCTGGCGGCCCTGCTGGGGGAGAAGGCGGTCTTTGCCCCAGCCCAGCTGGCCTTCCTGCGGCCTGCGTCGGTGGCGTACCTGGCCGCGGCGCATCCCGAGCGGGCGGTGGACTATGCCGCGCTGATGCCCCTCTACCTGCGGGCGCCCAGCGCGGAGCGCAACAGACGGCTGGCGGAGGCGATGGCGCATGAGCAATGAACCGGTGATCCGGCGGATGACCATGGATGATCTGCCGGCGGTGGACGCCATCGAGAAGGCAACCTTTGCCCGGCCCTGGCCCGAGAGCGCCTACGCCCACGAGCTGCAGAAGAACCCCGCGGCGCGCTATCTGGTGGCCGAAACGGACGGGAAGGTGGCGGGCTTCGCGGGGGCGTGGATCATCATTGACGAGAGCCACATCACCAACATTGCCGTGGCAGAGGCGGCCCGGGGACAGGGCATCGGGCGGAAGCTGACGGAGGCCCTGCTGCAGTACCTGAGCAACTTAGGCGCAGCTTACACCACCCTCGAGGTGCGGGAGAGCAACGCGGCGGCCATCGGGCTGTACCGCTCCCTCGGCTTTCAGGCGGTGGGGCGGCGCAAGAGATACTACGAGGACAACGGCGAGGACGCGCTGATCATGGTCTGTGACTGCCTTCCGCCGACCGATCCGGACTTTGAGGAGCCGGAAACCCTGCATCTGGATGAAGCTTGACAAATACCGTGGCAGGGTATATGATGATGCCGGGAGGTGCACGGTATGGATGAGCAGACTTGCCCTTGCGAGGCCCTTCCGGCGCGCACCACGGAGCGCGACCCGGAGCTGGTGCGCAAGCTGGTGACCCGGCTGAACCGGATCGAGGGGCAGATTGGCGGGCTCCGCGCCATGGTGGAGAAGGGAGCCTACTGCCCGGACATCCTGACCCAGGCCTCGGCGGCCACCGCCGCGCTGAAGAGCTTCAGCCGGGAGCTGCTGGCTTCCCACATCAAGCACTGTGTGAAGAGCGACCTGCTGGAGGGCCGGGAGGAAACCCTGGATGAACTGATGAACACCCTGCAGAAGATGATGAACTGAGAGGGAGGACACCTGTATGCAGAAGACCATGAAGATCAGCGGCATGATGTGCCACAACTGCGAGAACCATGTGAAGAAGGCCCTGGAGGCCGTGCCGGGCGTGGCCTCCGCCGAGGTCAGCCATGTGAAGGGCGAGGCCGTCGTCACCCTGAACGCCGAAGTGTCCGACGAGACCCTCCGCCAGGCGGTGGAGGCTCAGGACTATGAGGTGAAGGGGATCGCGTGAGGACGCACCGCCTTCGGTCGATCATCAGCCTGCCGGGAAGCATCCATCCCGGCAGGCTTTCTGAAACGGTTTCCCCGCTTGACAATCTCCCCGTCTTTTTATATGATAAACACGTTTTCGCGCCGGCGCAGCTCGGCGTTTCTGTATCTGTCAGCCGCTGAAATCAGCGCAGAGGATCTGTGATGAAAAAAAGTCTTGCTCTGGCCTGGCAGTTTATGCGCCGCTACTGGTGGCGGTACGCGCTGGGACTCCTGTCCCTGCTGGTGGTGGACTGGGTGATCTCCTATATGCCGCAGCTCCCGGGACTCATCACCGACGGGCTCAACGAGGGCAGCCTCGGCATGGACGGGGTGTGGCGGTACAGCCTGCGCTTCCTGCTGTTGGGCGGGTTCGCCACCGTGGGGCGCTTCGGGTGGCGCTACTTCCTCTTCGGCTCGGCCCGGCTGGTGGAGCGCGACCTGCGCAACCGGATGTTCTCCCACATGGAGACCCTCTCGGCCCGGTACTTCAACCTGCACAAGACCGGCGACCTGATGGCCCACTTCACCAACGACCTGGGCTCGGTGCGCCAGCTGGCCGGCGCCACCATCATCACCATCTTCGACGCCTCGGTGATGCTCATCCTGGTGCTGTTCAACATGGTCAGCTTTGTGTCGCTGAAGCTGACGCTGGTGGCGCTGATCCCCATGGCGCTGATCATCATCGGCGACATCTTTTTCGGCAAGGCCATGCACAGGCGCTTCCGGGAGAAGCAGGAGGCCTTCTCCCAGCTGAGCGACCAGACCCAGGAGTCCATCAGCGGCATCCGGGTCATCAAGGCCTTTGTGCAGGAGAAGCAGGAGCAGGCGGCCTTCGCCGTGGCCACCGGCAACACCCGGGAGAAGAACCTGGCGGTGGTGCGGCTGACGGCCCTGGTCTTTCCCCTGTTGAACCTGGTCATCGGCGTGTCGACCCTTTCGACCCTCATCTACGGCGGCTACCTGGCCATCACCGGGGAAATCACCCCCGGCCAGTTTGTGACCTTCAACAGCTATATCGGCATGCTGGTCTGGCCCATGATCGCCGCGGGCGAGTGCGTGTCCTCGGTCTCCCAGGGCGTGGCCTCCCTGGGTCGCATCCGCGCCATTCTGGAGGAGAAGCCGGAGATCGTGGATCAGGGCGATCCCTCCATTCAGGGGCTCAAGGGCGGCATCGAGATCAGCCATCTGACCTTCACCTACCCGGACAGCGGCGAGGCGCCGGCGCTGAAGGACGTGTCTGTCAGCGTGAAGCCCGGGGAGACCTTAGCGGTCATCGGGCGCACCGGCGCGGGCAAGACGACCCTCATCAGCCTGCTGGAGCGCCTCTACGACACCGACGAGCGGGGCATGATCCGCCTGGACGGCCATGACCTGCCCGACATTCCCCTGCAGGTGCTCCGCCGGGACATCGCCTATGTGCCCCAGGACAATTTCCTCTTCAGCGACACGGTGGAAAACAACATCCTCTTCGGCGTGGACAACGGCACCCACGCGCAGGTGGAAGCCGCGGCGAAGGCGGCCTGCGTGCACGACAACATCATGGAGTTCCCCGAGGGCTACCACACCCTGGTGGGCGAGCGCGGCGTGACGATCTCCGGCGGACAGAAGCAGCGCACGGCCATCGCCCGGGCCCTGATGAAGGACGCGCCCATCCTGGTGCTGGACGACTCCCTTTCCGCCGTGGACACCGACACCGAGGAGCAGATTCTCCACAACCTGCGGAAGAACCGCCGGGGCCGGACGACGCTGATCATCGCGCACCGGATCTCCACCATCCAGCACGCCGACCACATCCTGGTGCTGGAGGACGGAGCCATGGCCGAGTACGGCACCCACGAGGAGCTGATGGCCCTGGGCGGCCTCTACCGCAGCATCTACGACAAACAGCAGCTGGAGAAGCAGCTGCGCGAGGAAGGCGGTGAGGGCGTATGAGCGAAACGAAGAAAAAGAACCGCCTGGCCAGCCTCTTTTCCGTGGGCGACCACGAGGGCAACGCGGACGTCCACTACCAGGGCAACGCGCTCAAGCGCCTGGCCGCCTACCTGAAGCCCCACCGGAAGACCCTGATCATCTGCTTCCTGCTGGTGCTGGCCGTCACCGTGATGGATCTGTACCGGCCCATCCTGATCGGCCGCGCCATTGACGACTGGATTGTGGGCACGGAGGGACAGGCCTGGGAGGCCGGGCAGGAGGTCGGAACGCGCCTGAGGGGCGTGCTGACCGCTGGCTTCTGGTATCTGCTGATGCTGGTGGGCCTCTTCGTGTGCACCCGCGCCCAGGCCCTGCTGATGCAGAAGATGGGCCAGGACATTGTGTACGACATCCGCAACAGCCTCTTCGCCCATGTGCAGTCCCTGACCATGCGCTTTTTCGACACCACGCCCGTGGGCAAGCTGGTGACGCGGCTGACCAACGATGTGGAGGCCCTGAACGAGGTCTTCAGCAACATGACCGTCCGCCTCTTCCAGAACGTCATCAAGATTGTGGGCCTCGCGGCGGTGATGCTGGCGCTGAACCCCCGGATGGCGCTGTGGTGCTTCCTGCTGCTGCCGGTGGTGGGCGTGCTGACCTTCGTGTTCCGCGCCCTGTCCCGCCGGGCCTATCAGCTGACGCGCACCCGCCTGACCGCGCTGAACACCTATCTCTCCGAGCACATCTCCGGCATGCGGGTCATTCAGCTCTTCGGCCGGGAAAAGCGCAAGTTTGAGGAGTTCGCGGACAAAAACGGCGAGCTGTACAACGCGGGCTTCCGGGAGCTGATGGTCTACGCCCTCTTCCGCCCGGGGCTCTACTTCCTGTCCGTGGCGGCCAAGGTGATCGTGCTGGTGGTGGCCTCCCGCTCCGTGCTCTCGAACGTGCTGACCTTGGGCGTGATGTACATCTTCCTGGACTACATCACCCACTTCTTTGAGCCCGTGCAGGAGCTGGCCGAGCAGTTCTCCACCCTGCAGAGCGCCATTGCCTCCGCCGAGAAGATCTTCACCCTGATGGACGAGGAGCCCCTGATCCGCGATGAGCAGGAGCCTCGCAGACTGCCCGCCGTGAAAGGCCGCATCGAGTTCGACCACGTGTGGTTCGCCTACACCGGCGAGGACTGGGTGCTCAAAGATGTGAGCTTCACCATCGAGCCCGGGCAGAAGGTGGCCTTCGTGGGCGCCACCGGCGCGGGCAAGAGCTCCATCCTCAACCTGATCGGCCGGTACTACGAGATTCAGAAGGGGCAGATCCGCATCGACGGGGTGGACATCCGCGAGCTGAGCCGGGAGCAGATCCGCTCCGCCATCGGCCAGGTGCAGCAGGACGTGTTCATCTTCACCGGCGACATCGCCTCCAACATCCGCCTCCGCAATGAGGAGATCACCGACGGGCAGATCGCCGAGGCAGCCCGGGAGGTCAACGCCGCGCGCTTTATCGACAAGCTGCCCGCGGGCTATGCCCAGGCCGTGACCGAGCGCGGCTCCACCCTTTCCGCCGGCCAGCGGCAGCTGCTGTCCTTCGCCCGCACCTTGGCCCACAATCCCACCATCCTGATTCTGGACGAGGCCACCGCCAACATCGACACCGAGACCGAGCAGTGGATTCAGGAAGCCGTGGAAACCCTGATGCGCGGCCGCACCACCATCATGGTGGCCCACCGGCTCTCTACCATCCAGCACGCCGACCGCATCATCGTGATGCACCACGGCCGCATCCGGGAGAGCGGCACCCATCAGGAGCTGCTCCAGCAGGATGGCATCTACAAAAAGCTCTATCAGCTGCAGCTGGCGGAGTAGGAGACCGGATGGGCCGACAGGCAGCGGGAAGGGCTGCACATAATGTGAGAAATAACATATACATTCCATTTGCCCCATGAATCCTTGCGTTTCCGCCCCTGAGATGGTATGATAGGTCTTCAAACCTATCAGCGGCAGGCTTTCGACTCGGGCAACAAGGGGTTTCACCTTGGATTTCGCTTTGGCATCATGGCGGCGAACGTGCTGTGATAAAAGGACAGACAAAAAGGGCTATCCCTAACGCCAGACAGGATTGGCGCATGGGACAGCCCCTTTTCCTTGCTCAGATTTCCTCTTTGCCGGAGGCGACCTGGTCGTAGATGTCGGTGACCGCCTTGTCGGGCTCCTTGCTGATGAGGGAGACCACCACAGCGGTGAGCAGGCCCAGGAGGAAGCCGGGCACGATCTCGTACAGGCCGGTGCCGCTGAAGAAGGCCAGCCAGCAGATGTCCGCGGCCGCGCCGACCACGATGCCCGCGGCCGCGCCGGGGAACGTCAGCCTGCGCCAGAACAGGCTCAGCAGGATGACCGGGCCAAAGGCGGCGCCGAACACACCCCAGGCGTTGGACACCAGGTTCATGATGGTGCCGCTGTTCGGGTTGGAGGCGATAATCAGGGCGACGACGGCGATGACCAGCACCACGCCGCGGCTCATCCAGAGCATTTCCTTGTCGCTGGCCTGGCCTTTGCGGAGGATGGGCTTGTACACGTCGCTGGCGAAGGCCGAGGCGCTGGAGAGCAGCTGGCTGTCCGCGGTGGACATGGAGGCCGCGAGGATGGCGGAGAGGAGCACGCCGCTGATGACGGGCGGGAAGATCTTGCGCACCATCTGGATGAAGACGGTGCTGGTATCGTCGATATTGCCGATGAACATCCGCCCGATCAGGCCGGAGGCCACCGCGAAGGCGAGGATCAGGGTGGTCCAGGTGATGCCGATCTTCGCGCTCTTACGGATGTCGCGGTCCGAGCGCACGGCCATGAAGCGGATGATGATGTGGGGCATGCCGAAGTAGCCCAGGCCCCAGCCCAGGCCGGAGAGGATGTCCTGCCAGGAGGTGAACAGCTGCCAGTAGCCGCTGCCCGCCTCCTCTATGGTGGACACGCCCTGCCCGCCCTGCACCAGCACCAGGGCGAAGATCGGCGCGATGAGCAGGGCTGCCAGCATCAGCATGCCCTGGAAGAAGTCCGTCCAGCTGACAGCGGAGAAGCCGCCTAAGAAGGTGTAGGAGATGATGATGGCCGCCGCCAGGTACATGGCCACATTGGCGTCCAGCCCCACCACGGTGTTGAACAGGGTGCCGCAGGCCTTGATGCTGCTGGCCGCGTAAATGGTGTAGGCCACGATGAAGATCACCGCGCAGATGACCTGCATCGCCCGGCTCTTGGACAGGAAGCGGTTGGTGAGGTACTGGGGGATGGTGATGGAGTCCCTGGCCGCGATGGAGTATCTGCGCAGCCGGGGCGCCTCGAGAATCCAGCTGAGGGCATAGCCCAGGGCCAGGCCGATGGCGATCCAGCTCTGCCCCACGCCCAAGGCGTAGATGGAGGCCGGCAGACCCATGAGCACCCACGCGCTCATGTCCGAGGCGCCGGCGGACAGGGCCGACACCCAGGGGCCCATCTTCCGCCCGCCTAAGAAGTAATCCTTCTCATTGCCCGAGCGCATCTTCAGGAAGAAGTACACGCCGATGCCCAGCATGAACACCAGATAGACAATAAAGACCATCAGTTCCACATTCATGACCCGCGTTCTCCTTTCCCGGCCGGCGCCGTTTTGCATTCCTGCGGTGCCCGGCCTGCAGGGGCTTATGTGCAATCCCCTGTTATCATACCGGACTGACGGGATGAATGCAAGCGAAAATGGCGGATTCGGATGTATTTCTTGCGTTTTTTTGAAGCATCCGGATCGGGAAGCGCTGACCGGGACTGTCCGGAGAATTGCCGTCTCTCCTTGACTTTCCCCCCTGTCCGTGCTACACTCAATATACCCGCTGGGGTATAGGAGGGCGTCATGGTACAGTACGATGTCACGGGGATGAGCTGCGCGGCCTGCAGTGCGCGGGTGGAGAAGGCGGTCAGGGGGGTGCCGGGGGTCACCGAGTGCTCGGTGAGCCTGCTGACCAACGCCATGGGCGTGGAGGGCGAGGCCAGCCCGGAGGCGGTGATCGCGGCGGTGATGGAGGCCGGGTACGGCGCGTCCCTGAAGGGGGCGAAGCAGGCTCAGGCCGGCGGCGCGGCGGAGGCCGAGAATGCCCTGCGCGACCGGGAAACCCCTGTCCTGCGCCGGCGGCTGCTGGCTTCGCTGGGCTTTTTGCTGGTGCTGATGTACATCTCGATGGGGCACATGATGGCGGGCTTCCCGCTGCCGGCCTTCCTGGCGGGCAATATGGCGGCCCAGGGGCTGGCGCAGCTGCTGCTGGCGGCCATCGTGATGGTCATCAACCAGAAGTTCTTCATCTCCGGCTTCAGGAGCCTGTGGCACCGCGCCCCCAACATGGACACGCTGGTGGCCCTGGGCTCGGCGGCTTCCTTCGGCTGGAGCGTCTACGCCCTGTTCCGGCTGCTGGGCGCTTCCCAGGCGGGGGACGGCGCGGCGGCCATGGCGTGGATGCACTCCTTCTACTTTGAGTCCGCCGCCATGATCCTCACCCTCATCACCGTGGGCAAGATGCTGGAGGCCCGCTCCAAGGGGCGCACCACCGACGCGCTGAAGGGGCTGATGCGGCTCTCGCCCAGGACGGCGGTGCTGGTGCGGGACGGCGCGGAGGTGACCGTGCCCATCGAGCAGGTGAAGGCCGGCGACGTGTTTGCGGTGCGGCCCGGGGAAGCGGTGCCGGTGGACGGCGTGGTGCTGACGGGAGGCTCCGCGGTGGATGAGTCCGCGCTGACGGGCGAGAGCGTGCCCGTGGACAAGCAGCCCGGCGATACCGTGTCCGCCGCCACCATCAACCGCTCCGGCTACATGACCTGCCGCGCCACCCGCGTGGGCGAGGACACCACCCTCAGCCAGATCATCCGCATGGTCTCCGACGCGGCGGCCACCAAGGCGCCCATCGCCAAGCTGGCGGACCGGGTCTCCGGCGTCTTTGTGCCGGTGGTCATCGGCATCGCCCTGATCACCACCCTGATCTGGCTTCTGATGGACCGGGACTTCGCCTTCGCCCTGGCCAGAGGCATCTCGGTGCTGGTCATCTCCTGCCCCTGCGCCTTAGGCCTGGCGACCCCCGTGGCCATCATGGTGGGCAACGGCGTGGGCGCGAAGAACGGCATCCTCTTCAAGACCGCCGTGTCCCTGGAGGAGACCGGCAAGGCGCGCATTGTCGCCTTAGACAAGACCGGCACCATCACCGAGGGCCGGATGCGGGTAACGGACGTCCTGCCCGCGGAGGGCGTCAGCGGGGAGGAGCTGCTGAGCCTGGCCGGGGCGCTGGAGCGCAAGTCCGAGCATCCTCTGGCGAAGGCAGTGGTGGACGCCGCGGCGGACAGGGGGCTGGCGGCTGATGAGGTGACGGACTTCACCGTGCTGCCGGGCAACGGCCTGACCGGGCGGCTGAAGGGAGAAGCCCTGCGGGGCGGCAGCCTGAGCTACATGGCCTCCCTGCTGCATGTGCCTGAGGAAACCGCCGGTCTGGCGAACCGGCTGGCGGGAGAGGGCAAGACGCCCCTGCTCTTCAGCCGGGGGGACAAGCTGCTGGGCGTGATCGCCGTGGCTGACGTGATCAAGGCAGACAGCGCCGCCGCCATCGCGGAAATGCGGGGCATGGGCATCCGTGTGGTGATGCTGACGGGCGACAACCAGCGCACCGCGAAGGCCATCGGAGCGCAGGCGGGCGTGGATGAGGTCATCGCCGGCGTCCTGCCCGACGGCAAGGAAGGGGTCATCCGCCGCCTGAGCGAGCTGGGCAAGACCGTGATGGTGGGCGACGGCATCAACGACGCGCCGGCCCTGACCCGGGCGGACATCGGCGTGGCCATCGGCGCGGGCACGGACGTGGCCATCGACGCGGCGGACGTGGTGGTGATGAAGTCCAGCCTTGCGGACGTGGCCGCCGCCATCCGCCTGAGCCGCGCCACCCTGCGCAATATCCGCGAGAACCTGTTCTGGGCCTTCTTCTACAACGTCATCGGCATTCCGCTGGCGGCCGGGGCCTTCATCCACCTCTTCGGCTGGGAGATGAACCCCATGTTCGGCGCGGCGGCCATGAGCCTGTCCAGCTTTTGCGTGGTCAGCAACGCCCTGCGGCTCAACCTCTGCCGCCTGCGGGATCCGGGCCGCGACAAGCCCGGCACGCCCGTGGACGAGGCCGCCTTCCGCGAGACGGTGCAGGCCCTCCAGGCCGCCGCCGAGGCCGAGCGCAGCGGCGTGGAGCGCGTGCTCCGCGTCAGGGGCATGATGTGCGCCCACTGCGAGGCCCGCGTGAAAAAAGCCCTCGAGAAGGTGGAGGGCGTGCTTTCCGCCGCCCCGTCCTTCGAGCGGGCCGAGGTGATGCTCCGGGTGAAGCCGGGCGTCAGCGAGGACGCGCTGAGGCAGGCGGTGGAGCAGGCGGGGTATGAGTGGGGGGAATGAAGGAGATTGATCTGGAAGACCGGGATGATTAAAGGGAGCTTTGCCTGATGGCGGAGCTCCTTTTTGGCGGGTGTCAGAAGGTGTACCTTGTGACAGTCCTCTTTGAATGTGTAGACTTATCATCGGCAGACATATCATCAGCATTTGTGACTATGCTTTCAGAAACTGCACCGGTCTGACCAGCGTCACCATCCCGGACAGCGTGACCAGCATTGGCGATTATGCTTTCTATAGAGTAAGCAAAGCCCTCTTCCTGCATATGGACGATACAGCCACTATTTCGTTTGCTTCCAATGTCTTTTCATCTGGTACTACCGTTTATTGCTATATGTTTTCACCTGTCGACGCTTGGGCAACGGGCAAATATGGAGTTGTCTATCTGGATGATATTGATATAGAAAGCATACAAAGTGTCGCCCTTCCACGTGCTTTTGTCCTTGCATGCGGGGATACATATTCGCTGAGCTGTGGTGTTTTCCCTAATGACGGTGCGGCAGTCACTTGGCACAACAGCAATCCTTCAGTCGTTGCTTTTGAAAATGGTATCGTCACTGCCCTCTCTCCCGGCACCGCCACTATTACTGCCACAGTGGGCGCGGCATCCGCCAGCGTTACCATTGAAACCTATATGCCTGCCACAGCCTTTGAGCTCAATTATTCCGAGGCTTGGGTGCTGGCCAAGGATTCTTTTGATCTCTCGGTGACATCCTACACACCGACCAACGCCAGCGCAACGATTACGTGGAGCAGCAGCAACACCGACCTGGCCACCGTGAACAGCAACGGCCATGTGACCACCGTTGTGCCCGGCGACGTCACCATCACCGCCACCAGCGAAAAGGGCGTTCAGGCCAGCTGTCTCCTCCACCTCTGCTATCCCGTCACCGCTGTTGAGCTGACCGCCCCCGCTGAGCGGATGTTCGTCGGCCTGCCCGACATGCAGCTCACCGCCAGCGTGACCATGCGCACGCAAACCTGTGTCAACTACCTGGTCACCTTCAGCAGCAGCGATGAGGCCATCGCGACGGTTGACAGCGAAACCGGTCTGGTGCACGGCGTCAGCGAGGGCGAGGTCACCATCACGGCCACTTCACGCTCAGGAAAAACCAGTTCGGTCACCTTCAACGTGTATGAGATCAGCCCGGACAGTTCACTGAAGATTCTCTTCCTGCCCGCGTCCCTCCTGCGTATTGAGGATGAGGCCTTCATGGAATCAACCGCTCAGGCGGTGGTGATCCCCTCCACCTGCACCTCCATCGGCCATCTCGCCTTCGCCCACTGCCCCAACCTCCTCTACGTCGAAATCCCCGCTGCCTGCACCAGCATTGCGGACGATGCCTTCTTCAACTCCCCCAACGTCTTCATCCACTATACTGACTGACCTCAGCTTCATCAAAAGCCATGCCAAAACCCACCTCCGGAAGCCGCCCTGCTTCAGCGGTTCGCCTGGGGGTGGGTTTCTTCTGCTCTTTCTGTTACTCCCTCACCCAACGTCGCCTGTCGCCAGCAGATTATCCTTGCCCAGCCCGCAGACAGCGGGATTGCTGTCAAAGCGGTAGCAGAAGTCCAGGAAGTCCGCCTTCTGGCTGGGATCGGCCATGAGTTTCACAAGGATTTCCCGGGGGAGCGTCCGGGCGTAGGCGCCGGGACCGGCCAGGCGGATGTTCTTCACGCCATAGCCCTCCAGGAGTTGCTGCAGCTCCTCGGGCAGGAAGGTGTAGGTCAGGCACCAGGGGGCTTCCCCGCGCCGGTAGGCCGCTATCTCTTCCTCGCCGCCCATCAGGCCCTCCTCCAGCACCCGGTCCGCCTGCGTCCGGTCGAAGCGGAAGCCCTGCACCAGCTCCTCCCGGTGAGCCGTCATCCAGCGCACGAAGGGATCATCCGCCTGCTCATCCAGGATGAACTGACACTTCTGGGCGGGATTGGCCAGGTAGGGGAGGGAGCCCAGGCGGCTGGACACGCTGAGCATGATTCGCTTCCGGGCCAGGCGCACCAGCTCCCCGATGACCTTCTCCTGATTCGGCCAGGTGTAGCTCACCGGCGCGTCAAAGGAGATCACCAGGTCAAAGGAGCGGCTGGCAAAGGCGGTCAGGTCCTCCAGCGCGCCCTTCACAAAGGTGATCCGGTCCGGCACGCCGGCTTCGGCCGCCAGCTCCCGGGCCTTGTCGATCATGGGCTGGGAGATGTCGAAGTGGGTGACCTGGCAGCCCTGCCGGGCCAGCAGAATCGAAAAGCGCCCGCAGCCCGCGCCGCCGTCAAAGACGGTTCTCACGCCGTCCAGACGCTCCATCAGCGCGCGCTCCAGGTGGCTTTTCTGGATGATGTCGTCGATATAGGTGGCCTCGCGGCGGCTCTCCAGCTCGCCCTTGTCGGGGAGGTTCCACTGGCGCTCCGCGATCAGGCGGGAGATGTCCTTCTCATCCGGCTGTCGGTTCATACAAGTACCTTTATCCCTTTTGACGTGTGTCAGAACGGCCTTTCGACGGCGGGGATCATGGTGGGCAGGGCTTCACTCTCGATGACGACGCCGCCCCGGGGCAGGCGCAGGAGGGCAAACACGCCCACCGCGATGACCAGCAGGGCCGCCAGCAGCACCACAAGGGTCTGCCGGCGGGAGGCGCGCTTCACCGGGCGGATGACGGTGCGCAGGTGCTGCATCACCAGTTTGGCCGCGATGCCGGTCAGGGCGCCGCAGGCCAGGCCCACGGGCAGGAGCACCGCCAGGTAGCCAAGCAGGGGCGCGGTGGACACGATGAGCATGGCCATGCCCACCTGCCCGATGTTGTGCGCCGCGCCGCCGGCCATGGACACCACCACCGGCGAGAGCCCCTTCACGCGGCTGAGGAGCGCCATGAGCGTCAGGGAGAGCAGACCGCCCGCGAAGCCGTAGATCATGGCGCTGACGCCGCCGAAGAGCAGACCGGACAGCAGTACCTTCAGGGACATCAGGATATAGGCGGTGGGGATGTCCAGCAGGTAGACCGCGAAAATCAGCACGCCGTTGCTCAGCCCCAGCTTGATGCCGGGCACCGCGCCGGAGGGCAGCGTGCTCTCGATAAAGCCCAGCACCAGCATCACCGCCAGCAGCAGACCGCAGAGAGCCGCCCGGGCCGCTCCGCTGTTGCGCCTTGTGTCCGGCATCGCTTACGTTCCTCCGCTTTCAGCATACATGGCCTGCACTTCCTGCCAGGTGAAGAGCTGCAGGTAAACCTGGTTGGGCAGGCACACGATCCACCCGCCGAGGATGCGCTCCCCGCGATTGTCCAGGGTCACCAGCCCCTCGCGCACGCAGTCCTGGTTCTCACAGGTGGAGGCCTCCATGTACACGCCCTCGTCGGTCACATGGATGTAATTCACGGCCGTGCTGCCGTCCGCCATGCGCTGGGTCAGGGGATAGACGTACTCCTCGCCCTCAGCCGCCAAGGGCAGCCAGCCGTAGTTCCCCGCGCCCCAGCCCACCAGCACATAGCCCTTCGCCGGCTGCGGCGTGGCGGTGACTTCAGCCTCAGGCGCGGCGGTGGCTTCGGTTTCCGGCAGGGGCGTCGCTTCAGCCTCCGGAGCGGCTTCCTCCGCCAGAGCCGGGAGGAGCAGGGCGGCCAGGAGCAGGGCCATCAGGCATCTCAGCGTTCGACGCATAGATTGACCTCACTTGCGGATTGGTTTTTGAGGGTCAGTTCACCACATAGCTCTTGTACACAAAGCCCACACAGCCGTTGGCCGGATCCTGCACCTGATACCAGTCCTTCAGCTCGGCCAGCACGGTCAGCTGGGAGTCGGCGGGATAGGTGGCCAGGGGTCTGGCGTTCCGGCTGGGCACCCAGCGGACGTACACCCAGCCGCTGGCGCGGGGAGGCCGGACGGTGATCTGGTAGGGGGTCACGACCCGGGCATTGCGCAGCAGGCTGTTGATTTCTTCAACCGTCACGGCGTCCTTGGTGGAGGTGGAAGCGGCGGGAGATGGAGTGGTCTTGGGGGTGCTGCTGTTGCCCTGAGGCCGGGGTGTGCTGATCTGGGAGACGGGCGGCGGCTGATGGCTGACCAGATAGCGGGACATGACGTAGGCGCTGCCGGCTCCGTAGGCAATCTGCGCCCAGCCGCCGACGCCGTAGCTGTACACGGTCACCGGGGTGGCATAGGCGAGATAGCCGATGATGTTCTCCGAGCCGGTTTCCATGCTGGAGCGGACGTTCAGGGCTTTGCCGTTTTCCGTGTAGACAAACATGGTCCAGCCGTCCGCCTGAGCCGCGGGCAGGAACAGCGCCAGCGCCATCAGTACGGCCATCACGGCGGAAACAGTCTTGCGTGTCATGGCTTATACCTCCAATCGTGTCAGGGGTGAACAAAGGGTGACTCATGGGTTGAGCAGGGACAGGGCTTCCTCCGGGCGGCTGATCAGGGATTCCGCCCCGGCTTCCCGCAGTTCCTCCGCCTCCCGGAAGCCCCAGGTGACGCCCACGGGATGCATGCCGGCATTGCGAGCGCAGGTCATGTCGACCGCGGTGTCCCCGAAATAGAGCCAGCGCTCCGGGGGAAGCCCCAGCGCTTCACAGATGGACAGGGCGGCGGTGGGATCTGGCTTCAGGGGCACGCCGGGCAGCTGGCCGCGCACCAGGTCGAAGCTGCCTGTGAAGAAGTGCCGCACCACGCCCCGGGTGTCAGCGTCCGGCTTGTTGGAGAGCACCGCGGTCCTGACGCCCCTCTCCCTAAGGGCCGTCAGCAGCTCCGGGATACCGTCATAGGGCCGGGTGGTGACCAGGGTGTGGCGCTCGTAATCCGCCTGGTAGATGGCCTGCAGCTCCCCGGCCATTTCCGGATGGCCGCCCGCGCAGCGCCGGGCCAGCACTTTGGCGCCGTCGCCCACCAGGTACCGGTAGGCGTCGATGGGGAAGGCGGGCAGGCCGAGGCGCGAAAGGGATCGGTTCATGGCGTCAGCGATGTCCCGCAGGGTGTCGGTGAGGGTGCCGTCCAGGTCAAAGAGCGCGGCTTGAATCATGGCTGCCTCCTGAAAAACCGCTCCGCGGGCGCATGGCTCCGCGGAGCGGGGTGTGTTCAGGCATTCTTGGCCTGCTCCACCAGTTTGGTGAAGCTGGCGGGGTCGTTCACAGCCAGGTCAGCGAGCATCTTCCGGTTCAGGGTGATGTTCAGCTTTTTGAGGGCGTTCATGAAGGTAGAATAGCTCATGCCATTCAGACGCGCAGCGGCGTTGATGCGGGTGATCCACAGGCGGCGGAACTCGCGCTTGCGGAGCTTGCGGCCCTTATAGGCATAGCGCAGGGAGCGCCTCACCTGTTCGGTCGCGGCGCGGTACTGCTTGGATTTCGCGCCCCAGTAGCCCTTGGCCAGCTTCATGACCTTGCGGCGTTTCTTCTGAGCATTCACAGCTCTCTTGATGCGTGCCATTAATCATTCCTCCTTGCCAGCCGGCGGGCTTATTTGTAGGGCAGAATCTTGTGGATGGTGCGGGCCTCGGCGGCATTGTCGACAATGCCGGCGGAGCGCAGATGGCGGGTGCGCTTGGTGGTCTTGAGGTGCACCTGGTGGTTGGCGTTCATCTGCTTATGCTTGACGATACCAGACTTGGTAAAAGAGAAGCGCTTGGCAGCACCGCGATGCGATTTCTGTTTAGGCATGTGGGTGTCCTCCTTCCGTTTGATCGTCCGCCTGAGCCGTCCGGCCCAGGAGAGGGGATTCCTTGCAGGGTTACTCTTCCGCCTCGGGTGAAGCGGCCTGGGCAGACTTTTCCTTCGCCTCCCGGGCGGCCTTGCGCTCCGCGAAGGAGCTCTTGGCGGCCTTGGGGCCGAGAATCATGATCATGTGCCGCCCGTCCATCATGGGACGGCGTTCCACCACGCTGACATCCTTGCAGCGCTCAGCGAAATCCTGCATGACCTTCAGGCCGATTTCGCTGTGGGTGATCTGGCGGCCGCGGAAGCGAATGGAGACGCGCACCTTGTCTCCGCCCTCCAGGAACTTGATGGCGGCCTTTGCCTTGGTCAGCACATCATTTTCCTCGATGGTGGCAGACAGCTGCACCTCCTTGATCTCCACGACCCGCTGATTCTTCCGGTTTTCGCGCTCACGCCGTGCCTGCTCGTAGCGATACTTGTCATAGTCAAGCAGCTTGCAGACCGGAGGCCGCGCAGCCGGCTGGATATTGGCCAGATCCAGGCCCCGCTCCTCCGCCAGCGCCAGTGCGCGCTGCGTCGGCATGATGCCGAGCTGTTCGCCGTTCTCGTCGATCACGCGAACTTCCCGGTCACGAATCTCTTCGTTGATCATCAGATCGATAGCGATGTCCATGCACCTCCAACCATGTGTCAATCATCCGCTGAAAAAGCGGTGGGCCAGCGCCCGCCGCTCATCAATCAAACCGCTCTGCCCCGGAAGGAGCAGGTCGCCATGAACCCGGCCGCCGAACAGCCTGGGTGAGAAGCGGGCAGCTTCTGCTTGGAAACAACAGGGATTATAGCATTGCGGCGGGTGGATGTCAAGAGGGGTCAAAGGGGAATTTGGGGCTTTCCGGAGGGCTTTCTGCAGGTATTTGGAGAATACCCGAAGGGAAAACCCCTTGACAGCGGTACTATAATAGGTAGTGAACAACGGCCTTCCGCTGTTCAGTATATCAAACGGGAGCGATACATCTATGGTTCGGATTCATGTGATTTCCGGTTTTCTCGGGGCCGGCAAAACGACCCTGATCAAAAAGCTGCTGACAGGCCGCCTGCGCAATGAAAAGGTGGTGCTGCTTGAAAATGAGTACGGCGACGTGGGCGTGGACGGCGCCTTCCTGAAGGACGTGGGCATCCAGGTGAGCGAGCTCAACGCGGGCTGCATCTGCTGCACCCTGGCGGGGGACTTCCAGGACGCCATTGACGAGCTGATCACCAAGTACCAGCCCACTGTGATCTTGGTGGAGCCCACCGGCGTGGGCAAGCTCAGCGAGATCCTCTCCGCGATCGAAAAGGCGAAGCAGACCCATCCCGAGATCGAGATCGGCGGCTGCGCCACGGTGGTGGACGCCGGCAAGGCCCGGATGTGCATGCGCAATTACGGCGAGTTCTACGTGGATCAGGTCAGGAGCGCTTCCACCATCATCTTCAGCCGCACCCAGCTGCTGGATCCCGCCAGGGTGGAAAAGAGCCGCGTGCTGATCGCCGAGACCCATCCCGAGGCCCGCATCATCACCACGCCCTGGGACGACATGGAGCCCGACTTCATGCTGGACGTGATCGAGAACGGCCGCCCCATCGAGTTCCCGCCCATGGAGGACGAGGACGACGAGGATGAGGATGAGCACGAGCATCACCATCACGATCATGACGACGAGGATGAGCATGAGCATCATCACCACGACCATGACGACGACGATGATGATGACGAGCACGAGCATCATCACCACGACCATGACGACGACGATGATGATGACGAGCACGAGCATCATCACCACGATCATGACGATGATGAGGACGAGCACGAGCATCATCACCACGATCATGACGACGATGAGGACGAGCACGAGCATCATCATCACGACCATGACGAGCATGGGCATCACCACCATCATCATCACCACCACGGCGAGGGCGAGCACGACGCGGACGAAGTCTTCCAGAACATCGGCGTGGAGACGGCCAACCGCTACAGCCGCGAGGAGATCCGGGGCATGCTGGAACAGCTCTCCGACGAGGAGGAGTACGGCCGCGTGCTGCGGGCCAAGGGCGTGCTGCAGGAGGAAGACGGCGCCTGGTTCCAGTTTGACTGGGTGCCCGGCGAGATCGAGATTCGGGACGGCAGCCCGGACTACACCGGCCGCTTCTGCGTGATCGGTGCGAATGTGGACGAAAAAGCGCTGAGGGAGCTGTTCAGGGCATGAGCGGACGGAATCTGATCCCGGTCTATATGCTGGCCGGTTTTCTCGAGAGCGGCAAGACGAGCATGATCCGCACCATGCTGACGGACGAGGGCTTTTCCACCGGCCAGAAAACCCTGATCCTCCTGTGCGAGGAGGGGATGGAGGAGCTGGAGGACAGCGTGCTGAAGAAGGCCAACGCGGTGGTGGAACCCCTCGAGAGCGCGGAGGAGCTGACGGCCCTGCGGCTGAAGGAGCTGAACGCCCAGCACAAGCCTGAGCGGGTCATCATCGAGTACAACTCCATGTGGGGCATGGACAGGGTGGTGCAGGTGCGCATGCCGCCCTACTGGCAGTGGGTACAGGTGATCTGCCTGGCCGACGCCACCACCTTCGCCAATTACATGACCAACATGAGCAAGATCATGACCGATCCGATGAAGGACGCCGACCTGATCCTCATCAACCGCTGCGGGCCGGACTTCAACAAGTCCGCCTGGCGCAAGCAGCTGCGGGCGCTCAATCCCAGTGCCAACCTGCTGTTTGAGAATCCCGACGGCTCCACCGAGGACGGCGTGTCCGACGAGGACCTGCCCTACGACATGAAGGCGGAGGTCATCGACATCAGCGAGGAGAACTATGGCATCTTCTACCTGGACGCCATGGATCACCCTGAGCGCTACGATGGCAAGAAGGTGCGCCTGGTGGGCCAGCCCTACCCGGACTCCTCCTTCCCCCGGGGCTTCTACTATTTCGGGCGTTATGCCATGACCTGCTGTGCCGAGGATGTACAGAAGTGCGGCTGGGTCTGCCAGGGCCTGGAAAAACCCGACGCCCGCAAGTACATCAGCCTGAAGGCCGCCTGCGAGGTGGTCACCAGCCCCGAGGGCCAGACGGCGCTGCTCCTGCACGAGCTCGAGACCAGCCCCGTGCGCCCGCCCAAGGAGAAGTTTGTCACCTTCGGCACCGTGTGACCCTGCCGGGGGCGGGCGTCCAAAGCTCGCCCCCAGGCGGCCTCCGGGCCGATTGTTCTCCTTGTGTACTTTGCTTGACAGGGCAGGGCCCGTCCCCTATAATCAAGGTGAATCTTGCCGGGAGGTACGGATGATGAGCGTTCAGAAGCGGTTTGCGTTTGCCTGCCCCGCCTTTGCGGGGTTTTGGGTGTGAGCGCAGAGAGTGAGGGACGCCTCCGGGCCCGGACAGGGACTCTTTGCGGAGTGCCTGTTTTCTTTTGCCAAAGGAATACAGATTGTGACAGCGGATATGGAAGGGAGAAGCGGACATGATTATTGTGCTTCGCCAGGGAACCCAGCAGAAGGAAATCGACCAGCTGACCGAGCTGCTCACCAGCCAGGGCGGCATCACCGTCAACCCGGTATACGGCTCGGAGATCACCATCCTCGGCCTGATTGGCGACACCACCCGCATCGACAGCACCCGGGTGGAATCCTACCACTGCGTGGAGCGCATCATGCACGTGGCCGAGCCCTACAAAAAGGCCAACCGCATGTTCCACCCGGAGGACACGGTGGTGGATGTCAGCGGCGTGGCCGTGGGCGGCGGCCGGCTGGCGGTGATGGCCGGCCCCTGTTCGGTGGAGAGCCGGGAGCAGATCACCGGCGTGGCGGCGGCGGTGAAGGAGAGCGGCGCGGCCATCCTGCGGGGCGGGGCCTTCAAGCCCAGAACCTCCCCCTATGCCTTCCAGGGGCTGAAGTACGAGGGACTGGAGCTGCTGAAGGCCGCCCGGGAGGCAACCGGCCTGCCCATCGTGTCCGAGCTGATGAGTCCCAATGACATCGAGCGCTTTGTGGAGGATGTGGACTGCATCCAGGTGGGCGCGAGAAACATGCAGAACTTCGACTTGCTGAGGCAGCTGGGGCGCACCCGCAAGCCGATCCTGCTGAAGCGGGGCATGAGCGCCACCATCGAGGAGTGGCTGATGAGCGCGGAGTACATCATGTCCGAGGGCAATGAAAACGTGATCCTCTGCGAGCGGGGCATCCGTACCTTTGAGACCTACACCCGCAACACCCTCGATATCGGCGCGGTGCCGGTGGTCAAACGCCTGTCCCACCTGCCGGTGATCGTCGATCCCTCCCACGGCACGGGCAAGCGCTGGATGGTGGAGCCCATGGCCCGGGCCGCCATCGCCGTCGGGGCGGACGGCCTGATGATCGAGGTGCACAACGATCCCCAGCACGCTCTCTGCGACGGTCAGCAGTCCATCACCCCCGATGCTTTCGACGAGGTGATGAAGGACATCCGGCAGATCGCGGCGGCGGTGGGAAGGGAGATCTGACTCCCATCATCTGTTACAGTTCAGACGCACAGAAAAAGAGGGTTTCCGGCCGGGCATGTCGAATGATGGGGAAAGACAGCCCGGCCGGTTTGTGTCTGAAGCGGGCGCGCGGCGCAAGACAGAATACAAAGGGTGCAGGAGCGGGTATGCGTACAATCGAAGTCAGCTTGGGCTCCCGGAGCTATCCGGTGCACATCGCCCCGGGTCTGCTGGATCAGTCGGGGCCGCTTGTCCGGGAACACCTGGGCGAAGCTGCGGTGGCGGTGGTCACCGATGACCGGGTGGGCCCGATCTATCTGGAGCGGGTGCTGGCCTCCCTGCGGGGGAGCGGCCTGCGGGCGGTCTCCGTCACCCTGCCCCACGGCGAGAAGACCAAGTGTCTGGAGCAGGCGGCGGAGCTCTACCGCTTTTTCGCGGAGCACCACATCACCCGCCGGGATGCGGTGCTGGCCCTGGGCGGCGGCGTCATGGGCGACCTGGGCGGCTTCGCGGCGGCCACCTGGCTGCGGGGCGTGCGCTTTGTGCAGCTGCCCACCTCCCTCCTGGCCCAGGTGGACTCCTCCGTGGGCGGGAAGGTGGCAGTAGACCTGCCTGAGGGCAAGAACCTGGTGGGGGCCTTTCATCAGCCCTCGCTGGTGCTCTGCGATCCCCGGGCGCTGGACACCCTGCCGGAGGAATTCTGGCGGGACGGCTTGGGCGAGGTGGCCAAGTACGGCGCGATCCGGGACGAAAACCTGTTCCGCCTGCTGGAGGAGGCCGCGCCCCTGGGCCGGCAGGGGCTGATGGTGCGGATGGACGAGATCCTCGGGCGCTGCATCGCCTGCAAGGCCGATATTGTCTCCAGGGACGAGCTGGACACCGGCGAGCGCGCCATCCTCAACTTCGGCCACAGCCTCGGCCACGCGGTGGAAACCTGCCAGCGCTACAGCGGGCTGCACCACGGGGAGGCCGTCGCCGCGGGCATGGCGGCCATCACCCGCCTGTCCGAAAAGCAGGGGCTGACCGAACCGGGCACAGCCGCCCGCATCGAAGCCCTGCTCACGGCCCTGGGGCTGCCGGCGCGCCTGCCGGAGATCCCGGCTGATCAGCTGCGGGCCGCCCTGCGCCGGGACAAGAAGGCCGAGGGAGACGGCCTGCGGGTGGTGCTGCTGGAGCGCATAGGGCGCTGCTTCACCCGTCTGGTTCAGCCGGAGACCTTTTTCGCGGATCTGGGATGAGGCTGCGCCAGCCGGTGCGCGGCCGTCCGTCAATCACAGGAGGTGTTCAGATGCGTCAGTGGATGATGCGCATCGCTGCCCTGCTGACCTGCCTTGCCGTCAGCTTCAGCCTGCTGCCGCTTCAGCGCGCTTCAGCCGCGGGGGAAGTGCCCCAGCTGCGGGTGCTGCTGCGGCGCCTCAACCTGACCACCCGGGCCGATCTGATCTTGGACGGCAACTATACCCTGCGCTGCGGCGAGGCGGAGCTGGCCCTGCCCTGGGGCAGCCAGGTCACCGTGGCCCTGCAGGACGGCCGCATCCGGGTATATGGGGACAGCATGATCCTCACCGCCGGCAGCGAGCTGACCCTGGTGCGCCACGCCGGGGAGAACGGGGAGAACGGCGGACTGCGCTTCACGGCCGGGGGCAATCTCTATCCCGGCGACCTGAACCTGACCATCTCCGCCGGAAATCTTCAGCCGGTGCTGACCATCGGCCTGGAGGACTACCTGCTGGGCGTTGTGCCCTATGAGATGAGCGATTCCTTCCCGCTGGAGGCGCTGAAGGCTCAGGCCATCTGCGCCCGCACCTACGCCCTGAGCCGCGTCCGGACCGACCGGGCCTGGGATGTGGTGGACACCACAGCGGACCAGGTCTTCCGGGGCGTCAGCGCCGGCAACCGCAACGCGGCCCAGGCGGTGGCGGAAACCCGGGGCAAGGTGGGCATGTACCAGGGCCAGCTGGCCACCTGCTATTACAGCGCCAGCAACGGCGGCCAGACCGATCGCGTCAAAAACGTGTGGTTCGACCGGACAGACTGGGCGTATTACAAGATCACCGACGATCCCTATGATCTGGAGAACCCGGCCTCCCCGGTGAAGCGCGCCGGGCTCCGCCAGGACGCGGCTGACCTGCCCGAGGCCTTTCTCGCCATCGTGCACAAAGCCCTTGCCGGCGAGATGCGCCGCAAGGGCTACGATACGGACTTCTCCTCCCTGATGCTGACGGGCATCGACGGCCTGAGTCTTGGCGGCGCGGCCCACGGCGAGGAAAACGATTACCTGACCGAACTGAGCCTGACGGTGACCTGGAAGGCCAGGCGCTGGCTGACCGCCGAGCCGGAGGAGGACGAGCTGAGCCTGACGGGCAGCCCGGCCCTGACCCCCTCGCCGGAGGTCACCGCACCGCCCACGCCGAAGCCCACCCCCTGGCTGAGCGACTATCAGGGCAGCGAGGCCACCAGCCTGACCCTGCCGATCTTCCCGGAACTGATCCGGGCGCTGGATCTGAGCATTGCGGGCAGCGACAACGAGCTGGTGAGCCTGGAGGAAACCGACGACGGCTGGGTGATCGAGAGCCGCCGCTTCGGCCACGGCGTGGGCATGAGCCAGCGCGGCGCGGAATGGATGGCGAAGAAGTACGGCAAGACCTGCGAGGACATCATGGCCTTCTACTATCCGGGAGTGACCATCGAGGAGGGCGGCACGGAGGACAAAGCCCTGCCCGTCCTGGAGGTCTCCTTCTCGGCCACGGTGCCGCCCGCGGTGACCCCCGCGCCCAAACCCACCCTGATCCCCGTCAGCACGGAAAACCTGCCCGAAGGCGCGGTAATCGCCTCGGTGGAGAACGTGGCGGACGACTCCTCCCTGAACATGCGGGAGGCGCCCAACACGGCGGCGGACATCCTGACCCGCCTGTACAAGCATCAGCCGCTGATCATCCTGGAAACCCTGCCCGACGGCATCTGGGCCCGGGTGCGGGTGGGCGAGCTGGAGGGCTATGTGATGCTGCAGTTTGTGTACGTGCCGGAGTAAGGAGGCAGTGTCAAAAACACTTACAGTCAAACACGGTCTTTTCCTTTCGCCCCGGATGGTTTATGATCCTGCGTGAAGGGGGGACGGAGCCATGAAGTACCGGAACGCGCAGGATATCTTTCCGGAAAACCTGCTGAAGCAGATTCAGCGCTATGTGTCCGGGGAAACGATCTATGTGCCGGCCAGGCAGGAGAAGAAGGGCTGGGGCGAATCCTCCGGATATCAGCAGTATATCCGGGAACGGAACGCCGCCATTCGGGAGGCCTTCACCCGGGGCCGGAGCATGGAAGCGCTGGCCGGGGACTACGCTCTGTCCTACGATACCATCAGGCGCATTGTCTACAGCAGAAAGGAGACCGCCATGCTGCGCTACAGCGACACGCTGACCTCCGCCAAGGCCTACGCGGAGGCGGGCAAGCTGGACACATGGATTCACCTGTACCTCAATGAGGACGGCCGGAACATTCCCTTTTCGGACGGGCTGAAGCTCTTCGACCGCTATTACTTCAGCCCGGCCCTGATGCCGCTCAGCCTGTTCCACCGCTGCGCCGGCCCGGAGGAGGGCATGAAGTACCGCATCGACAGGGACTGGTTCGCCCAGCACGTGGCGCAGCTGGAGAAGGCCATCCGGGACGGGGCTGACCTGCCGCCGCTGATGGTGCACTACGTGGACGGCGGCTTTGAGCTGAACGATGGCAACCACCGCCATCAGGCCTATGAAAACCTCGGCATTGAAAAGGCGTGGGTCATCGTGTGGATCACCGAGGAGGCCGAGTACCGGGACTTCCTGGAACGCTTTGGGGAGTTTGTGAAGGACTGTACGGTGATCAAGAGGTAAGTCAGATCGACTCCATCGCCATGCCCTCGGCCTCAAAGGGGGCCAAGGCGGCCTTCGCGCCGACGGTACAGAAGCGGGCGGCGCCGGTCAGGGCTTCGCAGACGGGAGCCAGGTCGGCGGGCTTCACCGCGATCATCCTGCGGCGATCCTCCCGGCGCTTCTCCTCGGTGATGCCGCGGAACCAGCAGGCGTCGGCGGCGGGGCTCAGGTCGGTATCGGAGATCAGCGGCTCCTCCCCGGAAATGGTGGAGATGATATAGCGCTCCAGCTCCGTCCGCCCGGAGAGGAAGCCCCGGAGGAAGGCCGCCGCGCCCTGGTCGGCACCGCGGGTGGCGAAGGGCGTCGGGTCGCGGTAGGAGTAGAAGGAGGCCTGCCCAAGGCTGTTGATATTCGCGCCCGCGCCATACGCGCCGCCCTTCACCCGCACCTCATTCCACAGGTATTCCAGGGAGAGGATGGTGGAGGCCACCTTCCACGCGGGAAGGTCCTCCGCCGGACGGGTCAGCGCCCAGCCGCTGTAGGACACGGGGGCGGGAATCACAATGCCCTGGAGCGCCGGAATGTCCAGATGGCAGGCCATCTCCCGGGACGCGGGCGCGGCGCCCTCGGGCAGGAGAGCCATCAGCGGGTCGAGGGAGAGGGCTTCCGCCGCGGTGACGGAGGCCGTCAGCCGGGCTCGGGTGAACACGCGCTCAGCGAGCCGCTTCAGGCTGGGCAGCAGCTGTTCCAGGCCATCCTCCCGCTGGAGCAGGGCGTGGCGGCGGCGGTAGTTCTCATAGCCCCCGACCAGCTCCTGGAAGGCGGTTTCAGCGGAAAGCCCCGCCATGGCCCGGGTCACGGCGTAGGTGGTACCCCGGCCGATGATGGACTGGCGGGCCGCCTCGTCGAACTGCAGCAGCAGCTCCCGGATCAGGGCCGGATTGTCCAGCAGGGTGCCGGTCAGGATCTCACCCACGAGACCCAGGGCTTCCGCCTGATACTGGGTGAGGAATTTCGTCCTCACGATGAAGTAAGGCTGGCAGACCTCCGGGTGATCCTTGCGGCTGTAAGAGGTCAGGGAGAAATTCAGGCTGCCCACCCGGGAGCGCAGCAGGCGCTGAAGCTCGGGGCCGGTGTGGCCTTCGGTGGGCAGGTTGGACATGAGGCCGGACAGGATGTCCAGGTCGATCATCTCATCCTCGGTGCAGTCCGCCACGGAGAAGTACAGGCTGACCGCGGCGAGGCCCTGCTGGCGGGAGGGATGCATCAGCAGCGTCTGTCCCCCGGGCAGGGCTTTTTCTTCGGTGGAGCAGGGCAAGGGCTCGGGGCTGACCTCGCTCAGGGGCAGGACGGGCATGGTGGCCAGCTGCTCCGGCGTGTCCGCGGACTGTTGCCAGGCGTCCAGCGCCGCGTTCTCCTGCATCACCTGCTGCAGCTCCGCCTCCGTCCAGCTCTCGCGCAGGGCGTGCAGGCGGTCCGCCTCGTTTTTGCGGGCTTCCTCCTCAGCGGTGTGGGAGGGCAGGAGGGTCAGCAGCGCCTGGCCGTCCTCCTCCAGCAGCCAGAAGGACAGCAGCTCCTCATAGTAGCGGGTATCCAGCTGGGCCCGCAGGAAGGCGTAGGCCTGCTCACTGCCCAGGAACATCAGGGGATCGCCCCCGTGCAGGGCGGAGGACAGCAGGCGGAAGTTGCGGATGAGGCCCCGGGGCTCCCGGCCTTCCTTGTCCCTGAACTCCATCCGGTCGAGGGCCGCGCTGAGGTCGTCCCGGTTCAGGCCGTCCCGCACCAGCCCCCCGACGGTCTCCCGCAGGGTCTTCAGCAGGGCTTCGCGGCTTTCGGCGTCGGTGTTGACGATGCGCAGCATGCCGTAGGGCTGGAGCAGGTAATCCTCCACTTCCATCGCTGCGTCCTGGCACAGCCCGGTGTCCAGCAGGGCGCGCTTGAGGGGCGCGTCGTTGCTGCCCATCAGCACCTCGCCCAGCAGCTCCAGCGCCATGAGCTTCTCCCGCTCGTTCCACGCGCCCAGCACCTTGCCCAGGGCGATGTGGGTGCGGTGCTCCAGGGCGTCTTCCGCCGCCACGGGGTACACCCGCTCCCGACGCTGGAAGGGCACGGGCTGCTGCCAGGGGATCTCGTGCACGGCATCAGACGCGGTGTAGCGGCTGAGATACTCGCCGTCCACCAGCGCCAGCACCGCGTCCAGGTTCAGGTCGCCGTCCAGGTAAATGATGGCGTTGGAGGGGTGGTAGAAGGTGCGGTGGGCTTCCAGGAAACGCTCATAGGTGAGATTGGGGATGGACACCGGGTCGCCGCCGGACTCAAAGCCGTAGCAGCTGTCCGGGTAGAGCATCCGCTGAAGCTCCAGGGCGGCGCGGCTGTCCACGTCCGAGAGCGCGCCTTTCATCTCGTTGAACACCACGCCCTTGTACACGGGCTCATCCTCCGGGGAGCGGCACTCCACATGCCAGCCCTCCTGGCGGAAGATGTTGGGGTTGAAATAGATGGCCGGGTCAAAGACCGCGTCCAGGTACACCCGGGTCAGGTTCATGAAGTCCGTGTCGTTGCGGCTGGACACGGGGTAGACGGTCTTGTCCGGGAAGGTCATGGCGTTGAGGAAGGTGTTCAGGGAGCTCTTCAGCAGTTCCAGGAAGGGCTCCTTGACCGGATAGCGCTTCGAGCCGCCCAGCACCGAGTGCTCTAAGATATGGAAGACGCCGGTGTCGTCCCAGGGGATGGTCTTGAAGGCGATGGAAAACAGCTTGTTCTTCTCGCTGTTGCGCATCCAGTACAGCCGTGCCCCGGTGGGCGCATGGCGCATGGAAATCAGCTCGCTGCCCTCCTCGGGCACGGGCTGGATGGCGGTGACCTCAAAATGGTGAAGGATGTCGTGCAGCTGCATGGGGTTCTCCTTTCAGTTGATGGATTTCGGACGGAGAGAGTATATCATGAGGCGGCGGGGCGGTCAACGGGGGTTTGACACCGCGGAGGAAATCGGCTATCATGGGGCTGAACCCGCAAGCAGCGCCGCAAAAGGAGAGAAAGCACATGTATCATTTTCATGGCTGGGAGCAGGCCGATGTGCCGCCCGTGAACGGGGACTGGCCGGGCCTTGATACGCCCTGTGATCTGTATGACCTGCTGAAAACCCTCTGGTGCGCCGACACCTGCGCGCCCCGGATGCGCGATGAATGGACGCCGGACAACCCCACCTGGGGACAGTGCTCCATCACCGCCTTCCTCTGCCAGGACATCTTTGGCGGAAAGGTTTACGGCGTGCCCCTGGGGGACGGCAATGTCCACTGCTTTAACGCGGTGGACGGCCATGTGTTTGACCTGACCAGCGAGCAGTTCGGAGAACAGAAGCTGAATTACGAAAGCTGCCCCGAGCAGTCCCGGGAGAAGCATTTCGCGAAGGAAGAAAAGAGAAAGAGGTATGAGCTGCTGAAGGAGAAGCTGAGGGGAAAACTGGAAGAGCAGTAAAAAGCAAAAGGAAAAGAGCCCGGCCCAAGCAGCCCGGCTCTTTTTGATCTCCTTCAGAAAGTCTCTTGGAAGAGGAGGATAGGGGTCTGGGGGAAGGGGGAGGAATCCTTCTCTTCAGAGAAGGTTCCGCCCCCTTCCCCCAGCAGCAGCTCCCATTACTTCTGATTCCGCCACGCCCTGCTCCGGTCGCCTGCGGAGAGGATCCGCTTGCGCATGCGCAGGTTCTGGGGGGTGACCTCCAGAAGCTCGTCGTCGTCGATGAACTCCAGGCACTCCTCCAGGGAAAGGGGGTGGATGGAGACCAGGCGGAGGCTGTCCTCGGAGGCGGAGGCGTTGCGCATGTTGGTGACGTGCTTGGCCTTGCACACGTTGACCACCAGGTCGCCGGGGCGGGCGTTCTGGCCCACCACCATGCCCTCGTAGACCTCCACGCCCACGCCGATGAAGAGGGTGCCGCGCTCCTGGGCGTAGAAGAGGCCGTAGGAGTTGGAGATGCCGGCCTCGTGGGCCACCAGCGCGCCCACATTGCGGTGGGGGATATCGCCCTTGACGGGCTGGTAGCACTCAAACACAGAGGACATGATGCCCTCGCCCCGGGTGTCGGTCATGAACTCGGAGCGGTAGCCGAAGAGGCCGCGGGAGGGCACGAGGAATTCCAGACGGGTGCGGTCGGCGCCGGACATGTGCACCAGCTCGCCCCGGCGGCGGCCGATCTTCTCGATGACCGCGCCGGCTGTGGCCTGGGGCGTGTCCACCACCAGACGCTCGATGGGCTCGCACTTCACGCCGTTGACGGTCTTGAAGATGACCCGGGGCTTGCTGACGGCGAACTCATAGCCCTGGCGGCGCATGTTCTCGATGAGGATGGACAGGTGGAGCTCGCCGCGGCCGCAGACCTCAAAGGCGTCGGTGGTCTCGGTTTCGTTGACGCGCAGGCTGACGTCGGTCTGCAGCTCGCGCATGAGCCTCGCCCGCAGGTGGCGGGAGGTGACATAAGTGCCCTCCCGGCCCGCGAAGGGAGAATCGTTGACGGAGAAGGTCATGGTGACGGTGGGCTCGGAGATCTTCACAAAGGGCAGACCCTCGATGCAGCCCGGGTCGCAGACCGTGTCGCCGATGGAGATGTCCTCCATGCCGGACATGGCCACGATATCGCCCATGGAGACTTCCCTGGCCTGGACGCGCTTCAGCCCGTCGTACTGGTACAGGCCGGAAAGCCGCCACTGGGGGCTGGTGACGCCGGTTTCCAGGTTGGTGTGCACCACCTGCATGCCCTCGCGGAAAGTGCCGCGGCTGATGCGCCCCACGCCGATGCGGCCGACGTAATCGGAATAGTCGATGGTGGAGATGAGCACCTGGGCCGGGCCTTCCGCCTCGCCCTCGGGGGCGGGGATGTACTTCAGGATGGCGTCGAAGAGCGGGCGCAGGTCGGTGCCGGGCTCCTCCAGGTTCAGCGTGGCCGTGCCCTGGCGGGCCGAGACGTAGAGGATGGGATTGTCCAGGATGCTCTCGTCGGCCTCCAGGTCGATGAGCAGATCCATGATCTCGTCCACCACCTCGTCGCAGCGGGCGTCGGGGCGGTCGATCTTGTTGATGACGATGAGCACCCGCAGCTTCAGCTCCAGGGCCTTGCGCAGCACAAAGCGGGTCTGGGGCATGGGGCCTTCAAAGGAGTCCACCAGCAGCAGCACGCCGTCCACCATCTTGAGCACCCGCTCCACCTCGCCGCCGAAGTCGGCGTGGCCGGGGGTGTCCACAATGTTGATCTTGTGCCCCATGTAGTGCACGGCGGTGTTCTTGGCCAGGATGGTGATGCCGCGCTCCCGCTCGATGTCGCCCGAGTCCATCACCCGGTCGACGGTCTGCTGGTTCTCGTGGTACACGCCGCCCTGCTTGAGCATCTGGTCCACCAGGGTGGTCTTGCCGTGGTCCACGTGGGCGATAATGGCGATATTGCGGATGTCTTCCCGCTGCATCAGATAAAACCTTCTTTCAAACTCTTGGCAAGGGCTGCTTATCTTGTCGCCGTGTCGGTCAGCTCCAGACCGGGATTGTTCTCCCCGGCCAGGCGGATGCTCCACTCGTTCTCAAACAGCAGCACGGGGCGGCCGTGGGAATCCTGGGCGCGGCCGGAGGTGGAGGTGAGCTTCAGGTCTTCCACGGGCCTGGGGGTTTTCACCACCCAGCGCACATAGTGGAAGGGCATGGGCTCCATCACGATTTCAGCCTGATACTCGGTGCGCAGCCGGTGCTCCAGCACCTCAAACTGCAGCACGCCCACGACGCCCACCATGAACTCCTCCCGGCCCGTTTCCGTACGCAGGAAGGTCTGGATGGCGCCCTCCTCGGCCAGCTGGGTGATGCCCTTCTGGAACTGCTTGCGCTTCATGGAGTCCCGGGGACGCACCCGGTTGAAGAACTCCGGCGCGAAGACGGGGATGTTTTCATAGTGGAAGTGCGGTCCGGCGGAGAGGGTGTCGCCCAGGCGGTAGATGCCGGGGTCAAAGAGGCCGATGATGTCCCCCGCGAAGGCCTCCTGCACGGCCTCGCGCTCGTCCGCCATGAACTGCTGGGGCTGCTTGAGGGCCACCTGCTTGCCCGAGGAGGAATGCCAGACCTCCATGCCCTTTTCAAAGGCGCCGCTGACGACGCGCATGAAGGCCAGACGGTCCCGATGAGCGGGGTTCATGTTCGCCTGAATCTTGAAGATGAAGCCGGAGAAATAGGGCTCCTCCGGGCCGATCTCGCCCTGGTCGCTGAGGCGCGGCAGGGGCGGGGGCGTGTAGCGCAGGAAGCGCTCTAAGAAGGGCTCCACGCCGAAATTGGTCACCGCTGAGCCGAAGAACATGGGCGTCAGCTCGCCCCGGCGCACCGCGTCCAGGTCAAAGGCGTCGCCCGCCACGTCCAGCAGCTCGATTTCCTGCTCCAGCCGCTCGATGTAGCTCTCCTTCAGCGCCTGATGCAGCAGGGGGTCGTCCACCGCGATGTCCACCTTTTCAACCTGCTTGGCGCCGTGCTCGCCGCCGGTGTAGAGCTCCACCATCCGGGTGTCCCGGTGGTACACGCCCTGGAAGTCGCCGTCCACGCCGATGGGCCAGTTCACCGGGCAGGAGCGGATGCCCAGCACGTTCTCCAGCTCCTCCATCAGGGCGAAGGGATCCTTGGCGGCGCGGTCCATTTTGTTCACAAAGGTGAAGATGGGAATGCCCCGCATCCGGCAGACCTTGAACAGCTTGATGGTCTGGGCCTCCACGCCCTTGGCCGCGTCCAGCAGCATGACGGCCGCGTCCGCCGCCACCAGCACCCGGTAGGTGTCCTCGGAGAAGTCCTGGTGGCCGGGGGTGTCCAGAATGTTGATGTGATAGCCGTCGAACTCAAACTGCATGGCGGATGAGGTGACGGAGATGCCGCGCTGCTTCTCGATGTCCATCCAGTCGGACAGGGCGTGGCGGTCGCTCTTGCGCGCCTTCACGCTGCCGGCGGTGCGGATGGCGCCCGAGTAGAGCAGCAGCTTTTCGGTGAGGGTGGTTTTGCCCGCGTCCGGGTGGGAGATGATGGCAAAGGTGCGCCGCTTTTCCACCTGCTCGTGCAGCGCGCTCGCTTGTATGGTCATGTGCTTTCCTCCAAATTCAGTCCTGCGTTGCCTCGTCTCTCCCCAACCCTACATCGGGACACCTCCTCGCTGTACAAAAAAGCATTATAAAACCGGAAGCGCGCCTGTGTCAAGGGTTGGATTCGGAGGCGCGCAGGCGGTCGGTATGTCATTCTTCCTGCGGCAGGGGCAGCACGGCCGCGCTCCGGAGCTTCCGGTCCAGGCGGTGCTCCACATAGGCCTTCATCAGGTAGAAGGGGGCGGCGGCCTCGGGCGTGCTGACCCAGGCGGAAGCGGGGGAAGAGAGCGCCTGGTTCAGCCACCGGAGCTGGCGCTTCTCAAGGGGATGGTCGTGGAGCTGGCGGCATTCAGGCCCGACCACGCCGCCCTCCTCCAGGTCAAACCAGCAGGGCTCCTCCGGATTCAGCCGCTTCCCGCAGCGGACGCAGTGCTGCAGCCGGGGCTTGAAGCCCTCCGCGCCGGCAAAGCGCAGCAGGAAGCCCGTCAGCAGCGGCGGCCAGGGCTGGTCGGAGAAGGTCAGCCGGGACAGGGTGTGCAGCAGAAGCATGAACAGCTCCTGGTCGTTCTGGTTCGGCTGAATCACGGCTTCGCAGAGGTTCAGCGCCCAGATGCCGCAGGTCAGCCGGTCATAGTCCGCCCGCAGGGGATAGAAGGTCTCGATCAGGTGCGCCGCCGTCACGGTCTGCCGGCCGTTTTTTTCATACAGCTCAAAATCCCCCAGCGCAAACAGCTCTGAGGCGTTCAGCAGGGGAGACTTCGGCCTCCTGCAGCCCCGGCAGACCGCGTCCACCCGTCCCCGTGTGGGGCTGAAAAGGGTCAGCATCCGGTCGTTTTCCTTATAATTCGCGTACCGGAGGACGATGGCGGTGTTTTCGGTTTGGGTCATAAGCCACCGTGTGCGATGTCCAGCGCTTGCTGGAGCAGCCTTTCGCTGATGTGGCGGTTTGCATGGCGGATGCGGTCAACAGAGGACGCAAGTTCCTGCTCCGAGAGGTGTCCCGCCTGAAACGCCCTGATCAGAATGCCGATGCTTCCCAGAATGGGAATGTTCATGTTCCGGGCAACCTGCCGCCCTTTGGCTTCGTCCATCAGCAGCAGGTCTGCTTTTGATTCGTCAGCAAAAACGATGGCTTCGCTTTCACCGCGATCCAGACCGGCGGCGCGGCAGAGAATGTCGACATGATCCGGGTGTGAAACCTGTACGACACGGA
The DNA here is from genome assembly GCA_017534885.1 of Clostridia bacterium. Lineage (GTDB taxonomy): Bacteria > Bacillota > Clostridia > Christensenellales > Aristaeellaceae > RUG11272. The sequence goes on along the minus strand of JAFXVR010000027.1, from coordinate 52,925 downwards.
TGTAATCGCTGTTTCTGATCAGATCAGCTTCATCCCTGAAAGAGGAGTTTGAGGTCAGCTCAGAAAAAACAGCCTGCGGTATGGCAATCTCACCGAACAGCTTGTGCAGCAGATCCAGCTGCATTGCCTTCATCAGCGTGATCAGCGGCGTTGAATCCGAAACAACGATCATTTCAGCACCCCCAGCACCCGATCCAGGGTGGCCAGATCGGACATCAGTTCTTCTTTGCTCTGATTCAGATAAGGGATGCCCATGGAATCGTAGAACTCAATCAGGTCGGTTTTCGATACGCCAAGAATTTCAGCAGCCCGGCCGTGGGAAATGGTCATGCCATGAATGAGCGGGTAGAGCATCATGGCGTTCCGGGCAAAGGACTGCTTCTGATCCTCATGCTGGAAATAATGAACCATATCCTTGGGAACGTTCAGGGAAAGTGTCTGCATCTCCATGGAAAAACTCCTTTCCGCATGGCGGCTGGAAGGCAAGCGCTCACGCGAGTCCCGCTTCCTTCACCTTCATCATGATCGCGCACTCGATCCGCTTTTTGAACAGCTCGCAGCCGGGCGCGTAGACGCCCTGGATGTGACCGGTGGCGTGGTAGGCGTTGGCCGCGCAGCCGCCGGAGCAGTAGAGACGGGCCCAGCAGTCCCTGCACTCCTCCCGGGCGTAGGCGTTGCAGGCGCGGAACTCCTCGCGCAGTTCGGTGTTGGTCACGCCCTGCCAGATATCGCCCAGCTTATAGCCTTCATCGCCCACAAACTGATGGCAGGGGTAGAGGTCACCCCAGGGGGTGACAGCCATGTACTCGGTGCCGCTGCCGCAGCCGGAGATGCGCTTGTAGATGCAGGGGCCGCCCTCCAGATCCAGCATATAGTGGTAGAAGGTGATGGGATGCCCCTCAGCCCTGCGGCGCAGCATGTCCTTGGCCAGAATCTCATACTGCTCCTTGACGGTCTCAATGTCCTCCGGGGTCAGGGCGGCGGGATCGTCCGGGGCGCAGACCACGGGCTCCATGCTCAGCTCGGTGAAGCCCAGATCGGCCATGTGGAACACGTCCCTGGTGAAGTCCGGGTTGGCGTGGGTGAAGGTGCCGCGCATGTAGTAGCGCGTGCCGCCCCGGGCTTTCACCAGCTGCTGGAATTTCGGCACGATGCGGTCATAGCTGCCCCGGCCCGCGTAGTCCACCCGGAGCCGGTCGTGAATCTCCTTCCGTCCGTCTAAGGAGAGCACCACATTGCTCATCTCGCGGTTGCAGAAGTCGATCACGTCGTCGTCGATCAGCATGCCGTTGGTGGTGAGGGTGAAGCGGAAGTTCTTGCCCTTCTCCCCCTCGATGGAGCGGGCGTAGGCCACCAGACGCTTGACCACGTCCCAGTTCATCAGCGGCTCTCCGCCGAAGAAGTCCACCTCCAGGTTGCGCCGGGCGCCGCTGTTCTCCACCAGGAAATCCAGGGCCCGCCGGCCCACCTCGTAGGACATCAGGGCGCGCTCGCCGTGGAAGCGCCCCTGGCTGGCGAAGCAGTAGCTGCAGTTGAGGTTGCAGGTGTGGGCCACGTGGAGGCAGAGCGCCTTGACGATATTGCCGCTGCGGTTTTTCAGCATGCCCGCCAAGGGCCCGTAAATGTCCGGCGAAAAGAGCTTGCCCGCCTTTTCCAGGGCGGCGATGTCGTCCAGGCAGGCGTACAGATCCGCCTCGGTCACGTCCTCCCGGCCGGCGTACCTCACCAGCATTTCCGCCACAATCTCCTCCCGGCTGCGGGTCTTGTACAGGGCGATCATGTCATAGGCCACCTCGTCCACTGTGTGGATCGCGCCTGAGCAGGTGTCCAGCACGATGTTGCAGCCGTTCAGCTTGTACTGATGAACCATAAGTCCTCCGCATATACATAAAAAAGTGCCGTCTGTTGAGGACGGCAGCTCTGCTGATGGGTTACTCCGCAGCCTTTTCGCACTGCTGATTCGCCACGCCGCAGCTGGTTTTGCACGCGGACTGGCAGGAGGTCTGGCATTCGCCGCAGCCGCCGTTCTCCGCGCTGGCGCACAGATCGCGGGTCTCGAGGGTCTTGATCCTGGTCATGGTCATTCACTCCTTACTCATATGCTCCGGGCCGTCTCTGACCAAGGGCAGTATAGCATAAGATGGGGAAGGCGTCAAGCGCAGAGCAGGCCAGGACAGGGCAATCGCTTACAAGTCTGCGGACAAAAAGCGACGATCAGAATAACCCTGTTTCCGGGTCTGCGCATCTGTATGGAACTTCAGGCTGCCATCTGCATGATTCCGCCGCAAGAACCCGATCCATACCTAATTCTATAAAAGTCTTTTGAAGACAGGATGGGGGTCTGGGGGAAGGGAAGGAGCTTTTCTTCAGAAAAGTTCCTTCCCTTCCCCCAGGATCTGTAGGCGTTAGCCGCGTCTCAGCCTAATTTGCCGTACAGATCCAGCATCTGCCGGATGCGGCCCGCCGGGGTGATCAGGCTGGAGAGGGTGCTGCTCTTGTTGGCCGTGTCGATCAGCGCCGCGATGTAGCGATCCATGTTCACGGAGAAGTACCAGGGCCGCTCCTTCAGCTCGGGCTTCTGCCAGATCAGGTTGGTGGTGAAGACGCGCTCGAACCAGCCCTTGGCATAGGCCTTGTCAAACTTGGCAAGGCCGCTGGTGAACAGGCCGAAGGTGGAGAAGATGAAGACGCGCCGGGCGCCCATTTCCTTGAGCTGGCGGGCGGTGTCCAGCATGCTGCCGCCCGAGGCGATCATGTCGTCGATGACAATCACGTCCTTGCCCTCGAGGGACGTTCCGCAGAAATCGTGGGCGATGACCGGATTGCTGCCGTTGACGATCCGGGTGTAATCGCGCCGCTTGTAGAACATGCCTATGTTCACCCCGAAGACGGAGGCCAGGAAGACCACCCGCCCGGTGGCACCCTCGTCCGGGGCGATGAACATCATGTGCCCGCTGTCCAGCTGCAGGTCTTCATACTCGGCGAGGAAGGCCTGGGTGAACTGCAGGGCGGGGGATACATTTTCCACGTCCATCAAGGGAACCACGTTCTGGAGGCGGGGATCGTGGGCGTCAAAGGTGATGAGGCTGTGCACGCCCATGCTCTCCAGCTCCCGCAGCATCACGGCGCAGTCCAGGGACTCCCGGGCGGTCTTCCGGTGCTGCCGGCCCTCGTACAGGAAGGGCATGATGACGTTGATCCGCCCTGCCTTGCCGTTGCAGGCGGCGATGACCCGCTTCAGGTCCTGATAGTGGTCGTCCGGGGACATGCGGTTGGTTTCGCCGAACATCTGGTAGGTCAGCGAGGTGTTGCACACGTCCAGCAGGATGTAGAGATCCAGATCGCGCACGGACTCGCCGATGACGCATTTGCCCTCGCCGCTGCTGAAGCGCGGGCATTCGGCGTGAATCAGGAAATGTTCTCCGCCGCGCCATTCAGACAAAATCTGGTCAACGCGCGCGCCAATCTTCTCCGCTGAACTCAGGGCGATCAAACCGATTCTTCCGGGCATGGGGCTGCCTCCTTTGCGGGTGGTGTGAGCCGGACGTCCGGCAGGTGTGGGGGATGGCTGACTTCAGGCGGGGGAGGAGCGCTTACCGCATTTGCTGTCCTGCTCCGCGCACAGCCGGAGCATCTCGGAGCGGGCCTCCCGGCAGATGCGCTCCCGCTCCTCCCGGGGGTCATGGTCGGGATCGTAGACGATCTCATGGCCGAAACAGAGGGTGCGGGTGCCCTGATGGGCGTAACAGGGCATAAAGCGGCAGCGCCTGCCGGTCTGGTTGTAATAGATGGCGGCCAGCATGGCGAAGCCGGTGAAGAACTCGCCCAGCCCCTCCCGCTCATAGCCGTGTTCGGCGGCTACCGCGTTGGGGTTCTCGGGGAAGATCAGCAGGTTGTCCCCGCACTCGAGCGCTTCCACGGTCAGGCGGAAGGTCTTCATCAGCTGGGTCGGCTTGTCCCGGAAAACGGGAATGCTCTCGAGGGACTGCATCACCCAGACCAGGAAGCTGGCGGCCAAGGCGGCCACCGGGCGGCGCAGGGGCGGGAGCAGCCACCTCTGGCGGGAGAAGGTGTACCTGTAAAGGTAAGCGGTCACTTCCTCCCGGTTGATCATCACCCGGTCGATGCTCCAGGTGCGGACGGGCAGGGGAATGTTGCAGACGCAGACGATGGGCCCGTGAATCTCCCCGTGGTTGCACAGGAAGACCAGCGGGTTGTCCTCGTCCCGGCGCAGGTTTTCCGCGCCGCTGAGGCGCTGGCGGTAGGCCCATTTCAGGATGAAGCGGATCACACGGACGCCGAAGGGCTGGGCGAACTTTGCCACGGTCTTCTTTTCCAGGTGGACCTTCAGCGCCTCATGGCAGGGATCGTCCTCCGGCATGGCTTTGAATCGCTCCAGCTTGTCCCGGGTGCGGTCGCTGACGGGGAAGCGCAGGGCGAAACGCAGGGCGGCCAGCAGCAGGAGCAGGGCCGGCAGGAGAAAGAGAGAACGGAAGCGGTCTACCGCCTCCAGCTTCGCGGCATCAGCGCCTGCGTACACGGACAGGCCGGTGAGAATCAGCAGGGCGAGCACCTGCCCGGCGACGGCGGCGGCGTGCTGCTGCAGGGTCCGCACAGTCCGCCAGGCTTCAGCGTCCTGAACGTCCGCGAAGACTTCAGACACAGCCCTGGCGCTTTCCTCCATCCGTTCCATGCTGTACAGGCTCAGCCGCATACCGCTGCTGAAGGCGAGCATGAAGACAGAAGCGTATGGGAAGCCGGTCAGTGCGCAGCCCGCCAGCCCCGCCAGCAGCAGCAGGAGTCCCAGCAGCATGGCCAGGGTGGTTTCCGGCGGACGTCCCTTCCGAACCCGTCGGTTCAGCAGCCAGCCGGTGCCGAGCCAGGCGAATATGGACAGCGCGAAAGCCAGCGCATAGCAGAGGCGCAGGGGCTGAAGCGGCATCGCCTGCGGCGCGAGCATCAGCGGCCAGAGCAGGGCGGGGGCAGCGTACAGTCCCGCGATCAGCAGGGCGGACTGGAGCTCCAGAACGCGGAAGGTGTTGGTCTGCCGCGCGGATTTCAGCAAACGGAGCATGGCTTCCGGACGGACGGACTTTGACAGGGGAAGGCGCCGCACCGCGACAGACGCGATGACCACGGTGACAATGAGGCTGAGCCAGAAACCGTACCCTGTCAGGTCTTCAGGGCGCTTCACCACCAGCACGGCGGCCAGCAGCAGGATCAGCGCCGTTGACAGGCTCCACCAAACCCTGCAGCCTCCCGTCCAGGAGCGGGGCGGGCCACCCTGCCGCAGCGCCAGGCAGCGCCTCAGCCCGTCCGCGCACAGGTACAGCCCCGCGAAATAGAAGGGCTGACCCTCCAGCGTCCCATAGGTCAGAGAGAAAAAGGCCAAAAACACCAGGCAGTAAAACAGGTCTTTGCGCACCGACCAGGCTTCGCGTTTCATGCGTCGGTCTTCCTTTCGGGCAGGGCGAGGGCTTTCACGATCTCCCCGGCTAAGATCAGCCCCATCACGGAGGGCACAAAGGAGACGGAGCCGGGCAGGGCGCGGCGGCCCTCGGGCGGGGCTTCGGCCGCCTCCTCAAGCGGGGAGAGGGGCGGCTCGGTGGAATAGACCACGGGCAGGTGTTCGATGCCGCGCCGCTTCAGCTCCCGGCGCATGATCCTCGCCAGAGGGCAGACGGTGGTCTCGCTGATGTCCCCGGCGCGGAAGGCGGTGGGGTCGAGCTTGTTGCCCGCGCCCATGGCGCTGATGACCGGCACGCCCGCCTCCCGGCAGCGGCAGATAATGCCCAGCTTGGCGGTGACGGTGTCCACGCAGTCCGCCACACAGTCAAAGTCCGTGAAGACCAGGCCGCCCTCATTGTCCGGGGTGTAGAACAGCGGCCATTCGGTGACCTTCAGCCCGGGATGGATGTCCCGCAGGCGCTCCGCCATGACCTCGGTTTTCAGCCGCCCGAGGGTGGAGTGTAGGGCGGGGAGCTGCCGGTTCAGGTTGGTCAGGGACACCCGGTCGCTGTCCACCAGGTCGATGGCCCCGACGCCCGCCCGCGCCAAGGCTTCAGCCGCGTAGCTGCCCACGCCGCCGATGCCGAACACCGCCACCCGCGCTGAGGCGAGCCGCTCTACGCCCTCGTCCCCCAGCAGCAGCCTTGTTCTCGAAAACTGATCCATTGCTGCCTCACTTGTCATCCTTTTTCGCCAGATATTCGCGCAGGGAGCGCACCCGCCGCCCGCTCAGCTCCCGGTCAGGGCCAGCGCAGAGCATGGAGAGGAGAATGGCCTCCTCAGCGGCCTCGCCCGCGGCCCGGAAGGGCTGGTTGAGCAGGTCTTCCCGCAGAATTTGCGCGTGCTCGAAGCTGCCCTCCGCCTGCCTGGGGGCGGTGGTGAAGCCCACCGCGATCTCCCCGCTGCCGTGGCCGATATAGGAGCCAAGCCGCGCCATGGCCACGGAAGTCCGCCGGATCACCCGCTTCAGCTGGCGGCAGCTCAGGGGCAGGTCGGTGGCGACGATCAGGATGATGGAACCCTGGTCGCTCTCGGAGAGGTTGGCCGGGAGCTCCGCCCGGTTGAAATCGGCGGAGGCGCCGTAATTGCTCTGCACCAGCACGCCGAGGGTATAGGTTTTCCCGTCGAAGTCCATCAGCCGGGAGGAAGAGCCGATGCCGCCCTTCAGCCCGTAGCAGAGGGTGCCCCGCCCCGCGCCCACCGCGCCGAGGGCAAAGTCCGCCGACGCGCTTTCGATGGCCGCGAAGACCTCCTGCTCACCGACGGGCCGCAGGGCGATGTCGCTGAGGCGGCTGTCGTTGCACTCGCAGACCACCGGGTTGACGCTGGTGATGGGGGAGGCCGAGCCATTGGCTAACATCCAGCTGACCAGGGCATCGTGCACCCGGCCCACATTCAGCGTGCCCGTCAGGGCGATGGGCGTTTCGAGGGTGCCCAGCTCCTCCACCTGCACCAGGCCGAGGGTCTTGCCATAGCCGTTGAAAACCTGGCAGGCCGCGGTCAGCTTGTGATCGAAGAGATGCTCCCCCGGGGGCAGCACCACGGTGACGCCCGTGTGCGCGTCCCCCTGATCCACGGTGCAGTGGCCCACCCGCACCCCGGGTACGTCGGTGATGAGATTCCGCTTTCCGTGGGGCAGGCGGCCGATGGCCAGTTCCATAGCGATCCCTCCGTACTCTTTAACCTTATCAATATACGCCGCGGAGGCATCGAAATCCTCTTTTTGCCCGGACTTGTTTTTGGCGGGGCTGATGGTATAATTGGCTTGTTTGGCTTTTGAAGGAGGTGACAGGGTGTTCCGACCGCTGATCGGCGTGCTGCCGGGCTATGACCCGGTCAGACACCGCTATTCCATCCACCAGGGCTGCATGGACGGCGTCAGCGCCGTGGGCGGCCTGCCCGCGCTGCTGCCGGTGACGGCGGATGAGGGTCTGCTGGCGGCTTATATCAGCCGCTTTGACGGCTTCCTGTTTTCCGGCGGCGGGGATATCGATCCGGCGTACTTCGGCGAAAAGCCCATTCCTGGCCTGGGGGAGGTCAATGTGGAGCGGGACGCCTGCGAGATCCCGCTGGCGCGGTTGCTGGCCGGGCGGAAGGACAAGCCGGTGCTGGCCATCTGCCGGGGCTGCCAGGTGCTGAACGTGGCTTTGGGCGGCAGTCTATATCAGGACCTGCCATCCCAGATGCCGGGCGCTTTGAGGCACCGCCAGGCGGAGGAGGAGGATCAGCCCTCCCACAGCGTGGCGATCCGGACGGAGAGCCTGCTCTTTCGCGTCACCGGACAGGCGGAGCTGCGGGTCAACTCCCTGCACCATCAGGCGGTGAAAACGCCGGGCGCGGGAATGACCGTCAGCGCCCTTGCCCCGGACGGCGTGGCGGAGGCCGTTGAGCTGGCCGGCCATCCCTTTTATCTGGGGGTGCAGTGGCATCCCGAGCGCATGTGGGAGCACGACCCGCCATCCCTGGCGCTGTTCCGGGCGCTGGTGAGGGCCGCGGGAGGCGGGCCCGAGCGCTGAAGCCAGCCCCAGATTTGCATCCGCGATACAGAAAAAATGCAAAAGCATGCCTTGACAGCCGGAAAATTGACTTGTATCCTAACAGGGTATAGCCGGGTTGATTCAAACTTGGCTCCAACCGGCTCTGACCGGTCAAAAATGAAGGAGGACTCGATGATGAAGAAGGTCTTCGCCCTGACGCTGGCTCTGTGCCTGCTGATCGCCTGCGTGCCCGCGATGGCGGACGGCGGCACCTACACCGTGTTTTACTCCGGTGAGGTCAGCACGCTGAACTACCTGGTGACCGCCACGACCTGGGATCAGGCCATGGCCGCCAACGTGGTGGATACCCTGGTGGAATATGACAACCTGGGCAATGTGATTCCCTGCCTGGCCGAGACCTGGGAGAACAGTGAGGACGGCCTGACCTGGACCTTCCACCTGCGCCAGGGCGTGAAGTGGTACAACTGCTTCGGCGACGAGGTGGCCGAGGTGACCGCCAACGACTTTGTGGCGGCCATGAAGTACATCCTGACCCCCGAGTACGACAGCGCCGTGGCCAAGCAGGTCTTCTCCTCCGGCGTGGTCAACGCGGAAGCCTACTACAACGGTGAGGTCACCGACTTTGCCGAGGTGGGCGTGAAGGCTGAGGACGACTACACCCTGGTCTACACCCTGGCCGACCCGGTGCCCTACTTCCTGTCCGCCACCACCTATGTCACCTTCATGCCGGCCTATGGCCCGCAGCTGGAGGAGCTGGGCAAGGACTTCGGCCTGGACAACCAGAGCCTGTATTTCAACGGCGCCTACATCCTGGAGACCTTTGAGCCCCAGAGCGAGCACCTGCTGGTGAAGAACCAGAACTACTGGGACGCCGAGCATGTGTACATCGAAAAGATCAACCGCCTGTACAACGCCGAGTCCGCCACCCTGAGCCCCACCGCCGCCCTGCGCGGCGAGGTGGACTCCGCCTCCCTGGACAACGACGTGCTGGACGACTGGCTGGCCAACCATCCCGAGCTGGTCACCAAGACCCGCTCCGACCTGCAGTACAGCTACTTCTACTGCTTCAACTTCAACCCGCAGTATGAAGAGGAGTACGGCCCCGCCAACTGGCTGATCGCCGTCAACAACAAGAACTTCCGCTACTCCCTGATGGCCGCCATGGACCGCGTGTACTCCCTGACCGCCGAGGACGCCGAGAATCCCGCCTCCCTGCTGGAGAACGTGATCACCCCGCCGGCCTTCTCCGCCGTGGACGGTGTGGACTTCATCAACCTGGACGCCTTCGCCAACACCACCTCCTACTTCTATGACGAAAGCGATCCCGAGGGCAGCGCCGCCAAGGCCCTGGCCTACAAGGAAGCCGCCGTGGCCGAGCTGACCGCCGCCGGCGCCACCTTCCCCGTGAACGTGGTGCTGACCTACAAGACCAACGACAGCAACTGGGCCGGCCAGGTGCAGCTGATCAAGGATCAGATGGAAGGCCTGCTGGGCACTGATTACATCAACGTGGTGCTGTACGCCGGCCCCGCCGACTCCTTCCTGAGCGCCACCCGCCGCTCCGGCAAGTATTCCATCATGCGCTGCAACTGGGGCGCTGACTACGCCGACCCCGAGACCTGGACCGATCCCTTCGCCGCCGGCAACAACTACAACTTCATGGATCAGATGCTGGAGACCGACAACGCCGAGACCGTGGCCGATCTGAACACCTACTACGCGATGGTGGAAGAAGCCAAGGCCGAGAAGGCTGACCTGAACAAGCGCTACAACCTCTTCGCCGCCGCCGAGGCCTACCTGATCGAAAACGCCTTCATCCTGCCCTACCGCACTGAGATGGCTGACTACCAGGTGACCAAGCTGGACGTGTTCGAGGGTGAGTACGCGCCCTTCGGCCTGTGCAACCAGCGCTATAAGTTCATGCACCTGCACGAGAACTTCGTGACCGCCGAGGAGAACGCTGCCAGCTTCGCCGCGTGGCAGGCCGCCCTGGCTGAGTAATACCAGCCAACCCGGCTGCGCGCCAGCCGGCATGCATTGGGGAAAGGGGAAGCCTTCTCAACAGGAAGGTTTCCCCTTTCCCGGATTGACAAGCCTGCGGCGGACAGCGGTCAGGCCCCGGAACAACACGGAGGCTGACCACTGCGCGCCGCGCATCAGAAGACTGACGCTTCCGCCCCGGCGGAGGCTGAAACGGGGGTTCTGCCGTGCTGAAATACCTGCTCAAGCGCTTCGCCCGCTCCCTCTTCACACTTTTTCTGATCCTGACCATCGTGTTCATCCTGGTGCGGCAGATGCCCATCGAGGGGTATTTTTCCAATTTCGACAAGATGACCGAGACCCAGATTCAGAACGGCCTGGAGCAGATGGGCCTGACCCAGCCCATGTGGAAGCAGCTGCTGAATTTCTATACCCGCCTCCTCCACGGCGACCTGGGCACCAGCCGGGTGTATTACCGGGGCAAGCCGGTGTGGGACATCCTCCGCACCAAACTGCCCCTGTCCGTGCAGCTGGGCTCATTAGCCATCCTGTTTTCCATGCTGGTGGGCCTGCCCATGGGCACCCTCATGGCCAAGTACAAGGGCCGCTTCCCGGATCAGCTGGGCACGGTGTTCATCGTGCTGATTCAGGCGGTGCCGGCGGCGGTGTACTATCTGTTCATCCAGCTCTACGGCACGGAGCTGCTGTCCATCAAGCTCAGGTTTGACGAGGGCAACTGGATCAGCTGGATCCTGCCTGTCTTCTCCCTGTCCCTGGGCAACATCGCCTATTACGCCATGTGGCTGAGGCGCTACATGGTGGACGAGAGCAACAAGGATTACGTCACCTTAGCCCGGATCAAGGGCGCCGGCGAGGGCCGGATCATGTTCCGGCACATCTTCCGCAACGCCTTTGTGCCCATGGCCCAGTACCTGCCCACCTCCTTCCTCAACACGGTCATCGGCTCCATCTACATCGAGTCCATCTGGTCCATCAAGGGCATGGGCGGTCTGCTGGTGGACGTGATCCACAAGCAGGACAACGAGATGATCCTGGGCATTGTGCTGATCTTCTCCTGCGTGGGCATCCTGGGCCTGATGCTGGGCGACCTGCTGATGACCCTCTTCGATCCCCGCATCAGCTTCACGAAAAAGGCAGGTGAAGTGTAATGGGCCTGATCAAGCATCCCCAGGTGGAGCGGCTGGAACAGCACGTCACCGAAGCCCTGAAGGAAGACCTGAGCCAGGAGCAGCTCTTTGCCTTCGCCCCCTTTGACGAGGAGGAGGCCGAGCGCGCCGGCGTGGTCAACTACTCCTACTGGCGCTCCACCATCCGCGCCTTCCGCCGCAACTGGATCGCCATGGCGCTGCTGCTGGTGCTGGCGCTGGTGCTGCTCTTCACCTTCATTCAGCCGATGCTGCCCGGCCAGTTCACCCCCACGGAAATCAGCAACGGCCCCAACGGCCTGCCCCTCAAGAACCAGAGCGCGGACAGCGTGCACTGGCTGGGCACCAACGCCATCGGCCAGGATTTGTGGAGCCGCGTCTGGGCCGGCACCCGCAACTCGCTGATCATCGGCATCTCGGTGGCCCTGCTGGAGGCGCTGGTGGGCATCCTGATGGGTGTGCTCTGGGGCTATGTGCGCCAGCTGGATTTCCTCTTCACCGAGCTGTACAACATCATCGACAACATCCCCACCACCATTGTACTGATCCTTGTGTCCTTCATCCTGCGGCCGGGCATGGGCACCATCATCTTTGCCATGTCCATCACCGGCTGGATCGGCATGGCGCGCTTTGTGCGCAACCAGGTGCTCATCATCCGCGACCGGGATTACAACGTGGCCTCCCGCACCCTTGGCACGTCCACCGCCAGGATCATCCTACGCAACCTGCTGCCCTACCTGGTGTCGGTCATCATGCTGCGCATGGCCCTGTCCATTCCCGGCGCCATCGGCAGCGAGGTTTTCATCACCTACATCGGCCTGGGCCTGCCCATCGAGATCTGCTCCTTAGGCAACCTGATCAACGAGGGCCGCAAGCTGATGATGTCCCCATCCCTGCGCTATCAGCTGATTTACCCTACCATCATCCTCTCCATCGTCACCATATCCTTCTACATCATCGGCAACGCCTTTTCCGACGCGGCCGATCCCAAGAACCACCTGTGAGGAGGACCGGAGATGAGCAAAGTGATCCTGTCTGTCCGGAACCTCCACGTGCGCTTCTCCCTGCGCGGCCGGACGCTGCACGCCCTGCGCGGGGTGAGCCTGGACGTCTATGACGGCGAGTCCATCGCCATAGTGGGCGAGAGCGGCTCGGGCAAGTCGGTGCTCAACAAGAACTTCATCGGCCTGCTGGACAAGAACGGCGAGATCCCCGAGGGCAGCATCCGCTATTATGGCATGGGCGACAAAATGCGCCACTACAGCGCCGCGGGGCAGGATGAAAACGGGGATTATATCGACCTGGCCCAGCTGAGAAAGAACGTGGACTGGCTGCGGATCCGGGGCAGTGAAATCTGCATGATCCCCCAGGACCCGATGACCAGCCTGAATCCGCTGAAGACCGTCGGCTGGCAGATCGCCGAGGCCCTGACCCTGCACCGGGGCATGAAGGGCAAGATGGCGCATGAGGAGGTCATCCGTCTGCTGGAGGATGTGCGCATCGACGACCCGGAGCGCCGCGCCCGGCAGTATCCCCACGAGCTCTCCGGCGGCATGCGCCAGCGGGTGGTCATCGCCATCGCCATCGCCTGCAACCCCCGGGTGCTGATCTGCGACGAACCTACCACCGCCCTGGACGTGACCATTCAGGCGCAGGTGCTGGACCTGCTGCGGGACATCAAGAAAAAGTACAGCCTGACGGTCATCTTCATCACCCATGACCTGGGCGTGGTGGCCAACATCGCCGACCGGGTGGCCGTGATGTACGCGGGCGATATCGTGGAGCTGGGCCTGGTGGACGAAATCTTCTTTGATCCCCGCCACCCCTATACCTGGGCCCTCCTGTCCTCCCTGCCCCAGCTGGGCGTGAAGGGGGAGGAGCTCTACGCCATCCGCGGCACGCCGCCCAACCTTTTCCAGGAGATCACCGGCGACGCCTACGCTGCCCGCAACCCCCACGCCCTGGTCATCGACAAGCGGGAGCTGCCGCCCTACTTTGACGTCAGCCCCACCCACCGGGCCCGCACCTGGCTGCTGGATCCCCGCGCGCCCAAGGTGGAGCCGCCCAAAGCGATCAGCAAGCTGAAGGAGCTGGGAGGTGTCAGCCGTGGATAACAAGCCCATCCTCAGCGTGGAGAACCTGGAGGTGTCCTTCGGCTCGAGGCGCAAACGCTTCAAGGCGGTCAAGGGCGTCAGCTTTGACGTGCACCGGGGCGAGACCTTCGGCATCGTGGGCGAGAGCGGCTCGGGCAAGACGACCATCGGCCGGGCCATCATCCGGGTCTATCCCGCCAGCGCCGGCACGGTGCGCTTTCACGATCAGGTGATTTCCGGGCCCATCCCCCGCGCCTTGCGCCGGGAGGTGACCGACAAGATTCAGATGATCTTCCAGGACCCCATGGCCAGCCTGAACGAGCGCGCCAAGATCGACTATATCGTGTCTGAAGGCCTGCTGGGCCGCGGGCTGAGCAAGGAGGAGATTCACCGGCGGGTGGACAGCGCCCTCCGGGCTGTGGGCCTGCTGCCGGAGTTCGCCAGCCGCTTCCCCCACGAGTTCTCCGGCGGCCAGCGGCAGCGCATCGGCATCGCCCGGGCTCTGGTGATGAACCCTGAGTTCATCATCGCCGACGAGCCCATCTCCGCCTTAGACGTGTCCATCCGCGCCCAGGTGCTCAACCTGATGAGCCGCCTGCAGAAGGAGCGCGGCCTGACCTATCTCTTCATCAGCCATGACCTGTCCGTGATGCGCTTCATCTGCGACCGCATCGCGGTGATTCACATGGGCGAGATCGTGGAGCTGGCCGAAACCGAGCAGCTCTTCCGCCGCCCCCTGCACCCCTACACCCAGGCCCTGCTCTCCGCCATCCCGGTGCCCAACCCGGAGGTGGAAAAACGCAAAAAGCTGCAGACCTACGATCCCGCCTGCCACCACTATGAGACCGACAGGCCGGTCTTCACCGAGGTGGAGCCGGGGCACTTCCTGCTGGCCAACAAAGAAGAGCTTTCAGCCATCGGCGCCATCAGCTGATAGCGAGCGACAGACAGTCTTCACAGGGCAATCACTTGCAAACCTATGGATAAGATGCGACGACAAGAACAACCCTGTTTCCGGGTCTGCGCCTCATCTGTATGGAACCTCAGGCTGCCATCTGCACGATCCCGCTGAAAGAACCCAATCTATACCTATTCGATAAAAGTCTTTTGAAGATAGGATGGGGGTCTGGGGGAAGGGAAGGAACTTTTCTTCAGAAAAGTTCCTTCCCTTCCCCCAGGATCCGTAAGCGATTGCCCTGGCGGCGGTTTGATTTCTGCCATGATCCGTGCTATAATGGCCTTTGTTCCCATTGGGAACGGAAAAGGAGCGTGGTGAACTTGGATCAGCCTCCCGGAAGCCCTGACGCCGGTTTTGTGCTGCCTGCCGCGCTCAGGGGGCATCCCCGTGAAAGGAGCTTGCGGTAGTACATGGATCCCTCAGGGATATGGATACTGATTCTCGGTTTGGGCTTTTGCGTGCTGTTCTCCGGCTTTTTTTCCGCGTCGGAAACAGCCTTTCTGTCCCTCTCCCGCATCCGCCTGAAGACGCTGGCGGACGGCGGCGATGAGCGGGCGCGTCTGGCGCTCCGGCTGCACGAGGAATCGGACCGGCTCATCTCCTGCATCCTCATCGGCAACAACATCGTCAACATCGCGGGCACGGCCATCGCCACGGTGCTCTTCACCCACTGGCTGGGCGGGAGCATGGGGCCCACCGCGTCCACCGTGGTGATGACGCTGCTGGTGCTGCTCTTCGGCGAGATCTCGCCCAAGCAGATCGCCAAGGATCGGGCCGACCGCATCGCCATGGCCTTTGCGCCGCACCTGAAGCGGCTGATGGCGCTGCTGACGCCCGTCGACTGGCTGCTGAGCGCCTGGAGGCGGCTGCTGAAGCGGCTGTTCAAGCCCCAGGAGGTCGAGACACCCATCGAGGAAGAGCTGATCACCATGGTGAACGAGGCGCAGCACGAGGGCGATATGGACGCCCGGGAAGGCGCGCTGATCCGCTCCGCCATCGAGTTTGACGACCTGGACGCCCTGTCCATCATGACGCCCCGGGTGGACGTGACCGCCCTGGAAGACACGGACAGCATGGCCGAGGCCGAGCGCGTGTTCCGGGAGAGCGGCTATTCCCGCCTGCCGGTGTATCACGAGGATCTGGACCACATGGTGGGCGTCCTGCACGAGAAGGACTTCTACCGGGCCCAGCACCGGGGCATTCAGGACATCAAGGCGGTGATGGTGCCGCCGGTGTACGCGCCCTCCACCCTCAACCTGTCAAAGCTGCTCAAGCTCTGCCAGACCACCCGCACCCACATGGTGATCGTGCTGGACGAGTTTGGCGGCACCGAGGGCATTGTGACCATCGAGGATGTGCTGGAAGAGCTGGTGGGCGAAATCTATGACGAGCACGACGACGTCAGCGAGGACGTGGTGACCCTCGAAGACGGCTCCATCCAGGTGGACGGCGGCATGCAGCTGGCAGAGCTGCTGGAGCGCCTGGGCATGGAGGATACCTATGAGGCGGACACCGTGGGCGGCTGGGCGGCTGAGGAGCTGGGCCAGATTCCCGAGACGGGCATGGGCTTTACCGCCGGCCCCTATGAGGTAAAGGTGACGGCCATGGACCGCCGCCGCGTGACCAAGGTGAACGTAACCCGCCGCGAAGAGCCCGCGGAAGCGGACGGCGAGCGCGGCTGACCCGAAAGAGACGAGGAGAGACACTATGGCAGGCAAGAGCAAGGCGGAGCGCAACAAGATCATCACCCGGGTGATGTGTGTGGTGCTGGCGGTGGCCATGATCGGCACCATCGTGGCCGCGATGATCATCCGTTGAGCAGGCGGCCGAAGCGGGGCATATCGAAGGGGACGATCGGCGCGCTGGCGCTGACGGCGCTGGTGGTGATCGGCCTGGCCCTGGTACTGCCCCGGCTGACGGGCAATGTGCGACTGACGGGCAGCCAGGGAGCCGTGGTGCTGACGGCGGACGGAATCCCCGTGATGGAGATCCGGGATATCCCGCTGCTGCCCGCCGCGCCCTCGGAGGCCCCGACCCAGGCCCCGGCAGGGACAGTCCGGGCGGAAACCCAGGCCCCCGAGCAGACCGCCGCCGCAACGGCAAAACCCAAAGCGACCGAGGCGCCCACCGACGCGCCGGACAGGACACTCACCCTGCTCTTCGGCGGAACGGTGGCGATGGAAACCGATGTGCGGCAGTCCGGGTACTATCAGGAGGCTGGCACCTATGATTTCGCGGAGATCATGGCGGGCCTGCGCGGGGAGATCAGCGCTGACCTCAGCCTGGTGAGCCTCGAAAACCTGGTGTACGCCGGGCGGAAGATGTCCACGCTGGTGGCTCCGGCTCAGGTCATGGACATGCTGAAGAGCGCGGGCTTTGACACGGTGGCCTTAGGCTTCCCCAAGGCGTACCAGTACGGGCACGAGGGCGTGGCTTCCACCTTAGCCGCGGCCAGGGACGCCCGGCTGAAAACCGTGGGCCTGTACGCCTCCCAGGAGAGCGCCGTGCTGGAGATCCGGACCGTGGCCGGCGTGCGGGTGGCGCTGCTGCACTACACCGACAGCGTCGACAAGACCGGCAAGAGCCAGATGAAAAAGGACGGCCACAGCTGGGCGCTGCCCCTGACCGATCAGGCGGAAGCCGAGATCAGGGCGGCCCGGCGGGAAGGCGCGGAGGTCATCGTCGTCTCTCTGCGCTGGGGCGCCAGCGGCAAGACCAAACCCACCGCGGCCCAGCAGCGGCTGGCCCAGACCATGGCGGACGCCGGGGCGGATCTGATCGTCGGCACCGGCTCCAGGCGCGTGCAGGAAACCGCCTGGCTGACGGCGGCGGACGGCCGGCAGGTGCTCTGCGCCTATTCCATCGGCTCCCTGCTGGAGGACAGCCGGGACAACGGCGCGGTGCAGGGCCTGCTGCTGAAGGTGGCGCTGCGGGTGACGCCCGGCGGCGAGGCGGCGGTCATCCGGGCCGAGGCTGTTCCCACCTTTACCTGGCGCTTCAAGCAGGAGGGCGGCAATCAGTTCCGGGTCATCGCCGCCGACCGGCCCGCGCCAGACGGCATGGACAACGCATCCCGCACCGCCATGGAAAAGGCGCTGGAGCGGCTGCGCACAGCCCTGGACGGGGGCGCGGTTTCGCTACGGTGAGGCCAATCGCTTACGGATTCTGGGGGAAGGGAAGGAACTTTTCTGAGGAAAAGTTCCTTCCCTTCCCCCAGACCCCCATCCCATCTTCAAAAGACTTTTATAGAGCAGATATGGATCGGATTCCTGCAGATGGCAGCTTGAGGTTCCATACAGATGAGGCGCAGACTCGGAAACAAGGTTGTTTAGCTATAGGTTTGTAAGCGAATGCACTGCCGCTGCGGTGAGGGCGCTTGCCATGGGTGCCGGATTGTGCTATGATGAAGACAGAAACAGGCCTGTGACGGGCTTGCGGATGAGGACAGGCAAGGTTTCCCCCGGGTGAAGATCAGACGGAGGAAGCCGGACAAGGAGGCTGGCATGCGGTCGATGACGGGACTGGGGCGCGGCAGCGCGGTCTGCGAGGGCTGGAGCTGTGAGGTGGAGCTGAAGAGCGTCAACCACCGCTTCCTCGACCTGGCCATCCGCCTGCCCCGGAGCCTGTCCTTTCTGGAGGAGACCCTTCGCAAAGGGCTCACCGGCACGCTGAAGCGGGGGCATGTGGAGGTCTTCGTGACCGTGCGGCCTCCGGCGGAGAGCGCTTCCGCCGTGACGATTGATGAGCAGGCGGTCGGCGCGTACATGGCCGCCGCGGCCCGGCTGGAAGCCCTGGGTCTGGTCAATGACCTGACGGCCTCCCGGCTGCTGACCCTGCCCGGGGTGGCGGCGCTGGCGGAGACCGAGCCCGCTCAGGAGCCGGTGACTTCCAGCTGCGCTGAAGCGCTGAATCTCGCCCTGTCCGCCCTGCAGGACATGCGGGCGAGGGAGGGGGAAAGCCTCCGCGCCGACCTGAGCGGCCACCTGGAGGAAGTGGCAAGGCTGAGGGGCGAGATCGCCGAATACGCGCCGGAAGTGGTGGTCAGTTACCGGAACCGGCTGCTGAACCGCCTGCGCCAGCTGGAGGTGGAGGAGCCCGATCCCGCCCGGATCGCCCAGGAAACGGCCATGGTGGCCGACCGCTGCGCCATCGATGAGGAGCTGTCCAGGCTGGAGAGCCACATCGGCCAGATGCGCCTGTACCTGGACGCGGAGGGGGAGACGGGCAAGAAGATGGACTTCCTGATTCAGGAGATGAACCGGGAGGCCAATACCATCGGCAGCAAGTGTTCCAGCGCGGACATCGCCCAGCGGGTGGTGGACATGAAGTCGGCCATCGAAAAGCTGCGCGAACAGGTGCAGAATGTGGAGTGAACAGGCCATGCGGCTGTTGAATGTGGGCTTCGGGAACCTGGTGAGCGCGGGACGGGTCGTGGCGGTGGTTGCCCCCGACTCAGCGCCGGTGCGCCGGATGATCCAGGACGCCCGGGACGTGAACCGGGTGATCGACGCCACCTGCGGGCGGCGCACGCGCTCGGTGCTGGTGCTGGATTCAGAGCATGTGGTGCTCTCCCCCCTGCAGCCGGAAACGGTGGCCGGACGCCTGAACGCCCCGGAGCGGGGAGAGAAGGCCCAGGAGGACGAGGACTGACGGAGGTGCGCGCATGGTGGAACGTCGGAAGGGAATGCTGATAGTGCTCTCCGGGCCTTCGGGAGCCGGCAAGGGCACGCTGGGCGAGATGCTGCGGGCGAAGGACAAAAAGGTGGTCTTCTCCGTCAGCGCGACCACCCGCAAACCCCGCAGCGGGGAAACGGACGGGGTGCACTACCATTTCATGACGGAGGAGCGCTTTGAGGAGCTGGTGGCGCAGGACGCCTTTGTGGAATACGCCACCGTGCACGGCAACCGTTACGGCACGCTGAAAAGCGAGGTGCTGGAGCGGCTGGAGCGCGGCCAGGACGTGCTGCTGGACATCGACACCCAGGGCGCGCTGCAGGTGATGGAGCGCATGCCCGACTGCGTGAGCGTCTTCATCCTGCCCCAGAGCTTCAAAGAGCTGCGGGCCCGGCTGACCGCCCGCAACACCGAGGGCCAGGAGGAAATCGACCTGCGGATGCGCAACGCGCGCCGGGAGGTCAGCGAAATGAACCGCTACCGGTACCTGATCGTCAACCGGACAGGCCACGCGGCGGCGGCATACCGAACCCTCAGGCAGATTGTGCTCTCGGAGCGGCAGCGCTCAAGCCGGTACTTCCCCGAGGTGGAGGACGACGAGAAGTAAGGCGGCAGACCGCCAAGCGAGGATCAAAGGAGGAAAACCCATGTCGATTGTGGATCCCAACGTAATGGAACTGCTGGATCACGCGGACACCCGCTACACCCTGGTGGTGGAAGCCAGCCGCAGAGGCCGCGAGCTGGTGGACGGCGCGATGCCAATGATTGATGACGTGAAGGATAAGAAGCCCCTGCGCATCGCCATTGAGGAGATCGACCGGGGCCTGGTGACCTATGACCGCGCGGTGGCCGGCGCGGAGAACACCGAGGCATGAGGCTGACAGGCAAGACCGTGGTGCTGGGCGTGACCGGGGGCATCGCCGCGTACAAGAGCGTGGAGGTGGTCTCCCGGCTGCGGAAGAAAGGCGCCGCGGTGCGGGTCATCATGACGGAGAACGCCGCGAAGCTGGTGGCGCCGCTGACCTTTGAAACCCTCTCCAATGGGCCTGTGTCCGTGGACACCTTTGCCCGGGAGGGTGCCTTTGACGTGCAGCACATCACCCTGGCCAAGGCGGCGGACGTGTTTGTGGTGGCGCCGGCCACGGCCAATATTCTGGCCAAGATGGCCTGGGGGCTGGCGGATGACATGCTCTCGACGACGCTGCTGGCCACCAAAGCGCCCGTGCTGGTGGCCCCCGCCATGAACACCGGCATGTGGACGGCGGAGGCGACGCAGCGCAACTGTGAGATCCTCCGGGAGCGGGGCGTGCGCTTTGTGGGCCCGGAGGGCGGCTTTCTGGCCTGCGGGGACGAGGGCGCCGGGCGCATGAGCGAGCCGGCAGCCATTGTGGAGGCCATTGAGGCCATCCTCTGCCCCAAACGGGATCTGGAAGGCCTGCGGGTCATGGTAACCGCCGGGGCGACCCGGGAGCGGCTCGATCCCGTGCGCTTCCTGAGCAACGACTCCTCGGGCAAAATGGGCTTTGCCATTGCCGAGGCAGCGAAGGAGAGAGGCGCGGAGACCCTGCTGGTCTGCGGCGTGACCACGGCGGAAGCCCCGGCGGATGTTCCGCTGGTGCGGGTGGAGAGTACCCAGGAGCTGTACGAGGCGGTCACGGGCCGCGCCGGGGACATGGACGTGATCATCCAGGCCGCCGCGCCCGCTGATTACCGCTTTGCGCAAAGATTCCCGGAGAAGCTCAAGAAGCAGTCCGGCGCGCCGCTGACGCTCGAGCTGGTGGAAAACCCGGACATCGCCGCCGCGGTGGGGAAAAACAAGCGCTCGAGCCAGACCCTGGTGGGCTTTGCCGCCGAGACAGAGCACCTGCGGGAGAACGCGAAGGCCAAGCTGAAGAAGAAGAACCTCGACCTGATTGTCGCCAACGACGTGACCCAGCCCGGCGCCGGCTTCAACGTGGACACCAACATCGCCGCGCTGATCACGGAGGAAGGCATCGAGGAGCGCCCCCTGCAGAGCAAAAGAGCGTTGGCCGAGGATATTCTGGACAAGGTTGTTGAATTGAGAAAGAGAGCAAAGGCAGAGTAAAAAACCAGACAACGGAAGACAGCAAATACAGATGAAAGCCGCATCAAAGGAATAAGATATAACACCCCTTTAGAAAGTCTCTTGGAAGAGGAAAGGGGGTTTGGGGGACGTCTATTGCCGCGTGTCGCCAGTGGCGACCTTTAGAGCGGCATTGGACGTTGGGTGGGAAACCTTCTCTTCCCAGAGAAGGTTTCCCCTTTCCCCAAATTCACCCCCAAAGGAGAACAAACATGTCCGATCTGCGAAGGCTGCTGGAAGAGGGAAAGAGGCCGGTCCTGGTGGAGTTTGATCCGCCGAGGACGGTGGAACCGGCGGCCTTTTTGCGCGGAGCCGCGGAGCTGCGGGACGCGGGGGCAGACCTGATCACGATTGCGGACTGTCCCACGGGCAAGGCGAGCATTGACGCGAGCCTGCTGGCGTGCAAGCTTAAGCGGGAGTACGGGATCGAGACGCTGCCCCACATGACCTGCCGCGACCGGAACCTGAACGCCATCAAAGCGCTACTGATGGGGCTTTCGATGGAGGGCGTGAGCAGCGTGCTGCTGGTGACGGGCGATCCGGTGGCGCGGGAGAGCCGGGACACGGTCAAGGCGGTGTTCCACTTCAACTCGAGGCAGCTGGCGAGGGCAGTGACGGGCCTGACGGAGAGCGGCGACCTGCCGCCCCTGTACCTGTGCGGGGCGCTGAACGTGAACGCGAACCGCTTTGACGCCGAGCTGGAGAGGGCGAAAGAGAAGGAGGACTGCGGCATCCGCGCCTTCCTCACCCAGCCCGTGAGCAGCCGGCGCGCCGCGGAAAACCTGCTCAAAGCCCGGGAAAGCCTGCGCGGCGCGATCTTAGGCGGGCTCTTCCCGGTGGTCAGCCAGAAGAACGCGCTCTTCCTGCAGAGGGAGGTGGCGGGCATGGCCATCGATGAGGAGACGATCGCGGCCTATGAGGGCCTGAGTCCCGAGGAAGGCGAAGCCCTGGGCCTGAAGCTCTGCCTGGAGGCCGCGGCGCGGATCGACAGCGCGGTCAGCGGATATTATATCATGACACCCTTCCGCCGGGTCGCGCTGGTGAAGCGCCTGATGACCGAACTGAGGAAAGGCGTATGCTGACCGACCTGGACATGGCCCTGCGCTGCCTGAGGGCCGGCAGCGCGGACGAAGCCCTGCGGGCGGCCGTGCGGGAGACGGCAGAGGCGCTGGAGAAAAAGGTCACGCCCCGCTGGGTCTGGCGGGCTTTTGACCTGAACCGGACAGCCGATGGCGGCATCGGATTCACAAGCGCGGCGCTGACGCTGACCGGCGATTTAGCGGAGCGGATGCTCGGGGACTGTGAGCGGGCCGCGCTGCTGGTCTGCACCCTCGGCGCGGGCTATGACGCCCTGTTCCGCGCCTGGGAAAAGCGGGACATGGCCAGGGCCGTGATCATGGACGCCTGCGGCAGCGCCCTGACCGAAGCCGGCTGTGACGGGGCTGAGGAGGAGATCCGGGTGAACTGCAGCGGCTGGCACCTGACCGACCGCTTCAGCCCGGGCTATGGCGACCTGCCCCTGGGATTGCAGAAGGCGCTGGTGCGTGCGGCGGACGCGGAGCGCCGCCTGGGCGTGACGGTGACGGAAACTGATTTGCTGGTGCCGGTCAAGACGGTGACCGCCGTGATCGGCCTGAGCCGCCGGCCGCAGCCGGCCAGGATCCGGGGCTGCGGATACTGCGCGCTGCGGGAAAGCTGTGTGTATCGCAAGGAGGGAAGCAACTGTGGAGCGTCAGCCTGAGCGGTTTGTCATCTTAGACGGCGCCATGGGCACCATGCTGCAGGCGCGGGGCCTTCGGGCGGGTGAAATCTCCGAACTGATGAGCCTGAACAGCCCCGGCGCGGTGGCTGAGGTTCACCGTGCTTATGCGGAGGCGGGCAGTCAGGTGCTGTACGCCAACACCTTCGGCGCGAACCGGCGGCGGCTGGCCGGGACAGGCCACAGCGTGGCGGAGGTCATCGGGCAGTCGGTGCGCATCGCCCGGGAAGCGGCGGGCAGCGCGGCGATAATTGCCCTGGACGTGGGCCCGCTGGGCGCGCTGCTGGAACCCCTGGGCACGCTGAAGTTCGAGGAGGCGGTGTCCCTCTTTGCGGAAATGATGGACGCGGGCGTCGCCGCCGGGGCTGACCTGGTGGTCATCGAGACCATGACCGACCTGCAGGAGGCCCGGGCCGCCCTGATCGCGGCCAAAGAGCGCACCGCGCTGCCGGTCTGGGTCACCATGAGCTTTGAGAAGAATGGCCGAACCTTCACCGGCTGCACAATCCCCTCCATGGCGCACACGCTGGAAGGCCTGGGCGCGGACGCCATCGGCATCAACTGCTCGGTGGGCCCGGCGGAAGCCCTGAGCATGCTGAGGGAACTGCGCGGGCATACACGCCTGCCGCTGATCGTCAAGCCCAACGCCGGCCTGCCCGATCCCCTGGACGGCTCCTACAGCCTCAGCCCGGCGGACTTTGCCTCAGCCATGCGGGAGATCGCGGCGGAGGGCGCGGTGATGCTTGGCGGCTGCTGCGGCACCACCCCGGCGCACATTGCCGCGCTGCGGGAGGCAATAGGGGATCTGCGCCCGGACACCGGATCGCGCACCGTCCCGCCGATGATCTGCACGCCCACCATGCCCGTCAGCATCGATCGCGTGCGCATCGTCGGCGAGCGCGTCAACCCCACGGGCAAAAAGCGCTTTCAGCAGGCGCTGCTGGAAAACGACCTGGACTATATCGTGGATGTGGCCGTGCAGCAGCAGGAGGCCGGCGCGGACATCCTGGACGTGAACGTGGGCTTCCCCGGCGTGGACGAGGCAGAAATGCTTCCGCGGGTGATCCGGGCGATTCAGGAGGCGGTTGAGCTGCCCCTGCAGCTGGATTCCACCAATCCGCAGGCACTGGAGGCCGGACTGCGGGTCTACTGCGGCAAGGCCTCGGTCAACTCGGTCAACGGCGACAGGGCAGTGCTGGACAGGATCCTGCCGATTGTGAAGAAGTACGGCGCCTCGGTGGTAGGCCTGACCTTAGACGACAAGGGCCTGCCGTCCACCGCGGGCGAGCGCGTGGCCATCGCGGAGCGCATCCTGGACGCGGCGCTGGCGGCGGGCATTCCCCGGGAGGACGTGTGGATCGACTGTCTGACGCTGACCGTCTCGGCCCAGCAGGAACAGGCGCGGGAGACGCTTTCCGCCGTGCGCGAGGTGACGGAGCGCCTGGGGCTGAAAACCCTGCTGGGGGTCAGCAACATCTCCTTCGGCCTGCCCAACCGGCCGCTGATCACCTCCGCATTCCTGGCGCAGGCGCTCTCGGCGGGGCTCACCCTGCCCATCGTCAACCCCAATCAGCGGGAAATCATGGACATCATCGCGGCCAGCCGGGTGCTGAACGGGGAGGACGCCCGCAGCGAGGGCTATATTGCCCGCTTTGCCGGGGTGACCGCCGCCCCCGCTGCCGCGCCCTCCACGGCCGGGCTGAGCCTGGAGGCGGCCATTGTGAAGGGCCTGCGAGGCGAGGCCGCCAGGCTGGCCCGGGAAGCGCTGCAGACTCAGGGCGAAATGCAGGTGGTGGAGGAGCGGCTAATTCCCGCACTGGATCAGGTGGGCACGGATTACGAGCAGGGCCGGGCCTACCTGCCCCAGCTGCTGTCCGCAGCCCAGGCGGCTCAGGCCGTGTTCGAGGAGATCCGGCGGTCGCTGGCGGACAAGGGCGAAAAGCGCATCAGCCGGGGAAAGATCGTGATGGCCACCGTGAAGGGCGACGTGCACGACATCGGCAAGAACATTGTGCGCACCGTGCTGGAGAACTACGGCTATGAGGTGACCGACCTGGGCCGGGACGTGCCCGCCGAGGTCATCGCCCGCACCGCCCGGGAGACGGGCGCGCCGCTGGTGGGGCTCTCCGCGCTGATGACCACCACCCTGCCCGCCATGGCGGAGACCGTGGCCCTGCTGAAGACCCTCGACAATCCGCCCAGCATCATGGTGGGCGGCGCGGTGGTGACCGCTGAATACGCCGCCTCCATCGGCGCAGACGCCTACTGCCGGGACGCCCGGGCCGCGGTGGCCTTTGCGAACGAAGCGATTAGGAAGGGATGAGGATGCAATCCGGCCCCAAAAGTGAATCAAAAGCGCTCCTCCAAATGAAAACGGAGGGGCGCTTTGCTGACGGCGTTTTTCAGAAGGGCAGCTCTGCTCCTGTATTGTCCAGGAACCAGGGCCGGTCGCGCACCGGGCGGGGCTCATCCAGGACGACACGGAGGATGCCTTCGGCGGATTCAGCGGGAAACAGCTTGCCAGTGGTGTCCAGGTGGCCGCGCATCCAGCTGATGACGTGGCCCGGGTGCATCTGGATCACCTGGCCGCCCAGGGGACGCAGAAGGTTGTGCACCAGCGCGCCCTGCATGTTGTTGGCGGCCTTGCTCATGCAGTAGCCGAACCAGCCCTCACGCCAGCAGTCCCCGATGCTCCCGGCCTCGGAGGAGATGTTGACGATGAGCCTGCGCTCCCCGGCGGTCAAGAGCGGAAAGAGCGCGTTGGTCAGCATCAGGGTGCCGATGGCGTTGACCTCGATGACCCGGCGGATGTCCTCCCGGACCAGGGGGTCGGCGATGGTTTTCTGCATATCGCCCAGCACGCCGGCATTGTTGATCATAAGTTCAATGGCCGGGGTCAGCCGCCGCGCCGCCTCCGCAAAGGCCGCGATGGATGCGTCCGAGGCGATGTCCAGCGGCAGAGGATGGACGGGCAGGCCGGCGTCTGACAAGGCGGAGAGCTGGGTTTCAGCGGGATTCAGATACCCGGCGATGACCGCAAAGCCCCTCCGGGCCAGCGCCTCCGCCAGTGCAAGCCCCAGGCCGTGATCCGCGCCGGTGACAACCGCGTATGGCATGGCAGCCTCCTACTCGATCACCAGCTCCACCGGGCAGTGGTCGGAGCCGTAGATCTCCGTGTGGATGTCCGCGCTCTTCAGCCGGGGCGTCAGCGCCTGGGAGACCACGAAATAGTCGATGCGCCAGCCCGCGTTCTTCTCCCTGGCGCGGAAGCGGTAGCTCCACCAGGAGTAAACGCCCTCCCGGTCAGGGTAGAACCAGCGGTAGGTGTCCACAAAGCCCGCGGCGAGCAGGGCGCTGAACTTGTCCCGCTCCTCCTGGGTGAAGCCCGCGTTGTGGCGGTTGGTGGAGGGATTCTTGAGGTCGATCTCCTGATGGGCGACGTTCAGATCGCCGCAGAAAACGACGGGCTTTTCCTCCTCCAAGCCTTTGAGATAGCTCAGGAAGGCATCCTCCCACTGCATCCGCCAGGACAGGCGCTTCAGCTCATCCTGAGAATTGGGCGTGTAGCAGGTCAACAGCCAGAAATCCCCCAGATCCAGGGCGATGACCCGGCCCTCGTGGTCAAACTCCTCCAGGCCGATGCCATAGCGCACCTGCAGGGGCTTCACCCGGGTGAAGATGGCCGTGCCGGAATAACCCTTCTTTTCGGCGTAGTTCCAGTAGCTCTCATAGCCGGGAAAGGCCAGCTCCACCTGCCCCTCCTGGCACTTGGTTTCCTGCAGGCAGAACACGTCCGCGTCCAGCCCGGCGAAGATGCCCTCAAAGTCCTTCTGCATCACAGCCCGCAGGCCGTTGACGTTCCAGGAGATCAGTTTCATGCGCAGCCTCCGTTCAGGCGTTCAGGAGAGGGAGGATGGGCTCCCTCTCCCGATTCAGGTGTTACTGCAGGCGGACAGCCCGGTTTTCCACCCAGACCCGCTGCAGCTTGTCGTTGCGGTCGATGAATTCAAAGAGGCTGAAGCTGCTGCCCTCCATGATGACGTACCCGTACTGGTTCAGGGACAGGGTAGTGAGGTTCGGGGCGGAGCGGCTGGGCCCCTGGAAGCCCGTGGCGTTCTGGCAGATATAGGCGAGGGAGCCCCGGCCCTCCTCCGGCAGCTGATTGATGTCCACATTCAGATACCGCTCCTGCAGATAGGCCCGGCGCGGCGAGCCGGAAACGGTGTAGCTCACCTGCACCCAGTACTCGTTGCCGCTCCGCGCGCAGCTGACGGCGGTGACCTGGGTGGAAGGCGTCAGCCCGGCGCTGCTCAGGGACAGGTAGTTGGTGCCAGGGCCGCTGAACACGGAGGGATAGCTGTTGACGGTGGCGGAGACGCCGGTATCCTCGTCGGACAGGCGGTCGCTGCTGCCGTAGTAGGTGTTGTCATTGCTGCCGTAACCGTAGCCGTCATAGCCGTTATCATTGTAGTCGTAACTGTAGCCGTAGTTATTGTTGTTATTGTTGTTATTGTTGTAGTTGTTGCCGCCGTAGGGCTCGCCCTCAAAGAGCACATCGGTGATGCACACGTGGTAGGTAGCCCCGCCGGTGCCGTGGTACCAGTCAGAGATGAACATTTCCACACAGCGGACGTTGCGTGCGGTCTGGCCCAGGAGCAGGCGCTGGTAGCCGCTGCGCCAGTCCTCCGTCCAGGAGTCCAGGTCATAGCGGTCCTCCATGGTGAAAGCCCAGTCGGTGTAGCCGCCGCTGTAGGTGTATACCCGCAGGGTGACATAGCGCGGCCTGGCGTTGCCCCAGTATTCGGTGACGGAGGTCAGCAGGCCGTTGCGGATCCACACGGCTTTCAGGTCGACGCCGTTGAAGTTGAAAGTGAATTCCGGAATGCTGTCCGTCTTGGCCGAGCGCCAGCCCGTGTACCAGAGGTGGCTGCCGATGTCCTGATCCAGCATCCTGGGGAGCTTCAACTCCACGTTCTCATTGCCGGAGTTCTGGGCGCTGGTGCTGACGGGGGTTACCGCATAGGACACGATGTCCGAGCCGGAGGGCCTCGCGGCTACAGCCGGCAGCGCCAGGGAGAGCATCAGCAGGACGCAAAGCAGTTTCTTCATGTCATTGACCTCCCGAGAAGATATTTGCTGATAAGATTGTAGCATTTTGGAGGCGGAAAAACAAGGTGGAGGGAGGGATTGTTACAGGCGGCGCAGGGATCAGAAAAACCCTGCCGCGGCAGATCCGGGAGAACCGGCGGCAGGGCTGTTTTCAATTCATATCCCCCGGCAGCTCAAAGACCACTGTCTCAGGCGCAGCGGCAACGGGGGAGGCGCTGCCGTCGGAGACCAGGGACAGCAGGCGCTCGGCGCGCTCGGTGAGGAGAAAGCGCTCTAAGATGGTTTCGCCGGAATCGTGCATTTTCTTCGCGGCTTCGAGGCCGATGTAGCGCAGGTGCCAGGGCTCGTAGGTGTAGCCGGTGATTTGATGGGCTTCCTCGCCGTCCGGGTAGCGCACGATGAAGCCGAAGCGCCAGCAGTTCTCCTTCACCCAGATGCCGCCCTTGGCCTTGCCGAAGGCGGTGGACAGGTGGGTGGAATTGGAACTTCTCTGGCCGATGTCCATGGCCAGGCCGGTCTGGTGCTCGCTGGCGCCGGGCCGGGCGACGGTCAGGTCGGCCCGCTCCACGCTGCCGCCTACCCGCTTCAGCTTGTTGCTGTAGATGGTCTGCTGCTTGGCGTAGGTGCGGTAGCCGCTGACGGAGATCAGCGTAACCCCGGCTTCCTCTTTGGCCGCGGCAAACAGGGCCTCCATGGCGGTGGCGGACACGTCCTGGAGCTGGCGCACCTGGCCGGGCACATTGGTCAGGCGGACTTCAGGATAGAATTCAGAGGAAATGCGCCAATCGCGGTTGACCAGCATCAGCTCCGTATTGCTGTTGTGGGGGGCGGCGGCGTCCAGGGCGCCGGTCAGCAGCAGGGAGCCCGCGGTCAGCAGGCTGGCGATGGTCTGTGGCAGTGACATGATTTCAGCGGGGCGCTTCCCGAAGAAAGGGGGAGCGCCCCATCTCCTTTGTCAGAGTTACAGGTGTTTTCAGCTGCAGCAGCGGTTCACCAGGGCTTCCAGCTCGTCCAGGGCGGCTTCGGCCTTGGCCTGATCCGCGCCGCTGGCGAAGAGGTAAGCCTTGAGCTTGGGCTCGGTGCCGCTGGGCCGGACGATGATCTTCCGCCCGTCCGCCAGGGCGAAGGAAAGCACATCGCTGGCGGGCAGGCCGGTGTCGTCGTGGAGGTAATCGATGCGGGCGGCGGTCTGCAGCAGGGCTTCGGGGCTTTCCGCCAGGGGCCTGCGCAGGCCGGCCATGATGTCCGCCATGCGGTTGGCGCCGCTCTCGCCCTCGTAGGCGAAGGTCAGCAGCCTCTGGGCGTAGAAGCCGAACTCCTCCCGGAGAAGGGCCAGCTTGTCCAGCAGCGTCAGCCCCTCCGCCTTCAGGTTGGCGGCCATCTCGCACACCAGCACCGCGGCGTTGACGGCGTCCTTGTCCCGGACGAAGGTGGAGGACAGGTAGCCGTAGCTCTCCTCAAAGCCGAAGATGTAGCGCTTCTCCTGCCCGGCTTTTTCCAGCAGGCCGATCTGCTCGCCGATGAACTTGAAGCCCGTCAGCACATTGCGCAGCTCGACGTCGTACTTCTTCGCCACGGGCACGGCCATTTCGGTGGTCACGATGGTCTTGACGGCCACGGGGGGCAGGGTGTCCCCGGAGGCGTCCCGGTGGGAGCAGATGTAATCCAGCAGCAGCACGCCCATGTCGTTGCCGGAAATCAGCGTCACCTCATTGCCCACACGGACGCCCGCGCCGATGCGGTCGCAGTCCGGGTCGGTGGCGACGCAGATGTCCGCGCCGCTCTCGATGGTCTGGCGGATGGCCAGCTGCATGGCTTCCCGGATCTCCGGGTTCGGGTAGGGGGCGGTGGGGAAGCGCCCGTCGGGCTTCTCCTGCTCGGGCACCACGTCCACCCGCACCTGGCCCAGGCGGCGCAGCATCTCCCGCACCGGCACATTGCCCGTGCCGTTCAGCGGGGAATAGACCACGTGCAGGGGCTGCTGCGAGGGCTGCACCTGCAGGGTGGCGATGCGCTGGTAATAGCTCTCGATGGTCTCCTCGCTGATGTAGGAGACCGTGCCGGCCTTCAGCTGGGCGTCAAAGTCCGCCAGGCGCGCCGTCAGGGTTTCTTCCTTCGCGATATAGCCGGTGATGCGCTCCGCCGCTTCGAGGGTGATCTGGCAGCCGTCCGCGCCGTAGACCTTATAGCCGTTGAACTTGGCCGGGTTGTGGCTGGCCGTGACCATGACGCCCGCCTGGCAGGACAGGTGGCGCACCGCGTAGGACAGCATGGGGGTGGGCATCAGCTGGCGGTAGAGATGCACCCGGATGCCCATCTCGCCCAGGGTGGCCGCGGTCAGCTCGGCGAAATCCTGGCTGTGGATGCGGCTGTCATAGCTCACCGCCACGGAGGGTTTGTCAAAGGTTTCCAGCAGGTAATGACCCAGACCCCGGGTGGCCTTGGCCACGGTGTACAGGTTCATGCGGTTGGTGCCCGCGCCCAGGACGCCCCGCAGGCCGCCGGTGCCGAAGGCCAGGTCGCGGTAGAAGCTGTCGTTGGCCTGATCCGCGTCCATGGAGTGGAGCTCAGTCAGCAGTTCCTCGGGCATGCCGGGGTGGTTCAGCCATTTCTCGTAATCCTGTCTTGCCATGTAGGAACCTCCTTGTCTTCAGAACGCCTCGTCTTCAGAAGAGGAAGGGAAACCCTCTCACGCGAAAGGATTTCCCTTCAATGAAGGCTGTTTCAGCCGATGGCCCTGATCCGGGTGTGCTTTTTGGTGCCGCCGCTGCGCGCGGGCTGAATCTGCTGCGCCCAGGTGAAGCTGTCCGGCTGCAGAACGAAACCGTAGGTATACAGGATGGAGGCCAGATCCTCCAGCAGCCCGTACAGAAAGCGCGCGTTGCGGCCGGCCTGGCTGCGGAAGGGCCAGGCGGTGAGCCTTGGCAGATCCTGCACGATGCGGATGGGGTGGCCGGAAAAGCCGAAGCGGGATTCTGTCACCGGGAGCTCGCCCGTGCCCATTTTGGCGGGGACGGCCTGCAGCCACAGTCCGGCGCTGCCGATCAGGTCGGTGATGCGCATCCGGGTGCCCGGCGGCAGCACAAAAAGCTCCTGGCGCGTCTGTCTGTGGCCGGGCGCGTATTCGGTATACTGCAGCGTGTCATCCTCATAGAGGTTCACTACGAAACCGCTGCCCTGCTGGGGCCCCTGGGCCAGCACGGAGAACGCGTAGCAGAAGACAGCCCTGCTCCCTGACGTTCCCTGCATGCTCCTCAGCTCCCTTCCGGTATCCTGCCTTCCTATTGTAGCCCCTTTGCCCGCTTTCGTCAAGCGCGGAAGAAGGGATTTTGCGAAACAACACATCGTCAGGCCGGCATCGGCCGCGCCGGAAAAGAGGGACGGCAGTGCAGCCCGCCGCCCCCGGAAAGCGTCAGCCGCCCATGGCGGGGCTCAGCAGCTGGCCTTTGGCGATGTTTTTGCCGTCGGCCTTGTCAAAGAGCACGGCCGCCTTGTGGAAGGAGAAGCTGACCTCGCTGTCCACGGCGTAGTCCAGGTCGCCGAAGACCACGGCGGTCAGGGAAGTGCCCTTCACGTCCAGCTTCACGGTGGTCTCCATGCCGGAGGGCAGGGTGGAATACACCGTGGCCTTCAGATCGCCCTCACCTACATGGATGTACTCCGGGCGGATGCCCACCACCACATCGCGCTCGCCCAGGTACTCGCCGGAGTGCCCGAACATGGCGGTCATGCCGCCGAAGGTCAGCCGGCCGTCGACGCCCAGATGGCCGTCGATGAAGTTCATGGTGGGATTGCCCATGAAGTCGGCCACGAAGAGGTTGGCCGGGTTGTTGTACATCACCAGCGGCGGCGCGAACTGCTGCAGCACGCCGTTTTCCATAATGCAGACGTTGGTGGACAGGGTCATGGCCTCCAGCTGGTCGTGGGTGACGTACACAAAGGTGGAGTCCGTGTCGCGGTGGAGGCGCTTGAGCTCTGTGCGCATCTCCATGCGGAGCTTGGCGTCCAGGTTGCTGAGGGGCTCGTCCATGAAGAGCACCTTCGGGCCTGGGGCCAGGGTTCGGGCGATGGCCACGCGCTGCTGCTGGCCGCCGGAGAGCTCCGCCGGATAGCGCTTCTCAAAGGGTTCGATGCGCAGCATTTTCAGCAGCTCGCTGACCCGGTCGCGGATGTCCTGCTTTTTCCACTTCAGGTTTTCCAGGCCGAAGGCGATGTTCTGGTACACGGTCATGTGGGGCCAGAGGGCGTAGTTCTGGAAGAGGAAGCCCACGTCCCGCTTGTTGGGCGGCAGGTTGATGCCCCTGTCCGCGTCAAACACGACCTTGTCGTCAATGCTGATGCTGCCCTCGGTGGGGGTCTCCAGGCCGGCGATCATCCGCAGGGTGGTGGTTTTGCCGCAGCCGGAGGGCCCCAGGAGGGTGATGAAGGAATTGCTCTCAATGTGGAGGTTGAGGTTGTCCACCGCCACAAATTTGCCAAAGCGCTTGGCCACGTTGTTCAGAATGATTTCCGGCATCTCAGCCACCCACTCCCTTATCGATCGACGCGCCGGTGAGTTTGTTGACGGTGAAGTTGACCAGCAGCACCACAATGATGATCAGCAGGTTGATGGCGTTGCCGAACTGGGCCCAGCCCTTTTCGGAGTACTGCATCAGCATGGTGGTGAGGATGGTATTGCTGGTGGGCACCAGCAGCACGAAGAGGCTCAGCTCCCGCATGCAGGAGACCATGGGCAGGAGGTAGCCCGAGAGGAAGCTGGACTTCTGGATGGGGAAGATGACCCGCACCATGCGCTTCCACCAGGGCACGCCCGTGATGACCGCCGCCTCCTCGATTTCACCCGAGAGCTGGAGCATCGCGTTGACGCCCGAACGGGAGGCGAAGGGCAGGTACTTGACCGAGCCCACCAGAGCCAGCAGCAGGAAGCCGCGCAGCCAGGGGATCTGGGAGGACATGGCCAGGTAGATGGCGCCGAAGGCCAGGGCAGGCATCAGATAGGGGAAGAAGGACAGGCTGTTGACCCAGGAGGCCAGGCGGCTGCCCCGGCGTTTGGCCACGCCGTAGCCCACCAGGATGCCGCAGGTGCCGGCCACGATGGCGCAGGTCACCGCCAGGCTCAGGCTGAAGATCAAAGCGTTCCAGACCTTGGGATTGAGCAGGATGCCGGTGGAATCGCCCTGATCTAGGCGCTTGTCCAGCGCGGTGCCGATCCAGAAATCCAGTGTCATGTTGCTGAGGCTGTAGTCGCCCGCCTTGATGATGACGGACTCCAGGGCGAAGGTCACCAGCGGCACCACCGCCACCATCAGTAGGATGATGACCAGGAGGATGGCCACGGGGCGGTTCGCCTTGCCCAGGTTGATCTTGCTGATCTGTCCGGACTTGCCTGTGACCGTGGTGAACTGCTTGCGGCTGTTGGTCACCTTCTGGTTGAGCAGGAGGATGCCCACGCCGAAGAGGATCATCACGCCCACGATGATATAGGCCTGGCCCGGGTAGGAATCCATCAGCGACTTCATCTTGGTGGAAAGCACGTAGTACCGCACCGGCGACCCGAGGAAGACGGGCACGGAGTATGCGCTCATGGAGGAGGCGAAGACCAGCAGGAAGGTGGAGAGCATGGCCGGCTTTACGATGGGCAGGGTGATCTTCCAGATGATGCGGGGCCGGCTGGTCTTGAGGATGGTGGCGGCCTCCTCCAGGTTGGCGTCCATGTTGCGCAGGATGCCGCCGATGAGGATGTAGGCGAAGGGCGCGTAGTGCAGGCCCAGCACCAGGGCGATGGGGAAGGCGCCGTACACGAACCACTCCGGCGCGTACACCCCGAACACCGAGGCCATGATGCCGTTGGACGTTTTCAGGCCGATGTTGACGTTCTTGAAGAAGGTCTCCCAGAACAGGGCCAGCGTCCAGGCGGGCATGATGTAGGGGAAGGTGAACACCGCGGAGACGAACTTCTTGTACTTCAGGTTGGTGCGGGTCACCAGGAAGGCCACCACGCCGCCGAAGAGAATGGCGATGACCGAGGAGGACAGGGACACCAGCAGCGTGTTGAGGAAGGGCTCGTAGAACTGGATCCAGCTGTACTGGTTCTCGGAGGTGGCAAAGAGCCGCTCAAAGTGGTAGAGCGACAGGGTGCCCGCCGCCAGCTTGGACGCGCGCGCCTCCCGGCCCGTGTGGATGGTCACCGTCTCCACCAGCATCGAAAGCAGGGGATAGAGGGTGAGCGCCGTCAGGGTCACCAGAAAAACCAGCAGGATGATATTGGCCGGCTTTGATAACCAGGCCTTCACCCGGCCTCTCAGTCGGTTCATGGTCAGATTGCCTGTCCGGACTTGTTGCATTCAGATCCCACCTTACTTTGAGCGGGCATTCGCTCTCCTGTGAGTAAACGAGAAAGCCGGCAGGCCCGGCTATCCACCGTCCCGCCGGCTCGAAAACGCGCAGCCGGCCAGTTACTTCTGGCAGTGTAGCAGGATGAAGTCCTCGACCTCGAAGTTCTCCAGGATGTAGTCGGCATCCTCCATCACGGTGGTGGCCTTCCACACATCGATGGTCAGGTCGCCCTCGTTGACGGCGATTTCCGCGTTGGGGGAGTAGGCGCCGATGGACTTGCCCCAGGGCTGGAAGCCTTCCTGCGACATCAGATACTCGATGAAGAGCATGCCGGTGTAGGGGCGGGAGGCCTTGGTGTTGACCATGGTGTACATGGGATACATGAAGCCGGAGAAGGGATTGACCTCATAGCCTTCGGCGGTGGCGTCATACTGGGCCACGGTCAGGTTGTCGGTCAGCACGGAGGAGGAGCGCAGCTTGCTCAGCACGAAGAGGCCGATCTTGCCCGCGGCGGTCTCCTGGCTGACTTCCTCGGCGATGGTGGTGTCGGACTTGCCGAAGGTCACGTTGTCCAGGAACTCGGCGATCCACTTGTAGCCGGCGTTCTGGTACTCGCCCAGGTCGATGGGCTCGCCCTTCCATGCTTCATAGGCGGCGGCCAGCTTGTCGGACCACTCGGGCTTGGTGCACATCACCAGGAAGTTCATGTTGACCTTCTCGCTCTCGGGGTTCTTGAAGATCACGCGGTCCTTCATGGCCGGGTCGGTCAGCTCCCACACATTCCTGATGGCGGGCACGTCGTCGCCCAGGTTGTTGTAGATGAAGAGCTTGTTGATGTACTGGTGCACCAGGGCGGGCTGCTGATCCTTCTCGTCCAGCTTGTCCTTGACGGAAGCGGGCACAAAGTTGATGACCAGACCCTCGTCGATGGCGTCGGTCAGCTGCGCGCCGTCCTGGATCATGACCATGCTGGCCGCGCCGGCGCCGGTCTCATTGCGCAGCTTGGTGTAGATCTCCTGATCCTTCAGGTTGTTGGCCTCGGTGGGGATGCCGTACAGGGCGGCAAAGGCCTCGGCGGCGGTGGCGATGCGGCTGGTGTTGCCGTAGACCACAAAGGTGCCGGATTCGGCCAGCGCCTTTTCCACCAGCTCGTCATGGGTCATGGCCTGGCCGGCTTCCACGTCGGCGGCCACGTCGGCCAGAGCCGGGATGCAGCATAGAACCAGCATGGCGGCCAGCACAAGAGACAGAAGCTTCTTCATAGGGGAGTACCTCCTTTATGGATTTTTTCATTGCGGATTCGCGGGAACCGGCGTCCGTTTCCGCGGCCCGGCTCTCTCAATCGGGGGTATTGTATCATTTTTCATCGGGAAAAGCAAGAGAAAATCAGCGGCTGAAACAGGGCTGCAAACAGGGCAAAATGCGCCAAAATGCGCCTTGACGCACCCCGCAAAAAATGGTATGATACAGCCCGTGCGGTCGAAAAAACGGGGAGGGGGCGCTTGAAATGCGGTTGCTGAGACGGCTGTTCTGGTATGCCGGCGCGGTGGCTTTTTTGCTGTGGGCAGCCTCCCCTCTGGTGCGCGGGCCGGAAGCCGAACGGGTCTCCCGGGAGGAGACGCCCCGGCCGGCGGCGGTGTACGCGGCGGAGATGGCGGACGTGCCCATCGCGGCCCAGACGCCCCCGCAGGCCCGCCGCCTGTCCCAGCGCGAGGCTGCGGAAGCGCCGGTGCGCCTGGGGCTGATGCCCGTGCTGGTCTGCGACCGGAACGGCACGCCCCTGACCGGGGAGACCTGGGCCGAGAGCGGATATCTGGCCCGGCCGCCGGAGAGCCTCTTCGGATAGGGGAGGGCTTCCCGCGCAAGCCGGCCCGGAGACGGGCACAGACCCATCATAACGGAAGGAAGAATGCGACATGAATAAGTCCTATCGCAAGCGCGGCGGAAGCAAAACCCGCTCCATCGTCGTGCTTTGTGTACTGCTGGTGCTGACGCTGGTCTGCGGCATTTTGGGCGCGACCGGCATGAGATTCGGTTCCCGCGGCCTGTGGAAGCTGCTGCCCTGGCTGCCCACCACCGACGCGGCCAACTGGCCCGAGAGCCTGCCCCTGGGCCTGGACCTGCGGGGCGGCGTGTACGTGGAGTACTCCGCGTCCCAGCCTGAGGATGTGGAGGGCAACTTCTCCGACCTGATGGATTCCACCATCGCGGTCATCCAGAACCGTCTGACCGACAAGGGCTATCCCGAGGCGACGGTGCAGAAGATCGACGCGGGCACCGGCATCCGCGTGGAAGTGCCGGACGTGAGCGATCCCCAGGAGCTCCTCGACCTGATCGGCACCCCCGCCGAGCTGAGCTTCCGCGGCCCTGACGGTGTGGAGTTCATGACCGGCAAGCAGGTGTCCACCGCCATGCCCGCCTCCCAGGACGGCGAGTATGTCATCAGCTTCACCCTGACCGCCGAGGGCGCGCGGCTCTTCGCTGAGAAGACCATGGCCTCCGTGGGTCAGCAGATTTCCATCTACCTGGACGGCGACTTGCTGATCAGTCCCACCGTGCAGACCGCCATCACCGAGGGCCGGGGCGTCATCAACGGCATGGGCTCCCTGGAAAGGGCGCAGACCATTGCCGCCCAGATCCAGTCCGGCGCGCTGCCCCTGACCCTGACCCAGCAGAAGGTGGACACCGTGTCCGCCACCCTGGGTGACACCGCCCTGTCCACCTCCATTCTGGCCGGTATGATCGGCATCCTGCTGGTCATGCTGCTGATGATCGTGCGCTACCGCATGAACGGCGTGGTGGCCTCCTGGGCGCTGTGCATCTACATCATCGTGCTCTTCTTCCTCATCGCCGTCATCCCCGGCATCCAGCTGACCCTGCCCGGCCTGGCCGGCATCGTGCTGGGCATCGGCATGGCCGTGGACGCCAACGTCATCATCTACGAGCGCTTCAACGAGGAGATTCGCGCCGGCAAGGCGGTCAAGGCCGCGGCCCGGGCGGGCTTCCGCAACGCCATGAGCGCCATTCTGGACTCCAACGTCACGACCATCATCGCCGGCGTGGTGCTGCTGATTTACGGCACCGGCTCCGTGCAGGGCTTCGCCAAGACCCTGCTGCTGGGCGTGGTGGTGTCCATGCTCTCCGCTGTGCTCGTCACCCGTCTGCTGATGAACGCCTTCATCGGCGCGGGCCTGGACAAGCCGGCCTACTTCTGCAATACCGACAAAAAGGAGGGTGAGCAGGCATGAAAATCGTAGACCGCTCCAAAACGTGCCTGATGGTCTCCTGCGCGATCATCGTGATTGCGCTGCTGCTGTCCATCTTCGGCCTTGGCATCAACCTGGGCATCGACTTTGCCGGCGGCCTGTCCATGCAGTACGACATGGGCAAGACCGTGGCGCAGACGGATGTGGAGCGCGTGCTCGCCGACATGGGCGTCGAGGGCAATGTGACCGTGCAGGGCGCCGCCTCCGATCAGGTGAACATCCGCATCAAGGAAGTGGGCTCTGAGGACGTGCAGGCCATCCAGAGCACCTTCGTCACCAAGATCGCCGAAACCTATCCCGACGTGAAGCAGAACGGCGAAGTCAACTATGTGGGCCCCATCGCCGGCGCGACCCTGGTGCGCAACGCGGTGCTGTCCGTGCTGATCGCCGCCGCCCTGATGCTGGTGTACATCGCCATCCGCTTTGACCTGGATTCCGGCTTGGCCGCCGTGTTCGGCCTGCTGCACGACGTGCTGATGATGCTGGCCTTCATGGTGCTGCTGCGCGCCTTTGTGCAGATGAACTCCACCTTCATCGCGGCCATGCTGACCATCGTGGGCTACTCCATCAACAACACCATCGTCATCTTCGACCGCATCCGCGAGAACGCCCGCAAGATGCCCTCCGAAGCCCGGGTGGAGGTTGTCAACCGCTCGGTGAAGGAGTGCCTGGGCCGCACCATCAACACGACCCTGACCACCCTGATCACCATCGTGATGCTGTACATCCTGGGTGTGGCTTCCATCAAGGAATTCGCCCTGCCCATCATCGTCGGCATCCTCTCCGGCGTATACAGCGCCAACATGATCAACGGCTACGTCTGGGCTTTCCTGCAGGAGAAGCGCAAGGCCCGCAAGGCAGCCGCCAAGAAGGCCAAGGCCAAGGCCTGACAGCAGACGGAATTCCCGCTGTCATGAATCCCTGCCGTCCCCTGTCCGCACACCGCGGGCCGGGGGCGGCTTTTCTGTACGCATCTTCCGTACTTTTGCAAAAGCCTATGGCAATTTTGCGGGATATGTGGTATGATACAGGAAGTATTCAGATGAATCCATCCGGCGGCTGATCCCTGCCGGATGAAAAGCATTCCAATCCTCTGCAAATCCGGAGGGAAGAGACATGAGAGCGCATACCGGACACGCGAAAAGGCTTGCGGTTTTGATCCTCGCACTGGCTTTCTGCGCGGCCGCCGCGGGCGAGACGGTGGTTTACACGCGCAATGAGTGGAATTATGTGTCCGACAGCATGGATATTTCCGGCGGTATCCCGGCGGACGCTCAGGGGAGACTGGCGCAGATCCGGGAAAAGGGCGTGCTGCGGGTGGTCACCGAGCCCTATTATCCGCCCCAGGAGTTCATCGACCCCTCTCTCAGCGGACAGGAGCGCTTTGTGGGCGCGGACATGGAGCTGGCCCGGCTGATCGCTCAGCGCATGGGCGTGGAGCTGGAGATCGTGCCCCGGGACTTCAGCGACGTGCTGGACACCATCGCCGAGGGGCAGTATGACCTGGCCATTTCCGGCCTGTCCTTCACCTCCGGCCGGGCGGCGCGGATGGAAATGTCCAAGGGCTACCACTACACCAGCGAGGGCGTTTCCTCCGGCGTGATCATCCGCTCAGCCGACGCGGAGGCCATCCGGACGGAAGACGACCTTAACGGCCGGGACATCGTGGCGCAGAGCGGCTCCCTGCAGGAGACCATGGCGGCGGAAAACATCACCGACTACCGGCAGTTCCGCCGGCTCAACCTGGTGCAGGACGTGTACGACGCGGTGGCGGAGGGCAGCGCGGACGCCGGGGTGGTGGACGTGGAGAACGCCCTGATCTATATCGCGGCAAACCCGGACTGCGGCCTCAGCCTCGCGCCGGAGATCAGCTTTACCCTGGAACCCCAGTACGAGGGCGACCGGGTGGCCGGCCCCCGGGGCGAAACCCAGCTGATGGCCTTCGTCAACGGCGTGATCGACGAGGTGCTGGAGAGCGGGCAGTATGAGCGCTGGTATGACGAATACACCGCCTATGCCGAGCGCATCGGCCAGTGACGGGCCGGTCAGGGGGGAGATAAGCGGATGAAAACATGGAAGACCTGGCAGATCATTCTGTTTACGGCGCTGTGCGTGCTGCTGAATTTCGGCGGCCGGATGCTCAGCGTCGCTCTTGGACTGCCGCTCTGGCTGGACTCCTTCGGCACCGTGCTGTGCGCCTATCTGGCCGGGCCCGTTTGCGGCGCGATTGTGGGCATGACGGGCAACCTGATGTACGCCTCCATCAACAGGCTGTCCGCCGTGTACTCCCTCACCAGCATCGCGATGGGCTTTATTGTGGGCATGGCAGCCCGGCGCCGCGCCCTGGAGACGCGCTACGGCATGATGAAGACCACGACGATGCTGATTGTCGTGTCGGTCGCGGTGTCCGTACCCATCAACGCGATCTTCGCCGGAGGCTATACCGGCAACCGCTGGGGCAACGGCGTTGTGGACTACCTGCTGATGCAGGGCTGGCCCCAGTCCATCTGCATTTTCATCGGGCAGCTGGCGGTGGAATTCCTGGATAAGGTCTTCACCATGCTGATCCTCTACATCGTGCTGGTGATCCTGCGCTGGCACACCCGCAACAGGGAGGAGCATGAGGCGGCGGAGCATCACATGCCCCACAGCGCCGCGGCGGCCACGGCGGTGGCGCTTGCCATTGCCCTGGCGGCCTGCTGCGGGACGGCCCGGGCGGAGGAAGCGCCGCCAAACTACACCGACTACAACGACTATGTGCAGACCGTGTTCGGCTCCTCCAACGGCCTGCCCTGCGGCGAGGCCAACGACATCGCCCAGACGAGGGACGGCGCGCTGTGGATCGGCACCTACGCGGGCCTCTACCGCTTCAACGGCAGGGAATTCCGCTGGATCGACAATTACGCCTCGGTCAAGAACGTCAACTGCCTGTATGTGGACGACGAGGGCCGGCTGTGGATCGGCACCAATGACAGCGGCCTGTCCATTTCCATCCGGGACCAGGTGGCCAACGTCCTCGACCAGAGCACCGGCCTGCCCTCCAACTCGGTGCGCTCCATCATCCAGTCCTCCGACGGCTACTATTATGTGGGCACCACGGGCAGCATGCAGATGCTGCTGATGAACAACGGCCTGAAGATCACCAACACCCTGTGGGAAGTCAACTACGCCTCCAGCATCGCCGCCGACGAGCGCGGGCATGTGGCCGCGGTGGCCTCGGGCGGGCGGCTGTTCCTGATGCGCGGCGGTCAGATTCTGTCTTCCCTGCGGCTGACCGAGAGCCAGGAGCAGTTCAACTGCTGCGCCTTTGCCCCGAACGGGGAGCTGCTGGCCGGCTCTTCCCTCAACCACATCTACCGCTACGACATCTCCTCCGGCGCGTTCAGCCTGATCGGAACCGTCACCTGCGAGGGGCTGACGGGCATCAAAAACCTGCGGTACCTCCCGGATGGGACGCTTTTCGTCTCCTCCGACAGCGGCGTCAGCTATTTTGACCCGGGCAGAACCTATCACCGGGTGAACACCAACGCCTTTGACAACTCCATCGACAACATCCTGATGGACTACCAGGGCAATCTCTGGTTCACCTCCTCCCGCCTGGGCCTGCTGCGGCTGGCCAGCTCCTCCTTCCGGGACATCTACGGCACCATCGGCATGGATCGCAAGGTGGTCAACACGGTGGTGAAATGGCAGGGGAATTACTGCATCGGCACGGACAAGGGCCTGGACGTGGTGGACGAGAACTGCAGGATGAGCCTGACCACCCCCCTCTCGGAAAAGCTGAAGGGCATCCGCATCCGCTGCATGCTGGTGGACAGCTGGGATCACCTCTGGGTCTGCACCTACGGCTCCGGCCTGTGGGAGGTCAGCCCGGACAACGAAATCTGGGTGTATGACGCGGAGAACGGCGGCTTTGGCAACCGGGCCCGCACGGTGACCCAGCTGAAGGACGGCACCATCCTCGCGGCGGGCAACACGGGCATCAGCTACATCCGGGATCACCGGGTGCTGAACACCCTCCGCTACGAGGACGGCCTGATCAACTCCATGATCCTGACCCTGACCGAGCGCGCCGACGGCAGCATCTTAGCCGGCACGGACGGCGACGGCATCGCGGTGCTGAAGGACGGCAAGGTCACCAGCATGCTGACCCGGGAGGACGGGCTCTCCTCCGGGGTGGTCATGCGCACCACGCCCGATCCCAAGTCCGGCGGCGTGTTCATCGTCACCAGCAACGGCCTGTGCTATATGGACGAGCAGGATCAGATCCGGACGCTGGATCAGTTTCCCTACTTCAACAACTATGACATCTGGGCCAGGGACGACGACGAGCTCTACGTGCTGGGCAGCGCCGGCATCTACGTCGTCAGCCGGGACGAGCTGCTCTCGGGCGGCACGCTGAACTGGGAACTGCTGGACGCCCGCAGCGGCCTGAGCAGCTCGCTGACCGCCAACGCCTGGGTCTGGTTCGACAGCGGCCACCTCTTCCTGCCCTGCGATACCGGCGTATATATCATCGACGTCAACCGCCTGAAGGCCGGGGCGGGCTCCTACCGCATGAGCCTGGCCTCGGTGCGGCTGGACGGCGAGCCCCAGCCCCTGGAGCGCACGCCCACCATCACCGTGGGCCGGGGCATCAGCCGGGTGGAGCTGCGGCCGGAGATCCTCAACTATACCATCCAGGATCCCAACGCGGGCTACTGGCTGGAGGGCTATGACGGCAGCTGGACCATCCTCTCCCAGAGCAGCCTGAACAGCATCATCTACACCAACCTGCCCGCCGGCACCTATACCTTCCACCTGGGCGTGTTCGACGTGACCGGGGAGAACCTGCTGGAGGAGCGCGTCTACACCCTGACCAAGGAAGGCGAGCTCTACGATGAGCCGGAGTTCAAGATCTACATCCTCTTTACGGGCATCGCCTTCGTCATCTGGCTGACCTGGATGATCGTGGAGCGCAAGGTGCAGCAGCAGCAGCGCAAGCTGGACATGGCCAACGAGACCATCATGGCCATCGCCAACGCGGTGGACGCCAAGGACGAGCGCACCAGCCAGCACTCCCTGCGGGTGGCAGAGTACTCCGTGCTCATCGCCCGGGAGCTGGGCTGGAGCCGCAAGGAATGCGAGAACCTGCGCAAGGCCGCCCAGATGCACGACATCGGCAAGATTGGCATCCCCGACCTGGTGCTGAACAAGCCGGCCCGGCTGACGGACGACGAGTACAAGGTGATGAAGTCCCACGTGACCCGCGGCGCGGACATCCTGAAGGACTTCACCCTGATCGACCACGCGGCGGACGGCGCGCGCTTCCACCACGAGCGCTACGACGGCCGCGGCTATCCCGACGGGCTGAAGGGGGAGGAGATCCCCATCTACGGGCGGGTGATCGGCGTGGCCGACGCCTTTGACGCCATGACCTCCAACCGCGTGTACCGCAACCAGATGGATACGGACTACGTGATGGAGGAGCTGCATAAGGGCCGGGGCACCCAGTTCGATCCCGACGTGCTGGACGCCTTCATGCGGCTGATTGACGAAGGCGTGATCAACCTGGATCAGATCTACGCCGAAAAGATCGCCGCCCGGGAGGAGGCCGAGCGCAGCCATCAGGCCGCCGCTTCCGCCGCGCCAGCCGCAGCCGCAGGAAAGGAGGGCTGAGCCATGAAGCGAGTGTATCTCACCACCATCCTGACCTGCGCGGTCATCCTCGCGCTGTTCTTCGGCTATTTCTACCTGGTCAACCCCTTTGCGGTGCGCGATGAGATCGTGGTGGGCTTCATCTACAACAACGACGATTCCACACCTTATTCCTACAACTTCTCCCTCGCCCAGGACGCCCTCGAGAAGCAGTACGGCGGGCAGG
The DNA here is from genome assembly GCA_017534885.1 of Clostridia bacterium. Taxonomy (GTDB): domain Bacteria; phylum Bacillota; class Clostridia; order Christensenellales; family Aristaeellaceae; genus RUG11272. The sequence goes on along the minus strand of JAFXVR010000027.1, from coordinate 9,611 downwards.
TGCAGATCCTGACCTGCAGCAACGTGATCGAGGAGGAAACCGAGGAACCCCTGCGGGACCTGGTCCGCCGGGGCTGCAACATCGTCTTCATCAACACCTACAGCGACCAGGTGGCCCAGGTGGCGCGGGAATTTCCGGAGGTGACCTTCTGCCAGGTCTCCTACACCGACCAGATGCCCGCCGGCCTCCCGGACAACTACCACACCTTCAAGGGTGAGGCTTACCAGGCGCGGTATGTCAGCGGCATCGCGGCGGGCATGAAGCTGCGGGAGCTGATCGACCAGAAGCTGATCACCGCCGACCAGGCCAGGGTGGGCTTTGTGGCCGCCTTCCCCACGGCGGAGGTCATCTCCGGCTATACCGCCTTCCTGATGGGCGTGCGCTCCGTGGCCCCCGAGGCCACCATGCGGGTGAAGTACACCGGCACCTGGAGCAGCTATACGCTGGAAAAGAGCTGCGCCCGCCAGCTGATCGAGGAGGGCTGCCTGGTCATCTCCCAGCACTGCGATACCATCGGCCCGGCCCTGGCCTGCGAGGAAGCCGTGCAGGAGCGCTATGTCTACCACGTGAGCTACAACCAGAGCATGAGCGACGTGGCGCCCCTGACCTCCCTGATCAGCTGCCGCATCGACTGGGTGCCCTACATCACCGGGGCGGTGCAGGCGGTGATGACCCATCAGCCCATCGAAAAGGTGGTGGTGGGCACCCTGCACGGGGAGCGCGATATGTCCGCGGGCTTTGAGCAGGGCTGGGTGCTGGTGGAGGATCTGAACCAACAGCTGGCGGCCTACGGCACCCAGGAGCGCATGAACCGCGCCATCGAGCAGTTCCGCAAGGGCCGCCGGGACTTCGTCTTCAAGGGCAGCTACATCGGCGTCGATCCCGACAATCCCGCCCGCACCGTGGATCTGAGCCAGGGCTTCATCGAGAACGAGCGCGCCTCCTCGCCCTCCTTCAGGTACGTCCTGCGGGATGTGATCATCATCGAGTAGGGGGAGACGGGCCTGTCAGCGGGCCTCCGGCAGTTGGGGTCAATTTCCTCTTGTATTCAATGGGAAAATCATGTATGATAGTACAAATGATTGTTTGTTAAGGATGGTGGGCAGGTGAAGCCGCAGCTGTACGGGAAGGGCATCCGGATGAAGATGTTCAATACCGTGATGATCGTGCTGGTGCTGATTGTCACGGTTTTCCTGCTGCTCAACATCGTGCACACCATCCATGACTTTCAGGCGGTGCAGGATGGCACCGAGGATTACATGCGCGCCCAGAAGGACGCCTCTGACCTGCAGACGGGCTCGGATTACCTGACTCAGCAGGTGCGCGCCTTCGTGGTGACCGGCGACAGCGCGTACATTGACCTGTATTTTGAGGAAGCCAACCACACCCGCAGCCGGGATCAGGCGCTGGCGGACATCCGGGAAATCGTGCCCGGCCATCCCTCCCTGAGCGCCCTGGATGAGGCCATGCGGGAATCCACGGAGCTGATGAACCTCGAAATTCGCGCCATGCGGCTGATGATGGAGGCGGAAGGGGCGGATCTGACCCAGGCGCCGGCGGAGATTCAGGCCGCAGCGCTGACGGAGGAGGAGAAAGCCCTCAGCAGCGCGGAAAAGCGGCAGCTGGCCCAGCGCATGGTTTTCGACAGCGATTATCAGGGATATAAAGCCCGCATCAGCGAGGATGTGCTGAGCTGCACGGAGGCGCTGATCGACACCACCCGGGAGTACCACATCACCGCCTCGGGCCAGCTGATGGTCAAATTGTGGCGCCAGCTGATGCTCATCGTCGTCATGCTGGCCATCATGATGCTGACGGTGATTCTGTCCAACGCCCTGGTCATCCATCCGCTGGAGCGCAATGTGGCCTGCGTGCAGAAGGACAAACCCATGCAGGTGAACGGCGCCTGGGAGATCCGCTTCTTAGCGGAGAACTACAATGCCATGTTTGAGCGCACCCGCCAGAATCAGGACAAGCTGTCCTATGAGGCCACCCACGACGCCCTGACCGGGGTCTACAACCGCAAGGCCTACGAGAGCGCCTTGGCGGAGCGGCAGGAGAGCGACATCGCACTGATCATCGTGGATGTGGACTCCTTCAAGACTTTCAACGACAGCTGGGGACACGCGGTGGGAGACAAGGTGCTGAAGCGGGTGGCCCAGGCGCTGACGGACAGCTTCCGCTCGGAGGACTGGGTGTGCCGCATCGGCGGTGATGAGTTCGCGGTGGTGATGATGCACGCCAGCAGCGCCCTGCACGACCTGGTGCTGGGCAAGTGCAGCCGCATCCGCGGGAGCCTCGCCGCTGAGAAGGACGGAGTGCCGCCGGTGACGCTGAGCATCGGCGTGGCCTTCGGCGACAGGGAGAGTCCCTCAGGCACCCTCTTCCAGGACGCGGACAAAGCCCTTTACGACGTGAAACGGCGCGGGCGAAACGGCTGCGCCATCTACAGCCCGGAAATGGCGGACATGGAGCCGCCGGAGCACACCTGAGCGACGAACCGGGGGGATGACACATGGAAGACCTGCAAGGCAAGAACCCTCAGAGCGCCTCTGGCACACCGCACGGACACACCCGCACGGTCATGATCGTGGATGACGACCAGATCAACCGGGAGATGCTCGGCTTCATCATTCAGGACGGGTATCATTTGCTGTACGCGGAAAACGGCCTGGACGCCCTGAACCAGCTCCGGAGCCGCCCCCAGCCGGTGTCCCTGCTGCTGATTGACCTCAAGATGCCCGTCATGGACGGCTTTGAGCTGATGCAGCACCTCCGGGAGGATGAAAAGCTGCGCCAGATTCCGGTGATCGTGCTGACCAGCGAGACCGACGCGGAAGTGGACAGCCTGCAGCGGGGCGCGGTGGACTTCATCAAAAAGCCCTATGACATGCCCACGGTCATCCGGGCCCGGGTGGAGCGCATCATTGAGCTGGCCGAGGACCGGCGGATCATCAACTCGGTGGAGACCGACAGCCTGACCGGGATGTACAACAAGGAGTTCTTCTTCGAGTACGCATCGGACATGGACACCTCCGCCGCGGACGGGAAGATGGACGCCCTGGTGATTGACCTCGACCACTTCCACCTCTTCAACGAGATGCACGGCCGGGCCGCGGGCGACGAAGCCCTCTGCCAGGTGGCGGACGCCATCCGCGAGGAGCTGGAGAAGACCATCGGCATCTGCTGCCGCTGCGAGGCGGACACCTTCTTCATTTACTGCGCCCACCGGGACGATCACCAGGAAATGCTGGAGCGCATCGCCGCCCACGTGTCCTCCGCCTATGAGAGCACCCTGCACCTGCGCATGGGCGTGTGCACCCGCACCGACATGGTGCAGGACATCCTCGGGCGCTTTGACCGGGCCCTGGCGGCCTGCAACAGCGTGCGCGGGAATTACCTGACCAGCATCGCCTTCTACGACGATGAGCTCTACCGCCACGATATCCACGCCCAGCGGCTGGTGAACGAGATGCGGGACGCCATCCGCCAGAAGCAGTTCCGGGTGTACTTCCAGCCGAAGTACGACGTGAGCGGGGAAAAGCCCCGGCTCAGGAGCGCGGAGGCTCTGGTGCGCTGGCAGCACCCGGAGTTCGGCCTGGTCAGCCCGGGCCTCTTCATCCCCCTCTTTGAGCAGAACGGCATGATCCGCGACCTGGACAGCTATGTGTGGCAGGAGACCGCCGCCCAGATCGCGGCCTGGCGGGACAAGTACGGCCGGGTGATTCCCGTGTCCGTCAATGTCAGCCGCATCGACCTGTTTGACGCGGATCTGCTGGACCGCCTGAACGCCATCCGGGACGGAAACCGGCTGCCCGGGGGCGCGCTGCTGCTGGAAATCACCGAGTCCGCCTACACGGAGGACACCGAGCAGGCTATCTCCGTCATCCGCGCCATGCGGGAGCATGGGTACGCCATCGAGATGGACGACTTCGGCTCGGGCTATTCCTCCCTGAACATGCTGCTGCAGATGCCGGTGGACGCCATCAAGATCGATGGCGGCTTCATGCGCGCCATCGCCGGGGAGCAGGGCAACGCCTGGCTCTTCGACTCCCTGGTGGACATCGCCCGGCATCTGTCCGTGCCCACCATCTTCGAGGGCGTGGAAAACGAGAATCAGTACCGCATGATCCGCAAGGCCGGCGGCGACGTGATCCAGGGCTATTACTTCTCCAAGCCCCTGCCGGCGGAACAGTTTGAACAGCTGATTGAAAAAGACAAGAGAGAAAGCCAGAAAAACGAGGAGGGAACCGCATGCTGAGCGTACAGGCACTGAAGGACTGGGGCGCCAACACCCAGGAGGGCATCACCCGCTGCATGGGCAACGAGGCGTTCTACCTGCGCATGGTGGGTATGATCAAGAATGACACCCACCTGGAGCAGATGGAGGAGGCTGCCGCCAGACACGACCTGGCAGCGGGCTTTGAAGCGGCCCACGCGCTGAAGGGCGTCCTGGCCAACCTGGCCCTGACCCCCGCCCTGACCCCGGCCGCTCAGCTGACGGAGATGTTCAGGGCGCGGGAGGACGCGGACTATCAGCCGCTGCTGCGGGAGCTCCGCACACAGATGACCGCGCTGAGGGAGATGCTGAGCTGAAGCGCTGTCCCCCAACGACAGACGGAAGGCTGGGTGTAAACAATGAAGAAACTCGCTGTCATCAGCGCGCTGACGCTGGCGGTGATGTGCCTGACCATGCTGGCGCAGATCGCCATGCCCTACGGTGTGGTGGACACCGCCTGGGCGGCCAGCGCCCGTCCCGCGGCCAGGTATCCGGAAGACCCGGGCCGGCTCAAACAGGACGGGAAGCTGAAAGTGGACGTGAACCACACGTCTGACGGGTATTTTCTCGCGTCCCTGACGGGCAAGAGCAAGAAGAAGATGAAGCTGCGCGTGGCCCTGGGCAAGGAAACCCTGACCTATGACCTGAACGGCAACGCGACCTTTGAGGTCTTCCCCTTCCAGCTGGGCAACGGAAAGTACACCATCTCCCTGTATGAGAACGTATCCGGCAAGAAGTACACCAGCGCGGGCACCATCACCGTCAACGTGAAGCTCTCCTCGCCGGATGTGTGCTTCCTCTATCCCAATCAGTACGTCATGTATACCGCCAAGTCGGACGCGGTGAAGCAGGCCACGAAGCTCTGCGATGACATGAAGAAGGACGGGGACGTGTACAAGAAGATCTGCAGCTACATGTCCACCTCCTTTGTGTACGACTTCATCAAGGCGGCCACCATCAAGGCGGGCCAGCTGCCTGACCTGGAGGGCTGCTTCAAGACGAAGCGGGGCGTCTGCCAGGACCTGAGCGCGGTGATGGTCTGCATGCTGCGCAGCCAGGGCGTGCCGGCCAAGCTGATGATCGGCTACGCGGACAACGGCTACCACGCCTGGGTCATCGCCATATACAACGGCAAGGAATACTTCTTTGACCCCACCGCTGCCCTGAGCGCCATCAGCAAGGTGGAGACCTACACCGCCGAGCGCTGCTACTGACAGCGGCCGACATTCGATTCAAACGCGCCTGCTTCCGGCGCGAAACGGAGGGAAAACCATGAGCAAGACCAAGCAAGAGACGATTTCCTCGGCGGAGCTGAGCATCTTCTGCGGCCAGGTGGCCCTGATCCTCGAGGCGGGCCTGCCCCTGTACGACGGCATGGAAACCTTAGCCGAGACCGAGAAGGACAACGGCAACGCCGACATGTACCAGGTGGCCAGCAAGGGCGTCACCGAGACCGGCTCCCTGTACGATTCCCTGAAGGGCGACAGCCGCTGGCCCTCCTACCTGGTGGAAATGGTGGGCATCGGCGAGCGCTCCGGCCAGCTGGACAAGGTCATGCGCGGCCTGGAGACCTACTACGCCCGCGAGGACCGCATCCGCTCCTCCGTGGTCAAGGCGGTGACCTACCCCATGGTGCTGGGCGTCATGCTGGTGGTCATCGTGCTGGTGCTGCTGTGGCGGGTGCTGCCCGTGTTCCGGCGCGTGCTGTCCTCCATGGGCGTGGGCATGAGCGAGAACGGCGCCCTGCTGATGCGCATCGGCTCCGCGGTGGGCTGGATCGTCCTGGCCCTGGTGGCCCTGGTGGTCATCGTGGTGGCCATCGGCTTCATCCTGATGCGCACCAAGCACCGCGACAAGGTGCTGGCCCTGGTGCGCAAACTCATCCCGACCATCGGGGACCTGGGGCAGAAGCTCTCGGCCTCCCGCGTGGCCAGCGTGCTCTCGATGATGCTCTCCGGCGGCTTCCCCACGGATGAGGCCCTCGAGATGACCGCCAAGGTGCTCACGGACAAGACCGCCGCCGAGAAGGTCAGCGGCATCCGCCAGCACCTCGAGAGCGGCGACACCTTCGCGGGCGCCGTGGAGAAGGTCGATCTCTTTGACGACCTGCACGTGCGCATGATCAAGATGGGCAGCGCCACCGGCCGGGACGACCAGGTGCTGGGCAAGCTGGCCGAGATCTACGAGGAGCAGGTGGAGGACGACATCACCAGGCTGGTGTCCATCATCGAGCCCACCCTGGTGGCCCTGCTGTCCATCGTCATCGGCGCGGTGCTCCTGTCCGTGATGCTGCCCATGGCCGGAATCCTCTCCAGCATGTGAGCGGCTGAAGGAGGGCGGAACCATGACAAAACGCGATATCCTCAAGATAGCTGTCATCGCCGCCATGCTGGTGCTGGCCGTGTCCGTGTTCGCCCGGGTGGGCAATATGCACGAGAGCGAGGAGACCGAGCTGGTGCGCCAGGCGGTGAAGGACGCCGCCCTGACCTGCTACGCGGTGGAGGGCGCCTATCCCGACAGCGTGGATTACCTGCGCGAGCACTATTCCCTGGCCTATGACGAGAGCCGCTACTATATCACCTACGAGGCCTTTGCGTCCAACCGCATCCCGGACATCTGGGTGACGGAAAAGGGCAAGGGCATCAAGTGAGCGAGCTGCCGGGAAACTTCCCGGCCTGATACGCGGAGGTTGAAATGCCGTTACGCAAGCTGCAGAACCACGCCATGTCGGGCGTGTTCGTGTTCCTGATCCTGGGCATGTTTGCCGTGATCTCCACGGTCATGGTCCTGCTGGGGGCCAAGGTGTACCGCGCCACGGCCGAGCGCTCCGGCGTGCACAACAGCGCCCGGATCACCTCCTCCTACCTGCGCTCCATGCTCCGGGCCGATGACGAGGCCGGGGTGCTGAAAGTGGAGACCGTGGACGGGGTGGAGACCATTGCCCTGCTGAACACCTATGACGAGGACAGCTATATCACCCGGCTGTATGTGTATGACGGAATGCTCAGGGAGTGGTTCACCGACGCCACCCTGCCCTTTGAGCCGGAAAACGGCGAGCCCGTCTGCGAGGCGGAGGCCATGACCGCCTCCATTGAGGGGCAGCTGCTGACCATCCGCATCCGGGTGGACGGCGAGTGGAGCGAGGTGTATTACGCCCTGAAGGCCCCGGCGGAGTAAGTCCCCGGCCTTCCCGATCACAGCCCCTGCGGGCTATGCAAAGGATATGATTCGATGAGATCGGAAAATCGCAGCAACGCGCTCCTGGTGGAGCTGCTGATTGTCATCATGTTTTTCATGCTGGCGGCCAGCGTGCTGGTGCAGGTCTTCGGCAAGGCCCGGAGCATGAGCGCCCGGGCGGAGGAGATCGCGGCGGCCCTGTGGGACGCCCAGAACGTGGCCGATCAGCTCTATGCCTCAGAGGATGAGGAGGAAACCCTCAGGGCGCTGGGCTTCACCGCGGAGGGCAGCCTGTGGCGGCGCGAGAACGGCTATGCCATGGAGGTCAGCCTGGGTGAGGAGAGCGGGGAGGCCGGCGTCATGAGCCGGGCCGAAGTCCGGGTTGTTTCGGGCGGGGACACGCTCCTGACCCTGCCGGTGACCCGGTGGAAGGAGGCGGCCGCGCAATGAAGAAAAAGAGCAGTATTTCCCTGGGCCCGGGCGCCCCGTCCCTGATCCTGATTTTCGTGGTGCTGAGCCTGAGCGTGCTGGGCATGCTCTGTCTGATGACCAGCCGCAACGACCTGCGGCTCTCTGAGCGCAGCGCCCAGGTGGTGGAGGCCGTGTATCAGCTGAACGGGCAGGCGGAGGAACACCGGGCGGAGATCGACCGGATCCTGCTGAGCTGCCGCGCGGACGGGGCGGCTGACGAGGACAGCTATCTGGCCGCGGTGGAGGAGCTTCTGCCGGAGGACATGAGCCTGGAGGACGGCGAGATCACCTGGGTCGAGTCGGACGGCAGCCGGATGCTGGACTGCGCCGTGGCGGTGCTGCCGCTCACGGAGGACGCGCTGACGGCCTGGAGCCGTCATAACCTGTCAGCGGAAACGGGGGAGGAACTATGGAACTGATCGACATGCTCAAGCAGGCGGTCGCCTTAGGCGGCTCGGATATCTTTATCATCCCCGGCTCCGGCGTGACGGTGAAGGTCAACAACACCATGCACCAGCTCTCCGAGAGCAAGATGCTGCCCAAGGACACCGAGGCCCTGGTGCGCTCCATGTACGACCTGGCCCACCGGGATTTCGCCCACCTGGGCGCCGAGGGGGATGACGACTTCTCCTTCGCGATCCTGGACGTCAGCCGCTTCCGCTGCAACGCCTACATGCAGCGCGGCACGGTGGCGGCCATCTGCCGCATCGTGAACTTTGAGCTGCCCGACCCCGGGCGGATGGGCATTCCGCCGCTGGTGATGGAGCTGGCCAAGCAGCGCAGCGGCATGGTGCTGGTCACCGGCCCGGCCGGCAGCGGCAAGAGCACCACGCTGGCCTGCATTGTGGACAAGATCAACGAGACGCGCCACGCCCACATCGTTACTATCGAGGATCCCATCGAATACCTGCACCGGCACAAGCAGTCCCTGGTCAGCCAGCGCGAGGTGCCCAACGACGCCGCCACCTTCTCCAGGGCGCTGCGGGCGGCCCTGCGCCAGGCCCCGGACGTGGTCATGCTGGGCGAAATGCGCGACCTGGACACCATCCGCACGGCCATCACCGCGGCGGAGACAGGCCATCTGCTGCTCTCCTCCCTGCACACCATCGGCGCGGCCAAGACCGTGGACCGCATCATCGACACCTTCCCGGCCGAGCAGCAGGCCCAGATCCGCGTGCAGCTCTCCATGGTGCTGAAGGCCGTGGTCTCCCAGAGGCTGGTGCCCACCGTGGACAACAAGCGCGTGGCGGTCTTTGAGGTGATGAACGTCAATCCCGCCATCCAGAACATGATCCGCGACGGGCGCACCCACCAGATCGACAACGCGATCTACGGCGGCAGCGACCGGAATATGCTCTCCATGGACGCGGAGCTGCAGCGGCTGGTGCGCGAGGGGCGCATCACGAGGGATATCGCCATCGCCTACGCGGCCAATCCGGAAACGCTGGCCAAGAGGGTGTAAACGTCACACTTTCGGCAAACGCCATTGGTTTTGGCTTCACTTAGTCTTTTTCCGGAGCATGGATTCCGCTTCTGCCTGTAGGCATTGCTTGAGTGGAGCAGACCCCTTACTTTTTCGTGACCGAAAAAGTAACAAAAAGGTCCTGGGGGACACGTTGCGACGTGTGTCCCCCAGGTCCGGGGCTGTCGCCCATTCTCCGCTGGAAACGCCCCACTGGGGCCT
>JAFXVR010000026.1 GCA_017534885.1 Clostridia bacterium | reverse complement strand
TGGCTTTTCCGATCCGTTGCGTCTTGGCCATTTCCCAGATAAGAGTCGTTTCGAGGCTGCCATCTCCAATATACCCTATACCCATGGGGGGTAGCGTGTAACATCGTGTAACATCGCGTTACACGGTTAACACTCTTCGTGAAACATCGCGCAAAGCCTTGATATAGCTGGATTTCCGGTGTTACAGCGCTGAGATTCGACAGCACACAGACCAGGCACCCGAAATTTTTTTGAGAAATTTTGCTTTTAGTTTCTTACGCCTGTAATTCTGCAAATATGTTGTGTTTTGGCCTTTTTCCGGAAGCTGAAAAACACAAAAGGGATGATTTCTGTACAGTGAGGTTTCGTGAACACTATACCCCAGGGGGTAGCGTGTAACACGAGTAACATGTTTTGGCCCTTTACGTGTAACATCGTGTAACAGCATGATACAGCCAGCCCCTTGGATTGGGCGCAGGAGTTTGGGCAATCCGTCCCGGGCACGACGATAAACCGCCTCGCCACAAAGCCGATCCATAAACCGGAATGGATCATTGTTCACGGCTGCGTGGTGACAAGTGAATACAGCGCCAAGCCAGTGAACAGGTGCGGCCTGACACGGAGCGGAGAGCCACAAAGCGTGCTCTCGATTCGGGTCTGGTTCATAGCACCCTTTTTCTGGGCGCATCCGGCTCTCCGCTTCACAGCGACAACTGTGAAAGGAGAGCTTGAGAATGAAAGCTCAGAAGATCAACGACACCTCCCGGAAGCCCTACAACAATGAACCCCTCCGCGAAGGCGAGGTGCTGGTACCCCAGTTCGTGGATGATCGCGAGTACGCCATCGCCATCGGGGCGAAGCCGGAGAATCTGCGGACATGGTCAAAGGCCGGCGTTTCCTACACCGTGATGTTCGTCCCGGTGCCAGCTGAACAGGAGAAGCTCTGCCAGCAGGCGTTCGATGAAGCAGTCAATCAGTATCTTGATGAGAAAACCGGGCCCAACCGTCACTCCCGCTGTATGGTACCCCAGCCTGACGGCACGAAGAAGGCCTGCCCGAAGATCAAAAACGGCAATCATGCCCCCTGTGCCTCTTGCCCTCATAAGGGCGAGTATGACCGCGAAGACCGGAGCACTGTTTCTATTGAAACGCTGGAAGAAGAGAACTTCCACCCCATGGAAGCCGCGCCGTCCGCAGAATCAGAATCCCTGGAAAAGCTGATGTTTGAGGATCTGGTGGAATACCTGAAAAGCATCAGCCCCATACTGGCCGAGACAGTGACCCTGGGCTTCCAGGGCTTCGATAAGAAGGATGTTGTAGGGCAGCTTCCCGTCAAGTCCAGTCAGGCCTATGACGTTTACCGCAAAGCAGAAAAGCTCGCCAGGGAATTCCTCCGAAAATAATCCTTCTTAGGGACCGGAAAAACGCGCCGCCTGGCTACATAGCCAGTGAAGGGGAAACCTTTACACTATGTATCAGGAGGCGTCTTCCAATGACAGACAAGGAAAAGCAGCTCATCAGCGAACTGCGATCAGCCGGGCGATCCTATCAGGACATTGCAGATGAAACCGGCATCAGCATCGGCTCCATCAAAATGTACTTCAGTCGCAGCAAGGATACGGGCTCCGCGCCGCGCTGCGAACAGTGCAACCGTCCCCTGCGGCAGGATGTGATCCGCACCAGCCGGCGCTTCTGTTCCGATAAGTGCCGGGTCAGGTGGTGGGAAATGCATCCAGACAAAAGCCAGTCAGCCGAACAGCATCGGTTCACATGTGCGGTGTGTGGCAAGGTTTTCTTTTCCAAGAAGCCGCACAAGTATTGCACCCGTGCCTGTTACTATGCATCCCGCAAAGGAGGTGGTTCGCGGTGACCGATTACGATATCATCTGCTATCATGCCGCGATCGCCCAGGCGAATGCGATGCTGCGGAAGGGGCTGATCACAGAGACTGAGTTCTTGCGCTTTGAAGAGAAAATGCGCCGGAAATATAATCTCCCGGAAAACAGTATTTTTCGTGATTATCGCTTGATATATCCGGGCGACAAGAGGTAATATGCGACACTGACAACGGGGAGGTGATCGCTTGGAAAAGCAGATTCAACGCATCGCAGCAAAGCCGAAGCTTGAGAAGAGGATGCGCGTGGCCGCTTACGCCCGCGTCTCGTCCGGCAAGGATGCCATGCTGCATTCCCTTGTGGATCAGGTCGGATACTACAGCGACCTGATCCAGGGGCACCCTGGCTGGGAGTTCGCCGGCGTGTACGCAGACGAGGCCATGACGGGGACGAAGGAAGATCGTCCGGAATTCCAGCGTCTTCTGGAAGACTGCCGGAACGGATGTATCGACATGGTCATCACAAAAGCGATATCCCGATTCGCCCGAAACACCGTGACGGTGCTGGAGTCCGTGAGGGAGCTGAAAGCGCTCGGCGTAGACGTTTACTTCGAGGACCAGCGGATTCACACCATGAGCGCCGACGGTGAGCTGATGCTGACAATCCTGGGCTCCTACGCCCAGGAGGAAAGCAGATCAGCCAGCGATAATCAGAAATGGCGTATCCGGAAAGCCTATGAGCGGGGAGAGATCATGTGCTGGCGGCACATGTTCGGCTACAGGATCAGCAAACAGGACGGCATCGAGATTGATCCGGTGGATGGGCCTATCGTCCAGGAGGTTTTCGCCCGCGTCGCCGGAGGCGAGTCCCTGAACTCCATCGCGCGGTGGCTGAACCGCACCGGGCACTTCGGCGCCCTCGGCGGAAAATGGCAAGGTCCCCGGCTCCGGGAAATGCTGTCAAATGAGAAATATCTGGGCAATGCTCTGTTACAGAAGACATTCGTCAATAACCATCTGGAAAAGAAAAAGCTGCTCAACACCGGCGAACTGCCGAAGTACTATGTGACTGAAACGCATCCCGCGCTGATCGATCAGGAAACTTTTGACATCGTTCAGCAGAGGCTGGCGGCCATCGCTGAAAGCCACGCAGGCAAGTCCAGGCAGACCAGCGAGTTCACCGGCATGATCCGGTGTCCGAATTGTGGGCGGAACTTCCGCCGAACGCTGAAAAACGGTTCGCCCGGATGGATTTGCCCCACCTACTGCACGGAAGGGAAAGCCTATTGCCAAAGCAAGAGGATCCCAGATGACACCCTGAAAGCAGTGATCATGGCGGCCCTGGGGCTGGACACCTGGCTTCCGGATGTTTTCCTGAACCAGGTCACATACATGGTCGCGTCCGGCCCTAATACAGTCGAGCTGCATATGATGGACGGCAGTGTTCGCTCCCTTGATTGGAAAGGCCGTTCCCGGCGGGACAGCTGGACGCCTGAGATGAAGGCGGAGGCGGCAGAGCACGCGAGAAGGAGGCACCATGGCTAAGACAATCACCGCATTTCCGGCCACAAAGAACATTTTCACCACCGCGGCCATCGCCAGCACAGCCAGGCGCAAGGTAGCGGGGTACGCCCGTGTTTCCACGGACAGCGATGAGCAGTTCACCAGCTATGAGGCCCAGGTGGATTACTACACCCAGTTCATACATTCCCATCCAGATTGGGTTTTCGTGAAAGTCTACACCGACGAGGGCATCAGCGCCGTCTCCACAAAACACCGGGACGGCTTCAACGAAATGGTAGAGGACGCGCTGGCCGGACGCATCGATCTGATCGTGACCAAGAGCGTCAGTCGCTTTGCCCGGAACACCGTCGATTCCCTGACAACAATCCGGAAACTGAAGGACCATGGCGTCGAATGCTTTTTCGAGAAGGAAAACATCTGGACCTTTGACGGCAAGGGGGAGCTTCTGATCACCATCATGTCATCCCTGGCCCAGGAGGAGAGCCGGAGCATTTCCGAAAACGTCACCTGGAGCCATCGCAAACGCATGGCAGACGGAAAAGTCAGCCTGGCCTACAGCACCTTCCTCGGGTACGACCGGGGAGAGGACGGGGCGCTGGTCGTCAATCCGGAGCAGGCAGCCATCGTCCGCCTGATCTACAGAAGCTTTCTGGATGGGATGACCCCGGCGCTGGTTTGCAGAATGCTGGAGGAGCGGAGAATCCTTTCACCTGGCGGAAAGAAAAAGTGGTGCCCCAGCACTGTCGTCAGCATCCTGACCAACGAGAAGTATAAGGGCGACGCGCTGCTGCAGAAAACCTTCACGGTGGATTTCCTGACGAAAAAGCACAAGGTGAACGAGGGCGAAGTGCCCCAGTTCTATGTGCACGGCAATCATGACGCCATTGTCACACCGCTGGAGTTTGAGAAAGTACAGGCTGAATTGGCACGGAGGAAGTCCATCGGACGAGGGTACAGCGGCAGCAGCATTTTCGCTTCCCGACTCGTATGCGGCGATTGCGGAGCCTTCTACGGCCAGAAGGTCTGGCACTCTACGGACAAATACCGGAAGCTGATCTGGCGCTGCAATCGAAAGTACGGGAATGGAGAAAAATGCAGAACACCCACCCTGACGGAGGAGGCCATTAAGGCACTGTTCCTGAAAGCCTACAATCTCCTGATGGCAGACCGGGAAAGCATCGCGGAAGACTGCCGGGTGATGGCCGGTCTGCTGAGTGACACAACGGCGCTTGATGAGAAGATTGACACGACGCAGAAAGAAATCGATAAAGTGGTGGCCCTGAACAATTCCCACATCCGCACCTTTGCGGCCACGGGAGCAGGCAGGGAATTGTTTGAACAGCAAGCAGCAGAGTACGATTCCCGGTTCAAAAAAGCTGAAGCCCGGCTGGAAAAGCTGAAAGCGGCGAGGGATGAGCATCTGTCCCGGAGCAGGGTGATTGAAGGCTTCATCGAAGATATGCTGAATGCGCCTCTGGTTCTCACGGAGTGGCAGGATCAGCTCTGGAACATGTTGGTGCGGCAGGCGGTCATCTCCGCCGATGGCACAGCGGTCTTCACCTTCAAAGGCGAAAAAACGATCACGGTCAGGATGGAGTGAGCATCCTGGCCGTGATTCTTATCAGGCGGGATTGTCCGCCTTTTTCTATTGGCCCACGGGAAGGGGGCTATAAGCCTACGGAAAGGCCTTATGAGCCCACGGAAAGGCCTTATGGGCCTACGAGAAGGGGTTATAAGCCTACGGGAAACCGGCTTCCCGTCGGCTTATAGTGAGCAAAACAGACAAAAATGCTGGTTCCAAAGATGAAATACGGCACTAAGAGCCTACGGGAAGAATCCCAGAACCCTGTTATATCACCGCTTCCCGGCCAAAAAGTAACAACCCCAACCTCGTATCGAGGTCAGGGTTGCGATGTGGTGGAGCATAAGGGAGTCGAACCCTTGGCCTCCACAATGCCATTGTGGCGCGCTACCAACTGCGCTAATGCCCCTCAACGAAGCGCATTATAGCACAAAGTGCCGGCCTTGTAAAGGGGGTTTGAAAACTTTTTCAGAAATCCCGGTTTCTGCCCGGTTTCTGTCACCTGTCCCCTGTCTTCGCCCCCCGTCAGCTGAGCGCCAGCAGCTCCCTCACGATCTCCTCCGCCACCCGCTTGCCGTCCTCGCCCACCTCGCCCACGGGGCCGACGCAGGAGGGGCAGCCGTGGGAGCAGCCGCAGTGGGTCACGATGTCCAGGCACTTGTCCAGGAGGAGGGACTGCATCTGGTAGCCCTTCTGGCTCAGGCCGACGCCGCCGGGGCTGTTGTCGTAGATCAGCAGGGTGGGCTTGTCGGTGATGGGGCTCTTCACCTGGTAGATCACCGCGATGTCCGTGGGTGCGCACATCAGGTAGAGGGGCGCCACAATGCGCATCAGATTGGCCACACCCAGCATGCCGTTCTTGAGGGCGTCCGAGGGGAAGCGCGCGCAGAGCTCGTCGGGAAGCGTCCACCAGAAGGCGGAGGTGTGCATGTCTGTCTCCGGGAGGCGCACCTGCCCGAAGCCTAAGGTCTCGTGGGTGTCAAACTTGATCTTTTTGAACATGGTCACCAGGGCTGTCACCTTCACCTCGCCCAGGGCCCGGGTCATGCCACGGCTTTCCTCCTGCCGCTCCACATAGAGCAGGCTCAGGCTGATGTTCAGGTCAGCGTCGGTGTAATAGCCCACGTCCACCTGCCGGATGTACGCCTTGCAGTGGTCGAAGTCCAGCTTTTCCACCTGATACTGCACGCCCTCGTGCATATAGATGGCGTTCTCGTGCAGGAGCATGGGCACCGTGTAGCGGTCCATTTCGCCGATGATCCGGTGATGCGCCGCGTCGGATATGTCCACAATCAGGAAGTTCTCGCTGGCGGCAGACCGCAGGGAGATGTCGCTGGCCGGGAAGTCCTCGGCGCTCCAGTGCCAGCGCCCGTCCACATGGCGGAGGATGTTCGCTTCCTCCAGGTACTCCAGCAGCTCCCCGGGAGCTGGCGCGTTGCCGAAGCCGTCGCCGTCGTCAAAGGGCAGCTCAAAGGCCGCGCACTTGAAGTGGGACAGGAGGATGTAGAGGTTGTCCGGATTCAGCAGCGCGTTCTCGGGGGACTGCCGCAGGAAGTAATCCGGGTGATTCACAATGTACTGATCCAGTGCCGCTGAGGAGGCCACATAGAACACAATGCTGGTCTCCTTGCGCCGTCCGGCCCGGCCCGCCTGCTGCCAGGCGCTGGCGATGGTGCCCGGGTAGCCGCAGAGCACACAGGCATCCAGGGCGCCGATGTCGATGCCCAGCTCGAGGGCGTTGGTGGAGACCACCGCGTCGATCTGCCCGGCCCGCAGCCCTCGCTCGATTTCCCGGCGCTGGGTGGGCAGGTAGCCGCCCCGGTAGCCCCGCACCCGGCCCGCGTTGCCCAGGGGGTCCCTGACCATGTCCTTCAGGTAGCGGGTCAGCACCTCCACGTTCAGCCTGGAACGGGTGAAGGTGATGGTCTGAATGCCGTTTTTCAGCAGCATGCCGCTGATGGCGCGCACTTCCTGGATCACACCCTTGCGGATGCCCAGCTGGCGGTTGATCACCGGCGGGTTGTAGAACACAAAATGCCTGACTCCCAGCGGCGCGCCGTTGTCGTCCACCAGGGTGACTTCCCGGCCGATGAGGGTTTCCGCCAGCTCCTTGGGGTTGGCGATGGTGGCGCTGCAGAGGATGAACTGGGGATGCGAGCCGTAGAAGGCACAGAGCCGCATCAGCCGCCGGAGCACGTTGGCCAGGTTGGAGCCGAACACGCCCCGGTAGGTGTGGATCTCGTCGATGACGATATAGCGCAGGTTTTCAAAGAGCTTGACCCACTTGGTGTGGTGGGGCAGGATGCCCGAGTGGAGCATGTCGGGGTTCGTCACCACGATATGCCCCGCCTGGCGCACCGCCCGCCTGGCCGCCGCCGGGGTGTCGCCGTCGTAGGTATAAGTCTTGATGTCGATGCCCATGGCCTCGATCAGCTCATACAGCTCGCTGACCTGATCGGCGGACAGGGCTTTGGTGGGAAAGAGATAGAGGGCCCGGGCGTCCGGGTTCTGCATGATGGCGGAGAGCACGGGCAGGTTGTAGCACATGGTCTTGCCCGAGGCTGTGGGCGTCACCACCGTGATGTCCTTCCCCGCGGCAACCTCACGCAGGGCGTGGGCCTGGTGGGTGTACAGCCGGTGAATGCCGCGTTTCTCCAGCACAGCGCGCAGGCGGGGATCAAAGCCCTCCGGGAAGTCGGCGTACTTCGCTTCCCTGGCCGGCAGTTCCTCCCAGCGCACCACATTCTCCATGAAATCCGCGTTCCATCTGAGTGTTTCCGCCAGTTGATCCACATTCACCGCTGTTCACCTCCCCTGTCATATTGTTTGTTTTTCAGCCCACCTGGCCGATGAATTCCTTGCCGCCCATGTAAGGCCGGAGCACCTCGGGGATTCGCACGCGGCCGTCGGGCAGGAGATTGTTCTCCAGGAAGGCGATGAGCATCCGGGGCGGGGCGACGCAGGTGTTGTTGAGCGTGTGCGCCAGATACTTCCTGCCATCCTTGTCGCGGACGCGGATCTGCAGGCGGCGGGCCTGGGCGTCTCCCAGGTTGGAGCAGGAGCCGACCTCGAAATATTTCTGCTGACGGGGGCTCCAGGCCTCCACGTCCACAGACTTCACCTTCAGGTCCGCCAGGTCGCCGGAGCAGCACTCGAGGGTGCGCACCGGGATGTCCATGCTGCGGAAGAAGTCCACCGTGTTCTGCCAGAGGCGGTCAAACCACATGGGTGAATCCTCGGGCTTGCAGACCACGATCATCTCCTGCTTTTCAAACTGGTGAATTCGGTAGACGCCGCGCTCCTCGATGCCGTGGGCACCCACTTCCTTGCGGAAGCAGGGGCTGTAGGAGGTCAGGGTGCGGGGCAGGGTATCCTCATCCAGGATGGAGTCGATGAACTTGCCGATCATGGAGTGCTCGGACGTGCCGATCAGGTAGAGGTCCTCGCCCTCGATCTTGTACATCATGCCTTCCATTTCCGCGAAGGACATCACGCCGCTGACCACATTGCCGTGGATCATGTAGGGCGGAATCACATAGGTGAAGCCCCGGTCGATCATGAAATCCCGGCCGTAGCTGAGGATGGCGGAGTGCAGGCGGGCAATATCGCCCATCAGATAATAGAAGCCGTTGCCGGAAGTCTTGCGGGCGGAGTCCAGATCGATGCCGTTCAGCCGCTCCATGATGTCCACGTGATAGGGAATCTCCCAGTCCGGCACCTTGGGCTCGCCGAAGCGCTGCACTTCCACATTCTCCGAGTCATCCTTTCCGATGGGCACGGAGGGATCGATGATGTTCGGGATGACCAGCATGCGCCGGCGGATCTCGGCCTGCAGCTCTTCCTCGCGCTTTTCAAGGGCTTCCAGCTCGTCCGCCAGGGCCGCCACCTGCTTCTTGGTGTTTTCGGCTTCCTCTTTCTGACCCTTGGCCATCAGGCCGCCAATCTGCTTGGACAGGGTCTTCCGCTGGTTGCGCAGGCCGTCAGCCTTCTGCATGGTCTCCCGGTTTTCCTTGTCCAGAGCGATGACCTCGTCCACCAGGGACAGCTTCGCGTCCTGGAACTTTTTGCGGATGTTCTCCCGCACCAGATCGGGGTTTGTGCGGATCAGGTTGATGTCAAGCATGGGTTCTCCTCCTCCTCAATATAAGAGCCTCCCCTCCCACGCCGGGACGAGAAGCTCGCGGTACCACCCAGTTTTGCCCATCAAGGGCCTCACCGCGCTGTATGGGGCGCGCCCCCGCGGACTCCTCGCCCGCTGCCTCCGGGATGGAAAGACCGCCTCCCCGCCGCGGCCTCGCACCATCCGGCCGCTCTCTTTCACGGTTCCACGGCCGCTTTCCCTTCATCGGCCACGCGGCTATCATACCACGAAGCCCGGCAGATTGCAAGGGTGAACTTCAGCTGAAAGTACTGAAAAACGCCCCCGGATCTCTCCGGGGACGCTGACTTCAATCAATAGCGATTGGCGCGCTGGGCGTTGAAGCACTCACGGCAGTACACGGGGCGGTCGCCGCGGGGCTGGAAGGGCACTTCGGTCTCCTGGCCGCAGCCGTCGCAGATGACCTTGTACATCTGGCGGGGCTCACCGCCGTTGTTGGCAGCACGCTTGGCGCGGCGGCACTCCTGGCAGCGGGTGGGCTTGTTCTGGAAGCCCTTCTCGGCGAAGAACTCCTGCTCGGAAGCAGTGAACACGAATTCGCGGCCGCAGTCACGGCAAGTCAAGGTTTCGTCCTGATACATGATTGGTCAACCTCCAAATTGATGTAGTCACCCATCCCAATGCCATTCAGAGCTTCCTGGTCCAAAGACATGCGGAGCGCGTGTCACCAAAGGAGGAGTGAACCAAGCATACCGGTTGGGTACCGGCAGAGATTATAGCATGTGGCTTTCGTTTTGTCCATAGGTTTTTTTGGATTTTTTGATCATTCGCCGATGGAATCCTTCTCGTACACGCCGTAATCCAGGCAGCCGACAGGCACAAAGCCGCGGGCGGTCTTGCCCTCAGCGGTGATGAACTCGATGTAGTCCCAGGCGCGGCGGTTGTAATAGGTGTTCAGGTAGGTCACCTGATCGCCGTAGCGGAGGCTGCCCAGAGAGCCGGTGGCGTAGACGGGATCGTCGGTGACCGTGCAGGAAGCGGTGACCCGGGCGCTCAGGTAGGCGAAATTCAGCGACTTGTTCCAGGCCGTGCCCTGCACCTTGCCCTTGACGTCGCCGCGCCGGAAGTAGCCCACGCGCACGCTGCCGCCGTTGGTCTCGTACATGACCATCATCCAGCCGTTTTCCTCGCCCGCGATGAAGACCGCGCCGTTGGTGCTGACGGACGCCTTGCCGTTGGAGCCCCGGGGCGCGTTGGTGGTCGGCGCGGAATAGACCGTAAACTTCTGGTTGGCCTTGAACTGGGTGTACTCAAAGCCGTTCAGGGTGTCGAAGCCGGAGGAGTAATGATCCCAGACCGACTTGGTGCCCTTGTTGTTGGTGGTGCCCATGGCGCGCATGTCCGCGCGGACCTTCTTGACCAGGGCCTCGTTCTTCCACTCAGTGTTGTTCAGCTGGGAATAGCAGGCCTTGCTGTTGTCCGGGTTGCTGTTGGGCGTGTACCAGGGCAGGCTGGAGAAGTAGTTGTCATACTTCCCGCCGGCCTCGAACACGTAGCCGTGCCGGGCAAAGATCTCGTTGAGGATATAGCCCAGGGACTCGTAATCCCATTCCCACAGCTCGCTCTCCGTCAGCAGCCGGGTATTGCTGTCGGGGATCAGGAACATCCAGTCGGCAGCGTGGGCCGGCAGGACGGCAGCGCCGCACAGGAGCGCCGCCACAAGGACCAGGCTGAACAGTTTTTTCATCGCTCATCTCTCCTGTTTGCTGATGATGCGCTGTAGCCGGCCCTGCCCTCCCGGAGCAGTACCGGCGCACAGTCTCTGGCTGATACTATACCTTATCCGGGCGGTTTTTTCAAGGTGTGCGCCGCGCTTGCCCGGGATTTCCCGCTGATTCTCATCGTTTGTTCATCACAATTAACAATTCATTCACAACAGTGTCAAAAATGCCCGCTATACTGATCATCGCCGGGAAAAAACCGGCAGTGTGATTCTCAAACGGAGGTGCAAACGATATGAAGTATCTCAAAAACAAAAAGATCCTGGCAGTCCTGTCCCTGGCTGTGGCGCTGGCGCTCTTCGGCGGCGCGCTGACCCTGTATCCGGCAGCTTCCGCTGAGGAGACCGCCCAGACCACCCAGACCGTGGTCGTCACCAGTCCCTTCACCGCCGCCATCGCTGAAGTGCGCGGCTCGGTGGTGGGCGTGAACAACTATCAGACCGTCCGCTATTCCAGCAGCACCGATCCCTGGTCCAACGGCTGGGGCTACGGCTTCGGCTGGGGCTATGGCTATGGCCGTGACACCCAGCCCGCCACCCAGGAGGTGCTGGCCGGTACCGGCTCCGGCGTAGTGGTGGCGGAGCATTATGTGCTGACGAACCAGCATGTGGCTGCGGACGCGACAACCCTCAAGATCAACGTGATTGACGATTTCGGCGAGTCCACCGAGTACCAGGCGGTGCTGGTGGCCAGCGATGAAAACTTGGACATCGCCATCGTGTACGCGCCAGACCTGGATCTGCCTGCCGTGCGTCTGGGCGACAGCGATACCCTGCAGGTCGGCGACTGGGCCATCTGCATCGGCAATCCCCTGAGCGACAGCTTCTACGGCACCTGCACCGCGGGCATCGTGTCCGCCCTGAACCGCAGCGTGTCCTCCACCAGCTATGACCAGTACGGCCGCCGGACCACTTCGACCACCACCATGATTCAGGTGGACGCGGCCATCAACAACGGCAACAGCGGCGGCGGCATGTTCGCCGTGACCGGTGAGCTGATGGGCATCCCGGCCCGCAAGTATTCCGGCACCGTGTCCAACGGCGCGGACATCGACGGCATCGGCATGTGCATCCCGATCAACGCGGCCAAGCCCCTGCTGAACGACGTGCTCTCCGGCAAGATCGCCACCCCCAGTGTCAACGACAAGGCTGACGCCAGTCAGGACAGCGCGCAGACCCAGTCCGAGGGCAGCGGCAGCAGCCTGGTGGGCCGTCCGCGCCTGGGCGTCACCATCCGGCAGATCAACAGCGCCTCTCCCTACATCACCCAGGGCATCCTGCCCAACGGCGCCTATGTGTCTGAGGTGGAGAAGAACTCCCCCGCTGAAATCGGCGGCATGGAGAAGGGCGACATCATCGTGAGCGTGGACGGCACCACCATCACCTCCATCACCCAGCTGACAGACATCATCCAGAAGCACGGCGAGGGCGACAGCCTCAGGATCACCGTATTCCGCATGCCCGGCCTGGCGGACACGCTGGAGAAGGGCGGAGACATCGACGGGAACAGCGGCGATTATGTGGAACTGACCGTCGTGCTGGCCTATGTGGACGACATCAAGCAGTAAACAGCATATCTCCTGAAGCCTGACAGGCTTTCAGTCAGGCAGCCCCGGGAGGCAGCAGTCTCCCGGGGCCGTTTTATATCACTCCTCCAGCTGCCGCCCCAGCAAAGCCGCGCCGATCAATCCGGCCTCGCTGCCCAGCCGGGCCAGTTCGATGCGCGGCATGGGGCGGGGTACTTCCATCTCCGTGCGCGGAATCCGCTCCCGCACCGCCTCCAGCAGGAAGCTGCCCGCCCGGCTGACACCGCCGCCGATCACGATCATCTGCGGATTCATCATGCTGATCACGTTGTCGATGGCGATGGCCAGGTAATGGGCGAAGCGCCCGAAGACCCGCAGGGCGTGGGGATCTCCCTCCCGGGCGGCGTCCACCACCAGCTTGGCGCTCAGGCGCTCCAGGTCGCCCTCTGCCTTTTTCCACAGGGCGGTGTCCGGATCGGCCCAGCAGGCCTGTTTGCCCGCAAAGGCCAGGGCCGAACCCGAGCAGTACCGCTCCATGCAGCCGTTGCGGCCGCAGGTGCAGGGAATGCCGTCGGGCACCAGGATGGTGTGTCCCAGCTCCCCCGCCTGTCCGAAGGCGCCGGGCCAGGGCCGGCCGTGCATCACGATGCCGCTGCCCACACCCGTGCCCAGGGTGATTAGCACACTGCTCTCACAGCCCGCGCTGACCCCCGCGTAATACTCCGCCAGAGCCGCCGCGTTGGCGTCATTCTCCATGAGGACGGGCGCATTGACATAGCGCCCCAGCTCCTCGCGCAGGGGCAGGTCATACCAGGAGAGGTTTGTGCAGGCCACCACCATGCCCGCAGCGTTGTCCACAATGCCCGGCACGCCGATGCCCAGCGCCTGCACGGAGGACCAGTCCAGCCCGCAGTTCTCCAGCGCCTCCGAGCTTCCCTCCGCGATGTCCCGGACGATCTCCCGCCAGTTCCGCCCGGCCTGGGTCAGCCGGGAGGTCTTCGCCAGCAGGTGTCCCTCCGGATCCGTCACGCCGCAGCGGATGTTCGTTCCGCCCAGGTCGATGCCCACGTATACCATATGCAGACCTCCTTCATCAAAAGAGGGTTCTCTCTGTGCACAGTATCGCACGTTTTGTCCAAAATCGCAAGCCGTGTTTTGCCGCTATTGACATTTCCCCCGTCCGCGTGATATGATGGCAGCGTTCCCGTTCGCGGGAACACACGCTGTCAGAGGCGCGCGGCGGATCAGTACCGGAGCAGAGGGCGGGCACCCATTGAAGCTCCGCGAAAGGGCACCGCGCCGAAAGCCCGGGAAATCCCGTTTTCCGGACTTGGCCGGCCGTCCGAACAGGCCGTCGGCTGTCACCGGGCAACCGGCGGAGCGCTGATGCGTTGCAGGCAGGGCGTATCTATGCGCCTTTCACGCACCGCAGAGGCTCTGTGGTGTTTTTTGTAAAACCAAGGAGGTTGGGAGAGATGGAGAAGCTTCGCGCAGGAATCATCGGTGCCACCGGCATGGTCGGCCAGCGCTTTATCCTGCTGCTGACGGATCACCCCTGGTTTGAGGTCGTGGCTCTGGGCGCGTCCGCCTCCAGCGCGGGCAAGCCTTACCGGGAGGCTGTGGCCGGCCGCTGGGCCTTTGAGGCGGACATTCCCGCCTGGGCGGCGGATCTGACCGTGCAGGACGCATCTGACGCGGAGGCCTTCGCCAGCCAGGTGGACTTTGTGTTCTGCGCCGTCAACATGAAGAAGGACGAGACCCGCGCCCTCGAGGAGCGCTACGCCCGTCTGGAGACCCCGGTCGTCAGCAACAACAGCGCCTGCCGCGGCCTGGACGATGTGCCCATGATCATCCCCGAGCTGAACGCGGGCCACGCCGCCGTCATTCCCACCCAACGCCGCCGCCTGGGCACCAGCCGCGGCTTTATCGCCGTGAAGCCCAACTGCTCCATCCAGAGCTATGTGCCCGCGCTGACGCCCCTAATGGACTTCGGCGTCGAAAAGATCAGCGTGTGCACCTATCAGGCCATCAGCGGCGCGGGCAAGACCTTCAAAACCTGGCCCGAGATGGTGGACAATGTGATCCCCTACATCGGCGGCGAGGACGAGAAGAGCGAAAACGAGCCCCTCAAGATCTGGGGCAAAGTGGAAGACGGCCGCATCGTGAACGCGGCAAAGCCCGTCATCAGCGCCCAGTGCCTGCGCGTAGCCTGCTCGGATGGCCATATGGCCGCTGTGTCCGTGGGCTTCAGCCGCAAGCCGTCCATGGACGAGATGATCAGCCGCTGGCGCAGCTTTGAGGCCGAGGCCCAGCGCCTGGGGCTGCCCAGCGCCCCCAAGTCCTTCCTGCAGTACTTCGAGGATCCCGCCCGCCCCCAGACCCGCCTGGACCGCGATTTCGAGCGCGGCTTCGGCGTGTCCATCGGCCGCCTGCGGGAGGACGCCCTGCTGGATTACAAGTTTGTGTGCCTCAGCCACAATACCATCCGCGGCGCGGCAGGCGGCGCTGTGCTCACGGCGGAGCTGCTGACCAAACTCGGCTACATCACCAGAAAGTAAATCTGCTGACCGGAGGTGCCCCATGCGCATTCTGTTTGAGGGCTGCGGCACAGCCCTGATCACCCCCTTCAAAAACGGGGAGATTGACTATCCCGCCCTGGATCGTCTGGTGGAAACCCAGATCGAAGCCGGCGTGGACGCCCTGATCGCCGCCGGCACCACCGGCGAGCCCGCCACCATGACCTGGAAGGAGCACCTGGACGTGGTGCGCCGCGTGGTTCAGGTGGCCAATCACCGGGTACCTGTCATCGCGGGCACGGGCAGCAACAGCACGGCTGAAGCGGTGGAAGCGGCCCGCACCTCCAAGGAGTTCGGCGCGGACGCCCAGCTGGTGGTCACGCCTTATTATAACAAGACCAGTCAGGAGGGTCTGGTGGCCCATTTCAACGCCGTGGCCGACGCCGCGACCCTGCCGGTTATCGTGTACAACGTGCCCTCCCGCACGGGCCTCAACATCTCCCCCGCCGCCCTGCAGCGCATCTGCCGCCACCCGAACGTCATCGCGGTGAAGGAAGCCAACGGCGACGTGAGCCAGGCGCTGGAGAAGCTGCTGCTGGTGGGCGACGACGCGGTCTTCTATTCCGGCAACGACGACGTGGTGGTGCCGCTGATGGCCTGCGGCTACCGGGGCGTCATCTCCGTGCTGAGCAACCTGATGCCCGCCGAGACCGTGAAAATGAGCCACGCGGCCCTCTCCGGCGACATGAAGGAGGCCGCGGCCTGGCAGCTGAAGCTTCTGCCGCTGATCAACGCCCTCTTCTCCGAGACCAGCCCGATCCCCGTGAAGGCCGCCATGCACCGCGTGGGCCTGTGCGAGGAGGAGCTGCGCCTGCCGCTGGTGCCCATGCAGCCTGCCACCCGGGAGAAGCTCTTCGCCATCATGGACGGTCTGGGGCTGTGAGGAGGTGCCGCGCTTGAACATCATCCTCAGCGGCGCCGCCGGACACATGGGCCGCGCCGTGGCGGAAGCCGCCCTCAGCCAGGGGCTGACTGTCGCCGCCGGTGTGGACGTGGCCACGGCTGCCCTCCCCTTTCCCCTGTATCCGGACTTTGCCTCCCTGCCCGCCCCCGGCCCTGACACGGTCGTCGTGGACTTCTCCCATCCCGGCACGCTGGAAGGCCTTTTGACCTGGGCCCGGGCGCATCGGGTGCCCGCCGTGCTGGCCACCACCGGCTATTCCGAAGCGCAGAAGGCGCTGATCGCGGAATCTGCGAAGGAGCTGCCCCTCTTTGCCTCGGGCAATTTCAGCCTGGGCATCGCCCTGCTGCGCCGTCTGGCCAGGGAGGCCGCTCAGGTGCTGGGCGAGGACTTCGATGTGGAAATCGTCGAGGCCCACCACCGCCGCAAGGTGGACGCTCCCAGCGGCACGGCGCTGATGCTATATGACGCGGTGTCCTCCGCCTATAGCGAAGGCCGGGAAGCCGTATACAGCCGCGCCGACCGCCGCCAGCCCCGCCCCAGGAACGAGATCGGCATCCACTCCGTTCGGGGCGGCACCGTCACCGGGGAGCACGAGGTCTGCTTCCTGGGCCCCCAGGAACGGCTGACCCTCTCCCACAGCGCCGAGAACCGCTCCCTCTTCGCCACCGGCGCGCTGAAGGCCGCCTCCTTCCTGCTGTGCCGCGCGCCCGGCCTCTATGACATGGACGATCTGGTCAGCACCGCGCTGAGATAACACAGGTTTTCAAGGGGTGAAAGCGACCCGGCATCGGGCGTTCTTTCGCCCCTTTTGTGTATTTTCCAACGCAGTTCTTCGGCGGGAAAAGGTCATGCACAGTGTGGAGGGATTGTGGATAAGTGCGTCTGTCATATCCACAGCCTTGTGGACAATTCTGTGGATAAGCCCCGCAATCAGCCCGATTTCAAGGGATTTACGCCTTCAGCTGCGGCAGAGCAGACCAAAGTTCTGAAAAATCTGTGAAAAGATGTTACATGTTGTTGAAAGAAAGCGGCAGGGTCATTCGTATGATTGATGTGGGCAGCTGATGCCCGAATGACGGCGCAAGCCGCTTGAAAGGGGAACCTGTGATGAAACATACCATCTGCGCATTGGTTCTGATTCTCTGTCTGCTGGCGGGCATGGCAGCGGTCCGGGCGGACACCGTGGCCGACCTCAACCTGTACGACCGTGCCCTCGCCTCCCTGAAGGCCGAGGAAGCGCTGGAGGAGAAATACGGCCTGACCCAGCCCATGCTCTGCTACTTCCCCCGGGAGATGGAGGCCACCGACAACGGCTGGCGGCTGTACTACATCGGCCTGGACGTGTTCAACTATGTGCTGGGCTATTACACCGTGACCGTCGAAGGCGACAGCGTCACCTGTGAATGGAGCTGGGACGGCACCGAACCCCAGGGCTTCTCCACCGCCCCCTGGGGCAGCGCGCAGCTGGAGGAAATCACCTCCTACGTGCGCTATTACTCCAGCTACGCCCCCTATTTCCAGATGGCTGAGGCCATTGCTGCCAGCGCCGCGCCCCGGGAGACCAGGCTGTACAACCGGGACGATTACCTGCCCAGCGGCGAGGAAATCGCGCCCTTTGAAACCGATCTGGACATGGATACCCTGCGGGAGGCGGGGCGCAAGGCCGTGCTGACCCGCTGGGGCATCACCCCGGAGCAGGCCGTGCAGCTCAGCGACGAGGACTTCGAGCCCTCCTTCCGCCGGATCGACGGTTTTGAGTGCGTGGTCTTCTTCTTCCACCTGGGCACCCGCGTCTCGGACACCGTGACCCTGGAGGAAGCGCATCCGGAATGGCTGCCTCTGGTGGGCCTCTACGCCGTGGCGGTCTGCACGGACGACGGGGCCATCATCGACTGGCGCTACGACGCCGATCTGACCGGCAACGGCTGAAAGGATTTCATCTGCGGTGAATGTCCGCTGAACGGAGTGTGCGCATGAGTCTCTCGGCCAAAACAAAGAAGTGGCTCTCCGAAAACTGCCTGCCTTCGCTGAAGGGCAAAAGGGTGCTCATCACCGGCGCCAACAGCGGTGTGGGCTTCAAGGCGGCGGAAACCATGGTTTACCTCGGCGCGGCACTCATCATGGCCTGCCGCAGCGCCCAGAAAGCGGCGGCCGCCCGGGAGGCCCTTCTGCGAGAATACCCGGGGGCGGACATCACCTTCATGGAGCTGGATCTGGCCAGCTTTGACTCCATCGACCGCTTTGCGGCCCGCTTCCGGGAGCAGCGCATCGATGTGGACGCCTTTGTCAACAACGCGGGCGCCTTCCGCCATCCAGGCCAGAAGACAGCTGACGGCCTCGACCTGGTCTTCGGCACCAACTATGTGGGCGTGTACCGCCTGTCGGAGCGGCTCCTGCCCTGGCTGACCGGCCTGGGGCACGATGTCTGGTACGTCAACACCATCTCCTTCGTCCACCGGTACGCGAAGGTGGCCGAGACGGATTCAGCCTTTGCGCGGCCCGGCGGCAGCCTACAGACCTACGCCCGCTCCAAGCTCTGCCTAGCCCGCTATACCTGGTTCACGGCGCAGCGTTATATGGAGACGAACGTCCATGCGCTGATGTGCCATCCGGGCATTGCAGTGACGCCCCTGGGCCTGAACGCCTTCGGGCTGAACGGATCAAATCCGCTGATCAGCGCCCTCTGCCACCTCTTCAACTCCCCGGAGAAGTCCTCCCTGTCGCTGGCCTATATCCTCTCCGGCAAGGCGCCGGCGGGCTCCCTCGTGGGCCCGGCGGGAGGCTTCGGCGGCTGGGGCTGGCCCCGGCTGAACCGCGTCTCCCGCAAGGTGCAATCCGGAGGCCCGCAGCTGGTCTGTCTGACAGAAAGCCTCATGCGTTCAGCCGAAGAAGGGCGGGGCTGAGCCCTGCCAGGAAGGCGGCATATATACACATCAAAAAGCCCCAGGCACATGGAAAGGAAGCAGTTCCTCCCGGCCTGGGGCTTTGTTTTGACGGTATATCCGCCTGTGCGCTACATGTAGTAGAAAATCAGGAAGATGCCGGCGATCAGGAAACAGCCCACGCCGACGAGCACCAGCTCCCAGCGGGTCTTGCCCCGGCGGCTTGCGCGGGCGGTCTTGAAGTCGTAGAAAGCTTCCTGCCCCTTCGGATGGAGGAAGGGTGTCAGGCGGTGCCACAGGCCCTGCAAGCCGTAAAGCAGCATATCGAAGAAGCCGGTGGTGTCGATGAGCATCAGCAGGCCGACACCGCACACCAGCACGCCCGCCACGAAAAACCCGTCGCTCAGGGCGCGGAGATTGACCTGCGCGCTGCGGCCCAGGCCGAGACCCTGTATCAGGCTGACAACAATGGCGATCACAAGCGCCACGCCGGAGCCAATGTACCACAAAAGATGGGCGTTGCTATCCTGTGGTTTGAATCCGCTCATAACTGCCCCCTGAGCTCCTGCTCATACCGTGCCATTTCGGCGTCGTTGCACTTCACAAAATGTCCGGGAACGATTTCCCGCAGGGAGGGCTTGTCCACGGAATAGTCGTGGGCGGCCAGCGGGTTGTAGGTGATGCGCTTGCGCTTCTTTTCCGTGTGGGGATCGGGCAGGGGAATGGAGGACAGCAGGGAGCGGGTGTAGGGGTGCAGGGGGTGGGCAAAGAGCTCGTCCGAGGTGGCCAGCTCCACCATCTCACCGTAGTACATCACGCCGATGCGGTCGGAGAAGTACTTGACCACGGACAGGTCGTGGGCGATGAAGAGGATGGTCAGCCCAAGCTGATCCCGCAGATCACCCAGCAGGTTGATGACCTGGGCCTGAATGGACACGTCCAGGGCGCTGACGGGCTCGTCGGCGATGAGCATATCGGGCTTCATGATGACCGAGCGGGCAATGCCGATGCGCTGCTTCTGGCCGCCGGAGAACTCGTGGGGATAGCGGCCCGCGTGCTCCCGGGTCAGACCCACCAGATCCAGGATCTCATACACCTTTTCGTCGATGTACTTCTGATCCCGCACGCCCTGGATGATCAGACCCTCGGCGATGATCTCCCGCACGGTCATGCGGGGGTTCAGGGAGGCCACCGGATCCTGGAAAATCATCTGGATATTGGTGATGAGCCGGGTGTTCTTCGCGATGCGCAGGTCGTCCCTGTACTTCTTCTTCAGCTGCTCCAGCTTTTCCGTGTCGCCCCCGGCTTGTTCAGCCGCTTCCTCGTATTCCTTCTTGAGCCTGGCCGCCAGCTTGTTGGCGTAGTCCCGGTCGGAATACTTGTGGTCGTGCCGCGCTTCCTCGATGGCCTTGCGGTTTTCCGCGATGACCTGCTTCAGCCGCTCAGCCTCCGCGCCCTGGGCGGTTTTGAGCCCCTTCCGCGCTTCCTTGATGGCGTTCTCATAGGACAGGGTGCCGGCACAGATGCGCTGGCCCTTGAAGTAGATGGAACCGGAGGTGATATCATAGATGCGGATGATGGAGCGGCCCGTAGTGGTCTTGCCGCAGCCGCTCTCGCCCACCAGGCCGAAGATCTCGCCGCGCTTGATGTCAAAGGACACGTCGTTCACAGCCTTGACCCTGCCGAAATACTGGCAGAGATGCTCTACCCGCAGCAGCACTTCATCGCGTTCAGGCATCCTCGGCGCCTCCTTCCATGGCCTCCCGGGCTTTCAGCCGGGCAATGCGTTCTGAGATGATCTTCGGCATATCCACCTTGGGGGCGTCGGGGTGCAGCAGCCAGGTGGCGGCGCTGTGGGTCTCGGACACCCGGAACATGGGCGGCTGCTCCTCGAAGTCGATCTGCATGGCGTAGCGGTTGCGCTCGGCGAAGGCGTCGCCCTCGGGCGGATAGATCATGTCCGGCGGCGTGCCGGGGATGGACTCCAGCTTCTCCTTGGTGTCCAGGTCGGGCATGGAGGCTAGCAGCGCCCAGGTGTAGGGGTGGCGCGGATCGTAGAAGATATCGTCCGCCGTGCCGTATTCCACAATCTTGCCGGCGTACATCACCGCGATGTCGTCGGCCATGTTGGCCACCACGCCCAGGTCGTGGGTGATGAAGATGACCGACAGGTGGCGCTCTTCCTTCAGGCGGTTGATGACCTCCAGGATCTGCGCCTGGATCGTCACGTCCAGCGCTGTGGTGGGCTCGTCGCAGATCAGAATGTCCGGGTTGGCCGCCAGGGCGATGGCTATCACGATGCGCTGCCGCATGCCGCCGGAGAACTCGAAGGGATACTGGTAGAAGCGCTGGCGGGGCTCATGGATGCCCACTTCTTCCATCAGCTTGATGGCGCGCTCGTGTGCCATGCCCTTGGTGAGCCGCGCCACCATGTCCGAAGCGTAGGAGCGCAGGGTGGCCACCAGCTCTTCGCTGCGGCCGCGCACATCCAGCTCCGCGCTGACGGCGGCCTCGGTGCGCTCGGCCAGGCGGTCAGTCACCATGCGGATGTTGTCGTGCAGCTCGCCCTCGTCATAGACGTTGGCGGGCACTACTTTCCAGGTGACATGCCGTCCCCGGGCGATCTGCCGCTCCCTCCGCGCGCTCTGGCGGGCGAAGCGGCGCTCTTCCTTCGGGTTGCGCTTTTTGCAGTCGTAATACCGCTCGATGGCGCCTGTGAGCGAGGAGCCAAAGGCATAGGCCGCGCTGTCCTTGCGCACCTCCAGCCGGTCGATGGAGGCTTCCACTTCCTTGGTCAGCGCCTTGCATCGCCTGGTGGCGTCCGCGTGCTCAAAGGCCTGACTGTACCACTTTGAGGCCTCCCGCAATTGCGGAAGCAGGGCCTGCTTGCGCTGGATGGACTCCGCGTGGGAGCGGCTGACCGCCTGATCCACCAGGGGCAGGAAGTCCGCCATGAACTCCTCCTGCAGCGCTTTCTCCGCCTCGGCAGGGCTCATGTTCCGGTCGGGGTGCACGCTCCGGGCATAGCCCATGGCCAGGAAGTCCGGGCGTTCTTTGGCGTTGAGGGTGTTCAGCTCTTCCAGCGTTCTCGTCAGCAGACCGGTGGTCTTGCTGTCCACCGGGTGCTCGGCGGTGGCCTTGACGGCTGTTCGCGCCGCGCTGTTCATTTCGCTGATGAGGCTGTCCAGCCGGGCGTCCGCCTCGCTGCCGGTCAGCTGTGGATGCTTCACCTTGGGCAGGCGCGAGGCGACGTACTTCAGTGCCGCTCTCACGTCCAGGGGCTGCTTTTTCTCTGCCTTGAACAGGAAGTCCCCCAGGTAGGCCTGCAGCTCCTGCAGGGAGGCTGAGGCGTTGTTGTAGCTGTCCTCCAGCTTGGTGCCGGCGGTGCAGAAGTTGTTGAAGGTGCGGTAGAGCTCCTCCACATGCTGCTTCTTGTCCGGGGCGGCCTCCACTGTCTTTTCCTGCATCAGCTTCAGCAGACGCTGGAACTGGCCCTTGGCCTGCTTGCGGCTGGTCTTGTTCTTCAGCAGCATGGCCTCGGTGATCTGCTTGCCGATCTTCACTATCGGGTTCAGGGAGGACAGGGGGTCCTGGAAAATCATGGAGATCTTGTCGCCCCGGATCAGCTGCATCTCCTCCTCGGGAATGCGCAGCAGATCCCTGCCGTCAAAGAAGATCTCGCCGCCCTCCACAATCGCGTTGCCGGCCAGGATGCCCATCACGGCGCGGGAGGTCACCGACTTGCCGGAGCCGCTCTCGCCCACAATGGCTAAGGTGCGGCCTTTTTCCAGGTCAAAGGAGATATCCCGCACCGCCTTGAGCGTGCCTGTCTGGGTGCGGAAGGCGATTTTCAGATGCCGTACTTCAAGAATCTTATCCATCGTCATTCCTCCACACCGCGCAGGGACGGGTTGAAGGCGTCCCTGAGGCCGTTGCCGAACAGGTTGAAGCAGATCATCAGCAGTGAAAGCACGATGGCCGGGAAGATCATCAGATGGGGATAGTTCGTCCAGATGGAAGAGGCGTCCGCCAGCAGGGTGCCCAGGGAGGTCGCCTGCGCGCTGCCCAGCTTGACAATGCCCAGGTAGGACAGCATGGACTCAGAATTGATGACACCGGGGATGACCAGGGCGCTGGAGGTGATGATGGTGCCCAGCGAGTTGGGGAAGATGTGCTTCCAGATGATGCGCCGGTCGCGTGCGCCGAGCGTCCGGGCTGCCATGACATACTCCTGGTTTTTGAAGCGGTAGAACTGGGTGCGCACACGGGCCGCCGTGCCGATCCAGCCGGTGACCACATAGGCAAAGAGCAGGCTGGGCACAGGCCCCACCTTCGCCGCCAGGTGAATCTGGAAGAGGGTTGCCACAATGATGAAGGGAATGCCTGCCAGGATGTCGCTGAGACGCTCCAGGCTCATGTCCACCCAGCCGCCGTAATAGCCTTCCACCGCACCGTACATGGCGCCGAGGATGAAGTTGATGACAGACACGCACACGGCCACCAGCAGGCTCAGCTGAATACCGCCGGCCATGCGCAGGGACAGATCGTAGCCCTGGCTGTCGGTGCCGAAGATGTAGTTGGGCTCAAAGCCGTTGCGGTAGCGGTAATAGTTGTAGTACAGCACGCGCACCCGGTACTGGGCCGTTTCGAGGCTGCCGCCGCCGGTGTACTCGTAATAGATCAGGTTGCCGTCGGCGTCGCGCTTGTAGTTGTCCTCCAGGATCAGCCCGGGTTCATAGCTCAGCTCCTTGGCCTTGCCGCCGCCGGCGGTGGACACCGGGGTGTTCTTCTTCATCTTGTACCAGTTGTTGGCGTCAGAGGCGTCGGTGTTGTAGCTGTTGTCCTCCACCAGGGGGTAGAGCACATGCAGGCCGGTCTCCTCCTCCCAGGCGCGGATCTTGGCGTATTCCGACTGCATGATGCTCTGGTAGAGGAAGCCCACCTCCAGGAATACGTCCACACGGCCGGTATAGTTGCGGGTGATGTTCTTGCCCGCCCGCTTTTCCACCGGGTCGCTGATTTTGAGCATGGGCTGGTAGTAGCTCTCGAGGCCCTCCTCCACTGTCACACCGCGTCCGTCCCAGTTCTCCGCGCCGACGCCCACGGCCACAGCGCGGATCAGGCCTTTTTCGGAGAAGGCGCGGTCCTGGCCGCCGTCAAAGATGCCCAGCGGCCGCAGCACCAGGGAGCGGGGCGCCTTCTTGGCGTAGTAGGGATCCATAAAGCGGGAGTCATACCGGGTGTTCATCAGCGGCATGAGGAAGGCGTAGAGGATGATCATCACGATGATGACCGTGGCGATCACCGAAGCCCGGTTCTTGCGGAAGCGCAGCCAGGCGTCCTTGAAGTAGCTGATGGGCTTGTCATCAAAGACCTTGTCGTGCATCCGCGCGCCTTCGTTGACGAAGGCAAACTTTTCCTTGGGGATGACGGGAATGCGCTCACTCATCTTATCTCTCCCCCATTCTGATGCGCGGGTCGATAAAGCCATAGCTGATGTCCACCACAATGCCGGCCAGCAGTCCGACAAAGGTGTAGAACACGCCGTCCATCATGAACACGTCATAGTCAAAGAGGTTGATGGATTTGAGGTAGAGCTGGCCGACGCCGGGGATGGAGAAGATCTGCTCAATGATCATGGAGCCGCCGAGGATGCCGATGAAGCTGGAAATCAGCATGGGCAGGATGGGCACCATGGCGTTGCGCAGGGCGTGGCGGGTCGTTGCCTGACGCCGGGACAGGCCCTTCGTACGCGCCAGGAGCATGTAGTCCGAGGTCAGCGTCTCGGTCAGCTCGGCGCGGGTGAAGCGGCACAGACCCGCGATCTCGCCGAAGGACAGGGCCAGCACCGGCGCGATCATCGAGTAGAACATCTTCCCGGACACCCAGGAATTGCCCGCGTCTGCCAGGGCGTACACCTGCAGGGGCAGCCAGCCCAGCTTGAAGTAGAAGAAGTACTGCACTAAAAAGGCGTACACGTAGCTCGGTATGGACACAAAGAGCATCACCAGCGTGCTGATGAAGCTGTCCTGCCACTTGTTTTTCTTGATGGCCGCGTATATGCCCAGCAGGATGCCGATGGGGATGGAGAACAGCAGGGAGTACAGGTTGACCAGCACGGTGGGCAGCAGCCGGTCCATCAACACATCCCAGGCCGGCTTGCGGAATGAGATGTACCAGGAGGTGCCGAAGTCCCACTGGGTCACGATGTTCTTCAGGTAGATGCCGTACTGCACCATCAGCGGCTGGTTGTAGCCCAGCGCCTCCCAGCGCGAGGCAATCGCCGCCGCCTGTACCTTGTCTGTGGGCAGTTCCCGCGGCAAAAGGCGAACGAGCACAAACTCGATCGTCATGATGATGATCAGCGTGAAGAACATCAGTACCACACGCTTGAGGACGTATTTTGTCATAGGCCTCTCCTTCCCCCGGAGAAAGTGCGCCCCCTCCGGCTCATGCGCCATTGGGAACGATAATGGTGGGCTTGGTCTTGGGGGAGAACCCCCCTTATCCTCTTCCAAAAGACCTTACCGATTGGGGATGTGCTTCTCTGTTTTCTTGCCTGATGTACAGGCTCGCTGGATGCCCTGCTGCTTGCTGGTCTTTTCGTCAATAAAGGCATATGGAGGCAGAGGGAACAGCCTTTGCCTCCATATGCTTTGGCCCGGGACTCCCCTGCGAGAGAGGAGCCCCGAGCGGTGGTTCAATTACTCGTAGCTCAGGGTGCCGCCCTCAGAAGCCACATACTCCGCCCACTCGGCGTCGGTGTAGTTGTAGCTCATCAGCTCCAGGCCGCCGAAGCCGTACATGATGTTGTAGTTCTCGGTGTAGTAGCTCAGCTGATAGCTCAGCAGCTCGCAGGCAGTGGTGCCGGCCAGCGGGATGCGATAGTACTTCTTCAGGTACTCCTCTTCCATCACGGCGGTCACATGCAGCTTGGTGGCGAAATCGGCGTCAGCATAGGGGCCGGAGCCGATCAGCGCGCGGGACCAGGCCTGCCAGGACATGGTCACGTCTTCGCCGTTCACGTTGATGGTCAGCTGTTCCGTGGTGGGATCCCAGCAGCCAGCCTCGTTGATGGAGTACTGCTCGGTGTCGCAGTACACCTGGAAGTTGCGGAAGGGATAGAAGGCAGCGCCGCCCCAGGCGCCGTAGCCCACAGCGTACTCGCCCTTCGGCACTTCGTCATAGCGGTTCGGGATGTTGCCGATCTGCTCGAAGGTGATGGTGCCGAAGCCGGAGCCCTCGGCCGCCGCGTTCACCTGCTTGTTGATGATCTCAAGCACCTTGGTGTCGGCCGCCTGGATGGCGCCCTTGGCCCACGCAATGCGGATGTTGATGGGATCGCCGGCGGTGTACAGACCAGCCTCAACCAGCTCGTCGCAGGCCTGCTTCATCAGCAGCTGAGCCTCGGTCAGGTTGTAGCCGTTGATGGACTTGTAGGCATCGCGCAGGGTGGCATAGGGCGTGCCCTCGCCGTACTTCACCTCGTACAGGTTGACGATGGCCTGCATGGCCTCGTCGCTGTTGCGGTAGGAGGAGGTGGGATCGTTGTACACGTCGTAGTAGTACAGGTTGTTCATGATGGCGTAGGCAGGCTTGTAGCCCTCGGTCGCGGAGACGTACTCGTCGCGGTCGATGGCCAGGGACATGCCCTTGCGGAAGTTGATGTTGCTCAGCACCACGCTGTTCTGGTTGCCCTTGCTCTCGTCCATGGTCTTGAGGTTCTCAAGGCCGGTGTTGAAGAAGAAGGACATGGTGTAGGTCTCGTCCACCTTGTACAGCTGGTCAGAGGTGGCATAGGTCAGCAGATCGTCGGCCTGGGGCGTCCAGGAGGCCAGTTCGCCCTTCAGGAATGCCTGCTTGGCGGCGGCTTCGTCCATCACGTCGATGACGATGCGCTCGGTCTGCCAGCGGCGGAGATGCTCGCCGTCCACCTCATAGGGGGTGATGGACACGAGGCTGCCGTCTTCCTGCTTCTCATAGCCGTACCAGTTCTCGTTCTGCACGAACACGACCTGGCGGTCCTCCTGCAGGCTCTCCATGCGGTAGGGGCCGTAGGAGATGGAGGTTTCCTTGCTGGTCATGTAGTTGGTGGTCACCAGGGAGCCGCTGGTATCCTTGCCCGCCTCGTACAGGGGCTCATACACCAGCCAGGTACTGGTCAGGGAGGTCATGAAGTAGTTGAAGTCAATGTAGGTCTGGGTAACATAGCGGATGGTGTAGTCGTCCACCTTGTAGCAGCCGACGACGCCGTCATAGTCCACCACGGGATACTCCTGGGTGTACACCAGGTAAGCCATGGCGTTCTCCTCGGTCTCGCCCCAGTCCGCCACAGCGGTGATGACGCCCACGATCTCAGCCAGGGACTCGTCGTTCAGGCGGATGCGGCCGTCCTCGTCGGCCTTGGCCTGCAGCTTCTCAAAGTCAGCCACGCCGAAGTAGGCGTCGCCATAGGCGTTCACATAGTCCGCCAGGCCGTTGCCGCTCAGCCAGGACATGCCCTCAGTGATGGCCACGTACACGGGAGCGCCGTCAGGGGTGTTGTAGTTGCCCTCGTCGTCCTTCACCAGGTCGGCCACAGCATACTGAGCGTTGGCATAGTTGTCCAGATAGGCAGTGGAGCCCGCGTAGTAATACCGGTCGCCGCCCGCCACAGCGGACTCACCCGCATAATACAGGTTGGCGCGGTAGTTCTTCATCTCGGGGTTCAGCAGCTGCTTCATGGAGTAGATGTAGGTGTCGGCATTGATGGGGGTGCCGTCTTCCCACATGGCCTTCTCATTCAGCTTGATCTCGAAGACGTAGCCCTCGGTCACGTCCTCCAGGGTCTTGCCGCTCTGCAGCGTCACGCCGTAGGTCTCCAGGTCGTCCTTGTGATCGGCGGTCACGTCGGTCACGGATTCGGCCATCTCATAGATCCACTGATAGACGCCGTTCTCGGAGTCCTTCACCTGCATGGTCACAAAGGGAGAGGACAGATAGCCCAGCCAGGCGTCGTCCGTGCTGGTCTCCCAGTTGTGGGGGTTCCACTTCAGGGCCTGAACGGTGGAGTACCCATGGTAGGTGTACTGGTACTCATAGCCCGCGTCCTCCTCGGCGAAGGCAGCGCAGCAGCTCAGCGCCAGGCACAGAGCCAAAAGGAAAGCGATGGTCTTCTTCACTGAAATCCCTCCTGTCAAATTGTACCGCTATGTCTCTCACGGTATCTCACACATTATAATTCGGAAGGGAAAACTTGTCAATGACAGGTTTTGAGGAAATTGGCCGGGCCGCGGCCCCGGACTGTACTTGTTTTGTCTTTTCTTCATCCCGCTCCCCCATAAGAAAGGGCCGCCGCGGCCCTTGAGCTGCGGCGGTCCGGGGATTCAGTTCAGCCGATCAGTCGATGTCGGCATAGGTCCAGATGACGTCGCCGGTGGCCAGACGGATCACGTCGTGCACGTTGGGCTTGAGCATCTGGGCGGTGGTGTAGTAGTAGAGCGGGTTGACGCCGCCGGTGGCCATCAGGATCTTCTCAGCCTGGGCCGCCAGAGAGGCGCGCTCCACGGGATCGGTGGCGGCCTTCACGGCGTCCACCAGGGCGTCGTAAGCCTCAGCCCAGGTCTGGTCGCCGTTCTCGCCCCAGTAAGCGCCCATGCCGGCGTCAGCGGTCACCTCGCTGTTGCGGGTGTAGTCGCCGATGGCGCGGCCAAGGCGCGGATAGTTGTTGCCGGAGGCGGAGATGAAGATCTCCAGGAAGTTCACAACGTCGTTGAAGTCAGCGATCCAGCCCATACGAGCGGCCTCGGCGTCGCCGGCCTTCAGCTTCTGCTGCAGGGTGGCCCAGGCTTCCTGGTTGACCACGCCGGTGATGCCGAAGCGGTTCCAGGTCTCCTGCACGTACTGGATGATCAGGGCGTTGTTGCCGCTGTTGTTGAACGCGAACTCGATGGAGGGGAAGTCGGTGAACACGATGTCGCCGCCCTCGATGGAGCCGGTGTAGGGATAGCCCAGATCAATCAGGATCTGGAGGGCTTCCACCTGGTCCACGGTCAGGTCGGGGTTGACCTCGGAGAACTCGTTGGTGCCGGTGTACCACACGCCGTAGCCCTCAGCGGAGCGCACATCGCTGTTCAGGCCGTCAGCCAGGCCCTTGGGGAAGAAGCCGGTCGCCGCGACTTCGCCGCCCTTGGTCACATAGGTCACAACCTCGTAGCGGTTGATCAGCAGGCCCAGGGCATAGCGGGCCTTGCTCATCTCCTGCACGGTCAGCTGCTTGGCTTCGGGGCTCAGGTCCTTGTGCACGTTGAAGAGGATGTAGTAGGTGCCCTGGGTGGGCCAGAACTGCAGCTCACCGGGATAGGTGCTGTTCAGCCGGTCAAACTCAGAGGAGGAGATGGACTGGATGTACTGCACGGTGCCGTTCTCGTAGGCGGTCAGGATAGCGGTGTTGTCCTCAGAGAGGTAGAAGTTGAGGCCGCTCAGCTTCACAGCGTCCGCGTTCCAGTAGTAGGGGTTCTTCTCGAAGGTGATGACGTCGTCCACCGCATACTTGGTCATGCGGAAGGCGCCCAGGCCGATGTAGGTCTCGGGGTTGGTGGCCCAGATGCCCTCGTTGTCAGCCAGGTCGACGCGCACGGGATAGAAGGGCACGAAAGCGCACAGGTCCAGGAAATAGGCGCAGGGCTGGGGCAGGTGCACCACGAAGGTGCGGGCCTCGTCGTCCACGTCGATGTCCAGGCTGCCGTCTTCCTTGCGGCTGATCACGTCATACAGGAAGCCGTAGTCAGCGCCCAGCTCGGCGGAAGCGGCGCGCTCCCAGGAAGCCTTGATCTGGCTCGCGGTGGCGTCGGTGCCGTCGGACCACTTCAGGCCTTCGCGCAGGACGAAGGTGTAGGTCAGGCCGTCCTCGGAGACCTCATAGCTCTCAGCCAGCTCGGGGGCCATCACGGCCTCGCCGGCTTCGTTGTACTGGAAGCCAGTCAGGCCCGCGAAAGCGGAGCGGATGATGTTGGAGCCGGCGGAAGCGCTGTTCAGCGCCGGATCCATGGACAGGGGCGTGCCGCCGCCCAGGAACAGGCTGATGACTTTGCCTTCCTCAGCGGAAGCGAAGGAAGCCAGGCTCATCACCATGGTCAGGGCCAGCAGAAGCGCAACGATCTTCTTCATGGGAATCCTCCTTGAAATAATATTGTTTACGCCACGTGGGCGGAAACGACGGGGGTTGCTTTAAACGTTGTGGCAGGCCACGAAATGCCCCGGCGCCGCCTCGCGCATGGCGGGGCAGGACTCGGCGCAGGCCGCGGTCGCCCGGTCGCAGCGGGTGCGGAAGGGACAGCCGGAGGGCACCTTCAGGGGGCTCGGCACATCGCCCTGGAGCACAATGCGCTGCTGCTTGCGGCTCTCCCGGGGATCCGGGATGGGCACGGCGCTCATCAGGGAAACCGTGTAGGGATGCAGGGGATGCCGGGTCAGCTCGTTGGCGGGGGCCAGCTCCATCATGTGGCCCAGGTACATCACGGCGATGCGGCTGGAAATGTGCTTCACCACGCTGATGTCATGGGCGATGAAGAGGTAGGTCAGCTCCAGCTGGCGCTGCAGGTCTTCCAGCATGTTGATGACCTGCGCCTGAATGGACACGTCCAATGCGCTGACGGGCTCATCGCAGACGATGAACTCCGGCTCGGAGGCCAGGGCCCGGGCGATGCCGATGCGCTGCCGCTGGCCGCCGGAGAACTCGTGAGCGTAGCGGGTCGCGTGCTCGGTGTTCAGCCCCACCAGGCTCATCAGCTCCCGCACCCGGTCCTCCCGCGCCTTTTTATTTGGGCAGAGATTGTGCACATCGATGGGCTCGGCCACAATGTCCGCCACCGTCATGCGGGGGTTCAGGGAGGAGTAGGGATCCTGGAAGACCATTTGGGCCCGGCGCCGGTATTCCCGCAGCGTCTCCTTGCCCTCGATTTTCTTGCCGTCAAACCAGATCTCGCCGCCGGTGGGGTGGTAGAGGTGCAGCATGGTGCGGCCCACGGTGGTCTTGCCGCAGCCGCTCTCCCCCACCAGGCCCAGGGTCTCGCCCTTGCGGATGTCGAAGGACACGTCGTCCACAGCCTTCAGCAGGGTGGTGCGCAGGAAGCCGGTGTTCACGGGGAAGTACTGCTTCAGGTGGCTGACCTGCACCAGGTATTCCGGATTGGGGGTGAATGTCATGCCTCCGCCTCCTCTCCCTCGGGCCGCTCGGTGAAACAGGTGCCCTCCTTCACGTTCATCCAGCAGGCGGACAGGTGGTCACGGCCCACCCAGTACTCCTTCGGTTTCTCCTGCAGGCAGATCTTCATGGCCACGTCGCAGCGGGGCGCGAAGGGACAGCCCGGGGGCATGTGCAGCAGGTCGATGGGCGTGCCGGTGATGGGCACCAGCCGCGTCTTGTCGTCGTCGCTCATGTCGGGAATGGAGCGCATCAGGCCCCGGGTATACTCGTGCATGGGGTGATAGAAAATCGCGTCGGTGGTGCCGCGCTCGCACACGCCGCCGGCGTACATCACGATCACCTCGTCGCAGATGGAGGCGATCACGCCCATGTCGTGGGTGATCATGATGATGGCCATGCCCAGCTCCTTCTGCAGCTGCAGCATCAGCTCCAGAATCTGGGCCTGAATGGTCACATCCAGGGCGGTAGTGGGCTCGTCGGCGATCAGGATGTCCGGCTCGCAGGCCAGCGCCATGGCGATCATCACCCGCTGGCGCATGCCGCCGGAGAGCTCATAGGCGTACTGGTGGATGCGCTTCTCCGGCTCGGAGATGCCCACCAGCTGCAGCATTTCGATGGCCCGGGCCTCGGCCTGCTCCCGGTTGCGGTCGGTGTGCAGCAGGATGGCCTCCCGCAGCTGGTTGCCGATGGTGAAGGTCGGGTTCAGGGAGGTCATGGGGTCCTGGAAAATAATGCTGATCTTGTTGCCGCGGATCTTCCGCATTTCCTCCTCGCTCTTGCCCACCAGCTCGTCGCCGTGCAGCTTGATGGAGCCGGATACAATGCGGCCGGGGCTGGTCAGGATCTGCAGGATGGAGTAGGCGGTCACCGATTTGCCGGAGCCGCTCTCCCCCACAATGCCCAGCACCTTGCCCTTGTCCAGGGAAAAGGACAGGCCGTTGATGGCTTTCACCTCGCCCGAGGGGGTGAAAAAGGAGGTATGCAGGTCTTTGACTTCCAGCATGCTCATCGCTTTTCCCTCCTTTATGAGCGGAGCTTCGGGTCGAAAGCGTCGCGCAGGCCGTTGCCCAGCAGGTTGAAGGACAGCACGATCAGGAAGATGGACAGGGCCGGGAAGATGAGCTGCCAGGGGTAGGAGCGCAGGCCCGTCCGGGCGTCAGAGGCCAGGGAGCCCAGGGAGGGCATCGGGATCGAAACGCCCAGACCCAGGAAGCTCAGGAAGCTCTCGGTGAAGATGGCGCTGGGAATCTGCATGGCGGCGATGATGATGATGACCGACACGCAGTTGGGGATCATGTGCTTGCGGATGATCCGGGCCGGGGACGCGCCGATGGCCCTGGAGGCCAGCACATACTCCTGCTCCTTGATGGACAGGATCTGGCCGCGCACCTGCCGCGCCATGGAGACCCAGTACAGCAGGCCGAACACGATGAAGATGGATACCATGCCCGCGCCCAGCCGCGCGATGAGCTCGCTCTTGGAGGTGGACACCCAGTCCTTGATGGCCACCGACAGCAGGATCACGATCAGCACGTCCGGCAGGGAGTAGATGATGTCCACGATGCGCATCATGATCATGTCCACCTTGCCGCCGAAGTAGCCGGATATCGCGCCGTAGATAATGCCGATGATGATGACGATCAGCGCGGAAAAGATGCCCACCAGCAGGGAGATGCGGGTGCCGTAGATCACGCGGATGGCGTAGTCCCGGCCCAGGGCGTCCGTGCCCATGATGTGCGGGAAGACGTCCTGTCCCCTGTCAATCTTGGCCTGCTCCTTGGCGCTGTACTGAAAGGGCGCCAGGTTCTGGGCGGACACGTCCTGCTTGGTGTAGGTGTAGGGGTAGAAGGTGGGCACCACAAAGGCGATCAGCGCGATCAGCAGGATCACGCAGAGGGAGGCCATGGCGATGTGGTTCCGCCGCAGCCGGCGCATGGCGTCCCGCATGAAGGACACCGACTCCCGCATGGTGACCTGCTGGGCCTTCTCCTCGTCGGAGGCCTTTTCAAACAGCGCCGGATCGATCTGCAGGCTCAGCGGGTTCTTGAAAGGCTTTCCCTCTTTGCGCAGGTTCAGCGGTGCATTGGTTGGCTTTTTTGCTTCAGACATGTTGTCTCCCCTGGTTCCGCCCGGCAGGCGGTATTTCGCGCGTCCGTCCCTGTCTCAGCCCAGCTCGATCCGGGGATCGACCACCTTGTAGAGAATGTCGCCGATGAAGTTCATCAGGATGATCATCGT
Organism: Clostridia bacterium; assembly: GCA_017534885.1. GTDB lineage: Bacteria > Bacillota > Clostridia > Christensenellales > Aristaeellaceae > RUG11272. The sequence continues at coordinate 127,149 of JAFXVR010000026.1, read as the reverse complement.
GGCCAGGAAGATCGTCACGCCCATGATCATCATGTAATCGGTGCGCAGCATGGAGTTGGTGAAGAGCCGCCCCAGCCCCGGCACGGAGAAGATGTTCTCCACCACCATGGAGCCGGTGAGGATGTAGGCCATCATGGGGCCAGCGTAGGTGATGACCGGCGTCAGGGTGTTTTTCAGCGCGTGCTTGAAGATGACCTTGCTGTTTTTGACGCCCTTGGCCCGGGCGGTGCGGATGTAGTCCTGCCCCAGCACGTCCAGCATGGAGGAGCGCTGCAGCTTGGTGACGTAAGCCATCGGGTAAAGGCTCAGGGAGATGACCGGCAGGATCAGGCCGCCCGGCTGATTGCCCATGGAAGGCAGCCAGCCCAGTTGCAGGGCAAAGACCAGCAGCAGGAGTGTGGCCATCACGAAGGAGGGCATCGAGACCAGGGCCGTGGTGATGACCTGGATGATTTTGTCCGCAAACCGCCCGCGCTGCAGGGCCGCCACCGAGCCTAAAACCACGCCCATCACGATGGCGATCAGACCCGCCGTAAAGCCGATGCGGGCCGAGTAGGAGAAGCCGCCGATGATCAGGTCAATGACCGTGTTGCCCACCCAGCCGGTGGACAGGCCGAAGTCGCCATGCAGGATATTCCACAGATAATTCATGAACTGCACCGGCACCGGCTTGTCGAAGCCGTACTTGGCCTCCAGCGCGGCGATCACCGCGTCACTCTTGGCCTTCTCCGAGCTGAAGGGGCTGGCCGGGATCGCGTGCATCACGAAAAAGGTGATGGCAATCACCAGAAAGATGGTGAGCAGGGCCATCAGCAGCCGCTTGACCAGATAAGAAAGAAAACGTGCGTTCATATGCGTCCTCCAGGCGGCGCACGGTAGAAATGCGCTGATACATTATAGCGGAATACCCGCTGTACGTCAAGGTTTTTGCAAGTTATATTCCGAGAAAATGCAAGTCCCGCCGCTTCAAATATGCAGGAAAACCGTTTCCGCATGGCGAAAGAGTCAGCGCTGCAGGCTCCATCTTCCGCACACCGTACAGGCACCATACATTCCGCCATCAGAAGGAGGCTCCCATGTCCAGAGACAAGCGCCGCCATCCCATCCTGAAGAGCCTCGGGCTCATCTTTCTGGCCTTCCTCCTGTATTTCACCGGCAAAGCCCTGCTCTGGGGACGCTGGAGCGCTCAGTCCCGCACACCGCTGCCCCGCGTTGAGCTCAGCGCTGAGGAAGCCTTTGCCGACGGCATCCTGACGCCGGAGGAAATCGCCGTTCACTATGCCCCGGAGGTGCACGCGGCTGTCAATGTGCTGATCTCCGCCTCCGGCAAAGGCGACTTCATCTCCGCGGTGGACTTTGACGGCGACTGGGCCGCGGACAACAACTGGGAGTATATGGCTTCCTTTCCGCTGAAGGCCACCGTGTACTGGTCGGTGCAGGAAACGGACACCCACTATTTCGTGGGCTACTGCTTCTATCATCCCCGGGACGACGCGGAGATCTGGCTGGACAAGCATGAGAACGATTTTGAGGGCATCATGCTCTGCGTCCCCCGCGCCGAAAACGCCTTCCTCCCGCCGGTGTGCATGTACACCCAGGGTCACGGCGGCGTGCCCTTCTACGGCGACGGGCTGACCGCGGAGGCCGGTTCCCGGCTGGCGGGCGGCCTGGCCCTGGACGGCGACCGTCCGGTGATTTACATCACCCCCAACGGTACCCTCTCCCACGCCGGCCACTCCATCGAGTCCGCCGCGGGCCACAGCCTGTACTGGTCCGTGGGCGACAGCGGCATCCGCTACTATTACGGCGGCGAAGCCCAGGTGCCCCTGACCTTCAAGGGCGCGTACACCGACAATCCCTGCTCCTATGCGCTCGAACCCCTTTCGACCCTCTGGAACCGCCGCGGCGGCCCCTATGGCCCGGGACAGACCTTCGGCGAATACGCGGCCTTCAACGGTGACAATTATGAAAAAAACGCCGCCAACCCAGCCTGGGGCTGGCGGAACAAAACGGAATTCGGCTATCGCGGCTCCTTTCTCTCCGACCCGGCCTGGACCTTTTCCCGCGCCATCCGGGAGCTGTCCCTCTCCCCCGCCTACACCCTGAACCCCTACGCCGACTGGCGGCTGACCGTCACCGCCGTATCCGCTCCCGAAGGCGCTGAAATCGCCTCCCTCCGCCTCCTGCAGGACGGCTGGACGCTCTCCTCCCCCGCCTGGTGGCATCTGACCCCCGAAGGCGAAGGCCGCTGGACTGTCGAGATCGCCGGTGAAGCCCGGCAGACCCTCTGGATCGCCGCCCCGGCTGAGTCGGTATGGAAGGTGGAAGCCATCGATACGGCGGAGAATGCGGTGAATGGGGCGGAGGTGGAGTGGGAGGCAGTGTATCTGGATTGACCGTTCCAGCCGGCCCCCTGCGACCCCCAACCCACTTTACACCGCCCCTGTTTTCGCCTATAATGTTTCTGGCAATATGGCTGGAAAGGCGTGAAACCATGCGCAGGCTGACCCGGTTTCTGACATGCGCGCTCTGTGCGCTGATGCTGTTGCCGCTGCTGACCCCTCCCCTGCCCTCCGCGCTGGCGGAAGAGGGGACTGCCCTGACCGTGGGCGACAGGGGGGAGCGGGTGCTTCAGGCGAAAAAGCGGCTGCAGGCGCTGAAGTACTTCGGCAAGACCAGTCTGTCTAGGGAATACACGGAAAAGACCGCCGAGGCCGTGCGGGCTTTTCAGCGGGCCAACGGGCTGGAGGAAACAGGCGTGCTGGACGGGCTGACCTGGGACGTCCTCTTTTCAGACAGCGCGAAAAAGGCGCCTCAGCCGACTCTGCGTCCCCTGGCATCGGCCGCTCCCACTCCCGTGCCGGACTGGCCTGAGCGGGACACGGAAGGCTTTCTGGCCGCGGAGGGCGAGTATTTCTACGAGAACGACGACGAGGGGCTGTGGATTTACCTCAGCCCTGATTTGCGCATTGTCATCACCCGCAGGCAGGACGCTTCCGTTCCCCTCATCTGGTTTGAGACGGAAATCTGGACGCGGGGCGGCATGGCCTTTGAGACCGCCGTCACCGACCCGGCGCATCCAGGCAAAAAGTTCCGCTATCCCTACGACATTGCGAAGGACGCCGGCTTTGTGCTGGGCTTTTCGGACGACTTCTACGCCACCCGCATGGCGGACAAAGAGACCGTGGGCATCATCATCCGGAACGGGGAGATCATCAGCAGCCAGACCAACAAGAAAGCCGGCCATCACCTGCCGAACCTGGACATGCTGGCCCAGTATCCCGACGGCCGCCTGGAGGTCTACGTCTGCAATGAGCACACCGCTGAGAAGCTGGTCGCCATGGGCGCGGTCAACGTGTTCAGCTTCGGCCCGATCCTGCTCCGGAACGGGGAGATCAACGACCTGGTGTACGACTATTACCGGAGCATTGAGCCGCGCCAGGCTCTGGGCATGATCGAGCCCGGGCACTACCTGCTCCTGTCCGTCCAGGGCCGCATCAAAACCAGCAAGGGCACCATGCTGCAGCGCGTGGCCGAGATGATGCGGGAGCGCGGTGTCACCCAGGCCCTGAACCTGGACGGCGGCAACACCATGGCGCTGGTTTTCCGCGGGCGGATGCTCAACAAAATGGCCACCTATAACAAGCAGAAGTTCGTGCGCACCGTGACCACCCTGATCGGCATCGGGCACACGGACAGCATGGCGGAATGACCGCCCGGAGGATGACCAATGCTGCGTAGACGACTGCTGTCCCTGCTCCTGGCCCTGCTGATTCCCCTCTCCGCCTCAGCCAGCGGCACCTGGTATACCCTGTCCGGCAAGGACAGCCCGGAAGCGCTTTCAGAAGGCGGGAGCAGCTTCAGCGGGGAAATCACCATGACCTTCCTGGGCGACTGCACCTTAGGCGGCGAGGAAAAGAACCGCCGTTCCCCGCTGGGCTTTTTCCGCACGGTGGAAGAAAAGGGCTTCTCCTACCCGCTGGAAGGCCTCAGCGCCCTGACGCTGGCGGATGACCTGACCGTGGCCAACCTGGAGGTTGTGCTGTCCGACCGCAAGCTGTCCAGGGCGGACAAGCAGTTCAACTTCATCGGCCCCACCGCCTACACGGAGATCCTCACCAGCGCGGGCGCGGAGTGCGTCACCTTAGCCAATAACCACACCCACGACTACGGCGACAAGGGCTATGCCGACACCAAGGCCGCCCTGGAAGCCGCCGGGGTCTGCTGGTTCGGCACCGACGCCCCGGCCGTGTGGCGCTCGGACGAAGGGGTTCTCATTGGTTTTCTCGGTGTCAGCTACTCCCTGACAGGCACGCGTTACAAGCAGTTCGCCCGGCAGGCGGAGCGGCTGAAGGATCTGGGCTGCGCCGCCGTCATCACCGTGATGCACGCCGGCACGGAGTACAGCGCCACGCCCCCGGACAATTATCAGAAGCAGATCGTCAGCCGGGCCATCCAATGCGGCACCCATCTGATTATCGGCCATCACCCGCACGTGGTGCAGGGCTATGATGTGGTGGAGGGCGTGCCCGTGGTGTACAGCCTGGGCAACTGCTCCTTCGGCGGCGCCATCTATCCGAAGGTCACCGACGCCCTGGTCACCCGGGCGGTGCTGACCTTCGAGGAGGGCGTCCTGCGGGAGATCGCCCTGCACTTCTACCCGATTTCCATCACCAGCACCCCCGGCGCCAACGATTTCGCCCCCTGCCTGCTGAAGGGCGAAGACGCCCTGCGCGTCCTGGAGCGGATGCGCCAGACCACCGGGCAGGATCCGGGAGAATGGGATGAGGCGGAAGGCGCGGTGGCGCGGGTGAAGACGGGAGAGTAAGCCCCGGATTCCGCCTGCCGTGTTGCTGGTTTTCATATCACACGCCGCCTCTGGGCGGCTGCTATATCTTAACGCGGGAGTGAACCATATGAAGCATGAATCAGGACTGGAGAAGCGGGTGCAGGCTTTTGCGGAGCGGATTCGCAGGGAGGACATCAACCTGCACGGCTGGATGCTCACTGTCCGGTGTCAGGAGAAGGCCCGGGCTGTTTACGCGCCGTTCCGGGAGGATCAGCCGCACCGGATGTATTCGGTCAGCAAAACCATGGTGGCCATCGCCCTGGCCATGCTGATGGAGGAGGGGAAGCTGCGGCTGGAGGATCCCATCGTCCGCTTCTTCCCGGATCTGCTGCCGCCCTCACCGCCCCCGGAGCTGACGGCCGTGACCATTGTGGACATGTTTCGAATGGCCACCTGCTACCGGCAGACCGCCTACCGAGAGTATGAGGACGCGGACTGGACCCTGCCCTTTTTCACCGGAAAGCCGGATCACGCGCCGGGCGCTGTCTTCAATTATGATACCGGAGCCAGCCAGGTGCTGTCCAGCCTGGTTCGCCGGCTGAGCGGCAAGGAGGTCGTGGATTTCCTTGAGGAGCGGCTTTTCACCCCCTTGGGCTGCGAGGACAGCCGCTTCTGGCTGCGGGATCCCTCGGGCCAGTGCACCGGCGGCACCGGGCTGTGCATGAGTCTGCGGGATCTGAACCGGGTGGCGCTGTGCCTCAGCCGGGGCGGAGACGGCCTGATTCCCGGCTGGTTTATGTCGCAGATGCAGCAGAAACAGATTGACACTCTCCTGCGGGACAGCGAGGAGGAGCGCTATGGCTACGGCTGGCAGTGCTGGCGCACCCGGGCCGGCTGGGTGCTGTACGGCATGGGCGGCCAGCTGGCGGTGCTCTGCCCTGAGAAGGACGCGGTTTTCTGCAGCATCGGCGATGTGCGCCTGGATTCCGCAGGCATGCAGCGGATCTATGACGCCTTCTTTGAAGAGCTGTATCCCTGGCTGGACCGGGAGGACATGGCGCCGGTCCGGCTGGAGCTTCCCGCGCCCACGCTGAAGGACGTGCCGGAGGCCCGCAGAGTTGTGTCCGGCAGTTATCAGTTCCCGGAGGAAAATCCCCTGGGCTGGACGCAGCTGCAGATGAAGGAGGACTGCCTGTGTTATGAGAATGCCCGGGGCAGCTGCCGCCTCCCCTTCCGCGCCGGCGAGACCCTGTGCGCTGATTATCCCGGCTGGCCGGGCGAGCCCGCGACGGTTTCCGCGGCCTGGTACGCGGACGGCGCGCTGCGGATCCGCTGCCATGCCATCGGGAACAGCCCTTGCGGCTTTGACATGGTGCTGGTTTTCACCGGTGATTCGGTCACCGTCCAGAGCCGCCGCTCCGCCGACCGGATGACGGATGGCTATGCGGGAAGCGCTTCCGGAAAGGCGCTGCGGGCTGAATAAAGCGGCGCAGGGAAAGGAGAACAGCCAGTATGCGGGGAGCAGAGCGGAAACAGCGGCGGGTGAATTACTTCCGCAGCGGCGTTTTCAAGCGCCTGTTCCTTTCCTATACATTGATCATCCTGCTGCTGTTTGGCATTTTCGTCGGCTGGACCCTCCTGTCCTACCGGCGGGAGGCCTCGGAACTGGCGCGGCAGGAATGGGAACAGCGGGTGGTGTCCTGGGGCAACTGGATGGATCAGCAGCTGATGCAGGCCCAGATGCTCTGCGCCTCCGTCAACGCCTCCGAAAGCGCCCGCTCCGCCCTGCAGACGGTCTATGTGGAAAAGAAGACCATGAGCTCCCTGCAACTGTACAACCTGCTGGGGGAGCTGACCCGCATCCGGAGCGGCGCGCGGAGCACCAGCCTGAACAGCCTGATTCTGGCCTTTCAGGGGGAGAACAAGGTCTTCCTGCCCGGGGAAGTGTATTCCCTGGAGGGCTCCTGTCAGGCCCTCTCGACCTCCCCCTGGTTCGGGGTCAGCACCGCGGCCCGGCTGCTGGGCGTCAGCGGACATCAGATTCAGCTGAACCGGGAATACCTGATCTACGGCGAATTCTACACCGGCTTCGGCAGCCAGAGCTCCGCGAAAGGCGAGGTGCTCATCCTCATCGAGCAGGATCAGCTGCGGGCGGCCATCCGCGACCGGCTCGGGGATCAGGCGGCTGTCCGGATCCTGCGCCGGGGCCAGCCCGTCTATGAAACCGGGGAGGCCACAGGGATCGTGATGCAGGCGGACAGCATGGCGGACAGCACCGTGTCCTATCTGGTATATCTGCCCGAGTCCGCCCTGTCCAGGCCGCTGCCTCTCTCTGCCCTGCTCCCCCCGGCTCTGATGGCGCTGGCCAGCCTTTTCCTCATGCAGATCAGCTACCGCATCTCCCGGCGCTACTACCGGCCCATCGATGAGATCCAGCGGCTGGTGGAAAAGCCCGGGGACACCGCTGTATCAGAAGCGGAGCTGCCCGGCTCCCGGGACGAGTTCGGCCACATTCTGCAGGGAATCGTCAGCCTCATCGGCGAGCGCAACGGCTATCAGGAGAAGATGGTGACCATCACCCCCTATGCCCGGCAGGGCATGCTGCAGGCCGTGATTCACGGGGCCGGCCAGCCGCAGATGCTGGTGGAAGGGCAGTTTACGGAGCTGAAGCGCAGCTATTACACGGTGGGTGTGGTGAACCTGGCCATCACCCGGGAGACCCCGGCGACGGAGCGGCGGTATCAGGATCTGCAGGAGCTGGTGCTGTCCGTCTGCCGGCGCATGAGCGGGGAAGAGATTCAGGTGGTGGCGGTGCCGGAGAACCTGCAGAACATCTTTGTGATCGCCGCCGCGGATGAAAAGGAAGGCTTTGACGCGTTCTTCTATAAGCTGTACAGCGCCATCCAGGAGAATGTGGAGGACGAAAGCACCCTTGTCACCTTAGGCATCGGCCACCGGGAGAGCGAGCTGGATCGGCTGAGCGAGGCCTGCCGGGAGGCCCAGGCTTCCCTGGGACAGATGCTCACCGGCGGCCGGGGCGCGGTCTACTTCCCCGAGGAGCGGGAGGAAGCGCCCCAAGGCTATTCCCTGCCCAAGGACGCCCAGAAGCAGATGGTGCGCTTCCTGAAGGAGAGGAATCTGGAGGAGCTGAACAGTCTGCTGGACAGTATCTACCAGGCCAATCTGGTGGAAGCCGACCTGCCCCTGGAGGAGGTCCGGAAGCTGGCGGACGAGCTCTACTGGACGATCCACAAAGCCCTGCGCAACGCCTATGACCTGAGCACGACCCATGTGCGCATGGAGCCCATCCGGGATTCGGCCACCATTGAGGAAATCTTTGCCTACTACCGGCAGGTCTTCGCCACAAGCCTGGCGGAAGCCCCCTCCGGTGAGGAAGCGGAGAAGGAGAAGAGCCTGGAGGCGGAAATCAGCGCCTATCTGGAAGCGCATCTCTACGACCCGGAGCTGAGCCTGAACAGCCTGGCGGATCGCTTCGGCGTCTCCACCAAGATGGTGGGGCTCATCTGCCGGAAGCAGCACGGGCAGACCTTCCTGACCTATGTCCGGGAGCGGCAGATTCACCGGGCGGCTGAGCTGCTGAAGGAGACCGGTCTGAGCCTGGAGGAGATATCGAACCAGTGCGGCTTCAGCAATATCCTCACCTTCCGCCGGAATTTCCGGGCGGTGATGGGGGTCAACCCCAGCGAATACCGCGGCGGAGATGAATCAGATCATGACCCGCCGGATTTGAACATCCCTGACGAAAACTGAAAAATTCCCACCAGAAAAGACAAGCGCGATTTGATGCTTGCCTTTTTTGATGCTTCTCGCCTATCATTTGCACATCAGATGCAGCCCGCCGCCCCATCCGGAGTCAGGCAGGCATCCATATGAAAATGCGAGGAGGGAGACCATGGCGAAACCGGTCAATGACATCAAGCCGGGCAAGAAGCCGCTGAGCCAGCTGATCCGCAGGGATTCTCAGCTGATGCTGATGTTCCTCCCGGTTTTCCTCTTCTACCTCATCTTCTGCTATCTGCCCATGGTGGGGCTGGCCATGGCCTTCGAGGACTTCAAGATGGGCAGCGGCTTCGCCGGGGTGTTCAGCAGCCCCTGGGTCGGGTTCCGCTGGTTCCAGCAGTTCTTCAACTCAGTTTTCGCCTGGCGGCTGATCCGCAACACCTTCCTCCTCTCCTTCTACTCGCTGATCTTCGGCTTCCCCATCCCCATCATCTTCGCCATCTGCATCACCCAGCTGCGGGCCCGGCGCTTCGCCAAGACGGCCCAGGTGATCACCTACCTGCCCTACTTCATCTCCACGGTGGTGGTGGTGGGCATGATGACCAACTTCCTGAGCCCCTCCAGCGGCATCGTGAACCAGGTGATCAAGGCCTTCGGCGGGAAGGCGATCAACTTCATGGGCATGCCCTCCTGGTTCCGGAAGCTGTATGTCATCTCCGGCTCCTGGCAGAGCTTCGGCTTCAACGCCATCATCTTCGTAGCGGCCATCATGGGCATCGATCCCACCCTGTACGAGGCCATGAAGGTGGACGGCGCCAGCCGGTGGCAGCAGATCATCCACCTGATCATCCCCATGATCTCCGACACCGTCATCCTGCTGCTGATCATGACTCTTGGCAACCTGCTGAACGTGGGCTTTGAGAAGGTGTACCTGATGTACTCCCCGGCGGTGTATGAGACGGGAGACGTCATCGCCACCTATGTCTACCGGCAGGGCATCGAAAACAAGAACTTCAGCTACGCTTCGGCGGTGGGCCTGTTCTACTCGGCGGTGGGCTTCGTGTTCGTGGTCTCCAGCAACGCGCTCAGCCGCAAGGTGACCGGCTCCAGCCTGTGGTGAGATTGATCCAAAAATAAAGCAAACCCAACGCATGAAGCCGAAGGAGTGCAGGGGGCGATCGGAAAGCCCCCTGCCCGCGCCCGCAGGCGCGGAATCTCCTAAGCATAGAGAAAGAGAGAAGGGAGTGGCGCCTGTGACAGCCCTGGCCAAGAGGACGGTGCATAAGCCGGACTCCTTCAGCACGGAAAGCGCGGGGGACAAGGCGCTGGACATCGTCATCTGGATTCTGGTGCTCTTCGCGGTGGCGGTCACCGCCTACCCCTTCCTGTACGTGTTCTCCATCTCCTTCTCGGACGGAGCCGCGGTGGCCCGGGGAGACGTGTGGTTCCTGCCCAGGGGCTTCACCACCGAGACCTACAGCATGGTGATGGGCTATTCCCAGCTGTGGACCTCCTACCTGAACACGGCCTTCTACACCGTCTTCGGCACCTTAGCCAACATGGTGTTCACCTGCCTGGCTGCCTATCCCCTGAGCCGGAAGCGCTTCTTCCTCAGGCGGAAGCTGAACTTCTTCGTGGTCTTCACCATGTACTTCAGCGGCGGCATGATCCCCACCTACATGGTGGTGACCGGCATGGGCCTGTACAACAGCCGCCTGGCCATGATCCTGCCGGTGCTGCTGAGCACCTACAACATGATGATCTGCCGCTCCGCCATGGAGAGCGTGCCCGAAGACCTGTTTGAGAACGCCTCCCTGGAGGGCGCCAGCGACTGGTACATGATGCTGCACATCGCGGTGCCGCTGATCAAGCCCACCTTGGCTGTGCTGACGCTGTACTACGCGGTGGCCCGTTACAACGATTTCTTCAACGCCATGCTGTACCTGGGCCGGAGCGACCTGCAGCCCCTGCAGATCTTCCTGCGGCGGGTGCTGCTGATGTCCTCTGCCGAGGTGCTTCAGTCCGCGGGCACAGCCGCTGCGGACGCGGCCGCGAAGAACACCCTGAAAATCCGGTATGTCTGCATTGTGCTGGCGGCGGTGCCCATCTTCTGCATCACGCCCTTCGTGCAGAAATACCTGGTCACCGGCACCATGCTCGGCGCCGTGAAGGGCTGACCCCATCCCTTGTATCCAGGCGGAAAAGGGTTTCCGCTAATAATATTGAGGAGGTACCCCCATGAAGAAGACCCTCAGCATCCTGCTGGCCCTGTGCCTGCTCCTGGGCTGCGCTTCCGCCCTGGCGGACGGCGAGACCATCCGGCAGCTGGCCATCAACTCGTATTATTCCACCGTCGATCTTCGCGACGCCTACCTGCTGAAGAAGATCGCGGACAACGCGGGCGTAACCGTGGACTGGAACCTGCTGGACCCCGGCACCTACTCCGACGCCGTCAGCCCCATGCTGGCCTCCGGTCAGGATCTGGCGGATGTGGTGATGCTCCCCGATCTGGACCTGAACCAGACCTATCTGTCCGCCGGCCTCTTTGAGCCCCTGGACGAGCATTTCGACATCATGCCCAACTACAAGAAGTTCCTGGACGAGAACCCCATCATCAAGGGCTCTCTGACCGCTGTGGACGGCCATATCTACTATGTGCCCCAGACCGTGGTCACCAACAACTATCAGCCCGTGCTGATGTACAACGTGCGCTGGCTGGAGAAGGCCGGCATCGAAGCGCCCACCACCCTGGACGCCTTCGTGGAAATGCTCCGCTACTACAGGGACAACGACATGAACGGCAACGGCGACGCCTCCGATGAGATCCCCATGAGCATCCAGAGCGCCTTCCTGCCCTATATGTTCGGCCCGGCCTTCGGCCTGGATCTGGTCAGCGGCTTCTATGCCGACGACGAGGGCAAGGTGCACTATGCCGCCTATGAGACCGAAGCCTACAAGGCCTACCTGACCTTCCTGAACGGCCTGTACAGCGAAGGCCTGCTGGAGGTTGAGTTCACCAGCCTGAACCGCGACCAGATCGTGGAGCGCTGCGCAAACGACACCACCGGCGTCACCTTCGACTTCTCCTGGCAGATGTCCACCCTGTATTCCCAGAACGCCCCCGGCTATGACGGCGAGAACGGCATCTTCGTCGGCGTGGCGCCCCTTAGCGGCGACCATGAGGGCTTCTATGTGGGCCGCAACCCCATCAGCAACGTGTTCGGCATCAATGCCAAGAGCACCAGCAAGGAAGCCGCGATCCGCTACCTGGACTACGCCATGAGCGAAGAGGCGCAGGATCTGTACGTCTGGGGCGAGGAAGGCCTGACTTACGAAGTGGACGCTGAGGGCAACCGTCACTTCCTGCCCCGCACCACCGAAGACTCCACCTGGTTCCAGGGCCTGGGCATCAATGCCCCCAATATGCCCTCTCAGCAGAGCGTGCCCGCCACCGACGTGCTGCTGGCTGCCTGGCACGTGCAGAACGACCGCGAGTTTGAAGAGCCCTACATCCGTGCGCCCTTCCCGGTTGTGTACTCCACCACGGACGAGGCCAACACCCTGAGCATGTACATGGTTGACCTGCAGACCTATGTGGACGAGCGCGCTGTGGGCTTTATCAGCGGCATCTACAGCATCGAGGACGAGTTTGACAGCTACATCGCTTCCCTGCAGGGCCTGCAGGTGGAAGAAGTGCTGAAGGTGAAGCAAGCCCAGTATGACCGCTTCGCCGCCGCGAAGTAAGCAATCCCTTCCCCGGATCAAAGGCCGCCGCAGCCTTCAAAAAGCTGCGGCGGCTTTTCGTCCAGCCGTTGCATTCCGTCCGTATGTGTGATAAGATGCATGAATCATCAGCATGCAGGGGTGAGCCGATGAGCAGTCCCAATACAGCGGCCTTGCCTGCGGCATAAATCAGGCGGCCCCACCCAGAATCCACTCACAGGATGTGAAACCATGTCCAGCTATCTTGTCACTGGCGCCAGCGGCGGAATGGGTTCCGCCATCTGCCGTATGCTGGCGGAGGGCGGCCACCGTGTGTGGGGAATCGACAGGCAGGAGACAGACGGCGTGATCGGCGCTGACATCACCAGCCTGCCGGCTCTGCTCTCTGCCCTGGAGCGTATCCGGACAGAGGCGGGGGCGCTCGACGGCATCATCCACACGGCGGGCGTGTACGATCTGGCCTCCCTGGCCGAGATGCCGGAAGCGGACTTCGTCCGGGATTTTGATATCAACCTGTTCGGCCTGTTCCGCGTCAATCAGGTCTTCCTGCCCCTGCTGAAGGAACACGGCCGGATCGTCATCATATCCAGCGAGCTGGCTCCGCTCCATCCCCTTCCCTTCACCGGCATCTATGGCATCACAAAAGCGGCGGTGGAGCGGTACGCGGAAGCCCTGCGCATGGAGCTGCAGCTGCTGGGGCATCAGGTCATCGTCCTCCGGCCCGGCGCGGTCCGGACCGGGATGCTCTCGGTTTCGACAGAGAAACTGAACGCATTCTGCGCCGGGACGAAGCGCTACCGGTGCAGCGCGGCCCGCTTCATGCGGATTGTGGACAGGATTGAGGCGCGGAGCGTGCCGCCGGAAAAGATCGCCGAAGCGGTGGACAGGGCGCTGAGGGTCCGCCGTCCCCGCCTGGTATACTGTGTGAACCGGAACCCCCTGCTTCTGCTGATGAACGCGCTGCCGAAGCGGCTGCAGCTGATGATCATCAGGCGGATTCTGGAGTAAGGCCAGCTCAAGACTCTTCCAGTACCACCCATTCCTTTTTTCCTTCGTGTACGTCGTAATAGGGTGTTTCGTTTTCCCATTTTTGATGAAAACGAATGATGAAGTCGTCATGCAAAACGGCGGACGCAAATACACAAAAGTGTTTTCCGGGATATTTTCCATTCAGATACGTCAACAATTGTCGGCATATGTGCGGGGCGATCACACGCAAATCCTTGAAATCGCGCTTAGACAGATCGCTCAGCACATGAGTATGCGTGTTGAGCGCTTCAAAAGCCGTTCGATCCTGAATCACCGGATCTGAAACCGAGAATTGTGGAACAGAAAGCAAGACGTATTCATTCCCATAACTGTCAGAATACAGATGAGTGTCCAGCAATAAACCGGTATTGTTGATCACATCAATACACCTGGATATTACTTTTTGATGCCTGGAATTGAGCGAAAACACCTTCATGTCGGTCACTCCTCGTTGCAACAGGACATGCGGTCATTATGTGCTTGATATGACGGCTTTGCTCATGCATGATAGCACATCCGCCTGGCTTTTTCAAGCGTGCTGATGCAGGATAGGCTTGATGCAATTTCTGGTCGGCCTGATCTGAATCTCCGCCGCAGACGACGGATCACAAGGCCGGGAGACCGCTGAAGCGCGGAGGACGGAAACGCGCCGGATCCATGCGCCTTTGCGCAAACGGGGGCTGGCGGTTTTTTGCGCGATGTGGTATACTGGGGTGGAAAAAGGAGGCTGAAGCGCATATGTTTGACGCCACGTTTGAATCCCTGTATGAACACAGTTATCCCGACTGGTTCCGGGATGCGAAGTTCGGCATCTGGAGTCACTGGGGGCCGCAGAGCGTGCCCATGTGCGGGGACTGGTACGCCCGGAATATGTATGTGCAGGGGTCGCCCCAGTACCTGTACCATCTCCGGCACTACGGCCATCCCTCCGTCTTCGGCTACAAGGACATCTGCGCCCTGTGGAAGGCCGAGCGCTTTGACCCGGAGGGGCTGATGGAGAAGTATGTGAAGGCCGGCGCGAAGTACTTCGTGGCGCAGGCTGTGCACCATGATCACTTCTTCAACTATGATTCCGCGCTGAATCCCATGAACAGCGTGCGCGTGGGCCCGCACAAGGACATCGTGGGGCTTTGGCAGGCGGCGGCCCGGAAGCACGGCCTGCCCTTCGGCGTGACGGAGCATCTGGGCGCGTCCTTCAGCTGGTGGCGGGTCAACAAGGGCTGCGACGCCAGCGGCCCCTTCAAGGGCGTCCCCTATGACGGGAACGATCCCGCATGGCGGCATTTCTACCACGACAACGATGAGTACGCCGGAAAGGAAATCAACGACTGGCCCTTCCAGCCCTGGTATACGGCGAATCCCGCCTTTCACGATTACTGGAAGCGCTGCATGTTTGAGCTGATCGACCGCTATAAGCCCGATCTGCTGTATTCCGACGGCGCGCTGCCCTTCTGCGACCAGTGGCAGGCGGACGAAGCCTATGTACTGAACGAGCGCTACCGGGAGGGTCTGGAAGTGGTGGCGCACCTGTACAACACGTCCGCCGGGCTGTACGGCGAAAACCGGGCGGTGTACACGCAGAAGAGCCGGTTTGAAGGCGTGTACCGGGTGGGCGTGCTGGACGTGGAGCGCGGCCTGCTGGACAAGGCCAGCGCCTGTCCCTGGCAGACGGACACCTGCATCGGCGGCTGGTTCTACGATGCAAAAGCCGCCTACAAGACACCGAGGGAGATCATCGACATCCTCATCGATGTCGCGTCCAAGAACGGCTGCCTGCTGCTCAACATCCTGCAGAAGCCGGACGGCACCATCGACGATGAGGCCGAATTCATCTTGGACGAGCTGGCCGGATGGATGCAGACCCACGGGGAAGGCATCCACGGCACCCGCCCATGGAAAACCGCCTCTGAGGGCACATCTTTCCTGGACTTCAGGGACTTCCGCGAGGACGCCGTCACCTGGAACTCCTCCGACGTCCGCTACGTCTGCAAGGGCAGCACGGTCTACGCCTTCCTGATGGGCGCCGTTCCCGGCCGCAGCGCCGTGCTGCACAGCTTCAGCCAGGGGGAGAAAGTGCGGTCTGTCCGGCTGCTCGGCGCGGGCGAAGCGCCCTTTGTCCACCAGTTCGGCGTCCTCACCGTGCCTCTGCCTGAACGCCTGCCCACCGCCTACGTTCCCTGCCTGGCCATCGAGCTTGAAGCTGAGGAGGAGCAACCATGATTGATGAGAGAAAGACCCTGGGGGAACTGCTGACTGATCCGCTGATCGGAAAGATCGCGCCGGACGCCATCCGGAATATGGATCTGACGAAGGATGAAAAGTGGGGGAAAAGCCTGATACAGCTCAGGGAAGACTGCTTTGGCGGAGACCTCACCGCAGGCTTTGAAACCCTGTACCGGGCAGCCCGGAGCGGCCATTGGTACTATCCGCTCTACACGGTTGAGGAATGCGCGGAAGATGCCGCCCGCAGGGGTGTGAATCTGGTGTGGCTGCCCTCCGCTGCGGAGGACGCCGGCAGCAGGCCTTACATCCTGCTGGTTCCGGGCGGCGGCTTTGTCAACGTGTGGAACCTGACGGAGGGCTGGCCGGTGGCCGCGCAGTTCAACCGCCTGGGATACCATGTGTTTGTCCTGACCTACCAGGTGGCGGTTCATGACCACCTGCTGGAGCGGGAGATGGACGACTTTACGCGGGCGCTCCGCCTGATCCGGGACAGGGCAGAAGCCTTTTCCGTTGACTGGCAGCGCTATATCACCTGCGGCTTTTCTGCGGGCGGATACCTGGTCTGCCTCTGGAATGTGCCCGAGAAGGGCTATGCCGCCCATGGCCTGCCGAAGCCGCAGGCGGTCTTCCCGGTGTACCCGGCGGTCAGCTGGAAGCTGAATCTCCAGGAGTTCGAAAAAAACGGCGGGGATGCGGACGATGAGGACGATGACTCTGATATCGCCCTCTTTGGCTGCAGCATCCGGGACGCCGTTCATTCTCCTTTTGAAATTCCGGATCATGTGGAGGGATTTCCGCCCTGCGCGGTTTTCCTGACGGAAACGGACAATCTGGTGAATCCGGAGCATTCCCGCCTGTTGCAGCAAGCCCTGCAGCGCCAGGGAATCCCTTGCCGGCTGGAGGCAGGGCCCTCCGGCGGCCACGGCTTTGCCGATGGAACAGGCATGTGCATGGCCGGATGGATTGAGCGGGCCGTCAGATGGTACGAAGGCCTGCGGTCAGGCGAAAACAGCGGCTGAATCCGGGAGGCGGAGAAACCTCTTCACCCATCCCCGTACTGCTTCAGATACTCCCCCACCGAGCGGCTCATCTCCCGGGAAAAATCCGAGTTGTACTTTCGCTCGCAGAAGGCGTTGATCCACCCGGCGTAATCCCCATCCGGGGCCCGGTGCGCCAGCATTTCCTCCAGCCCTGCGGCGTCCATGCGCTGATAGCGGTTCTCATGGACGATGTGGCGCAGATCGACGCGCTCCGGCTTGGGGCGGGCCTTCTGCTGATCGGTCGGATAGCCGAAGACCAGCAGGGCGGCGGGGAAAACGTACTCGGGCAGGCCGAGGAGCTCGCGCTGGGTCTCGATGTTCTCCATGATGTCGCCGATGTAGCAGGAGCCGATGCCTAAGGATTCGGCGGCCACCACGGCGTTCTGCGCGGCGATCAGCGCGTCATCGACAGCGAGGAGGAGGTCGCCGGGGCCGGGCTTGCGCGGATTGCACCCGGCCGTGCGGAAGGCCTCATACCACTTCAGACAGTCCGCGCAGAAAACCAGCACCAGCTTGCCCGTCGCGATGAAGGGCTGATGGTCGCAGGAGTCTGCCAGGCGGGAGAGGAGCAGCGGGTCGGTGATCCGCAGGATGGTGTAGAGCTGCTGATTCCCGGCGGTGGGCGCCATGGCGGCGGCGCGGAGGATGATTTCCGCGTCGCCTTCTTCAATGGGCTGATCCGTGAACACGCGCACGGACTTGCGGTCGTACAGCTGGCGGATGACTTCGTTCATCGGCATATTTCTCCTCAAAATCCTCTGAAGATCATGAACAGGATGAAGGCGATCAGGAGCAGAAGGCCCAAGACTTTCCCGGCCGTTTTCCACACGAAGGGGACATTGAAATCTATATCGGCGTAAGAGGCGTTGAGCCTGTAGTCCAGGATCGGATCGAGGAGCTCGCGCTGCTGCGCCATGGGATCCCGGACGGCCTCGGACCGGTCGCCTAAGAACATGGTCCAGCGGTTTTCCGGCTCATAGGCGGGCCAGGGCAGATCCGGGGTGCCGGGATCGCCGGTCTCGGCGAAGCGAACCCACTGATCCTGCACCTGGCGGGCCAGGGCCGGGTCGGCCGGCTTGCCCGTGTAGATGGTCTCATTCAGGTTGCCGAACACATAGGAGAGCTCCACCGCGTGGCAGGCCCGGAGCCAGGGCAGGTGGGAGCGTTTTTCCCAGTAATACATGAGCGCCCTGCCCACGTCCTCGAGGAACACCTTGAGGGAGGTACCGTCGAAGAGCGAGTGGTGCACGTCGAAGAAGGCGTAGATGGCCTTTTCTGTCTCGAAGACCTTGCAGCGGTACAGGCGGCTGCCGATCATCCTGAAGGGGAAGACCAGCGTGTCCTTGACATAGTTGAATTCAAACTCAGACAGTTTTTCCACGATGATCGGGTTGAAGATCTCCGGCGAATAGCGCTGCACCATCTCCCCGTCAGGGCCGTAGCCGAAGGTGGTGAGCAGGGCCGGGTGATTCTGGATCGCCGCGCCCATCGCCTCCGCCACCTGCTCCGCCTCCACCAGGCCCTTCTCCATCCGCATCACGGAATAGAGATTGTACATGGTGGAAAGGGGCGTGTAGAGCTGGTAGTCGATCATGTACAGCTGCTCAGCCGTCAGCGCGTGCGGACGCTTCAGCGCCTCATCGTTGAGCTTGTCCGGCGATTCTCCGCCGCCTGCCGCCATCTCCGCCTCGTACAGGGCAGCAATCTTCTCGGGCGTGCGGCCGCGGAAGATCATGGCGGTGTTCAGGCCCGGGAGGGAGCAGCGGCTGATCATGTCGATGGAGCCCAGGGAATCGCCGCCCAGCTCATAGAAATCATCCCGGATGCCGACGCGGCTCAGCTTGAGCACAGAGGCCATCGCCTCGCACAGCGCCGCCTGCGTGTCGTTTTCCGGCGCCTGGTAGTCCTCCTGGAAGTCCTTCGTGTCCGGCGCGGGGAGCGCTTTCCGGTCGAGCTTGCCGGACGCCTTCAGCGGGATGGTGTCGATCTTCATGAAGAAGGCGGGAATCATGTAGTAGGGCAGCCGGCGCATCAGCTCCTCGCGCAGCTGTGCCGGGTCGAACTGGACATCCGCCGTATAGTAGGCGCAGAGATAGCTCTTCCCGTCCTCGGAGAAGCCGCGGGCCGCGCACCAGTCGATCTGCAGCGCGTTCTTGACGGCGGCTTCGATCTCCGCGGGCTCGATGCGGTTGCCGTTGATCTTGATCATGTCGCCGCTGCGCCCCAGCAGCACCAGGTTCCCGTTTTCGTCCCAGCGGGCCAGGTCGCCGGTGTGGTACAGCTTGTCCTGGAAGGCTTTGGCCGTCTCCGCCGGCAGGTTGATGTAGCCCCGGACGTAGGGGTTGATGAAGCAGAGCTCGCCCGTCTCCCCCTTCGCGACCTCCCGGACGGTCATGCCGTTGGACAGCGTCCGCTCCACCGTCTCAGTCGTGCGCGCGGGATTGTCTTCAGCGTCTTCGGAGCTGTCGGCGAGCAGGACGATCTCCGTCTCCACCTCAGGCTTGCCGATGGGGCAGGTCTCGTAGGCGCGGTCGATCTGGAACACGCCCACGGCAAAGCCGCTCTCGCTCGCGGCATAAATGTTGATCAGCTCAACGTTTTTGTTGTAAATCTGGTTGGCCGGCTCAGAGCCGACGAAGAGCATCCGCAGGTAGGGCCCGGTGGTATTGCCCAGCTTGCGCACATAGGAGGGCGTCAGGAAGGTGACGGTGATCCGCTTGGTCAGGAAGAACTTGATCAGCGCCGCATGGTTTTTGATGGTCGCATAGGAGACGATGTAGTTTTTCCCCTCGTGGATGTTCAGGGCGCACAGGATCACGATAACGGTGGCGACAAAGTTCATGGGCGCCAGGGTGGCGAGCCGGTCCTTGCCGGAAAAGGCCACCGTGCCGTTGATCCGGATCGAGTCGATCGCCCGCTGCAGGTTGCCGTATTCGTGGAGCACACCCTTGGGATTGCCCGTGGTGCCGGAGGTGTAAATCGCGTAGGCGGCGTCATGCAGATCCGGGGTTTCGTACCCGGTCAGAGGGCTGAGGCGCATGATCTCATCCCAGTTCCCGGCGGAAATCTCGACCTTGCAGCCGCAGTCTTTCCGGATGAAATCGATCCGCTCCGGCGCATAGGTATCCTCCACCAGCGCCCAGCCGGCGCCGGCCTTCCACACGCCGATCATGGCGATGACCGGCTGCACGCCCCGGGGCAGATTGATCAGGACGAAATCCTCCCGTCCGATGCCCTTCCCCTTCAGCCACGCGTAGATCTTGCCGGACATCTCATCCAGCTAGGCATAGGTGATGCCCTTCGTGTGCACCTCATCGAAAAGGATCGCTGCGTTTGGCGTCAGCTCCGTGTACCGCTGAAGCTTTTCGAGAATGTACTCCATACCTTCACCTCATATACGACTGATCTTCCCTGGCAGACGTCTGCCATTGCAAAGGTTGATTCATCGTATCACAAGTTTGCTGATTTGAACAGAGTTTTTTATGGGTTATGGCAAATTGGCGCTTTCCTTGTTTTCTTCGCTCCTGGGACAGTTCCCGAGATATCCGGGCTGACGGCGGACGATCCGTTCCCTGACTCGAATGCGTGCAGCGGGGATTTCAACCGTTCCGTGTCCAACCGCTGATCCCGCGCCCTGCCCGCGTCCCGGCAGGGGGAAGTGGCTCACCGCTTCATGTTTCCTCAGCCCTCTTGCCCGTCCGCGACTCTCGCCGCCGCGCATTCATAGGGCGCATAGATGCCATCCATCGCTGCCCGGCTCAGGTTGGACAGGCCGGGCTTTACGCAGCGGAAGGGCAGCGCAATCCGCTGCTCCTTCTCAAAGTTGCAGACCACCGCCCACTTTTCCCCTTCCAGGGAGCGGGTGAAGATCAGGAATGGCTCTGCGGCTGAGGAGATGACCTGCACCTTTCCGTCCAGAAACACGCCGCTGGATCGGCGGAGCGCCAGCAGGGCCTGATAGAAGCGATAGACGGAGCGATCCGCGTTCAGATCCCGTTCCACATTAATCTCCTGATACCGGGAGTGGAGCGCCAGCCAGGGGGTTCCGGAGGAAAAGCCGCCGTTGGGGCCGCCGTTCCACGCCATGGGATGGCGGGCGTTGTCCCGGCTGCCAAAGTTGATCCGGCGCAGCGCCCCCTCCGGCTGAACCGTCCGGCAGAAGTCCCGGTAGGCCCGGAGAGTTTCAATGTCGTTGAAGCAGTCGATGCTGTCATAATGTGCGGATGCCGCGCCGATTTCCTGCCCCTGATAGATGAACGGAACACCCTTGAGCAGATACACCATGGCGGCGATGCAGGTGGCGGATTCATAGCGTTTTTCCCGGTCATCCGCAATGCGGGAAAGAAAGGCAACGAACCCAAAGCGAAAACCCCGCCGGCAGTCATCGACGGATTTTTGCATTAGTCAGGCCGTGGAGGAGCCATAGTCCCGGGCTGTCCGGCCTCACCGCTCGAACAGTTTCAGGAGCTTCATTTTGGTCTTCCCCGCTTTGCCGCCATACGGGTGTTCCCGGAGCGGCAAATTCCAGCAGGTTCTTCCTCTGAGCACGGTGGCGGGGTGGGTGAACTCCCGGAATCCCCATTCCCCGTGGTACGCGCCCATGCCGGAATGGCCTGTGCCGTTGAAGGGCACGCCTTTGACCATCATATGGATGCAGACCTCGTTGATGCACCCACCGCCGAACTGCTGGGTGGACATGACCTGCTCCGCCCATTTCATGTCCGAGGTAAACACATACATCGATAAGGGATGCTCCCGGTCGGCGATCGTTTCCATCAGGCTGCCGACATCCGCGTCCCTGAAGGGAACGACCGGCAGCAGGGGGCAGAACAGCTCGTGCTGAACAATGTCTTCATCCTGATTCACCGGATAGATCAGCGTGGGAGCAAAGCGGCGCGACTCTCTGTTCCCCGTTCCGCCGAAAATGACCCGGTCCGCGTATTCCGCGGTCAGCCGTTCACATTTTGCGTATACCGCGTCCGTGATCAGCCAGGGATACTCGGGGTTCTCCTCCGGCTTTTCACCGATTTGCCGGACGAATTCCGCCTTCATCTCCTTCAGGAACTCGTCGGCAATCTCCTCCGCTACGGCGATCTGGTTGATGTTGATGCAAATCTGCCCCGCGTTGCACAGCTTGAAGAAGGCGATCTTCCGGGCGGCGTCTTTCAGGTTGGCATCTTTGCGGATGACGCACCAGTTGCCCGTCTCGCCGCCCAGCTCCAGCGCCACGGAGGTGAGGTGCGCCGCCGCTTCCGTCAGCACGTGCCTGGCCACCGCCGGAGAGCCGGTGTAGAAGATCTTGTCGAACCGCTCCGCCAGGCACAGATCCGCCACGTCGTGGCCGCCGTCGATGACGGTGACATATTCCTCCGGGAAGGTCTTGGCGATGAGCTTTTTCAGCGCCAGGGTGCTGGCCGCGGATTTGGAGCTGGTCTTAATGACCGCCGTGTTGCCCCCGGACAGGCTGGCCGCCAGCACACCCAGCGTCAGCAGGATGGGAAAGTTAAAGGGGCTGATGATGAGGGACACGCCGTAGGGCATCTTGTAGACCGTTGTGCGCGTGCTGGGGAAGCACATGAGCCCGCTGAAATGTTTTTCAGGCCGGGCCCATTTTTTCAGTCCGCGCAGAATCTCGTTGATTTCCACAATGACCGGCCCGATGTCGCACAGGTAGGCTTCCATGGGGCTTTTCCCCAGATCCTCATACAGCGCCGCCTGCAGCATGTCCTGATGATCAAGCACCGCCTGCCGGAGCGTTTTCAGCTGCTCCATCCGCCATTTCACGTCCAGCGTCTTCCGGCTGCGGAAGAACCTCCTCTGGTTCAGCACAATTTCATGCACGCTTTCCCGGGTGCAAGCCATCTTCAATACCCCCTCCTGATTTGATCCAGCAGCATCCGGATTTCGCTGTCCGTCAGGGTTCTGGAGGGGGAATAATTGATGGAATCAGCGTCGATCATCCCGGTCAGCCGGTCATAATCGCTTTCCTGAAGCAGCTTGCAGCCTTTTTCCAGGCCGCATTCTTCCAGCAGCCGCTGAAGCGCAAGGATCAGCTTGTCCGCCGCTTCTTCCACCGCGTCCTGCTCCTCCGCCAGATGGCAGTGACGCGCCAGAGCGGCCATCTCCTCGTAGCGCATATGCTCCTGTGCCGCAACGATGGGTACCAGGCACCAGGCGATGGCTTTTCCGTGCGGGATATGGTACAGCGCGCCGATGGAATGCGCGAAGGCGTGCACATAGCCGGCCAGCTGAGTGTTGATGGCGTTGCCCCCGTAATGGGCAGCCAGCAGCGTGGCCTGCCGCGCCTCAATGTTCCGCGGGTCTTTCAGCAGCAGGGGCAGGTTGTCAAAAATCAGCCGCACGCATTCCCGGCTTTTGAAGATGTCCTCCTCCGTGGAGCCCACGTCCGCCAGAAGCCCTTCCAGACCGTGGCTCAGCGCGTCGATGGCGCACCAGACGGTGACGCCCTGCGGCGCGTTGATGATCAGCTCGCTGTCTAAGATCACGTGGGCCACGTCCAGCCCGATGATCACGGTGGAGCTTTTAACCCCCTGCTCGTTTTTGATCACCGCGCCGACAGTACACTCCGCCCCCGTGCCCGCCGTGCTGGGGATGTTGATCATGGGCAGGGTGCCTCCCTCGGCGATGGCGAACTTATGCAGATAGTGCTGCAGCGGCATCAGGGGATGCCTCGCCGCGGCCGCGATGATCTTGCCGCTGTCCAGCACGGAGCCGCCGCCTAAGGCGACGATGCAGTCCGCGCCGCAGGCAATCGCCGCCTGCCGGCCCGCCTCCACGATCTCCACGGTGGGCTCCGAATCGATGTCATGGAACAGCGTAACCTGTATCTTCCGTTCTCTCAGCGAGGCCGCCGCCTTCTCATGCAGGCCAAGCCCAAACAGCGTCTGATCGGTCACCAGCAGCACCGACTGGTAGCCTGCCTCGGCGCAGAGCCTGCCCACCTGCTCTCTTGTTCCGAACCCCTCCGTCACCTGCGGCCTGGGCAGCGGCGCCGCCTTGATCACGGTTCCCGGCACTTTCCGGATGGCCTTCCTTCCAACATAAAACGGCATGTTTCCCTCCAGCGTGATTGGTTCTGGTGTGTAAGGTTTGTGATTGCGGCTCAGGCGGTGTTTGCAGTCTGATTGTACACCTTTGATGCGGCTTTTTCAATAGGGGGGTGTGGGGGTGAGGGGGATGGGGGGTGTTGATGGTCCCGGGCTTATCGGACACTGACACGTCGATCGTGATAAGCTGCGGCGCTTCCTCAAAGATCGCGCGGATACGGAAGATATAGTTATTGTCGACCGTGTTGAATTCAACGATATAATTGCTGCTGTTTCCATAGCGCTCCACCGGCAGGGAATAGCCAAACGCCGGCTCCCCGCTGGCATTTACGGTCACTACTTCCCAGCCCTTCAGCACATAGTCGGTAGCTGGCTCGGCGGTCAGTGTAATCTGCGTAACGGACGGACGGTACAGATTATCGGGGGACAAAGGCGGGTTGAGGGTCGGAACAGATCCTGCTGAGACCGTGCCGTGCGCCGTACATGCTTCATCAATGTAGAAGTACGGCATGCTGCTGCCCGAAGGCGGCGCATTTTTCCATTCGATCTCCGCGAAAGCCTTCGCCGTATAGTCCCCCGCCGGCATGTCGAACGTCCACGTGCCGTCCGCCTGTTCCGTGACAGTCAGGGCGTTTTGCCGCACATCGTTGAGATACGCGTAAGCGGTCATGCCGCCCGTTTTCAGCCCGTAGCTTTCCTCCGTTTCGAGCGTGAGCGCGACGGTCTCGCCGCCGCCGGCGATTTGCTTATCGGCCGTCAACGTACCGTGGGTATGGAGTGTGAATCCGGCGAACGGATACAGGATGTCCGTAGTGATGTCCTTTTTTGTTTTGAACTCCGCTTCAACAGTCACCGCGTGGCCTGGCATGACGAAAGACCCGGACCATTCGCCGGTTTCCAGAATCAGTTGATGGCTTTCATCATAAAGCCTGACCGCGCTCAGCCAGTAACCTTCCTCAGGTTCAGCGGTCAATGCCACGTTTTCACCATATAGGACGGATTCCTGCACAGTCACCGTGCCGTGGGCGATATTTTCGGAAATCGTGATGGCAAACACCGGATCCCAGGCCTTCAGCATGCCGTCGGTCAGCAGGCTGTTGTCGGAAACGTGCCCGGCAGGAATGTATTGCCCTGGTATTGCTGATAAATACCGGTATAGCTGGCGAAGGGCTGTTCGAGGGTCACCGCGCCGCCGTAGGTGGTTGCGGTCACGCTGATGCTCTCTCTCGTCGCGTCTGTATAGCCGAGGGTGATGGTGACATCGCTGCCGTTCTCGCCGCTGCCGATGCCATAGCTGCCGCCGGCGCTGATTACGCCGCCGTCGGATGGCACCGGGACAGCTGCGCGGGTCTTCGTCTCAGAAACGACAGCCGATCCGTTCCAGCTGCGCCTGACATAGCTGACGTTGTTGACATAACCCTCCGCGATCGCGGCTTCCCCGCCCGACAGGACGACGCCGAGCGTATCCCCGCTTGCCCGGAAGTAATCGCCCGGATCAGCCGTATTGTATGTGCTGTAGCCGCTGGTGAACACGCCCATCTGATCCGTGATGACGCCGAAAGAAGCTGTCTGCGGCAGTTCTCCGCCGATGGTAATGGCATTGCCGTCAATCACATAGACGCTGCCCGCCGCGCCTCCGCTCAGCGTAAAGGTGCCGCGGGGATAATAGATATCGTAGTATCGGCTGTTGGATACCGTGCCGCCGTTCATGATGAAGCTGCTGTCGCTGTCGTAGAGGTATACGCCTTCGCCGCAGCCGTCAATCAGGCCGCCGTTCAGGGTGAAGCGCCCGTCTTCATACAGGATAACGCCGTCATAGCCATTGAGGATGGAGCCGCCGTTCATCACGAAGCTTCCGCCATCCAGCATGACATTGTAATAGTTGTTGAGGGTGACAAAAGGGCGCTTCCGACCTTAGAGCCACGACTGGTTGTGGTAATTTCCGCTGCCTTCCACAACCAGTCGTGGCTTGGTTCAGGAAAGCGCCCTTTTGACATCCGAATCATAGTTTTCATTTGCCTGGATGGTGCCGTTTTCCATCGTGAAGCTGCCGCCGCTGTTGACGCGGACGACATCGCCCTTGTCGCTGACCATGACGCCGCCGCCCGCGCTGTCGGTCACTGTCAGCGCACCGTTCACGACAAAGAGCCCGTCGTCGGCGTTATTCCTGACGACGATGGAAAGCCTTTTGCCATTCAGGTCCAGCATAACGTTTACGCCGGCTGGAATGACCAGCGCATCCTGGTTTTGCGAGGCTGTGATGTTCCGCGTCAGGGTCACGGTGCCGCCGGCGCTCAGCGCCGCCTGCAGCTCGCTCCAGGTGGTGATCTCACTGTCCGCGTTCACCATGCCAAGCCCCAGTGCCATCGCGGCGCAGAGCAGCAGGGCCAGGATCCATTTGGTGTTCCGGTTTGTCATGGTCGATTGCTCCCGATGGATTTGTTCGCAATGCATGGTGTGATTCAAAAAAGCAAAAGCCGCCACGCGAAACGGCACAGAAGCCATCCCGCCTGCGGCGATTCAGGGCACAGCCAAAAAGGCGCAGTGATCCTGCTTGCTTGAGCGTAGCGCGGCGCAGCATCCCTGTCACCCCACCTGTGCAGAATTCAGGATACAAATTACCATAATAAGTATGGCACAAAAGAAGGTGGGTTTCAATGAGCAAAATGTGATGTTTCAGTAGAATTGCCGGCACGCGCGCTCAATTCATGCGCTTGTCTCCATTTCTCCAATCATCGTGAACACCATCGTCCTGTCCTTGCTGACCGTCACATATTCCACCAGGCTGCCCCAGAGCGCTTCGTCGAATTCCGACACCGCATCGGGCAGCTTTTCCAGTTCATCGATAAACCGCTCGAATTCCCGCCTGCTGATACCGCGCTGCCTGATGTCTGCTGCCGCCTGATCGCGTTCCGCTTTTGTGGCCTCGCACCGGCTGATCGCCGCATCGTAGTCTTTGCGATCCTCCCAGTCGCCGCTCCACTCAAAACCATGTTCGATGAAGAGGCGATAGCACAGGTCCCCGTGATCAATCTTGCAGGGAAAATCCGCCTCCCGGTCCAGATAGGGCTCTCCGGTGACCGGCTCCACAATGCGCACCCCGTCCACGACCTTCGTATAAGGATTGTAGAGGGTGTTGATGTCCACCGCCAGGCCCAGGCCGTGCTTCGACACGCGGGTGGTATACGAAATGAAGCGGAAGTTGAAGGAGGAGGAATTGTTATCCTCCATGGACAGCTCGTCATCCGCATCATACTCGTCCACCAGGCGGATCCGCTCGATCGGGTATCCGGCCGCATACAGCTGACGGAAGATCTCCAGCACATCCTCTGCGATATGGTAGTTGACGATCATCTCGCCTTCCTGCACCTCGCCGTTCAGATCCACATGGAGCACATGCAGATAGCACAGGTCCTCCCGGGGGAGCGTGCAGTCTTTCTTGAAAGACTTGCCGTCAATCCGCGCAAAGATTTCATCTGTGATCCCGGAAATCCAGAAGGACGAATCCAGATTCGGATAGACGCGGATGAAATCCAGCCCGCCGACCGGATAATCATGGGTGGAATCGTAGTCTGTCAGTCCGACGCCATCCTGATACTTCTGCGTCCGGTGGATCGTCAATACCGATCTTCTTCATAGCAGCTGTTCCCCCTTGCTTTTTGTTCCGCCCTCCGCCACACTCCCCGGCAGGGCGGCAAATGGCCTTATTCCTGATAATCCTGCAGCGCCACCGACACCATCTTTGAGACGCCCTGTTCCTCCATGGCCACGCCGTACAGGCTGTTGCAGCGCTCCATGGTGCCCTTGCGGTGGGTGATGACGATGAACTGGGTGGACTCGGAGTACTCCTTCAGATAGTCGGCGTAATAGCCGATGTTGGCGTCGTCCAGGGCGGCCTCGATCTCGTCCAGGATGCAGAAGGGCGTGGGCTTGAGCTTCAGCATGGCGAAGAGGATGGCGATGGCCGTCAGCGCGCGTTCGCCGCCGGAGAGCAGGGAGAGCAGCTGCAGCTTTTTGCCCGGGGGCTGGGCGTTGACCTCGATGCCGCAGTTCAGCGGATCGTCCGGATCCATCAGCTGAAGCTGGGCCGCGCCGCCGCCGAAGAGCCGCACAAAAGTCTCTGAGAAATAGCCCTGGAGCCGGGTGAAGGAATCCACGAAGGTCAGCCGCATCTGCCGGAGCAGGCTGTCGATCAGCTCCCTCAGATCCTTCTCCGCCTTGCGCAGATCCTGCTGCTGAATCAGGAGCTCATCATAGCGGCCTTTGGTGGCGGCGTACTCCTCCACCGCGTGGACGTTGACCGGGCCCAGCGCCCTGATCTGCGTCTGGATCTCCTTGACCCGCCGGTCCGCCTCCTGTTCGCGGAAGCCTTCCATACGGAATTCCTCCGCCCCGGCGTAGGTCAGCTCGTAGGTGTTCCAGATGCGATCCTGCAGGGCGCGCTGCTCATTCTCGATGCGCGTGCGGCTGAGCTCCGCCCGGTGAACGCTGGCGGTGTCCCTCGCGATGGCCTCGTGCATGGCCTCAATGTCGCTGAGCAGTCCCCGCAGGCGCGTCTGTTCGCTGGCGCGCTGCTCCTCCAGCTTTTTTACGGTCTCTTCCCGGCGCTGCAGGTCGTCTTTGCGCAGGCTTTCCTCCTTCAGCAGGCGCTCGCTCTCGCCGCGATCCTGCCGGTCGGCCTGATCCATCTGCTCCCGCAGGCTGTCGCGGCGGCGGGCGTCGTGGGCCAGCTGCTCGCAGTCCAGCCGGTAACGGCCGGAATCCCGGCGCATCACGTCCAGCTCGTGGCGCTTTTCGCTGAGGGACAGGGTCAGATCCATCACCCGACGGCTGACCTCTGCCGCCGCGGCCCGGGCCTGATTCAGCCTGTCCTGCAGGCTCTGGGTCTGGCGCTCCATCTCCTCCTGGCTGGTCTGCGCGCCTTCACCCGAGGCGTCCACGCCCTGGAGCTGGCTGTCGATGTCCTCCATGGCGGTCTCCAGCTGGGTCACGGCCTGGCGGGTCTGCTCCATGCGCTCCCGCTGGGCTTCCAGCGCACTGGCCGCGTTCAGGCAGCGCTCGGTCTCCCGGGCCACCGCGATCTCCTGCTGATGCGTGGCGTTCAGGGCTTCAGCGATGTCCGCCCGCAGGCCGTCCCGGTGCTCCTGTTCCGCCTTCAGATTCTGCTGAAGTCCGGCCAGCTCGCCCTTGCCCCTGCGCAGGGCTTCCGTCATTTCCTTCAGCTCCCGCTCCCGGGTCAGCAGACTGACGCCTCTGGACTGCACCGAGCCGCCCGTCATGGAGCCGCCCGGGTTCATCACGTCGCCGGAAAGGGTCACCAGGCGGAAGGCCTGGCGTCCGGCCCGCATGATTTCGATGCCGTGGTCGAGGTTGTCCGCGATCACCGTGCGCCCCAGCAGGTTTTCCACCGCGCTGCGGTAGCGCCCGTCATAGCTGAGCAGCTCAGAGGCCACGCCCACGCAGCCCGGCATGTTCAGCAAGCGGCGCTCCTCCGGGGTGAGGGTGCGCGGCCGCATGGCGCTGACGGGCAGGAAGGTGGCCCGGCCAAGGCGGTTCTGCCGCAGGTGGTCGATGAGCCGCTTGGCGGTCTGCTCCTGGTCGGTCACAATGTTCTGGGTGGCCGCGCCCAAGGCCATGTCGATGGCCGTCTCCAGCCTGGCCGGCACCTCGATCAGCTGGGCCAGCACGCCGTACACGCCGTCCATGCCCCGGTCGCGGGCGTACTGGATGGCGGCGCGCACGGACTGGCTGTAGCCGGTCATCTCCCGCGTCCACTCGTCCAGCACCTTCCAGCGGCTCTGGATGTCCTGCAGCTCGGCGGAGCGCTTTTCCAGCGCGGCTCTTGCGCGCACCAGCCCGGCCTCGGCTTCGCTCAGGCTGTCCGTCAGCCTCCGGTGGCTTGTCTGCGTCTCCTCCAGCCGCTCCTCCTCGGCTTTCAGCAGGCTCTGTGCTTCCTCCTGGGCGGCGAGCAGGGTCTGCTCCTCCGTCTCGGCGTCCCGCACAGTTGCCTTCAGTTCCTCCAGGCGGCTGCTCATCTGGCCGCGCATGGTGCGCAGACGGGTCTGGTCATTGCGCACGGCGGACAGGCGGTTGATGGCGCTGAGCACCTTCTCCTTGTGGCTTTCCAGGGCCGTCTCGCTGGCCTCCTCCTCCTGGCGCGCGCTGATCTCCTCCGCCTGCGCCTGGCTGAGGCTCTCCTCAGCCTGGGCGATCTGCTCCTCCCGCTCCGCAATGCCGCTCTCGCCGGCCTCCCGAAGGGCGGTCAGCTCCTTCAGCCGCTCCTCATCCCGGGTCTGCTGCTCGTCCAGCTGGGCGCGGTTGACCGCCCGGTTCTCCAGCCGGGAGGACACGGTCAGCAGGGCGCTCTGAGTCTGATGCAGGGTCTCGGACGCGCGCATGAGCTCATCCCGCAGCTGGCTGATCCGCTCCTCCAGTCCGGCGATGCGTTCCTGACAGGCATCCCGCGCCCTGGCCTTGTCGCCGAGGGCCGCCTCGGTGTCGCTGAGGGCGGTGCGCAGGTTGGTCATTTCCTCGTCGATCTTCGCCAGGCGGATGCGCCAGCGCTCGGCCCGCACCAGAAACAGGTTCAGCTCCAGGCCTTTCATCTCGCCCGACAGCTCCAGGAAAGCCCGGGCGGCCCGGCTCTGCTCCTCCAGCGGGGCCAGCCGCGTACCCAGCTCCTCCAGGATATCGTCCACCCGGGCGGCGTTCTCAAGGGTGCGTTCCAGGTGCCGGTCGGCCTCCTCCTTGCGGGAGCGGAACTTGACGATGCCCGCGGCCTCCTCAAAAACCTGGCGGCGATCCTCGCTCTTGCGGGAGAGGATGTCGTCAATGCGCCCCTGACCAATGATCGAGTAGCCCTCCCGGCCGATGCCCGTGTCCCGGAACAGGTCGATGATGTCCTTCAGGCGGCAGGCGGAGCGGTTGAGGAAGTAGTCGCTCTCCCCGGAGCGGAAGACCCGGCGGGTGACCATGACCTCCTCAAAGTCCACCGGCAGGGAATGATCCGCATTGTCAAAAACCAGAGATACCTCGCAGTAGCTCTGGGGCTTGCGCCGCTGGGTGCCGTTGAAGATCACATCGGACATGGAGGCCCCGCGCAGGGTCTTGGCGCTCTGTTCGCCCAATACCCAGCGCACCGCGTCAGCAATATTGCTCTTGCCTGACCCGTTCGGCCCCACGATGCCCGTGATGCCCTCGTTGAACACGATCTCCGTGCGCGTCGCAAACGATTTGAAGCCGTACAGCTCCAGCTTTTTCAGCCGCATCTTGTCACAGGAGGGTGCTTTTGCCCTCCCCTTCTCCATTTCCTGTTGACGTTCACTTGCCTTCCGCCCACCGGGCCCAGGTCTCCGGCTGCACGCCCACCGCGGCCTCCCGGCCATTGCGGACAATGGGCGATTTCAGCAGCCATGGCGCTTCCAGCACGGCGGGGAGCAGCAGGCTGTCCCGGTCATAATAGCAGGCGGGATGCTCCTTCACGCGCTTGTCCTCCCGGTCGATCAGCGCGCTGAGTCCGCCGCAGGCCGCCGCGAGGGTCTGCAGCTCCCGCTCCCCCAGTCGGTGCTTTTTGAGATCCATCATCTGCACCTGCACCCGCCGCTCCTTGAAGAAACGCTCGGCCTTCTGGGTGTCGAAGTTCTTTTTGCTGACATAGAGCTGAATCATGCGCCCTCCCTGACACGCCGGAGGTCTGCGCCCATGAACCGCAGGACGCGGGCACAGCCCATGTCCGTCAGGCGGGAGGACGCGCGCTCCGTGTATCTTTCCTTCAGTTCCTTCTCGTTCAGGTTGGTGGAAATCACGGTGGCCAGCCCCTTGCGCTGCCGTTCAGAGATCAGGTTGTTCAGCTGCTCGATGGTCACATTGCGGATCAGCGGCTCTGCTCCCAGATCGTCTAACATGAGGACGCCGACGTCCATCATCGTCTGGAACATCCCGTCTTCGCCCTGGCCGAAGTAGGCCTTGCGGGCCGCCTCGATCGCGGTGTACGCGCTGACGAGCAGCACGCTCTGGCCGCGCCGGAGCAGCACCTTGGCCATTGCGTGCATCAGGAAGGTCTTGCCCAGGCCGCTCTGACCTGTGAGCAGCAGGGTGCTGACCGGGGTGTCCGGCCATTTCTCGGCCCACTCCCGGCATTCGTCCCTCAGGGTATTGGCCAGCTCCCGCTGGGTGGTGTGCCATCCCGGCACTTCCGTTTCGGGCAGCAGCTGTTCATTCCAGGTCTCAAAGCTCTGCTCCCGGCTCTCGTTCAGCCCCACCGCCCTGTCCAGCCGGCGGTAGAACTCCCCGCGCATGCAGGCGCACATCTCCTGCAGGGGTTCGCCGGTATAGCCCGTGTCTTTGCACAGGGGGCAGGTGTAGATGGGATCCAGGTAGTCCGCCGGATAGCCGTTTGCTGTCAGCAGGCGGGTGACGCGGTCGTTGGCGGCGCGCATCCGCTCGGGCAGGCCGTCCACATCCGTCTGGCTCAGGATGCCGCGCAGCGCATGGGAGATCAGCCCCTGGCGCTCCAGCAGGGCTTCCCTGAGGCCGGGCACACGCTCCTCGGCCTCCTCCTGGCGGCGATCCGCCTCCCGGTCGTTGGCGGCGCGGCGCCGGGCATACTCATTCTCCAGTTCCTGGATGATCTCGCTTCGCATTTCTCGCATCCTCCAAGCGCTTCTTCAGCCAATCCGGCATTTCCGCATCGTCCCGGTCGTCATAGCTGCGCTGATGATACTGCTGGGCGGGCAAAAGCTGCCTGTCCTGCCCGGCCGGTTTCCCGGGTTTCTCCGCCCGGTGCGCCGCCCGGTCGCGGGCCGCCGCGTCCACGTCCATGATGCCCTGATCCCGAAAGGCGCTGAGCACCTTGTTCAGGTAGGCCATGGGGCGCTCGGCGTTGTCCCGGAAGGCGGCGCAGTAGCGGATCATCTCATCGGAGAAGCCCCACTCCCGCCACTGGGCCAGCAGCTCCCGGTCGCCCCTGGTCACCCGGCCCTTGTCGCCCCAGTCGGCGTGCAGGCTGCGCAGGAATTCGGTCTGGCGGTTGAAGTCCGCCACATAGCGCTGCACATCCTCCCGGCTGGCCAGCCCCCTGGCCCGCCAGCTCTCCAGCATGGTCATCACGTCGTCCAGCCGGCCGCCGCTGCGGGCGCACTCCTGGCCGGCCAGCAGGATGATCTCATCGTCCGGGTACAGGGCGCGCAGCCGCTCGTAAATGCGCAGGGTGCTGTCGTTGACCGTCACGCCCTGGATGTTCATGGCGCGGAGCAGCCGGGCCAGCGGCTCCCGGGCTTCGGCCTCCTTCCGGCGATGCTCATCCGCCTCTTTGGCGGTGGCCCCCGCCTTCAGGCCGCGGCTCTTCATGCCCTGGAGGATACCGTTCAGGTAGGCGAAGTTGGGCTCGCCCTTCTTGGTCTCCTCGCAGGCGGCGAGGATCACCTCATGGGTGAAGCCGTCCTCCTCCCGCCACTGCCTGTACTGCCGCAGCTCGGGTTCCGACGGCTGGCGGCGCTTGCCCAGCTCTTTGAGCACGGCCCGGCAGTCCCTGTAAATCTGACGGTTGGCGCCCAGGTAGCCCTCGGCCTTTTCCACGGTGTCGATGCCCTGCTCCTTCATCTCAGCGGCGATCTTTTCCGCCGCGGTGAAGGTGAAGCCTGCGCCCCGGGTGTCCCGCATATAGTTGAGCAGCATCAGCACCACGGTCTCGGGCAGGCCCAGGTCGGTGACCCACTCCCAGGCGGTGTTGACCTCCCTGGTGTGCAGGGCGCGGCTGCCGTGGAAGACCTCGTGCAGGGCCTCCTCGAAGCGGGTGAAGTCCGTGTTGGCGCCCACGCCCTCGCTGTGCAGCATCCGCGCCGTGGCGCTGACATAGCGGAAGGATGGCGGATTGTCGCTGATGCGGTGCACCAGCCCGCAGAATTCCCAGTGCCGGAAGGCGGCCAGGACCTCCTCCTCGGTCATGTTCAGCTCCTGGGCCAGCATGGGCAGACCCATGTCCTCCTGCGGATGACGGCACATCATCAGCCCGTAGAGGTAGACCTTCACATGGTCGCCCCGGGCTCCGGGCATGTACTGCAGGATGAAAGCGTTTTCCACCGCTGTCACGTCAAACAGCGCGTCCTTCTCATCGTAAGTGAATATGCTCATGCGCTCATCCTTTGTTGATATCATTGGGCTGCGTTTCAGCCGCCGGAGGTGCCTCGAATTGCGTCCGGGCCCAGCGCCCGGCTCAGATGATCCAGCTCCTCCCGGGGCAGGCTCACGGTCAGCAGGGTGCCCTCGTCGGTATTTTCCTCCCGCAGCACGCGGCCTGCCCGGCGAACCAGCTGACAGTCGCCATAGCGGCTGTACGGGAGGAAGAAAACTGCGGTGGTCTGCCGGGACTGCAGCTGCCCGGCGATGGCGTTTTTGAGGCTTTCGAGACCCTCGCCGGTTTTGGCGGACACCGCCAGCATCCCCGGCAGGAAGGGCAGCACGCCCTCCAGATCACACTTGTTGAGGACTTCAATGCGGGGCTGATCCACCGCGCCCAGCTCGGACAGCACCTGCTCCACCGTGTCGTGCTGGCGCACCCGGTCCGAGGCCGCGCCGTCGGAGACCAGCACCAGCACATCGGCCCCGGCGGCCTCCTCTAAGGTGGAGCGGAAGGCGCTGATGAGGGTGTGGGGCAGTTTGCGGATGAAGCCCACCGTGTCCTCCAGCAGGTAGACCGTGTGCTCCGGCGTCTCCATGCGGCGGCCCACGGTGTCCAGCGTGGCGAAAAGCTGATCCTGCACGTACACGTCCGCGCCGGTCAGGGTGTTCAGCAGGGAGGACTTGCCCGCGTTGGTGTAGCCCACCAGCGCCACCACGGGGATTTCGTTGCGCTCGCGGCTCTTGCGCCGGATGCCCCGCTGCTTTTCCAGCTCCTGCAGGCGGCGCTCCAGCTCGGTCACCCGGGAGCGGATGCGCCGGCGGTCGATTTCCAGCTTGCTCTCGCCCGGGCCCCGGGTGCCGATGCCGCCTGCCAGCCGGGACAGGCTCGCCCGCAGGCCGATGAGCCGCGCCGCGCGGTACTTGAGCTGCGCCAGCTCCACCTGGGTCTTGCCCTCGGCGGACACGGCCCGCTGGGCGAAGATATCCAGGATCAGGGTGGTGCGGTCAACCACCTTTACCCGCAGCAGATCCTCCAGGTTGCGCGCCTGAATGCCGCTGAGCTCGTCGTCAAAGACGCAGGTGTCCGCGTTCAGCGCCTGGCAGTCTAAGGCCAGCTCTTCCGCCCGGCCCCGGCCGATGAACAGCGCGCTGTCCGGCCTGTCCTTTTTCTGCAGGAAGCGCCCCACGACCTCGGCTCCGGCGGTCTCCGCCAGGCGCGCCAGCTCATCCAGGGACTCCTCGCTCTCGATGCCCATCAGCACCACCCGCTCGCGCTGGGGGCGAACCGCCTCCTCCGCCCGGGCCATGGCGTCCATCGCCGCGTCCGCTTCCTCCACCTGGCGCTCCCAGGCGTCCTCGGGCAGGCGGTACCAACGCGCCGGCTCGGTGACCAGCGGCTCATCCTCCCCCTGCAGGAAGGCGGCCTGCACCCAGGTCGGCTCCCCGTCCCTGCAGCCCACGGCGATCATCGCGTCGTAGCGGTAGCTCTTCAGGGCGGAGATGTCTACATCGCTCAGGCGGCCGTCGCCGTCCGGGTGGGTGTGCACACAGCGCACACAGCTCAGCCGCCGGGTGGAGCGTCTCAGCCGGAGGTCGCGCAGCTCCACCTCCCGGTCGGTGCCCACGGCTACGTCGGCCACCTCGCCGTCCCGGGTCAGGTACACCGCGATCTCCCGGTTGATTTTCCCGCTGAGGGCGGAGAGCGTCTGCATCAGCTCCCGGGGCAGGAAGGATTCCGCCTCATAGTCATACAGCGCCTGGAGCGCGGCGATCACCGCGTCCCGCAGGCCTTCCAGATTTCCGTGCACATCTGTCTTCATGCGTTGGCTCCCTTGCGCTTCTTTTCCGCGATCAGCCGCTCGTATTCCGCCGTCACCTGCTTCATGATCCTGTCCCAGGGCACGGGGATGGTGGCGCGGGCGGCCTCGCCCACAGCGCGGCAGCCGGGCAGCGCCCGCAGGATGGTGGCGGCGATGGCCTCGGCGGACTCGTCTGGGCTGACAAAGCCGTTCACCCCATCCGTCACGCCCTCGGCAGAACAGCTTCCCTTCACCACCAGGCCGGGCGTGCCCGTGGCGGCAGCCTCCCGCAGCACCATGGGCGCGTTGTCGTACAGGGAGGGGAAGACCAGCAGATCTGCCCGCTCATAGATGGCCATGAGCAGATCCCTGTCGTTCACAAAGCCCAGGAAGCGGCAGTCTTCGCCCAAACCGAGATCCCGCGCCTCGTCCTGAATGTCCTTGAAGTCCGGTCCGTCGCCCGCGGTCAGCATCTGGAAGGGCTGACCCTCCCGCTTGAGGATGGCGCAGGCCCCCAGCACGCCGTGCAGGTTCTTCTTGTAATTGTGCTGCCCCACAAAGAGCAAGGTCGGCAGGCCTTCCTTCAGGGCTGCCATCCCGCTCAGCCGCTTCCGGGCGTCCCCGGAGGGCTCCTCCGCGTTGGTGCCGTTTTCCATCACCAGGATGTCGCGCTTGTACCCGTAGCCCTTCAGCACTTCCGCCGTGGCGTGGTTGACCGTCCACACGCTGTCGCACTTGTTGTAGAAATCCAGGATGATCTTCACGCCCAGTTTCGCCAGGGCTTCGGAATGGGTCTTGGCCCTGAAGTCGTCCTGATACTTGGAGTGAAAGGTGCTCACCAGCGGAATGCCGCGCTTCCGGGCGATGCGCAGGGCCTCGCCGCCCGCGATAAAGGGGTCGTGGGCGTGCACCAGGTCAAAGGGCACGCTGTCCACCTTTGCGCGGTACTTCCAGTCCAGCTTGGGCAGCCCCATGCGGAAAAGCTCCCCCGGCACCGGCAGACTGGCCGAGAGGATGACCGGCACGCCGCCCGCGTCCTTCGCGTAGGGCGAGCTGGGGCCTACATAATAAGCGGTGTGCCCCATGGAAGCCAGGGTTTCGCAGTAACTCTGGGTGACCCGCCCCACGCCGTCCACCGTCGGGGGATAGGTATCGCAGAACTGTCCGATCAACATACTTGATCCCTCCATCAAAAACCATTGTATCACATTTGAAGGAAATGGTAAAGACGGGCCGCAAGGAATGAGATGATCCCAGCCGCACAACTACTACCTCTACGAGGAAAAAGGCCAGCTGGCCATCATCCCCTGGGATTACAACCTGGCCTTCGGCGGCTTCAGCGGCGGCACAGACGGCACATCCACCGTCAACAGCCCCATCGACACCCCCGTGAGCGGCGGGAGCGTCACAGACCGGCCGCTGATCTCCTGGATCTTCAGCGATGAAGCCTCCCTCGAAGCCTACCACACGGTGATGAATCAGTTTGTGTCTGAAGTCATCGAAAGCGGCTGGCTGGCGGAGGAAATCACCCGGGTGGCCGCCCTGCTCCGCCCCGAGGTGGAGGCCGACGAGAACAGCTTCTACACAGTGGACGAGTTTGACGCCGCGGTCGAAACCCTGCAGCGCTTCTGCAGCCTGCGCGGCGAGAGCATCCGCGGTCAGCTGGACGGGTCCATCCCCTCGACCACCTCCGGCCAGCAGACCGACAGCGCCAGCCTGGTGGACGCCAGCGAACTGAGCCTGACCGTCATGGGCAGCATGAACCGCGGCGGCGGGTCAGACAGCAGCGGCGGCGGTTTCTCCGGCGGTTTCCCCTCCCGGCCCGGTTCGGACGGAGGCAGCCAGCAGACGCCTGACTTCTCCTCCACGACCCCGACTGGCAATGGGAGCAGCGACTCGTCTGACAGCGCTTCGTCTGACAGCGGCGCATCCCAGAACGGCTTCCCGGATTTCTCCGGCGGCTTCCCCTCCCGGCCCGGTTCAGACGGAGGCAGCCAGCAGACGCCTGACTACTCCACCACGACCCCGACTGGCAATGGGAGCAGCGACTCGTCTGACAGCGCTTCCCCGCCGCAGAGCGGTTTCTCCCGGCCCGCTGACGGCTTCAACCCCGACGTCTCAGCCCAGGGCAGCCGCATGAGCTGGACAGAGCTGGCCCTCTGGGCTGGCGTGCTGCTCCTGGCCATTGCGCTGGTGTCCCGGCTGCGCGGCCAGAGCGCCTGATCGCAGCAAAAAACCATTCATCAAAACAGAGACAGTGCTAAGCGCGCTGCCTCTGTCTTTTTTATCCGGCCTTCAGCCGCTGGCCTACAGCACACGGCTCAGGGTTTTCACCATGGTCTCCACCTGCAGGGGCTTGGCGATGTGGCCGTTCATGCCGGCGTTCTTCGCCTGCTGCACGTCCTCCTGGAAGGCATTGGCGGTCATGGCAATGACGGGGATCCCGGCCAGCGCCGGATCAGGCAGGGCGCGGATGGCGCGGGCGGCATCGTAGCCGTTCATGACCGGCATCTGGATGTCCATCAGCACCGCGCTGTAATGCCCGGGTTCAGCGGCCTGAAGCATCTCGACCGCCTGCCGGCCATTTTCGGCGGTGTCCAGCACAAAGCCCAGGTCTTCCAGGATCAGGGTGGCGATCTCCCGGTTGATGGGGTTGTCCTCGGCCAGCAGCAGGCGCTTGCCGTAGAAGTCCGTCTGGGCGGCGCTCTCAGGCACAGCCGGCGCGGCCTCCGTCAGCGGGAAGGTCAGCGTGATGGTGAAGCAGGTGCCCTTTCCCTGCGCGGTTTCCACCTGAATATCCCCGCCCATGCGGTCCACCAGCCCCTTGGTGATGGACAGTCCCAGGCCTGTGCCCTGGATGCCGCTGACCGTGGAGGTCTTCTCCCGCTCAAAGGGCTCGAAGAGGCGCTCGGCGAAGTCCTCGCTCATGCCGATGCCGTTGTCCTTCACCCGGAATTCATAGATGCCCTTGCCATTTTCTGTGCCTGTTTCACTCAGACTGACGCTGACCGTCCCGCCCTCGGGGGTAAACTTGCAGGCGTTGCCCACCAGGTTCATCAGCACCCGGTTCAGGCGGTTGGCGTCACAGCTGACCCAGGGATGGGGGATGTCCTCCCCGGTGACGGTGTAGGTGATGCGCTTCTCGGCCATCTGGGCGGAGAACATGCTGCTCAGCCCGTCCAGCAGGGTGGTGAGCTGGGTCGGCACGCATTCCAGCTCCAGCTTGCCGCTCTCGATGCGGCTCATGTCCAGCACGTCGTTGATGATGCCCAGCAGCATCTGGCCGGACTGCTGAATCTTGTCCAGGCAGTCCGCGGTTTCCTCGGGGGTGTTGCCATCCCGCCGGGCTAAGGTGGTAAAACCGATGACCGCGTTCAGCGGGGTACGGATGTCGTGGCTCATGTTGGACAGGAAGCAGGTCTTGGCCTTGCTGGCCTCCTCCGCCACCCGCAGCTGGCTCAGCAGCTCCTCGTTGTGCTGAATCTTATCGGCGGTGCGCTCCAGCAGCAGCACAATCAGGAACACAAACACGCTGCCGCCCAGCAGGATCAGCGCCACAATCCGCCCCGGGTCGCCAATGAGCGCCACTGCGGCATATCCCGCCAGGAAAGCCACCAGCAGCGCCAGGGGCACGTGGAAGTACAGGGACTCCCTCTCCCACTGGCCCCGCTGGCTCAATCGGCGCCAGAACTGCACAAAGCGGACGATATTGAGCACCATCAGCACACTGCCGATGGCAATCAAAAGCTGATTCACAGCGCGAACCTCCTGTCGGACACAGCGGTATACCCGCCTGAACGGATGATGGGGACGATCTGATAGCTGCAGTATACCACAGAGCGGCGAGAAAGAAAAGCACAGATTGCAAAACGCGCCAAAACGCGTCAAACGCATTCAGGGCGCTGTACAAAACGGCTCTTTTCTGCTACAATGGAAGAGGCTGAAGAGAAAACCCAACACATACGGAGGCGTCCATGAGCGAGACGAATTACGCGCCGCGCCCGCTGACGGCGGCCCGGGAGTATCCGGGATACCAGTTTTACACGGTGCTGACCTTAGAGGGACACAGCGCCGCGGACTGCCTGCGCTATGCGGCTTTCGTCGTGCAGAACTGGCTGTGCGAGCGGCTGCGCAAGGCGGGCAACGAGGTGCCGGAAGCCCTGCTCTGCCCCGCGGCGGTGGATTATGAGGCCGTGCCGGACGCGGCGCTGAAAAGCTGCCGGCTGAGCTTTACGGAAATCGTGGCCCTGCCGGAGCGCGGCATGTGGTCGCTGACCGTGCGGGAGCCCGACCCCGAAATCGCAGCCCGGTCTTTCGTGACCCGGGTCGGCCTGCGGACAGGCGGGGAGGCCGGGGTGGAGTTCGGTGTCAGCGTGGACGTGGTGGATCGGGACGAGACTCTGCCGGAGATCGACAAGGCCTACCGCCCGCAGTTCGTCCGCCTGCTCTTCGAGACGAAGGGGATGACGCTGACCCAGGCGGAGCCCCTCCCCTTCCGGGAGGCGGAAACCCTCAGCGACAAGAAGGGGCTGCGCCGTCTGCTGAGCCTGATCGACAGCCGGGACAACCAGCTGCCCATCGTGGTCTTCACCCATGCGGAGCGCTCCCGCCCGAATCCAACCGACCTGAACAAGCTGGTGGAAGCCATCCGGAACACGCAGGCAATCCCACCCCGGCCCGGCTTTCCTTCAGCCGCCAGTCAGCTCCTTGCGGCCATCTCCGCCCCGCAGGAACCCTTCCTCCCCTATGACGCGGCTGAACTGGCCCGGCACGTATACGGCTTCGCCCGGGTCTTCATCCTCGCGCCGGCGCTGCTGGACGGCTTCCGCGCCCGCTTCAACCGCGCCGCCTTCCGCCCGGGTGACTGCCTGGTGATCGAGCCCCGGCCCTTCGGCAGGCAGACGAAGGTTCTCCCTTACCGGGAAGGGCTGGATGAAAACTGGCACAGGGAGAAGCTTCAGGAACTGCAGGAGGAGCTTTCCTGCTACTCCAAGCGCAAGCCCTGTTCCTTCGGCGGGGTGCTGTTCGGGGATGAGGCCCGGCAAATCCAGCGGGAGGCCGAGCTGGACGCCATCCGCGCCTCCGTTCATCTGGAGAGAAGCGAAGAGCTGCGGGAGATGCTGAACCAATTGGAGGAGGAGCGGGAGCGCGGCGCGGAGCTGGTGCAGCACATCAAAGAGCTGCGGGGGCAGCTCCGGGACGAATACCAGCGGGGTGTCGAAAGCGCCGCCCATCACGCCGCCCTGCTGGAGGAGCAGCTCGACCAGTCCCGGGCGGAAATCGCCGAGCTGGAGAGCAAAACCGAGGGCATGCGCCCGGCCTTTGAGGAAGCCCGATCCCTGCGCGGGGTGATCGACATCATCCGGGAGATTCCCCGTCTGCCCCAGACCTGCGAGGACGTCGCCGCTTTTTTCCGGCAGGTCTTCCCGGACAGGATCGATTTTACCGAGCGCGGCCTGAAATCCGCCGCCCGCTGCGAGATCAACCCGGAGCTGCTCTGGGAGGCCCTCTATCTGGCCGCCACCGCGCTGACAGAGCTGCACCGGGCCGGCGGGGTGGATGTGGAAAAGTGCTTCCGGGAGCAGACCGGCTGGGAGGTTTCCATGCACGAGGGCGCCAATACCCACGCCGTTCCGTCCTACATGAACCTACGGAAGGATACTTACGAGGGGCGCGAGATTTCCGCGGAGCCCCACCTCAAATTCACCCGCTCCTCGCGCAAAACCGGCGCTTCCTACCAGCGGCTCTACTACGCCTATGACCCCCAGACCCGCAAAGTGATCGTCAGCTATGTGGGCGATCATCTGGATAACTACAGCACCCTGAGCTTCCACTGAGGAGGGATCTCATGCGCATCGCTTTTCTGATCTGGAGCGCCATCGCCCTGCTCTTCGCCGGGTTCGGCCTGCACGCCCGCAGCGCCAGACAGGCCGTGCCCTTCTTTGCCGGGGTGAAGCCGGAGGAGATTCAGGACGTGGCCGGCTACAACCGCGCCCTTTCGAAGCTGTGGTTCATCGCCGCGGTGGTCTTTGAGCTCCTCGGCCTGCCCCTGCTCTTCAGCCGCCAGAACGCGCCCGTCATCCTGCTGAGCGTCCTGGGCACGGTATTCCTGATGCTGGTCATCGGGGTACTGGCCATGAAGACCGGCGACCGATTCAGAGAAAAGGGTGCAAACGCATCGACTGAAGCGCCTGTTGAAAACCGGCCGGACATGTGATATGATAGGTTCGGCATCAATGCATCGTTCCAATAACTCCCAACGCAAAAAGGAGGGATCCCCATGAAGAAAGCCCTTTTCCTGATGCTGGCCCTGTGCCTTCTGCTGACCCTGGCCGCCGCCTCGGCTGCCGGAGACACCTGGCACTGCGACACCTGTGACGAAGACCGCAATACCCCCTTCTGCCCCATCTGCGGCACCAAGCGCCCTGAGGCGGAGCCCACCTGGGTCTGCCCGACCTGCGGCCAATCCTACCCCCTCGCCTACCAGTTCTGCCCGGACGACGGCACGCCGCAGCCCGGATCGGAAGCCCCCGCTCAGCCCCAGACCGAGCGCGTCTGGCCCGTCATTGAGCTGACCGGCCCCGAAACCAGGCTGACCTCGCTGCAGCAGGGCGGCCGCCATCAGTCCTACCACGGGCCTGACAGCCAGAAGTACCCCGGCGCCGGCGCTTACACGCCCCGGATCGTCGGCGCGAACATCCTCTACCGCGACGGCAATTACGCGCTGGTGGATCTGCAGTACGCCACCCAGGGCCGGAAATGCATCTATTTCCGCTATCTCTCGCTGACCAACCCGAACGCGCCCGAATGGGACCTAACCGGTCATCCCGCCCATGTCATCGAGCGCTATCAGCCGCGCTATGGCCCCGGCATGGAGTACGATCCCCTCACCCAGAACTTCTCCGCGCCTTCGCCCCTGACGCAGCGCATGCCGGTCATCCGCACGGAAAACGTGTTTGTTGAGGCGGGCACGCCCCTCCTCGTCTTTTGTGAATCCCGGGATTGGGTTTTCGCGGAATTTGAGTGCAGCCTGGGCCTTGTCCGCGCCTGGCTGCCTGTGGACGCCGTGCAGGCCGACTGAGGCGGCTGTCCCCCGCTTTGGACGGTTTGCCGGCAGCGGTTCAGCCACACCTGTTCCCTGATGATTCAGCAGCGGTTCGGCAAGCGTCAGCCATGCCGGCTGCTGCTTTTTTCGCGCTTGCTTTCCACTGGCCGTTGTGTTATAATTCATTTGCCGCCTGAAAACGGGCGGCATCACTTCAGTCTCAAAACCTATCATTCCCGTGGGAATTGTACTTTTCTTTCAGCCGCTGAACAGCGGAGAGGAGCCTTTAACGACATGAGCGCAAACGTATGGCAGCTGCTGGTGGATTCCTTCCCGGACATCCTGCTGCCAGGCCTGATCCAGACCGTCCCCCTGACGGTCATTTCCTTCAGCATCGCC
Source organism: Clostridia bacterium (assembly GCA_017534885.1). Taxonomy (GTDB): domain Bacteria; phylum Bacillota; class Clostridia; order Christensenellales; family Aristaeellaceae; genus RUG11272. The sequence goes on along the minus strand of JAFXVR010000026.1, from coordinate 84,175 downwards.
TTTGTGATCGCGGTGGGCGTGGCCCTGATCCGGTACGCCCATGTGCCGGTGCTGGAGCAGCTGGCCCGCATCTATGTGTGGGCGGTGCGCGGCACGCCCCTGCTGGTGCAGCTCTATGTGGTGTTTTACGGCCTGCCCAGCGTGGGCGTCCGGCTGGCCTCCTTCCCGGCGGCGGTCATCGTTTTTTCCATCAACGAGGGCGCGTACTGCGCGGAGATCATGCGGGCAGCCCTAGAGGCGGTGCCCGTGGGCCAGATGGAGGCCGGGTACTGCGTGGGCATGAGCTACTGGCAGATCATGCGGCGCATCCTCCTGCCCCAGGCCCTGCGCACAGCCTTCCCCTCCCTGGGCAATTCCCTGATCGCCATGGTGAAGGACACCTCCTTAGCCTCCAACATCACCGTGGCCGAGATGGTGATGGCCACCAAGTACATCGTGGGGCGAACCTATCAGGCCCTGCCCCTGTATATCGAGCTGGCAGTGATCTACCTGATGTTCTCCACCGTGCTGGAATTCCTGCAGCGGCTGGGGGAAAAGCGGCTGAACGCCAGCGTGGGCCGGGAGGTGAAGCGCATTGCTTGAGCTGAAAGGCGTCCGGAAGCGCTTCGGAGGGCAGGAAGTGCTGCTGGGGGTTGACCTGAGCGTCAAAAAAGGGGAAGTGGTGGCCCTGATCGGCCCCAGCGGCTCGGGCAAAACCACCCTGCTGCGCTGCGCCAACTTCCTGGAAACAGCGGACGAGGGCACCATGATCTTCGACGGGGAGCGCTATGACATGGCCCGCGCGCGCCGGGCGGAGATCGCGGGCATCCGGCGGCGGACGGGCTTTGTCTTCCAGAGCTACAATCTCTTCGCCAACAAGACCGCCCTGGGCAACGTGACCGAGAGCCTCATCATCACCCGGAAAAAGCACCGGAAGGAAGCGGAGGAAATCGGGCTGGAAGCCCTGCGGCGCGTGGGCATGGCCGACTGGGCCGCCCACTATCCCAGCCAGCTCTCCGGCGGACAGCAGCAGCGGGTGGCCATCGCCCGGGCGCTGGCCCTGGATCCGGAAATCATCTATTTTGACGAGCCCACCTCCGCCCTGGATCCTGAGCTGATCGGCGAGGTGCTGGCCGTCATGCGCTCCTTAGCCGAGGGTGGCATGACCATGCTGGTGGTCACCCACGAGATGAGCTTCGCCCGCAGCGTGTCCAGCCGAACCGTGTTCATGGCCGGCGGCGCGGTGGTGGAACAGGGCCCCTCGGCGGACTTTTTCCGCGCTCCCCGCGAGGAGCGCACCCGGGCCTTCCTGGCCTCCCTTGCGGAGGAGCGCAAGTAAAAAAGGCTGCAGGCGGGCAACCGCTGCACATAAAAACACACACAGGAGGAAATCAACATGAAAAAGGCAATCGCGCTGCTTCTGGCTCTGGCCCTGTCGCTGACGGCTTTCAGCGCCCTGGCGGAGGACGCCCTGGCCCGCATTCAGGCGCAGGGCTACATGGTCTTCGGCACCGAGGGCAACTGGGCGCCCTGGACGGTTTTTGAGAACGGCGAGTGGTCCGGCTTCGACATTGAGGTGGCCCGGGCCGTGTGCGAAAAGCTGGGCGTGGAAGCCCGCTTTGTGGGCGGCGAGTGGTCCGGCCTGCTGATGGGCCTGGCCAACGGCATGTACGACTCCATGGCCAACGGCGTGGACGTGACCGAGGAGCGCCAGCAGACCTACGACTTCTCTGACCCCTACTGCTTCAACCGCACCGCCCTGATCGTGCGCGAGGACAATGACAGCCTCACCTCGTTTGAGGGTCTGGCCGGGAAGACCACCGCCAACTCCCCCAACTCCACCTACATGCTCCTGGCCGAGCAGTACGGCGCGACCGTGCTGGGCGTGGAAGACCTGGCCGGCACCATGTCCCTGGTGGCGGACAACCGCGTGGACGCCACGCTGAACGCCGAGGCCTCCTTCTACGATTACATGGCCGCCATGCCTGACGCCCCGCTGAAGATCGCCGCCGTTCATGAGGAAGTGACCTCCGTGGCCTTCCCCCTGCAGAAGGGCGAGGACCGCGCCAGCCTGCGCGAGGCCATCAACCAGGCCATCGCCGAGCTCCGCGCTGAGGGCGTGCTGGCCGCCATCTCCGAGAAGTACTTCGGCGGCGACCTGACCACCCCCGCGGAGTAATCAGCGGGAATAGATGCCCGTCCTGATCTCCCGGATATAAGCGTCCTGGTGCGGCAGGTCGGGCGAGTCCAGCGCGTCCTGAATGGCGGCCTCGCGGTCATAGGGAATGGAGAGAATGGTGAAGAAGAGGGGATCAGCCGCGCTGTCGCCCGCGTCAATTACCAGGGCGTGGCAGCGGGGCATGCCCATCGAGACGCCCACCGAGCCCGTGTTGAGGATGTAGCCGGGGTTGAGGGTGCGGATGAAGGGCCGGTGGGAGTCGGCGAAGATGGCGGCGTCAAAGGTGCCGTGATCCGTGACCAGAGCGGTGTGCAGGATGTCGGAGGCGTCCGAGCCCTTGAGCAGGGAGGTCACCGGCCGCCCATGAAAGAGCCGGAAGCGCAGCCCGGACAGGGTGAGCTCCGCCTCCCGGGGCAGGCCGTTGAGCCAGGCCATGCGCTCCGGCCCCAGCTGGTTCCAGAAATAGCCGTCCTCCGGGAACTCCTTGCCGCCGATGCCGTAATCCCAGTTGCCGCCCAAAAAGTGCCCGCAGTGGGCCCGCACCCAGTCGCAGGTCTCAGCGTTGGAAGGCCCCTTGCCCACCGCGTCCCCGAGAAACCAAATCTCGTCCGCGCGGATAGAAGGCAAAGCCGCGTCCAGAGCCATGGTAGCCCGATAATTCCCATGAAGATCGGCGAGAAACAGGTAACGTTTCATTCCGAAAAACTCCCATTCCAAGACAGCTGACATGCTGTCTGCATGAAATCTCCAAAACCCTATCCAAAAGGTTAAAAGTTCTTTGGAAGAGGATAGGGGGTTTGGGGGACGTCTATTGCCGCGTGTCGCCAGTGGCGACCTTTAGAGCGGCATTGGACGTTGAGTGGGAGACCTTTCTTTCAAGAAAGGTCTCCCTTTTCCCCCAAAAAGCACAATAAATCACAGTGCCCCATCCCCCTGGCGGCCGGTGGATTCGAGGAGGGCGGAGAGGAAGGCGAGGGCGAGGCCCTGACCCCAGCCCTGGGCCCAGTCGCGGGTGATGCTGCGGTAGCCCTCGCGGTCGCGCATGACAGCGGTGCCGCCGGAGACATTGAGCACGCGGCCTTCGGGGCTGATATTGTCCAGGATGCCCTTGACCGAGCGGTTGATATACTTGATATGCGGCGGGAAGCCCTTGAGCACCATGGCCGCCGCAATGCCCGCGGAAGCGCTGACTTCCTCATAGCTCTCCGGGTCGTCCAGAATGGTGCGCCACAGGCCGTTCTCGGTCTGCAGGAGCTTGAGCGCGGCCAGCTGTTCGGTGAGGGAGCCGGCCACATGCATATACTTCGGGTAGAGGTAGCACTCGGGCAGCACGCGTCCCACCTGGCTCATGGTATAGGCGGCCCAGGCATTGGCGCGCCCCCAGTAAAAGCCGCTCATGTGGCTTTTTTCAATGTTGTTGTATCCGTGGTACCACAGACCGGTGTTTTTGTCGTGCAGGTACTGGATGTGCCAGTAATACTGGTTCAGGGCATCGTCCACCAGCTCCGCGTCCCCCCAGGCCACGCCGGCGCGCAGCATGAAGAAGGCCGCCATGAACAGGGTGTCCGCCCAGCACTGCTCGGGGAAATCATTCTTGGCGCTGACGGTGTGCTGGAGCACATGATCGCCGAAGCGCAGGGCTTTATTGCGCAGGTAGTCGATCTTCCGCTCGGCGATCTCGCGGTACTTGGTGTCGCCTGTCCAGGCGTTCAGCGTCAGGAGCGCGTGCCCCATGGAGCAGGTATTGACGGTGAACACGGGCAGGCCCAGCTCGATGTACTCATCCACCTTTTCCCTGATCTGCGCCAGGTATTCTTCCCGCCCGGCCGCCCGGGCCGCCTCGCATACGCCGTAATAAGCCACGCCGCAGGGCCAGTCCCAGGCCAGATCCATATTCATGGTGTACTTCACCACACGGTCGATGGCGCTGAGGACCTGCTCCCGGTCAAACTGAATCGCTGCCATACTGTCTCCTCCTCGGTATTGATGGTGTTATTGTAACACGGCGGCGGCGGAATGTCCATGATGAATTCCGCTTGCGGGCCGGACCGATTTGGGCTATACTGGTGTCCATCAGGGCGAACGGGCCGAAAGCCCGGCGCGGGAACGGGAGACAGACATGCTTGAAACCATTCTTCCGGAGGAAATGAAAAACCTGGAGGCCCAGTGGATGGCCGCAAACGGCGTGCCCAGCTGCCTGCTGATGGCCGAGGCTGCCCAGGGCGTCGATCTGGCGATAGCGGAACGCCTGCCCCGGGGCGGAAAGGTGCTTTTTCTCTGCGGCCCGGGCAACAACGGCGGCGACGGCTGCGCGGCGGCCTGGCTCTGGCGGAAGCGCGGGCAGGAGGCCATGGTCTGGGAGACCCGGGCGAACACCGCGGGCGACCCGGGCATTTTCCGCCGCCTGGCGCTGACTGCGGGCGTCCCGGTGACCACGCTGAAGGAGACGCCCGCCGTCCTCCCGGACTGTGACCTGGTCTGTGACGCGCTGTTCGGCACAGGCCTGAGCCGCGCGCCGGAGGGGGTGGCCGCCGGGCTGATCCGCCTGGTGAATGGGAGTTCCGTCCCGGTGGTGGCCGTGGACATCCCCTCCGGGCTGAACGGCGCGGACGGCACGGTGCCGGGCGAGGCTGTCATCGCAGACGAAACCGTGACCTTCCACCGCCCCAAGGCCGGGCTGTACCTGCGCAAGGGCTGCCGACACGCCGGACGGGTGCGGGTGCATCCCATCCTGATCCCGCCGGACTGCGGCGGCGTGCCCGGCCTGCGGGTGCTGGAACAGAAGGATCATCGCAAATTGATCCCGCCCCGCCCGGCGGACGCCCATAAGGGAAGCCTCGGCCGGGTGGTAATCTTCGCGGGCTCGGTGGGCATGGCGGGAGCCGCGGCGCTCTGCGCTTCCGCCTGCGTGCACGCGGGGGCCGGCCTGACCCGGGTGCTCTGCCGCCCCTGGGTGGCCCAGACCGTGCAGGCGCTGGTGCCCGAGGCCACCTGCACGCTCCTCCCCGAGGCGGACGGCCGCCTGCTGCCGGAAGCGGCGGAGATCGCCCGAAAGGCCCTGGCGGACGCGGACGCCGCGGCAGTCGGCCCGGGGCTGAGTCAGGGAGCGGATGTACTGCCCGTGCTGAAGGCCTTCGCGGAGGCCGAATGCCCCACCGTGTTTGATGCCGACGCCCTGAACCTGATGGCCGTGAACGGTGACCTGCGGCCGCGTCAGGACGCGGTGCTGACCCCGCATCCCGGGGAAGCCGCGCGCCTGCTGGGGCTGAAGATCAGCGATGTCACCGCCGATCCCCTCGCCGCGCTGAAGACCCTGCAGACGCGCTTTGGCTGCCGGGTGCTGCTGAAGGGCGCGCGCACACTCATGGCCGCCGGAGAGGCCGCCGCGGTCAATCCCAACGGCACCCCCGCCCTGGCCAAGGGCGGCAGCGGCGACGTGCTGACCGGCCTGCTGGCAGCGCTCCTGGCCCGCCCCGGCCTGCCAGGGGATGCCCTCCTCCCCCTGCAGCTGGCGGCTTTCCTCCACGCCGACGCCGCGGCGCGGGCCGGGGGGCGCTTCGGCGAGAACGGTGTGACCGGGCGCCGGCTGGTGGACGCAATCAGGGTGTGAAGCAGGCTGAATCATGGAACTGAATAGTTGGTACAAAAAACCTCCGTCAGCAGGATTGCCGGCGGAGGCTTTTGTTCATCTTGGTGTCAGATTGATGTCAGGCTGTCACTCTTCGCTGCTGTCCTGGTCTTCCGTCTGGGCAGCGGCCTTGCGGCGGCGGCGTCCGGTGCGGGTCTCGCCGGTGTCGGACAGGGTATTGTCCGGGGCGGGGGCGGCGGTCAGGCCGTCATCCAGGGGCGGCAGGTTGATGGGCTTGCGCACCGGCTCGGCATAATTGCGGGCCGGGGTGATTTCCAGACTGTCCGTGGCGTTGTGGGTGCGGCTGGACACCACGCCCCGGCGGATGCCGGCGATGACCAGCAGCAGCACGCCGATGCCCGCCAGGCCAGCCAGGCCATAGGCCGCGTAGCGCAGGTACTCGATGGCCTTGTCGTACTCGATCACACCAAAGAGGTCTTCCATGTCCGCCTCGGTGGGGATGTTCTGGTGCACCGGCTTGGGCGGGGTGACGATGGGCGCGTCGGTGGGCACGGGGGTCGGCACGGAATAAGCGATGCTGACGATATTGCTGTTGAAGGTCTGCGTTTCGCCCAGCTGGTTGCGCACGCTGGCCACAAACTGGAACTTGCCCTGCATCGAGATGCTGGCGTCCCGCACAAACTCCCGGGTTTCCCCGGCGGCGATCTTGTCAAAGGTGTACAGGGTCACGCCCGTGGCGGAAACGCGCACGTTCTGCACGTCAGCGGCGGCGTTGTTGGTCACCCTGACGCGGAAGCGCACCGTGGCGGGAATCTGGTAGACCACCAGCCGGTCCGCTTCGGCTTCCACACTCAGGTTGACCACCTGGTTGGGCTCAATGGCGGTGACCGTCACGCGCTCGGAGGCCGTCTCGATATCGTTGCCGGCGGAATCCTGGCCGGACACGGTGAACTGATAGCCCGCCGTGCTGCTGATGCTGATTTCCTTCTCCAGGGTGACGCTCTCGCCCGCGGGCACGTTCTGGCCGGTGAAGACCTCGCCTAAGATGGAGTCCGTCACGGTCAGGTTCTGGTAATCCGCGGAGCCCGAGTTGGTCAGCTTCAGGGTCAGCTTCACGGTCTCGCCGGTCAGGCCGCCCTTCTTGTCCGCGGTCAGGCTGGCCGCCAGCTTCACCTCGCCGTACTTGATGGTGGCGGTCTCCTTGCTCTCGGAGTACTTCTTCCCGTCCGCCTTGTAGGTGATGGTGCCCCGGCTGGTCAGATCCTTGGTGCCCATCTTCACGGTGAAGGTGTAGCTCTTCTTCTCGCCGGCGGGGATCTCGTCAATCTTGCCCACCGTGGTGGAGATGGACTTGTTCTCCATGATTTCCACGTCCGTGATGGGCAGGTTGCCGGTGTTGATGACCTCATAGGTCACCGACACTTCCTGATCCTTGCGCGCGGTGGTGGGCAGGATGGAGCGCTTGATCTCGCAGGAAACCACGCCGCCGTTGTAAATCAGCGTCTTGGAAAAGCGCTTCGACTTGCTGACCAGCTCGCCGTCATCATTGTAAATCGTGTAGTTGATGCGGAAAGTCAGCTTGCCCTCGTTGAGCTGCTCCTGGGTCACATCCCAGGTGCCGCTCCAGGTCTTGGACGCGCCTTCCTCCAGCACCGGCGCACCGAAAGCCTCCACCTGCCTGCCGTCCGGATAATACAGGGTCACAGGCCCGGGCATTTCGCTCTCGCCGGTGTTGGAAATCTTGATCTGCACCGTGATGCGCTTGGGCTCGGTAAAGGTGTTGCTGGACAGGGACATGGCCACCTTCAGCGGATCGATTTCAGCCAGCGCGGCCGCACAGTGCGCCACAAGCAGAATCAGCACGCAGACACCCAGCATCCACAGCCGATGTTTCCTCATACGTTCACAGGCGGCGAACCGCCCTTCCTCCCTTCACTCCCGGCCATGCCGGGCAATGAATACAGACAACCAAGCCTATTGTACAGTCAAAAGTCTTGTACGTCAAGCATTTTCTTCAAAAATCTGCAATAAAGCTGTTATATTTGTCATTTTTCCGCGTCATCAGGGAGGGGCACGCCTAAGGCTTCAGCGAAAAAGCGGCGCTGTTCCCGGCGGTAAGCGCTCAGCCGCGCCTCCATCACGGAGGGATTGTTGGCCGGGCGGTCGTCGGTGAAGTAGCCCAGACCGTCCCGGGTCAGGGAGAGGGAATCCAGGGGCCAGCCCGGGTGACGGCGCGGCGAGGGCGTGTCCACCATGGTGAAGGTTCGGGACCGGGCGAACGCTTCAGGCTCCACCCAGGTGAACACCTGCCCGCCCCGGCTCACGGCGAGGGCGTCCCGGTAGCCGGCGGTCACCCTGCCGCCCAGGGAATGAATCAGCTCCGCATAATAGGCGATCATCCCCTCGTCGTCCAGGCGCGGCAGGCCGCCGGGCGTGCGGATGTGCAGCCCCGGCTGACGGGGATCATCCTCGGGCAGTTCATCAAAGTAGAGCCCCGCGTCATTGCAGAGCACCGGCTCGTGCCAGCGCGCGTAAAAACGGGCCTTCTGCACAGCGTTCCCGAGGGGATCTCTCCCGGTCTCGGGCGCGTCCTCCGCAATGCCCAGCTCCGCCGGAGAGCAGGCCTCCAGCCCCAGATCCGCCATCATCCCCTGAAACAGGCGCAGTTTGGAGGGGTTGGTGGTACCGATCAGCACCCGCACCGTCTTCATGCCTCGCTGAAGAAGCGGTCGAGCACGCCCTTCCTGTTGTAGCACACGCCCTGCCAGCCGCAGCTCAGGGCGGCCTCGATGTTGGCCGGGGCGTCGTCAATGAAGAGGGTGCGCTCAGGCGTCAGGCCATAGCGCTCCATCAGCAGGGAATAGATTGCATGGTCCGGCTTGATCAGCCCCACCTGCGAAGAGACGATCTTGCCGTCGAAAAGGCTGAAGAAATCAAACTTGTTCTCCACCAGACGGAAGGGCGCGTCCGCATAGTTGGACAGCACATAGGTCTTTTTCCCGTGCGCCCGGCAGCTTTCCAGGGCGCGAAGACCTTCCGGGACAACCTCCTTCAGGTCGACCCAGCTGTTCAGAAAATGCCGCACCGCCGGGGCCAGATCGGTCTCCAGGCCGCACATGGCGGTCACGGCCTCCTCCCCGTACAGGGTGCCGTGATCCATCATCACCCAGTAGGGGGAGCGCAGCACCTTCACCATCAGCCGCTCCTGCAGGGCCTTGTCGCCCGGGAAATGCTCCTCCAGCAGAGCCTGGGGATCAAAGGTCAGCAGCACATTGCCCACGTCGAACACCACCGCGTCCACCAGCTCCCATGGCATGCGCTCGTACCGGTCGTTCAGCATCAGATGCATCGTCAGTCCTCCTTTGCGGTCTGTGGAATCAGTTTACGCCATCGGACAAAAAAATGCAAGGCTGCCCGCAGGTCAATCGCTTACGGACACTGGGGGAAGGAAAGGAACTTTTCTGGAGAAAAGCTCCTTTCCTTCCCCCAGACCCCCATCCTATCTTCAAAAGACTTTTTACTCTCTATAGAGTTGTGTTTGGATCGGGATCTTGCGATGGCAGCCTAATGTTCCTTACAGATGAGGCGCAGACCTGGAAACAAGGTTCATAGGTTTGTAAGCGATTGCCCTTGCCTTCCCGCAAAAGCGCTTGCCAAGAGCCGCGGAGGGTGATATGATACTGGCAGGATCAATAGACGCTTTTCGGAACCGGACGGAGGTGTACGCATGGGTTTGGCGGGCGGTGTGAGGCTGAAATGGAACCAGGCGCTGAACAGGGTGGGGCGCGGTGTGCGCCGCCGCCGCTACAGCGAAGGGCTGAAGCGCCACGGTTTGGAGGAGCCCCCGGAGTGGCTGAAAAAGCGCGCGGCGGTGACCCAGCGGGAGGTCAGCAACCGCTCCGTGTGGATCATCCGGCCCCGCAGAAACCCCAGCGGACGGGCAATCCTCTACCTGCCCGGCTGCCCCCTGGCGGGCCCGGACAAGCGGCACACGCGCTTTGCCCTGCGCCTGGCCGTGAAAACCGGCGCGGAGGTCTGGCTGACCTGCAGCCCGGCGGATTCCGGCGCGGACTACGCTCAGGCTCTGCACTTCGCCGAGCAGGTGTACAACGAGCTGCGGCACGTCTACGCCAAGGACGTCGTGTCCGTCTGCGGCGACAGCTGGGGCGCCTGCCTGGCGCTGGGGCTCTGCCAGCGCGTCTCCCGCCAGCCCTCCCACCTGATCCTGCTCTCCCCTGTGGCCGGGCAGGAAGCGGGTCTCAGCGCCGACCTCCAGCGCAAAACCGGCAGGGGCGATCCCCTGCTGACCCGGGACACGGTGGAGGCCGTCAACGAAAAATGGATGGGCGGGACGCCCGCAGACAGCCCCCTGTACAACCCGTCCTTTGCGGACTGCGCCGGTCTGCCGCCGGTTCTGCTGATCCACGGAAAGCAGGAAATCTTCTATCCCCATGTGGAGATTCTGCGCCACCGGCTGATGGAGGCCGGCATACCCCTGCGCACCCTGCGCCGGAACCTGTACCACACCTGGATGCTGGACCGCCTGCCCGAGGCTTACGCCGCCCTGCGGGAGATCCGCTTCACCATCAACGCCTGAGGGACGACCTTCACAGAGGTGCCTATGAGAACCATTGTCCTGACCGGGGGCGGCACCCTCGGCCATGTCACCCCCCACCTGGCCCTGATCCCCACCCTGCGGGAGCGCGGCTATGACATCCACTATGTGGGCACGGCCTCCGGCATGGAAGCCGACAAGATGCGCGCCACCCCGGGCGTGACCTACCACGCGGTCAAAACCGGTAAGCTGCGCCGCTATTTCGACTGGCAGAACTTTACTGATCCCTTCCGGGTGATCGCGGGCGCGTTCCAGTCGGCGCGGCTCATGGGCAAGCTGAAGCCCGACGTGGTCTTCTCAAAGGGAGGCTTTGTGGCCGTGCCGGTGGTCTTCGGCGCGTGGCTGCACCGGGTGCCCGTGCTCTGCCATGAGAGCGACCTGACCCCGGGTCTGGCCAACCGCCTGTGCAAGCCCTTTGCCACCCGCTTTGTGACCACCTTCCCGGAGTGCGCCCAGGCCCTCGGCCCCAAGGCTGAGGCGGTGGGCACGCCCCTGCGGCCCGAGCTCTTCAGCGGCACAAGGGAGAAGGGGCTGAAGCTGCTGGGCTTCAGCGGCCTGAAACCCGTGCTGCTGATGATGGGCGGCTCCTCCGGCGCGCAGGCGGTCAACGCGGCGCTGCGGCAGGCCCTCGACAGCCTGCTGCCGGACTTCGACGTGGCGCACCTCTGCGGGCGCGGCAACCTCGATGCCGCCTTGGAGGGCAAAGCCGGCTACCGGCAGATCGAGTTCCTGGACGCGGAGCTCCCGGACGTGCTTGCCGCCGCTGATCTGGTGCTCTCCCGGGCTGGCAGCAACGCCCTGATGGAATTCCAGGCCCTGGCAAAGCCCCTGCTGCTGGTGCCCTACCCCAAGGGAGCCAGCCGGGGCGACCAGATTCTCAACGCCCGCAGCCTTGAAAAGCGCGGCCTCTGCAAGGTGCTGCTCCAGGAGCATATGACGCCCGAATCCCTGGCGGAAGCCCTCCGGGACACCTGGCGGAACCGGGAGGCGCTGACCAAAGCGGTGAAGGCCGCCCCACCCGCCGACGGCACCGCCCGCGTGCTGGAGCTGATCGAGGCCATCCAGAAGCGGTAAGAAGCATCCGCTCCAATCGCAAAACGACCGCAGATACAGGAGGTTTCCCATGTTCAACGCAATCGAAGTCAAAGACCGTGTGGTTCAATGGATCCGGAAGTTCTTTGAGGAGAATGGCCCGGGCTGCAACGCTGTGCTCGGCATTTCGGGCGGCAAGGATTCGTCCGTGGCGGCGGCCCTCTGCGTGGAGGCCCTCGGCCGCGACCGCGTCATCGGCGTGCTGATGCCCTGCGGCGTGCAGCACGACATCGACATGGCGCGCCTGCTGGTCAGCCACCTGGGCATCGCGTCCTACGAGTGCAATATCGAAGCCGCGGTGGAAGCCGTGAAGGCCAGCATCCCCTTCCCGCTGCAGACCATGAGCACCACCAACCTGCCGGCACGGGTGCGCATGACCACCGTCTACGCCGTGTCCCAGAGCCTGAACGGCCGGGTGGTGAATACCTGCAATCTCTCCGAAAACTGGGTGGGCTATTCCACCCGCTACGGCGACGCCGCCGGTGACTTCAGCCCCATGGGCCAGCTCACCGTGCAGGAGGTCAAGGCCATCGGCCGCATCCTGGGCCTGCCGGACGTGCTGGTGGACAAGGTGCCCATCGACGGCCTCTGCGGCAAGACCGACGAGGACAACCTGGGCTTCACCTACGCCGAGCTGGACCGCTACATCCGCACCGGCGAGATCGACGACCTGGCCCACAGAGAGCGCATCGACAGCCTCCACCGGCGCAATCTCTTCAAGCTGAAGATGATGCCCGAGTTCGAGTATGACCCCGCCGAGTGAGGGCCGCCTGTCCCGGCTGAACCGGCTGGTGACGGCTCTGGGTGGCCTGAAATGCCTGAAGTGCGGCCAGCCCCTCCTGCCGGACGGGGATGCGCCCCATCTGCGCTGCGGGCAGGGGCACTCAGTGGACGTCAACCGGAAGGGCTATGTGAACCTGCTCAGCCGCGCCTATCCCGGCATTTACGACGCCCGCCTGTTTGAAGCCCGCTCCCGGGTGCTGGACGCTGCTTACCTCCCCGTGGCCGAGGCGCTGAACCGGCTGCTGGCGGAAACGGAGTCGACGCGCATTCTGGACGCGGGCTGCGGGGAGGGCTGGTACCTCCACCGGCTGCTGCAGATGGAGCCCGCCCGCCTGGCCGCCGGCTGCGACCTGAGCGCGGACGCCATCCGCCGCGCCGCCGCCTGGCCCGAGCCCATCCTGTGGTGCGTGGCCGATCTCCGGCGTCTGCCCTTCCGCGACCGGTCTTTTGACGCGGTGCTGGACATCCTCTCCCCCGCCGATTACGGGGCTTTCAGGCGCGCGCTCCGCCCCGGCGGCTGGCTCATCAAGGTCTATCCCGGGCAGGACTATCTGCGGGAGATCCGCGCCGCCGCCAGCCTCCCCGCCTATCAGGAGGGAGACGTGTCCGCCTACCTGTCCTCCCGCGCACAGGTCTGCCGCACCGAGCGGGTGCATGAAACGGTGCCGCTGACGGAGGCGCTCTGGCGGGATTTCCTGCTCATGACCCCGCTGACCCAGGGCCTGGACGAGGCGGCGCTGGATCGCCTCGCGGAAAAGCCGGCCGGTCAGATGACCTTCGACCTGCGCGTCAGCCTGTGCCGCTTCCCGGAGGAGGCGGAGGACAGCTGAATCCCGCTGAAAAAGCAGGCCATCGAAAAAGCCCGGCGCAGTCTGTCGGGCTTTTCTGATGGGTTCAGTGCTTATTCCATGTCCGTCTCGCACACAAAGCCGCTCTGAGCCGCGTCATCGCGGAGCGTCATCCAGGGCAGGGTTTCAGCGTCCGGATCGATCTCCTGAATGTGCGTCCAGAAGAGGAAATCCTCGGGCAGGCCGCTCACCGGGGTGCCCGGCAGGTACAGGGTGATGGCGTCCCCGGCCTTCAGGCCGTAGGGATCGGTGGTCACAAAGCGGATGCCGTCCTCGATGGCCTCGGGCGCCTGGCCTTCATCCATTTCCAGCTCCGCGACGGTCAGCGTCCAGGTCAGGCTGTCCGCCTGTTCCGCGTCGGCCAGTCTGCCGTGGAAGGTGCAGCCGTAAACGGTGCCGTCCGGGTAGCCCTCGCCGGTCTCCCCCATCTCGCTGTCGTGGAATTCGCCGGTGAAGCTGCCCTCCGCGCCGAAGGTGATGGTGGTGTCCCAGGCGCCCACGCCGCTGGCAAAGACGAAGCGCTTGCCCTGCAGCAGGCTGTAGGGCTCAGCGCTGACCTCCCGGTTCAGCAGCACGGGATCCCAGCCGTAATCCTGATAGGCCTCCACATCCAGCCCGTTGGCGCTGACATATTCCCGGATGAACCGCTCCCGCACCTCTGTGTCGTCCGTGTTCAGGAACTGGGCCAGCAGGGCTTCGTCGCCGCCGGCCAATGCCCGCAGACTTTCCGCAAAGCCGTCGCCGTCCTCCGCCCCGAGCACGTCCGCCACCGTCCAGCCTTCCCCGGCCTTTTTCAGCGTCAGCACCGCAGGCTCTTCCCCGCCGGAGATGCAGAACAGGGTTTTGCCCTCCAGATTGTAGGTGTACACCCAGAAATTGCCGTACACCCGAGCTGTCTCATCGTCCGGCTGTTCCACGCGGAAGATCAGCGGCGACGGAATGGTCACCGAGCCTTCCTCTAGGTAGTACATCGCTTCCGCCCGCTCAAGCATATAGGCCACGGCGGCGGCTTCGATGAGGTCGTCCCCCGTATAGGTGTAGGCGGGCAGCCCGGCCTCCGCCAGAGCGGCCGTGGTCAGCGCCAGTGTCAGAATCAGCATGAAGAACCGTTTCATATCCTTATCCTCCTTCGGAAACCATGGCTGATGGAGCGCCTTGTGTGCGCTCATAGTAGAATACGAACAAGCATGGCGTTTTCCTCCCGAGGCAGAAAAAAAGATGGGAAAAAGACTTGCAGCCCGTGACAGGCCGTTTTCAGGACAATCGCTTCCCCCAGAATCTGCCTTGGACCGTTTGTGCGCCCCCTTGATTCCCGCCTGCTGAAAGCGTATAATAGACCCGCCGGAAGGCAAAGGAGGAAGCGCTGATGCAAACGCCGCATATCCGGGATTACAGGGGGCAGACCATCCACCTGATCGGGGTGGGGGGCTCCAGCATGTCCGGCCTGGCTGAAATGCTCTGCGACCAGGGCTATCGGGTCACCGGCTCCGACCGCACCGACGGCTACCTGATGGACGACGTCCGGGCCAAGGGGATCCGGGTGATGATCGGCCACGTGCCGGAGAACGTGCACGGGGCGGCGCTGGTGGTCTATACCGCCGCCATCCCTAAGGACAATCCCGAGCTGCTGGAAGCCGCCAGGCTGGGCATTCCCGCCATGGAGCGGGCTACCCTTCTGGGCCAGCTGATGGAGACAGCCGCCTGCGGGGTGGCGGTCTGCGGCGCCCACGGCAAGACCACCACCACCTCGATGCTCTCCCAGGTGCTGGTGGACTGCGGCCTGGATCCCAGCGTGCACATCGGCGGCAAGCTGGATGCCATCGGCGGGTCGACCCGCATCGGCCGGGGCGGGGTCTTCCTGGCCGAGGCCTGCGAGTTCAACCGCTCCTTCCTGCAGCTGAAGCCCCGGGTGGCCGTGGTGCTGAACATCGACGCGGATCACCTGGACTGCTACCGCGACATCGACGAGATCGAGGAGACCTTCGGCACCTTCCTCCACCTGCTTCCGCCGGACGGGACGGCCATCGGCAAGGGCACGGACGAGCGGGTCGTGCGCCAGCTGAAGCGCCTGGACTGCCGCACCCTGACCTTCGGCCTGGACAACAGCTGCGACTGGCATCCCGCAAACCTGGCGGAGGACGAGGAAGGCCACGCCTCTTTCACCCTGATGCGCGGAGATGAGACCGTGGCGGAGATCCGCATGGGCGTGCCCGGGCTCTTCAATGTGGAAAACGCTTTGGCCGCCCTGGCCGCCGCGGACGTGCTGGGGGCCGACCTGCGCAAGGCCGCTGAGAGCATCGCCGCCTTCAAGGGCGCGCACCGCCGCTTTGAACTGACCGGTCATCTGAACGGCGCCGAGCTCTTCCACGATTACGGTCACAATCCCGCTGAGATGCGCAACGCGGTGGCCATCGCCCGCAAGCGCTGCAAGGGAACGCTGGTGGCCGTGATGCAGCCCCACACCTTCAGCCGTGTCAAGACCCTCTTCAACGATTACCTGACCTGCACCGATGCCGCCGACATCACCCTGGTGACCGATATCTGCGCCGCAAGGGAAAAAGACCCCGGCGATATTCACTCCGGGATGCTGGTGGAGGGCATGAAGGCCCACGGCCTGAACGCCGTCTGGACGCCCTCCTTCGACGATACCGAGGCCTGGCTCCGGGAACACCTCGCCCCCGGCGACCTGGCCATCACCATGGGCTGCGGGGACATCAACCTGCTTAACGAACAGATCAGCCGCCACGAGGCGGAAAAAGCCTGAAACCCTGCATTTCTTTTAGGCCTCCCCCGCCGGGAGGCTTTTTCAGCGGAAAGCGCTGTTCCGGCTTGCGCTTCCACTGCTTTCATGTTATGATGCTCCCTGCTTGCGACACTTCGCTATGCAGAAAGGAGTATCCCTGTGTACAAGAGGATGCTGACCACCCGTTCCCTGTGCGTGAGCGCCGCCATCGCCGCGCTGTACGCAGTGCTGACCATCGTGCTGGCCCCCATCAGCTACGCCAGCATTCAGCTGCGCGTGTCCGAGGCCATGACCATCCTGCCGGTGCTCATGCCTGAGGCCATCCCCGGCCTGACCATCGGCTGCCTGATCGCCAACGCTTACGGCCTCAGCTCCGGCCTGACCACAGTGCTGGACGTGATCTTCGGCACGCTGGCCACCCTGATCGCCGCCCTGGGCACCTGGTTCCTGCGCAGCCGCACCCTGCCTGTGCGCCAGATCGGCCGCAGCGAGCCTTTCGCCCTGCCCCTGCTCTCCGCCCTCTGCCCGGTTCTGTCCAACGCCCTCATTGTCGGCGCTGTGCTGACCGTCAGCTTCAACCTTCCCTTCCTGCTCACCGCCGTCGAAGTCGGCGTCGGAGAGCTGCTCGCCGTGATCATCGGCCTCATCCTCCTGCCCGCCTTCCGCCGCATCGACAAGGAGCTGACCCGGTAAGGAAGCGCTGCGGAAGGTTCCGCGGACACCCGTACAGTTGTTGAAAGCCCATGCAGGTCCATCAGATCCGCATGGGCTTTTTGTTCAGGCTGTCCGCTCCTTCTCCCTGCGCAGCACCCAGGCCAGCAGCGCCAGGGCAAAGACCGCGCCGAGGCCCTCGCCCACCGGGAGGGCGGCGGCCAGGCCGGTTTCGCCGAAGAGCCGATCCAGGAGGAACATGCAGGGGATGTAGCATACGATTTCCCGCACAAAGGCGTGCAGGAGGGTCTCCCTGCCCCGGCCCATGGCCTGCATGCAGTAGGAGGTGTGGTAGTTGGTGAACTGCATGGGCGAGGCGAGGCAGCGGATGCGCAGGAAGAGCGCCGCGTAGGCCACCGTGCGCAGGGCGGTTGCCGCGTCGCCGGTATCCGTGTTCAGGAAGAAGCCCACCGCCGTGTCCGCCAGGAGCTCGAAGAGGAGGATGCAGGCCGCCGAGATCACCAGGCCCGCCAGCCGCGCCGTGCGGATGACCTCCTTCATGCGCGCGTGGTTGCCGCTGGAGTAGTTGAAGGCCACTATGGGCAGCATGCCCTGGCAGATGCCCAGGTTGATGGCGTTGGGGATGCGTTCCACCTTCATCACAATGCCCATGCCGGCAACCACCAGGTCGCTGTGGGCCGCGGCGATGATGTTGACGCAGATGTTGGCCAGGTCGAAGAGGCCAGTCAGCACCGCCGAGGGCACGCCCACCGCGAACACCGCTTTGATTTGCTTCCTGTCCAGCGCCCGGGCTTCTCTGATGCGCAGGCTGAGGGGCGCTTCCCGGGAAGCCCGCCCATAGGCGAAGAGCAGATAGCCGCAGGCCGCCGTGTTGGACAGGGCGGTGGCGATGGCCGCGCCGGTCACCTCCTGCCCCTTCGGGAGGATCACAAACATGAAGAGGGGATCCAGCGCCATGTTCAGCACACCGCCCAGGCTCAGTCCCGCGCTGGCCTGGCCTGAGAAGCCCGCGTTGCGCAGCAGGTGCGCCAGGGCCATGGAGAGGATGCTGGGCAGGCTGCCGATGACGATGACGATCAGCGCATAGCTCCGGGCGTAGCCGATGGTGGCGTCCGACGCGCCGAGGAAGCGCAGCAGCGGGTCGAGAAAGAGGCCCGCCAGCAGGGAGTAGGTCAGGGCGATGCCCGCCGCGCCCCACACGCTGAAGGCGCTGACGCCCCTCGCCTCCTCCGTCTGACCCGCCCCCATCAGCCGCGCCGTCTGGCTGCCTCCGCCGATGCCAAAGAGGTTGGCCAGCGCCACGTTCATCATGACCATGGTCAGGGTGAGGGAGGTGGCGGCCATCATGTAGGCGTTGCCTGTCTGGCCGATGAACAGGGCGTCCACCATGTTGTACACCAGGTTGATCAGCTGGCTGATGATGGTGGGAATCGCCATGGCGGTCAGCGCCCTGGGCACGGGCGTGGACGCGAAGAGCTCCTGCTTGCTGACCTGGGGTTTCTTGCTCGTTTTCATGGCTGCCTCAGCCGGATGCCCGGCGCGCTTTTGTCCTGTGACAGCAAACAGCTGACAGCGCCATCGCGTCTGCCAACTGTCTGCTGTGCGGTTCTGTGTTCAGCCGGCGCGGCGCTTCAGGTCGATGCCCAGCTCAGCCGCCGCTTCTTCCAGCTTGTTCAGGGCTTCCACAATCTGCTCCGGCCTGTGCGCGGCGGTCAGGCAGAAGCGCAGCCGGGCCTCGCCCCGGGGCACGGCGGGATACACCGCCGGGGGCACGAACACGCCCTTCTCCCGCATGCGGTTGCTCAGTTCGGCCGCGTCGTCATCCTCGCCCACCGTCACGGGCACGATGGCGGTGCGCCCGGCTAGACCGATGTCAAAGCCGTGGCGTTTGGCCTCCTCCACAAAGCAGGCCACATTGCACCGCATGTTCTCCATGATGCTGGGATCGGAGCGCATCAGCCGCACGCTTTCGAGGGCCGCCGCCGCCAGCGCCGGGGAGATGCCCACCGAGAAGACAAAGCCCGGCAGGTTGTAGCGCATGTACTCAATCAGGTCGAAGTCGCCGGCCAGGTAGCCGCCGCAGGCGCCCAGTCCCTTTGAGAGGGTGCCCATCTTGATATCGATGGCCTTGGGGTCCAGGCCGAAGTACTCGTCCACGCCGCCGCCGGTCTCGCCGATGACGCAGGTGGAGTGCGCCTCGTCCACCATCAGGAAGCAGCCGAACTCCTGCTTGATCTTCACAAACTCGGGCACCGGGGCGATGTCCCCGTCCATGGAGTACACGCCCTCGATGCAGATCAGGGCCTTGCGGAAGCGGTCGCGCCGGGTGGAGAGGATGCGCCGCAGGGCTTCGGGATCGTTGTGGGGGAAGGGCCGGCAGGTGGCGTGGGAGAGCCGGCAGCCCTCCGCCACCGAGTTGTGGATCAGCGCGTCGTAGAGGATCAGGTCGCCCTCACCGCAGAAGTGCCCCACGCAGGTGACGTTGGTGGAATGCCCGCCCACCAGCACCAGCGCGGCCTCCGCGTGCTTCCAGTCGGCGATGGCCCGCTCCAGCTCCTGGGTCAGGGTCTTCTCCCCCGCCAGCAGCCGGCTGCCGGAGGCCGAGGTGCCGTACATGTCGATGGCCCGCTTGGCCGCCTCGCTGACCTCCTTCCGCCCGGACATGCCCGCGTAATTGTAGCTGCCGAAGTTGAGCACCCGCTGCCCGGCCATCAGGCTCGTGTCCGTCAGCGGGGAATCGTGGCACACGAAGTACGGATTGCCGTGGGCGAACAGCGTCCTGCTGCGCTCGGCAAAGGCTTTGTACTCCGGTGTGTCGGTAAAGCGCGTGATGCGCTCCGCCTTCTCGTTGGTCTGTGTCATGACACCTCCCGCCGCCATCGCGGCTTTCCCGGATGAATGATGAATGGTATGAATGGCATGAATGAAACCCCATACTGGGGCAGTCTGAGGATACAGGAAAGCGCCGGGGATTGCAAGTTTTTTTGCTGTACTCCGCGGGTTCTGAAGCGGATTTCGCCGGAATTGCTGAACGCGGGCAAGGAATGGGGAGGGTGACGGCCCTCAGTCAGCCGGAACAGGAGTGATTGAAATCCCGCCTCCGATATGCTATACTTTCACCCGGAACCACATTCACCCGTTCACCACAGACCCGCGAAAGGATGTTTCAGCATGAAAAAAGCGCTCTCCCTGCTGCTGGCCCTCTGCCTCCTGCTGGCGGTTTCCGCCGCTTTTGCGGAACCGGCGGTCAGCCTGGACGCCCTGATGGACGAAATCGAGGAGGAATCCAAGGCGCTGACCGTGGGCGGCCTGTCCTTCGAGATCAGCGAAAACAGGCAGTCCGTCTACATCAGCAAGCCTGAAGTCACCGGCTGCGAGCATTACACCATCGCCTACAATATCTACGACGCGGATTCCTATCCGGTCAACTACTTCTACTCTCTGGAAGACCGCGTTGCGGCCACACCCGGCTACGGCGGGCGCTTCAACGTGTTTGTGGTGGTCACCGACACCGACACCGGCGAGCAGAAGACCCAGGACATCGGCTGGCAGACCCTCTCCTGGCCCACCTCCGAGGAGCTGTCCGTCAGCAAGGCCACCTATGAGATCAGCCCGGACAGGAAGTCCATCTTTGTCAACCGGCCGCGAATCTCCTGCGCTTCCGGCAGCGTGACCATCGCCTACAATATCTACGATGCCCAGTCCCGGCCGGTCAACTATTTCTACTCCACCCAGCAGCGGGTGGCGGCGACCCCCGGCTACGACGGCAAGTTCAACGTGTTCATCGTGGTGAAGGACACCGAAACCGGCGAGCAGGACATCCAGAACATCGGCTGGACGATCTTAGGCGAAGCGCCGGAGGAGACCTGGCCCACCTCGGTCAGCGGCGTGGTTTACGACCTGGTGGACGGCCGGGTGACCGCCATGGGCCTCGAGGAGGACGTGACCGAGCTGTACCTGAAGGATCAGGTGAATGGCAGGTGGGTGACGGACATCGCGGAATCCGCCTTTGAGTGCCCCGGCGGCAACGGCTCTCTTGGGCAAAGGAAGTACGCCCGTGAATACCTGCGCGGCCCCGTGACCCTGCCGAGCCACCTGGAGCGGATCGGCGCTTACGCCTTCGGCTGGCAGAGCACCCTGACCGGCGAGCTCATCCTGCCGGAAACCCTGACCGAAATCGGGCACTCCGCCTTTGCGGGAACAGGCTTCACCTCCCTGAAGGCCATCCCGGAGAGCGTCAAAGCCGTGCCGGACTGGGCTTTCGCCTACAGCGCCCTGACCGGCGAAATCCACATCCCGGCGGACTGCTCGGTGCATCCCGGGGCCTTCAAGGGCGTTGAAGCCCTCCTGTCCTGGGATACCGACAGCTGGCCCTGCACTGTGAACGGCATCCGCTACGCCCTTGAAAACGGCGAGGCCGTGGCCACCGGCTGTGATGACGAGCAGACCGGGCTGTGCTTTGCCGACAAGATCGGCGGCAGGCTGGTGACTGTCATCAAAGAATACGCCTTCTCCGGCGCGGACGGCATGCGCCAGAAGGTCACCGGCGAGGTCCGGCTGCCCCGCCGCCTGAAGACCATTGAGCAGTGCGCCTTTTACGAGCTGGGAATCACGGGCTCGCTGGAGATTCCCGCGTCGGTCACCGCGATCTACTTCGGCGCCTTCTCGGAGTGCGGCGGGCTGAACGGATCGCTGGAGCTGCCGGACGGCCTGAAGGAGCTGGGCGACATGGCCTTCTGCGGCTGCGCCTTCACCGGCGAGCTCACCATCCCCTCGGGCCTGACCCAAATCGGCGCGGACACATTCAGCCACTGCAGCTTCAGGCATGAGCTGAAGATTCCCGCCAACATCAAGACCATCGGCTTCTGCGCCTTCCGGGACTGCACAAAGCTCCTCTACCTCACCCTGCCCGACGGGCTGGAGTCGATCGAGGAGGGCGCTTTCCTGGACTGCACAGGCCTGGAGGGTACCGTGCACATCCCCGCCGGCTGCCAGGTTCATCCCGGAGCATTTGAAGGCACCAGTGTGACGCTGGTGTATGATTGAAGCAGAATGAAAATCCTTATTCTTGGCGGCACAGGCGTGATCAGCCGTGCCATCGTTTCAGAGGGAATCAGGGCGGGGCATGAGATGATCGCCCTGAACCGGGGTCAGCGGCGGGTGGTCTTTGCCGAAGCGCCGCAGACCATTCATGCGGACTGGCGGGATGCCGGGGCCTTCCGGCAGGCAACAGCGGGCCTGGCGGTGGACGTGGTCATCGATATGCTGTCCCGCAGCCCGGAGGACGCTGAGCACTCGCTCACCTGCTTCGGCGGCTCGGCCAGGCAGTGGATTTTCACCTCCACCACCTGCGCCTACCGCAAGCCCTTCACGGCTTATCCGGTGCGGGAATCAGAGACCAGGCGGTGGGAGGATCCCGTCTATCCCTATGCCTTCAACAAGGCGCGGATGGAGGCCTGTCTGGCTGAACAGATGCGCAAGGGGCCGGTGCCCATCACCATCATCCGCCCATCCCTGACCTACGGGGAGGGCTGCGCGAACATCGGCGTGCTGCGGCAGAACGTGAACATCCTCCACCGCATCCGCCAGGGCAGGCCGCTGCTGCTGTACGATGACGGCAAAACCGTGTTCACCTTCACCTTTGCGCCGGATCTGGCCCGCGGCTACCTGGCCTGCTGCCTGAACCCGGCCGCGTACAATCAGGATTTCCACATCACCAGCCGGAACGCGGCGGACATGGAAACCTATTACCGCACCTTTGGCCTTATCGCGGGCAGGGAGCCGGTATTCGCATATTTGCCCAGCCAGACGCTCTTCAGCCTCGATCCGGGGCAGTTCGATCACATCTGGTACGAGAAGCGCTTTGACCACGTGTTTTCGCTGGACAAGATCCGGCAGGCCGCCCCGGACTGGGAGCCCCGGATTACCTTAGAGGAAGGCTTGCGCCACATGGCGGACTGGTGGGAACAGCAGCACATGCCCGTCAATGAAGCAAAGGACGCGCTGGAAGACCGCCTGTGTGCGCTGGCGGCGGACAGGGACGGCCGGAAGGACGGGTGAGCGCTTTCTCCCTCCGCCATCAGCCGGATGAGCCCTCAGCATGAATCAAAACAAGCCCTTCGCCGACGGAAACGTCCCCGGCGAAGGGCTTGCTGATTGCATCTTGCGCCGCTCAGGCGCGTTTTTTCTTCATGGCCGTGTAGCGCACCGCCAAGATGACCATCATCAGGATGGTGCCGATGTAGGGGAAGGTGGCCGTGAGGGTGGGGTCGACAATGCCCTGCATGCGCTGGCCCGCCGCGTCGATGAAGCCGAAGAGCAGGGCGGCCAGGAAAACATACACGGGGTTGGAGCGCCCGAAGATGACGCAGGCCACCGCCACATAGCCCTGGGAGGCGGACATGTTTTCGGTGAAGGTGGAGAGATAGCCCAGGGAGAGGTAGGCGCCGCTCAGGCCGCAGAACAGGCCGCAGGCCAGGGAGCCCAGGTACTTCATGCGCTCAGGGCTGCGGCCCACGGAGCGCAGGGATTCCGGATGCTCGCCCGAGGCGTGGAGCCAGAAGCCCAGGGGCGTCCGGTACACCAGCAGCCAGGTGAGGGCGACCAGCAGCCAGCTCAGGGGCACCATGATGGAGACATTGCTGCCCGCGATGCTGAAGCTCGGCAGCTTGACCACCGCGCCGGTGGCGGGATGGAAGGAGCCGGACTGGCCGGGGATGGAGCGCAGCAGGAAGGTGGTGATGGCCACCGCGAAGATGTTCAGCGCCACGCCGATGATGAACTCATCGCTCTTGTAGCGGATGACGAACAGCCCGTAAAAGCCGCCCAGCAGCAGGCCCACCGCCAAGGCGAAGACCAGGCCCATGATCCAGGAGGAGCAGAGCCAGGAGCCGATGACCGCCGCAAACGCGCCCGCCGTCATCATGCCGTCGATGCCGATGCACATCATGCCGGCCTGGTCGGTCATCAGGCAGCCCAGACCCGCCAGCACCACGATGGTGGCGGTGTTGATGGTGTTCATCAGGGTGGAGAGGTTGAAAATCGCGCCCAGATCCATCAGGTCTTCACCTCCTGTTTCTTAGCCGCCCCGCCTGTCAGCGCGCGGCTGACCTTGCCCAGCAGGCCGGATTCCGCCGCCATCAGGAAAATGATGAAGGACTGGATGATTTCCACCAGCTCGGAGGAAACGCCGATGTACTGCATCCGCTGCCCGCCGGTCATCAGGATGCCAAAGAAGAAGCTCATCAGCACAATGCCCAGGGGCTTGTACTGCATGATCATGGCCACCAGCATGCCGTCGAAGTAGAACTCGCTGGAGAAATCCATACGGAACCTCCGCTGTACGCCGAAGGTCTCAAACATGCCCAGCAGGCCGCACATCGCGCCGGAAATCAGCATGCCGAGGACGGCGAGCCGCGCGGCGCTCAGGCCGGAAAAGCGGGCGAAAGACTCGTTCTGGCCTGTCAGCTTCATCTCAAAGCCGGTGGTGGTGCGGTTCATCATATACCAGACCAGGAGGATGATGAAGACAATGAGAACCACCGCCGTGGTGAGGTTGGAGCCGCTGAACAGATCGATGGAGGCGAAGCGGAAGGCCTTGCTGATGGACTGGGTGCCCTGGTTGATGCCCCGCTCCGTGGTCTTCAGCGGGCCGTTGGACATGTAGGAGCAGAATTTCAGGGCGATGGTGTTCATCAGGATGGTGGTGATGACCTCGTTGATCTTCAGCTTGACCTTGAGCAGGGCGGGGATCAGCGCCCAGAGCGCGCCCGCCAAACCCGCGATGCACAGACAGGCCGGGATGGCCAGCCAGGGGGACGTGCCCTTGAGCAGCGCGCCCAGCCACGCGGAGGCCAAAGCGCCCAGGTACATCTGGCCCTCGCCGCCCACGTTGAAGATGCCCGACTGGGAGGCCACCGCCGTGGCCAGACCCGTGATCGCCAGCTGCGTCGACTTGTAGAGGGTGTCGCCCAGGTCGGTCATGCTGCCCAGCGCGCCGGAGAACATGATGCCGTAGGCTTCGATCGGGTTGTGCCCAGTCAGGAGCATCAGCGCCGCGCCCAGCAGCATGGCGATCAGCACGCTCAGGCCCAGGCTGACCAGGTATTGCTTCCTCACCTGCTTCATGCGCGCGCCTCCTTTCTGCCGCCGGTCATGTAGTAGCTGATCTCCGTCTTGGGAATGTCCTCGGGCTTGAACTCGCCCGTGATCTCGCCCTCATAGATGGTCACCATCCGGTCGGAGAGGCGGTAGAGCTCGTCCAGGTCAGCGCTGACCAGCAGGATGGCGCAGCCCGCGTTGCGCTTTTCCACAATCTGCTGATGGATGAAGTCCATGGCGCCGATGTCCACGCCGCGGGTGGGCTGGGAGATGATCAGCACGGGCGTGTCGAAGGAGAACTCCCGGGCTACCACCACCTTCTGCATGTTGCCGCCGGACATGGAGCCCACCGCCGTGTCCAGGCCCGCTGCCCGGATGTCAAAGCGCTCGAAGACCTTCTTGGCGTACTCCCGGATCGGCCCGCGCTTCATGTGGATGCCCAGGGCGGAAAACTCCCGCCGGCGCTCCTTGCCCACAATCAGGTTGTCGGTCACGTCCGCCTTGACGGACACGCCGGTGGCGATGCGGTCCTCGGGCACATGGGAGAGGCCCAGGGCGCGGATGGCTTTGGGGGACAGGCCGTCCGCCCGCTTGCCCAGGATGGACACCCTGCCGCTCTCAATGGGCCGCAGGCCGGTGATGGCTTCCAGCAGCTCGCTCTGGCCATTGCCCTCCACGCCGGCGATGCCCAGTATCTCCCCGCGCCGCACCGTCAGCGACACGCCGCGCACCGCCTCCAGACCCCGGGAATCCCGCACGCGCAGGCCCTCCACCTCGATGGCCACTCCATCCTCGCCGGAATCCGCGCGCTCAATGGCGTCCAGCAGCACTTCCTTGCCCACCATCATGGAGGCCAGGATGCGCTCGCTGACATCGGCGGTCTCACACACGCCCACCAGCTTGCCGGCGCGCATCACGCCCACCCGGTCGGAGATGGCCATGACCTCCCCCAGCTTGTGGGTGATGATGATGATGGTCATCTGCTTTTCCGCCACGATCCGCCGGATGACCGCGAAGAGCTCGTCGGTCTCCTGGGGGGTCAGCACGGCGGTGGGCTCATCGAGGATCAGGATATCCGCGCCGCGCCGCAGGGCTTTCAGGATCTCCACGCGCTGCTGCAGACCCACGCTGATGTCCTCAATGCGGTCGTCGGGCTCCACCTTCAGGCCGTATTCCTTCACCAGGTCTTCGACGGTCTGCCGGGCTTTGGCGAAATCGCAGAACAGGCCCTTGCGGGGCTCGTCGCCCAGCACCACATTCTGGGCCACGGTGAAGGAAGGCACCAGCATGAAGTGCTGATGCACCATTCCGATGCCCATGCCGATGGCGTTGGCCGGGGAGAAGTGCCTCACCTGCTGCCCGCGCACCCACACCTCGCCTTCGGTGGGCTCGTTCATGCCGTAGAGCACCTTCATCAGGGTGGACTTGCCCGCGCCGTTCTCGCCCACCAGCGCAAAGACCTCGCCCTTGCGGATGTCGAGGGACACGTCGTCATTGGCCACCACCCCCGGGAAGGCCATGGTGATGTGCCGGAAGGAAATGACCGTTTCAGCCTGGCTCAAGGGATCGCCTCCTGTGGCTGTCAAGATTGCTCAGCGTCAAAGGGCAGCAGCACGGCTGAGTGCGCACTGCTGCCCGACGCTTGCGGGATTATTCAAAGGCAGAGGGGACGACGATCTCGCCGGAGATGATCTTTGCCTTCAGCTCTTCGACCTCGGCCTTCAGCTCGTCGGAAGCCTGCTGGGGCATGTCCTCGGTGCCGTACACCACATCGATGTAGCCCGTTGCCATGTTGGCGTTCCAGACCTCGCCGCCCTTGTAATAGCTGTCGGGATCAGAGACGATGTCGTACAGGGACTTGCCCACCTTCTTGACCATGGAGCAGATGATCAGGTCCGGGTTGATGTACTTCTGGTCGCCGTCCACGCCGATGGCCAGGACGCCCTTGCCGTATTCCTTGGCGGCCTCGAACACGCCCTCGCCGGTCTTGCCGGCCACCGCGAAGACCACATCCGCGCCGGAGGTGTACAGCGCCAGCGCGCACTCCTTGCCCTTGGCGGGGTCTTCATAGGTGTTGGCATACTGGCGGCTGACCTTGGCGTCGGGGTTGGCGTACTTCGCGCCGGCCTCGTAGCCGATCAGGAAGTCGTTGATGGTGTCGGCGTCCTCGCCGCCCACCGCGCCGATGGATGCGTTGGCGGAGAGCTTCGCGCCGATATAGCCCGCCAGGAAGGAGCCCTCATTCTGGGCGTAGGTCACGCACATCAGGTTGTCAGGCATTTCATCCATCGCGTTGTCGATGAAGACAAACTTGGTATCCTTGTTGTTGTCCGGCACGGTGTCCAGCGCGTCATAGAACTGCCAGCCCACAGCGGCCACAATGTCGCACTCTTTGGCAGCGTCGTTCAGCGCCCGCTGATACCGGGAGGCGTCCTCGCCGCACTCGATGTACAGCACCTTGGTGCCGAACTCGCTCTCCAGCTGCTCGCCGCCTTCCTTCGCGCTGTCGTAGAAGGAACGGTCGCCGAAGCTGCCGGCCACCACGATGGCCAGGGACGGGGTCTTGGCTTCCTCAGCGGAAACCGGGAGAACGATCGCGGCGCACACCAGCGCCAGCGTCAGCAGCAGGGACAAAGCCTTTTTCATTTTGCTACACCTCCGCATCAATGTCAGCCGGAAACCGGCTCTCTTTCCAATTCGCCGAAATTCCAAAAAATCCTGCCGGAATCACCTTCTGCCCGGGAGAATCTCACAATCGCGGGGAGCAGCGCCGCCGGGCGGGCGCAGGCGCGGTGCGGCCGGGCAATAACTGAGGCAGGCGCGGCGGTTTTCGGGCAATTCCCGCACTTGCAAATCAACTGGCAATCCGCTATAATCTGATTTTGTAGACCTGTTGGAAAGAGGTGGCGCGGGGATGACAGTCAGACGTGCGATGAAAGAGGCCTGGGCGCTGTACAGGGCGCATCCGGGCGACATGCTGCTCTTCATGCTGCTGCAGGTGGCAGTGCGGCTGATCGCCCTGTGCCCGCTGCTCTGCCTGGCGGACGCCTCCCTGCGCTGGGGCGTGCTGCTCTGCCTGCCCCTTTGGGTGCTGCTGGTGCTCCCGGCGCGTCAGCGGGCGGCAGCTGTCATGCAGACCGCCATCCGGGGCGGGCGGCTCTTCGCCAAGCGGCTGCTGATCGGCCCGGACTGGGGCCGGGACGTGGTGCGCGGCCTGAAGATGATCCCCTTCCTGCTGCTGTGGCTGCTGCCCTTCATCGGGGTGACCGCCTTCGCCTACTATATGTATACCGGCGATACGGATATCTTCACGGCCATGCGCTGG
Source organism: Clostridia bacterium (assembly GCA_017534885.1). Taxonomy (GTDB): domain Bacteria; phylum Bacillota; class Clostridia; order Christensenellales; family Aristaeellaceae; genus RUG11272. The sequence continues at coordinate 56,250 of JAFXVR010000026.1, read as the reverse complement.
ATCATGGATCTGGGCGGCGGCGACTTCACCAGCGGCCTCCTGCCCGCCCTGCTGATCTACCTGTGCTTCACCCTGCCCTTCTTCTTCGGCCTGGCCTTCCACTCCGGCCGCCGGCATGAGCTGGCTCTGAGCGACAGGCGCTTCCTGAAGGGTCACCGGGGCGGCGTGATCCTGTCCTGGCTGGCGGGTCTGTTGGCCTTTGTGCCCTTTGTGGCGGCCACGGCGGTGACCGTCGTCAGCTATGTGATGCAGCTCCTGCCCATCCTGGGCGAGAGCATCAGCAGCCTGGGGCGCTCAGCCCAGAGCATACCCCGGCCCGGCAGCCGGGTGATACTGGTGGGCGTGGCCTTCGTGGTGCTGCTCCTGCCGCTGATTCCCCTGAAGTCCCTCATCACAGCCTGCTATGTGCACGGCTGCTGGGAGGGCCGGGAGTGATGCGGCTGGACCGCCTGCTGGTGACCGTCGGTCTGGGCAGCCGGACGCAGGTGCAGCGGCTGATCCGCTCCGGCGCGGTGGCGGTGGACGGACAGACCCTCCGCGACCCGGGCTCGCAGATCCGGGAGGACGCGGCGGTGGCCGTCAGCGGACAGGCGGTGGACACCCGGCAGGAAAGGCATATCCTGCTGAACAAGCCCGCCGGGGTGCTGACCGCCGCCCGGGACAGCCGTCAGGAGACCGTGATGAGCCTGCTGCCGCCGGCCTTCACCAGTCTGGGCTGCATGCCCGTGGGGCGGCTGGACAAGGACACGACCGGCCTGCTGCTGCTGACCACGGACGGGGAAATGGCCCACCGGCTGCTCTCCCCCGCCCGGTATGTGGACAAGGTTTACCTGGCGGAGGTGGATGGCCCCCTGACCGCCGCGCACATCGAAGCCTTTGCCGCCGGGCTGAACCTGGGGGACTTCGTGGCCGCCCCGGCCGCGCTGGATATCCTTGAGAGCGGCGAAGCCCGCGCCCTGGCAAGAGTTACAGTACATGAAGGGCGCTTTCACCAGGTCAAACGCATGTTTGAAGCCGTGGGGCGCACGGTTCTGACCCTGCGCCGGGAGCGCTTCGGCCCGCTGACCCTGCCGGAAGATCTAACCGCGGGACAATGGCGGGAGCTGACCGGAGAAGAGCTGGCGGAGGTGCGGCGCGCTGTGGGAATGGAGGCGGAAAGGTGATGCAGCAATACTTTGCCCGGGAGCCGGAGAGCGCCTCCAGGCCTGCCGAGTGTCATTTCAGCTACCGGGGCGCATCGCTGACCTTTGAGACGGACAGCGGCGTCTTTTCCCGGGGGGAGATGGACGAGGGCACACGCCTGCTGCTGGAAGCCCTGCCGCCCCTGTCCGGCGATGTGCTCGACCTGGGCTGCGGCTGGGGCGCCGTGGGCGTCAGCATCGCGAAGGCGTATCCGGAGGCAAAGGTCTGCATGGGTGATGTCAACCTGCGCGCCCTGAGCCTCGCCTGGGAGAACGCCGCGCGCAACGGCGTCAGCGTCCGCTGTGAGGAGAGCGACGGGCTGGCGGCCTTCGCGGGGCAGCGCTTCGACACCGTGGCCACCAACCCCCCCATCCGGGCCGGCAAGCAGGTGGTGTACCGGCTGTTGGCGGAGGCCGTCCGTGCCCTGAAGCCGGGTGGGGAACTGTATGTGGTCATCCGCAAGCAGCAGGGCGCGGAGAGCTGCCAGAAGCACCTGCGCACCCTCTGCGGGGATGTGGAGCGCGTCGCGCGGGACAAGGGCTTCTGGGTGCTGCGCGCCCGGGAACCCCTCGCGGAGGCGGCGCAAGAATTGACAGGGAGGACGGAGGAGGCGGAAAGCCTTCCTTCAACCGACAGACATGTATGACCAGGCATTTTTCGACGCCGGACTGTACCGGATGGGCACCCGCTCGCTGAAGTGGGATCTCTGCCGGGCCGAGCACGGCGCGGACACCCTGCCCATGTGGGTGGCGGACATGGACTTCATGTCGCCCACGGAGGTGACGGAAGCCCTGCTCAGGCGGGCCGCGCACCCGGCCTACGGCTATACCGTGACCATGCCGGACGACACGCAGGCTTTGCTGGACTTCTGGAAGCGCCGGCACGGTCTGGAGATGCAGGCGGAGGACGTGACCGCCCTGCCCTGTGTGGTCACGGGGCTGAAGGCCGCCATCCGCGCCCTGACCGCGCCGGGGGACGGGGTCATCATCCAGAGCCCGGTGTACGGGCCCTTCCACCAGTCGGTAGAGGTGACCCGGCGCACGCTGATGGATGCGCCGCTGCAGCGGGACGCGGCGGGCCGGTATCACATGGATCTGGCGGCGGTGGAGCGCTGCTGCCAGGCCGGCGCCCGGCTGATGCTCCTTTGCTCCCCCCACAATCCCGTCTCGAGGGTCTGGGCCGAGTGGGAGCTGTACGCCCTGCTGGAGGTGCTGAACCGCTACCGGGTGCCTCTGGTGTCCGATGAGATTCACGCGGACTTTGTCTACGCGCCCAACGTCTTTGTACCCCTGCTCTCCCTGCAGCGGGAGAACGCCCTGAGCCTGTGCGCCGCCAGCAAGACCTTCAACCTGGCCGGACTGCAGCAGGCCAGCTGCCTCTGCGCCGACCGCCGGCTGCGGCTGGCTTTCCAGGCGGAAATCGAGGCCTCGGGCGTGATGAGCGGGAACCTCTTCGCCCTGGAGGCCACCCGTGCCGCCTATCAGCACGGGGACGCCTGGCTGGACGGCCTGCTGGCCTACCTGGACGGCAATCGGCTGACCTTGGCCGCCTGTCTGCGGGAGGCCCTGCCCTCGGCCATCCTGACGCCCATCGACGCTACCTACCTGGCCTGGATCGACCTGAACGCCTACCGTCTGTCCACTGAGGCCCTCACGAGGCGCTGCGAGGCAGCGAAGGTTGCCTTCACCGGCGGCACCTTCTTCGGGGAGGACAGCGGCGAAGGCTTTATCCGCTTCAACTTTGGCTGCCCCCGGGCACAGATCCCGGAGGCTGTACGCCGGCTGCGCATGGCAGTGCTCGGCTGATGGAGGTATCATTGATATGAAAACTGCGCTGAAGATCCTGCTGATTCTTGCGGCCATTGCGGCTGTGGTGCTGCTGATGCCCTCCTCTTACCTGTTTTCGGGGGTGATCTGACATGGTTGAGATGAATTCGGTGCTGACGCTGGGTAGCCTGTCGGTCACACCCTACAGCCTGCTCATGGCCGGGGGCGCGGTGCTGGCGCTGGTGCTGACGCTGTTTCTGGAGCGGAAGAAGCTGGGCGCTGACCGGGTGCTGACCCTCTTCCTGATCACGGTTCCCGCCGCGATGATCGGCGGACACCTGGTGTGGAGCATCGCCAACTTCGGCCGCACCGAGCCCTACGCGGAGGGCTTTAGCATCTTCTGGCGCTTCTGGGTGGGCGGTTATACCCTCTACGGCGCGGTGCTGGGCGCGCTGCTGGCCCTGTGGCTCTATGCCCGCAGGGCGAAGCTCTCCACGGGCCGGATCATGGACGCGCTGGTGCCCGGGGCCTGTCTGGCCCTCGCCTTTGGCCGCGCCGCCGAGTATTTCAACGGGCAGGGCATCGGCGTGCTGATCGAGGACGAGGCCTGGCGCTTCTTCCCGGTGGCCATCTGCACCTACGCGGACGAGTACTGGCAGGAGTGGTATCTGGCTGTTTTCGCCTGGGAGTGCATGGCGGCGCTGGCCCTGCTGGCCGTCTGCCTGATCCTCCGGGGGAAAAAGCTGCGCGCCGGCAGCCTGACCGAAATCTTCCTGACCCTGCTGGGCGCCAGCCAGGTGCTGCTGGAGCAGCTCCGCCGGGACGACTGCGTGGCCTTCCACAACGATTTCATCCGCCTGACGCAGCTGCTGGCTGTCATTGTCATGCTGGGCGTGTGCCTGCTGCGGTTCATCCGGGACGACAAGAGCCTGTGGCGCTGGCAGCGGCTGGCCGTGCTGGTGCTGGGCACGGTGGTCGTCATCTTTGTGGAGTTCGCCTTTGAGAAGCCCTGGTCCTGGCCCTGGCTGCGGATCTCAGCCGGCGCGGAAGCCCTGCTCTGCGTCTGGGCGCTGCTGAGCCTCAGGAACCGCCGCGGCAGGAAACCCCTGGTGCAGGCGGCCTGTGTGCTGGTCTGCGCCGCCGTGCTGATCGTGCTGTCCTTCACCGTGCCGGACTGGGAGATCAGCCTGGTGCCCTGGCTGATGATGGCCGGCGCGCTGGCGGTCATGGCCCAGGCCTGCCTTTGCCAGAAGAACCGCGAAACCGCCTGACACGCGCTGTGTCAGCCACAAAAGCTGTCAGGAGAGATGACCATGCAGGTATCACATCCCCAGTCGATCATCAACGGCATTCCGCCGGAAAACTATTTTTTGGTGCGGGACGACCTGGGCACCCCCCTGGGCGAGGGGCACACGGTCTATCAGTATCAGCCGCACCTGTACCCGGACGCGCCCGTGCGCATCTATTTTGAGATGAACGCCCAGCCCGCGGCCCGCTTCATGCTGCTGGGCGCGCTGATCGCCCGGGCCCGCCAGCAGCGGGACACGAACCCGGAGGCCGCCGGCCGCGCCTACACCTGCATCCCCTTAGAGGATGAAGAGATGATGGGCTTCTACCGGCATTCCGGCCTGGACTGCGGCTATACCGACGCGCTGATCCGCTTCCCCCTGCCCACGGTGCAGCAGAACCTGCCCATGAACTTCCAGGTGGATCAGTCGCCCCTTAACACGCCCATGGAGCAGAACGCCTTCCTGCTCCGGCTGCAGAACAACAACATCACCCACATCGATCCCATGTACCTGGGTCAGCTGATGCAGATGCAGCATTTCCACCTGCTGGGGCTCTTCATGGGCGGGAGCGTGCTGGTGGGCGAAGCGCTGATGTCCGGCTACGGGCCCAACTGTGAGCTGGCGGCGATTTACATCAACGAAGATCAGCGCCGCCGCGGCCTGGGCCGGGTGCTGCTGGAGCAGGCGCTGATGGTGGCCGCCGCCGGGGGCGTGACCAATTTCACGGCGCGGATCATCACCCGCAGCTGGCCGCAGGTCGGCCTGGCCAAGAAGCTGCAAGCCCAGCAGCTCAGCGCGGAGTACTGCTTCCCCGAGCTGACGCTGTAAACATACGCAAGGAGGCCACTATGGCAAAGCTGTATTTCCGGTACGGGGCGATGGGCTCCAGCAAGACGGCCAACGCCATCATGGTGCAGTACAATTACCACGAGCGCGGCCAGGAAGTGCTGATGGTCAAGCCCAAGCTGGACAACCGCGACGGCGAGCGCACCGTGATGAGCCGCTCCGGACTGAAGGCGGAGTGCACCTTCATGGAGGAGCTGACCGATGAGATGGTGCGGAACGTGGGCTGCGTTATCGTGGATGAGGCCCAGTTTCTGACCAAGCAGCAGGTGGAATATCTGGTGCATCTGGTGGACGATTTGAACCTGCCGGTCATCGCCTACGGGCTCCGGGCGGACTTCCAGGGCAACTTCTTCGAGGGCAGCCAGTGGCTGATGGCCTGGGCCGACACCATCGAGGAGGTCAAAACCATCTGCTGGTGCGGCAAGAAGGCCACCTGCAACGCCCGGGTGGTGGACGGCCGGGTGGTCAAGCAGGGCGATCAGATCGTGCTGGGCGGCAACGGCCAGTATGTCTCCCTCTGCCGGAAGCACTGGGCCAGCGGCGAGCTGGGCTCCTTCAGGGGCCTCTCGATGGGGGACTGAAGTCATGCGCATCACGGTCAAGGTGGGCACCTCTTCCCTGGTGCATCCCACCGGCAATCTCAACATCCGCAGGGTCGAAAGGCTCTGCAAGGTGCTCAGTGACCTGAAAAACGCGGGTCATGAGCTGATTTTTGTGTCCTCAGGCGCCATCGCCATGGGCATCGGCAAGCTGGGCCTGCGGGAGCGCCCCCGGGAGATGTCCGCCAAGCAGGCGGTGGCCGCGGTGGGCCAGTGCGAGCTGATGTACGTGTACGACAAGCTCTTTTCCGAGTACAACCACGTAGCCGCGCAGATGCTCCTCACCGGCGACGACCTGCGGGACGCCACCCGGCGGCGGCGCATCCAGGACACCCTCTTCCGCCTGCTGGAGATGGGCGCTCTGCCCATCGTCAACGAGAACGACACCATCGCGACGGACGAGATCGCCGTGGGCGACAACGACACCCTGAGCGCTATCGTGGCGGAGGCCGCCCACGCGGACCTGCTGGTGCTGCTCTCGGACATCGACGGCCTGTACACCGCCAACCCGCATGAAAACCCGGATGCCCGGCTCATCGACACGGTCGAAGCCTTGACCCCGGAGGTTCTCGCCTTAGCCGGCGGCGCGGGCTCCGCGCTGGGCACAGGCGGCATGTCCACCAAGCTGAACGCGGCCCGCATCGTGACCGGCGCGGGCATTGATATGATCATCACCAACGGCGCGCGGCCCGAGGCCCTATACGACATTGTCGAGGGCAAGCGGGTGGGCACGCGCTTTCTGGCGAAGGAGGCGGCACAATGATCACAAGAGCACAGCTGGAAGCGGCCCGAACCGCCCTGCCCGCCCTGGCGCTGGCGTCCGGGGATCAGCGGGCTGAGGCGCTGAAGCGCATGGCGGACGCCCTCGAAGCCGCGGTGCCGTCCATTCTGGATGCCAACGCGCTGGACGTGGAAGCGGCTCAGGGTGTCATTTCCCCGGTGATGGTGGATCGGCTGCTGCTGACGGACAGCCGCGTCCGGGCCATGGCCGCCGGTGTGCGCGAGGTGGCCGCCCTCCCCGACCCCACCGGCCGGGTGCTGCGCCGCGCGGAGCGGCCCAATGGCCTGGTGATCGAGCGGGTCAGCGTGCCCATGGGCGTCATTGCCATCATCTATGAATCCCGGCCCAACGTGACCTCCGACGCCGCCGCCCTGTGCATCCGGGCCGGTTCGGCGGCGATGCTCCGCTGCGGCAAGGAAGCCCACCGCAGCGCGGCGGCCATCACACAAGCCCTTCGCCGGGGGCTGGCGGAAGCCGGTCTTCCCGCCGACTGTGTGCAGCTTGTGGAGGATACCAGCCGGGAGAGCGCCCGGGAGCTGATGCACGCCGAGGGTCTGGTGGATCTGCTGATTCCCCGGGGCGGCGCCGGCCTGATCCGCGCCTGTGTGGAGGAGGCCACCGTGCCCGTCATCCAGACCGGAACCGGCATCTGCCATATTTATGTGGACCGCGCCGCGGACATCGGGATGGCGCTGAAGATCGTGAACAACGCCAAGACCAGCCGCCCCTCGGTGTGCAACGCGGCGGAGTGCTGCCTGGTGCACCGGGACATCGCCCCGGCCTTCCTGCCCCGGCTGCGCCAGCTGCTGACAGCGGACCGGGAAGCCCAGGGTCTCCAGCCCGTGGAGCTCCGCCTGGACGAAGGCGCGGCGGCCTTCATTCCCGGCACGCCCGCCGGTGAGAAGGACTTCGACACCGAATTCCTGGACTACATCCTCGCCGTGCGCGTGGTGGACAGTCTCAGCGAAGCCGTTCGCCACATCGCGCTCCACTCCACCCACCACTCCGAGGCCATTGTCACCGGGGACAGCGAAGCCGCTGAAGCCTTCGTCCATCAGGTGGACAGCGCCGCGGTGTATGTCAACGCCTCCACCCGCTTCACCGACGGCGGCGAGTTCGGCCTGGGCTGCGAGATGGGCATATCCACCCAGCGTCTTCACGCCCGGGGCCCCCTGGGTCTGGAGGAGCTGTGCACCTACAAGTATGTGGTTCGCGGGGACGGCCAGGTTCGCTGACCGTTTCTCCCCATCCAAACCCGTTCAGAGGGAGCGCTATGACCTTTCTTTATGAGACGCATCTCCACACCTGCCAGTCCTCCGCCTGCGGCAAGTCCACAGGCGCGGAGCATGTGCGGGCCTACAAGGCTGCCGGGTACACGGGCATCTTTGTGACAGACCACTTTTTCGGCGGCAACACGGCCATCCCGCGGGATCTGCCCTGGGAGGAGCGCATCCGGCGCTTTGCCAGGGGCTATGAGGACGCCAAAGCCGAGGGCGACCGCGTGGGTCTGGACGTGTTCTTCGCCTGGGAGGAAACCTTTCAGGGGGATGACTACCTGATCTACGGCCTCGACCCGGCCTGGCTGATTCAGCACCCCGAGGCGGATCACTGGTCGCGCCGGGAGCAGCTGGAGAAGGTGCACGCGGGCGGCGGCTGTGTGGTGCAGGCCCATCCCTTCCGCCTGAGGGACTACATCCCGAAAGCCCTGCTGGGCCTGCGCTACTGCGACGGCATCGAGATCGCCAACGCTGGCAACGAGGCCCTCTGGGACGTGTGCGCCGCCAACTACGCCGCCTGGGCCGGTCTGCCCGTGACCGCCGGCAGCGACAACCATCTCTCCAAACCCGGTCAAATGGAGGATGGCCGGCTCTACGGCGTGCGGCTGGAAAAGCGGCTGACCTGCGCGGCGGATTACGCCCGCGTCATCCTCTCCGGCCAGTCGCCTGAACTCTTTGTTCCCGAAGGCCGGCTGAAGGCCACGCCCGACATGGTCTGCCCGGACTCCTACTGGCTGGACGAGAAGGAGCGCGCGGTGCGCACGGATGTGGACTGGGTGAAAATGGACGGGGACATCAGCCTCTGACAATGGATTCCACAGAAGGGGGATAAGCAATGGACGCATTGATTTCGCGCTGGCACCGGGAGCTGGAGCTGTTCAGCGGCATCAAACCGCTCCTGATTCTGGAGGGCAATGTCCTGGATCAGTACCGCTACCCGGTGGCGGGCTCGGTTTCCCAGGACGAGCTGGTGTCCCTGAGCAGGTATCTGCTGGCCTACTTCACGGACAACGGCTGGCACAACGTGGTGTTCTACTCCAACCTGGTGGGCTTCATGAACCCCTGGGCCCCGGAGATGGTGACGCGCTTCTCCCGGCTTTCAGGCGGCGAGATGAAGAACGGCGTCATTCCGGCGGAGTTCAAGGGCAATGACGCGGGCACAGCGCCCAACCTGATCCGCAAGGCCCTCTTCCAGCAGGAGGACGCCACCGTGGTGGTGATGGAGCTGGCCAGCCACTACATGACCAGCCCCGACCGGATGGATCAGCGGGATGTCAACGCCTTCAACCTGCTGCTCCAGGGCGCCCTGTCCGCCCGCAGCGTCCGCACACCCCAGGGCGCCCGGCCCAACGTGCTGGTCATCCTGGTCAACAAGACCAACGACCTGCCGGTGTGGTTCTACCTGGACAACCCGGTCAGCAAGGTCATCACCCTCGAAGTGCCCGACCGGGAGGAGCGCAAGCGGCTCTTCACCCGCTCCTTTGCCAGCTTTGTGGACCCCACGGTCTACCGCACGGACATGCCCTATTACCGGGAGCATCCCGACGACCTGAGCCGCCTGCAGGAAAAGCTGGTGGCCCTGACCGAGGGCCTGACCTTCACCGAGCTGGACGAAATGCGCCGCCTCTCCCGCAGCGAGGCCGCGCACATCCGCGACCTGGCCAGTGTCGTCGACCTGTACAAGTACGGCGTGAAGGAGAACCCCTGGACCAGCCTGAGCATGGCCAGCCTACGCACCGCCAAGCAGGATTTCGAGAAGCGGGTCAAGGGTCAGGACACCGCCCTGGAGCGCACCCTGGACGTGGTGAAGCGCGCGGTGACAGGCATGAACGGCCTGTCCTCCTCCTCCACCGCCAAGCCCAAGGGCGTGCTCTTCTATGCCGGCCCCACCGGCGTGGGCAAGACGGAGACCGCCAAGGCCCTGGCCGAGAAGCTCTTCGGCGACGAGAGCGCCTGTGTGCGCTTTGACATGTCCGAGTACGGCCAGAGCCATTCGGATCAGAAGCTGATGGGCGCGCCTCCCGGATATGTGGGCTATGAGTCCGGCGGTCAGCTGACCAACGCGGTCAAGAAGAATCCCTTCTGCATCCTGCTCTTCGACGAGATCGAGAAGGCCCACCCCACGATCCTGGACAAGTTCCTGCAGATTCTGGAGGACGGCCGGATGACCGACGGCCAGGGCAACACGGTCTACTTCAGCGAGACCATCATCATCTTCACCTCCAACCTGGGCATCTATGTGCAGGACGCCTTCGGCAACCGCCACGCCAACGTCACCATGGACATGGACTATGACACCGTGGCGAAGAACATCCGCAGCGCCATCGAGGACTACTTCAAGCTGGAGCTGGGCCGCCCGGAGATCCTCAACCGCATCGGCGAGAACATCGTGGTGTTCGATTACATCCGCCAGGAGGCCGGCGAGGCCATCCTGAAGGCGCAGGTCAAGAAGATCGTGACGCGCATGGCCGAGCAGAAGGACATCCGCGTGACGATTCCCGACGAGGCCTATGAGCAGCTGAAGGCGGCCGCTCTGGCCGACCTGTCCAACGGCGGGCGCGGCGTGGGCAACCAGGTGGAAGCCCTGCTCATCAACCCCCTGAGCCGCTGGCTCTTCGACCACGAAGTGCTGGAGCACGCAGCCGTGACCATCGACGCTTTTGAGACCGAAGCCCGTCCGGCGGCGCTGAAGTGCCATGTGGACGGCCAGGAGGGAGGCGGCCAGGATGAGTGAACAGGATCGCGTGGATCTGCTGAGCAACTTGTATTCCATCGTCAATGACCTGTGGGGCGGCTCCAACGCCCAGCCGTCCAAGCCCATGCAGCCCCGGCCCCTGGGCCAGAACGCGCAGGCCAAAGCGCCCGCCGCCCAGGCTGAAGCAGCTGCGCCCGCTGAAACCGCCCCGGCTGCCCCTGCTGCGTCGGCCGCGCCTAAAGCCCCCGCGGTGACGCCCATCACGGTGTACTGGCGCACAGCGGACGAGCCCCTGCCCTGGACCGAAGCGCTGATTCAGCCCCTGCCCCGGGACGGACTCACCGATGAAAAGACCTGGCGCTTCTGCCACCGGGAGGCCGAGGCCGTGCTGGACGGCGACCTGGCCGCCTATGGCCGGGTGCTGGAGACGGTTCAGCCCCTCTCTGACCTGGCGCCTTACACCGCCCAGCTGCAGGTGCGTGTCGATTCAGCGGACCGCCTGAGCGCGTCCTTCAGCCTGACGCCCGAGCTGAGCCAGCGGGAGCCGGTCACCAACCTGTGCTGCTGCGCCATCCGCATCGCCAGAGACCTGCTGGCCGCCCTGCCCGCCACGGAGATCCGCCTGGAGGGCAGCGCCGGCGGCAAGCGTCTCAATGCCTGTGTGCGCCGGGAAAGCCTGCGGGGCGTGCGCTGGGGCTTTGTGGAAGCGGAAGCCCTGCTGAGAGAGCTGGGCGCGGTTATATCCTGACAGACATCATCGAAACAGGCCATCGACAGAGGAGCGGACGGCGGAACCGGAACCCCGGACAGGGCGAAGTGGTTCCGCCCGTCCGGCATATACATGAACTGGGGAGAAAAGCTGGAAACCAAGATCGCCATGCTGCCCGACAGCCCCGGCTGCTACCTGATGAAGGACGCCGCCGGGGAAATCATCTATGTGGGCAAGGCGGTCAACCTGAAAAACCGGGTGCGCTCCTACTTCCGGGACACGGCCCACACCCCCAAGGTGGCGGCCATGATCTCCCACATCGATGATTTCGACATTCTCCTGTGCGAGAGCAATCTGGAGGCCCTGTGCCTGGAGTGCAACCTGATCAAGGAGCACAAGCCCTATTACAACATCCTGCTGAAGGACGACAAGCACTATCCCTATCTGCGGCTTGACCTGAAGGAGCCCTTCCCCCGCCTGACCTTGGCCCGGCGGATGCAGAAGGACGGAGCCCGGTACTTCGGGCCCTACATCGGGGCCACGGCGGTCAAGCAGGTCATTGACGCGGTGCGGGAGGTTTTTCCCCTGCGCACCTGCCGGCAGGAGCTGCCGCCCAAAACGCCCAAACGCCCCTGCATCAACTATGACATCGGCAAGTGCCTGGCCCCCTGCGCGGGCAAATGCACCGAGGAGCAGTACTGGGATATGATGGACGGGGTGCTGGCCTTCCTGAACGGGGACTACGCGCCGGTGCTGGACAAGCTGAAAAAGGACATGGCCGAAGCCGCCGGGCGGATGGAGTACGAGCGCGCCGCGGTGATCCGGGACAAGATCCGGGATGTGGAGGGCATTCAGCAGCGGCAGATCGCTATCCGCACCGACCTGAGCGAGCAGGACATCATCGCCCTGAGCCAGGACGGGCTGGACGCCATGGCGCAGGTCATCTATGTGCGGGGCGGCCGGATGTTAGGCGGCGACCACTTCCTGCTGGAGCGGGAGGGGGGCGAGGAACCCGGCGAGGTGCTGGCGGGCTTCCTGACCCAGTACTATCAGGAGGGCGGACTGATTCCCCGCAATGTGCTGGTGCAGGCCCTGCCCGAGGGTCAGCAGGAGCAGCTGGAGAAGTGGCTCCGGCAGACAAAGGGCAGCGCGGTAACCCTGCTGACGCCCCGGCGCGGCGAGAAGCACGAGCTGGTGCTGCTGGCCGCCAAGAATGCCGCCGATGCCCTGCAGAAGCGCAACGCCCGCGCCGCCGTGAAGGAGGAGCGCACCTCGGGAGCCGCGGCCAGCCTGGGCCGGCTGCTGGGCATGGAGAAGTATCCCCGGCGCATCGAGGGCTATGACATCTCCAACACCCAGGGCGTGCTGTCGGTGGGCTCCATGGTGGTGTTCATCGACGGGGAGCCCGCAAAAAAGGAATACCGCAAGTTCCGCATCAAGACCGTGGAGGGCGCCAACGACTTTGCCTCCCTGAACGAGGTGCTGTCCCGCCGTTTCCGCCACGGCCTGGAGGAGAAGGAACAGCGGGAGGCGGAAGGCCTGCCGGCGGTGGGAGGGAAGTTCTCCGACCTGCCCGACCTGGTGCTGATCGACGGCGGCCCGCAGCAGCTGCGCTTCGCAAGGCAGGCCCTGCTGGACATGGGCGCGGACGTGGCGATGTTCGGCCTGGCCAAGCGGCTGGAGGAAATCTACCTGCCCGACCGGGAGGAGCCCGTGGTGCTGGATCACCGCACGCCTGAGCTTCAGCTGATTCAGCGCGTCCGCGACGAGGCCCACCGCTGCGCCATCACCCACCACCGGGCCCTGCGTGGCAAGGCATTCACCCACTCCCAGCTGGAGGAGATCCCCGGCATCGGCCCGACCCGGCGCAAGGCACTGCTCCAGCGCTTCGGCAGCCTGAAGGCCATCCGCGAGGCCAGTCAGGAGGAGCTGCTCGCCGTCAAAGGCATGAACCGCGCCGCCGCGGAGGCTGTGCTCGCCTGGAGCGCGGGCCGGGACAGGGCGAAGGAATAGGAGGCAGCCATGTCAGAAGCGCTATCAGAAGCGATTGTCCAGGTGGTCTACCACTCCGACGCCATCGAGCGCCTGCGCTATATCGACGGCAAGTCCGACTGGGTGGATCTGCGCTCCGCCGAGGAGGTTCAGCTGAAGGCCGGAGAACTGCGCTACATCAGCCTGGGCGTCTCCGTGCGCCTGCCGGAGGGGTACGAGCTTTGGATCGCGCCGCGCTCCTCCACCTTCAAAACCTACGGCATCCTCATGCCCAACTCCCCCGGCATCGTGGACGAGAGCTATTCCTCCGATGAGGACATCCTGCGCATGCCGGCCTTGGCCCTGCGTGACACCGTCATTCACGTCAACGACCGCATCTGCCAGTGCCGCCTCATGGCCCACCAGCCCGCCCTGCGCTTTGAGCAGGTGGAGAGCCTGGGGCATCAGGAGCGGGGCGGATTCGGCTCCACGGGGAGGCAGTGAGATGAAACCGGACGCGGTATCGGCGGCCCTCGACTATGCGCGGAAGGTCTTTGCGGAAGACTTTTCCGGCCATGACTTTTTCCACACCGAGCGGGTGTACCGCCTGGCCGGGGCGATTCAGGAGCGGGAGGGCGGCCACCGGGAGACCGTGCTGCTGGCGGCTCTGCTCCACGACGTGGACGATCCCAAGCTCTCCCCCGAAACCGCCGCCGGCCATGACCGGGCGGTGGCTTTTCTGCGGGAGCAGGGCGCGTCGGACGCGGAAGTCAGCCGCATCGTACGCATCATCGAGCAGGTGAGCTTCCGCGGGGAAGACTCCGTCACCCCGGACAGCATAGAGGGCCGCATCGTGCAGGACGCCGACCGGCTGGACGCCATTGGGGCCATCGGCATCGGCCGCACCTTCGCCTTCGGCGGCAGCCGGGGCCAGCCCATGCACGACCCGGACCTCCTGCCCCGCGCCCATCTGAGCGCAGCGGATTACGCCAGCCACCGCAGCAGCACCGTCAACCACTTTTATGAGAAGCTGCTGCTGCTCAAAGACCTGATGGGCACCCAGACCGGCCGCCGCATGGCCGAGCACCGGCATCAGGTCATGGAAGCCTTTCTGGAGGAGTTCTTCGCGGAATGGAACGGAACGCGCTGAGAGGAGGCCCGAGATGATCCGCCGCTGCCTGATTCTGACGGACATCCACGCCAACGCCACGGCGCTGGAGGCCGTCTTCGCGCAGGAGGACGCCCGCAGCTGCGATACCCTGATCTCGCTGGGCGATCAGATCAACTATGGCCCCGAGCCCCGGCGCGTCATGGATCTGCTCCATTCCTTCTCTGAAGGCCGGGAGAGCTTTCTGCTGCTGGGCAACCATGAGGAGCGGCTGCGGCGGATGGAGGAGCTGACCTCCTACTCCTGGGCGCTGCTCCGGTGGACGCAGCGGCAGCTGGGAGACTTCGACCCTTCCCTCCCGACGGACGTCCGCCTGGGCCCGGTGCTCTGCACCCACGGTACCCCCGGCGATCCCTACCATCTGGTAGGGGTTCAGGAGCTTTCACAGGTGCTGGACAGCCTGTCGGAGGGCGTCACCCACCTGCTCTCCGGGCACAACCACGTCGCCTGGCGCGTCGAGCACGGCGGGCGGACGGCCTTCAACCCGGGCTCCTGCGGCATGCTGGAGGAGGATCGCGGCGGCCTTGCGCCCTATGGCATCCTCGAGATGACGGAAGACCGGGTGCTATCGCTGGAGCGCAGGACGGCATCCTATGACCTGAACGCCCTCGAACAGGCCTTTGTGCGCTGCGGCTCCTGGCGGGAAGCGCCAGAGTTCGCCCGGGTGGCCCTGACCACCATGCGGGGCTCGGAATACCATTATACTCTGAAATTCATGCGCCACCTCCGGGAAACCGCGCAGGCGCTGGGGCTGACGCCGGACGATGAGGCCAGCTGGCAGGCGGCGGACCGCACCTGGCGCTGGAGCGAGCCCCTGTTCAGTCGGGCATACTGGAAGGCGCTGGAGGCCCACTATGCGTGACACCATTGCGGCGATCGCCACCGCGCCAGGGGAAGGCGGCATCGCCATCATCCGGCTTTCCGGCCCGGAAGCCGAGCGGGTGCTGGAGCGCGTCTTCCGCCCGGCGAGGCCCGACGCCTGGCCGCTTCCACCCCGGCTGATGACCTACGGCACCTGCGTGGACGGGGACGAGCCCATCGACGAGTGCCTGGCGGTGCGTTTTCCCGCACCCCACAGCTACACGGCGGAGGATGTGGCTGAGATTCAGGTGCACGGCGGACAGGCCGTGGCCCAGCGGGCGCTTTTGAGCTGTCTCCGCGCCGGCGCGCGCCTGGCCGGGCCCGGGGAATTTACCCGCAGAGCCTTTGAAAACGGGCGCATCGACCTGAGCCGCGCCGAGGCCATCATGGCGCTGATCGCAGCCCGGGGCGAGCAGTCCCGGAAGGCGGCCCTGCGCCAGCTGAAGGGCAGCGCGGCCTCCTTCATCGGGCGGGTGTCCGCCGAGCTGTACTCCTGCCAGGCGGCGCTGGCGGCCTGCATCGACTATCCGGAGGAAATCAGCGAGGAGGAGGCCGCCTCCGACCTCGGCCCCCGGCTGGAAAGGCTGCGGAGCGCCCTGTCCGAGAGCGCTGATCCCCGGGCGGCGCGTCTGCTCTCCGGCGGCCTCAGGGCGGCCATCGCGGGGCGGCCGAACGTGGGCAAATCCAGCCTGCTCAACGCCCTGATCGGCGAGAACCGGGCCATCGTCACCGCCATCCCCGGCACCACCCGCGACCTGGTGACCGGAGAGCTGTCCCTGAACGGCTGCGAGGTGCGGCTGACAGACACCGCCGGATTGCGGGACACCGCCGATCCGGTGGAACAGGAGGGCATCAGCCGGGCGAGGGCGGAACTGAAGGACGCGGACTGCGTGATCGCGGTGCTGGACGCCTCCATGCCCCTGACGGACGAGGACAAGGCGCTGCTGGAAGGCCTGCCGGACTGCCCGGTGTTTGTCGCCCTCAACAAGGCCGACCTGCCCGCCGGTCTGGACGAAGGTCTCCTGACCCTCCGCCCCGGCTGGGAGCTGGCCCGGGTCTGTGCTCATCAGCCGGACAGCCTTGCGCCCCTTCGCGCCTTTCTGGAGCGCCAGACCCGCTTCAGCGACCGCCTGTCCCTGACCCAGCCGCGCCATGTCGAGGCCGCCCTCCGCGCCTCAAACGCCCTGAAGGACGCGCTGGAAGCCCTCCGCCAGGGCGCTCTCGATCTGGTATCCGTGGACCTGCAGACCGCCCAGTCCGCCTTAGCCGAAATCACCGGCGAGGACGTGTCCGAGGAGGTCATCGACCGGGTCTTTGCCGAATTCTGTGTAGGAAAGTGAGATGCACATGGACAATACGTGTTTTGAAAACCGGGAGCTTTCCTGGCTGAGGTTCAACGAGCGGGTGCTGGAGGAGGCTGAGGACGAGCGGGTGCCGCTGTGCGAGCGGCTGAGCTTTCTGGGCATCTTCCAGAGCAATCTGGACGAGTTTTTCATGGTGCGCATCGGCAGCCTGCACGATCAGGAGCTGCTGGACAGCGAGGCCCGGGAGAACAAGACCCTGATGACCCCGGGCGAACAGCTCCGGGCGTCCCTGGCGCGCATCCGGGAGCTCTGCGACCGCCGCGACCGGGTCTATCAGACCGTGCTGGGCCTGTTGAGCGAGCAGGGCGTGAGCATTGTGGACTTCCACACCATCAGCCCCCAGACGGAAGCCTACATGAGCGAGCTGTTCCGCAAGGACTTCCTGCCCGTGCTGGCCGCCACGGTGGTGGGCAAGAAGCAGGCCTTCCCCTTCCTGCAGAACAAGGACATTTACGCCGTGGCGGTACTGGCCACGCGCACGGACAAGGAGCGCATCGGCATCGTGCCCTGCTCCAGCCGGGCCTTCCCGCGGCTGATCGAGGTGCCCGAGCGCAAGGGCTGCTTCATGCTGGCGGAGGAGCTGATTCTCCACTACATGCCCCTGCTTTTCCCGGGCTACACCATCACCAGCAAAACCCTCTGCCGGGTGACCCGCAACGCGGACATCGACGCGGACGCCATCTATGACGAGGATCTGAACTACCGCGACCACATGGCCGAGGTGGTGCGCCGGCGCAAGAAGCTCTGCCCGGTGCGGCTGGAGCTGAGCCGGGAGATCGACCGCATTGCCCTGAACCGCCTCTGCGAGCAGCTTGGGCTGACGGAAAAACAGGTCTACGAGTACGACGCGCCGCTGGACATGTCCTTCTTCGGGGGCATCCGGGATCACCTGAGGCAGTACGCCAACCTGTTTTACGCCCCGCGCCATCCCCAGAACAGCGCCTCGGTGGACGAGACTCGGCCCATGCTGGACCAGGTTCAGGAAAAAGACTTGCTCCTGCACTATCCCTATGAGAGCATCCGCCCCTTCCTGCGCATGCTGACCGAGGCCGCTTCAGATCCGACGGTCACGGCCATCCGCATGACTCTCTACCGCCTGGCCCGGGACAGCAAGGTGGTGGCCTGCCTGGAGGAGGCCGCCGAGCGCGGCAAACAGGTGGACGTGCTGGTGGAGCTGAAGGCCCGCTTTGACGAGGAGAACAACATCGAGTGGAGCCGCCGCCTGGAGCGGGCCGGCTGCCATGTGATCTACGGCATCGAGCACCTGAAAGTGCACAGCAAGCTCTGCCTCATCACCCGGCAGACCCCCGAGGGGCTCCGCTACATCACCCAGGTGGGCACCGGCAATTACAACGAGAACACCAGCCGCCTCTACACCGACCTGAGCTACATCACCGCCGATCAGCGGGTGGGCGAGGAAGCCCTGACAGTGTTTGAAGCCCTGCTGCGGGGCGAGACCGTCGACCATGTGCAGCATCTGCTGGTCGCACCCCACTGCCTGCAGAACAAGCTCCTCGACCTGATCGACGGGGAGATCGCCCGGACAAAGGCCGGCGGGCAGGGGCATATCCGGCTGAAGCTGAACAGCCTGAGCGACAAGGCGCTGATGGACCGCCTGGTGGAAGCCAGCCAGGCCGGCGTGAAGATCGACATGATCGTGCGCGGCATCTGCTGCCTGCGCGCCGGCGTCAAGGGCTATACCGACAACATCCGCGTGCTGTCCATCGTGGGCCGCTTCCTGGAGCACAGCCGCATCTACATTTTCGGCGACGGCGGGGAGGCCCGCTACTACATCGCCAGCGCCGACTGGATGACCCGCAACACCCTGCGCCGCGTCGAGGTCGCCTGCCCCATACCCGGCGAAAGCGAGCAAAAGCGGCTGGAAGCCGTCTTCGACGTGATGTGGCGCGACAACAGCTCCGTGCGCGAGCAGCAGTCCGACGGCAGCTACAAACGCCGCTATCCCGGCGCCAGCGCCACCGTCAACGCCCAGTCCTTCCTCTACGACGAGGCCTACCGCCGCGCCAACGGGGAGAGCTGATTCGTCAATCATTGGGAAGACCCGGTTTGACCGCGGTTTTCCCTTTTTCGCTTTTTTGGCTTGCATCGGCTTGTTCCGGATGGTATAATTCAAATCAGGAACTGATCGTTATGGCAACATTTTTCAGGTGAGGTGGCTTCTATGCGGAAAAACATACTGGTCTGGGCGCTGGCTGCGCTCCTGACGCTCTCCCTTTGCGCCGCGGCTTCCGCGGAGGGAACCGGGCTGCTGGACGATCTGCTGACGGATCTGGAGACAGCGTCCGAAAAGCTGTGGGTGGGTCCGCTGTCCTATGAGATCAGCGAGGACAATCAGTCCATCTATATTGACAAGCCCGCGATCGCCATCGACGGGGACTGCTCCATCGCTTACAATATCTACGACAGCGACTCCCGCCCGGTCAATTACTTCTATTCCTATGAGGATCGCGTGGCGGCGACCCCCGGCTACGGCGGCCTGTTCAACGTGTTCGTGGTGGTGACCGACCTGCAGACTGGCGAGCAGGTCACGCAGAACATCGGCTGGCACAATCTCTCCTGGCCCTACGCAAACAGCCTCACGGTGGGACAGGCGAGCTTTGCCCTGTCGGAAGACCGCCGCTCCATCTATGTGGACAGGCCGGCCATCCGCTGCCGCAGCGGCTCGGTGACCATCGCCTACAATATCTACGACAGCGCTTCCAATCCCTTCAAC
This sequence comes from Clostridia bacterium, assembly GCA_017534885.1. Taxonomy (GTDB): domain Bacteria; phylum Bacillota; class Clostridia; order Christensenellales; family Aristaeellaceae; genus RUG11272. Next base: position 37,008 of record JAFXVR010000026.1, on the reverse strand, counting down.
TATTTCTACTCCACGGAGCAGCGGGTGGCGGTGACCCCCGGCTACGACGGCAAGTTCAACGTCTTCATCGTGGTGACGGACACCGGCACCGGGGAGCAGGACATCCAGAACATCGGCTGGCAGATCATCGGCAACGGCGAGTGGCCGGAGATCGACTGGCCCGTGACCGTGGACGGCGTGATCTATGACCTGATCGACGACGAGGTCACCGTGACGGGCTGCGAGTGGCAGCTGAGCACCCTCTACATCCGCTCAGAGGTGGGCGGCCGGCCCGTGCTCCACATCGCGGACAGGGCCTTCTACAAGAACACCAGCCTGAAGGGCGCCCTGGTCATCCCGGATACCGTGCTGACCATCGGCGACTCCGCCTTCTTCAACTGCCCCTTCAGCAAAACCCTGACTTTGGGCAAAAACCTCCAGTCCATCGGCGACCACGCCTTCTACAATATCTGGTTCTCAGGCTCCCTGATCATTCCCGACAAGGTCGTGACCATCGGCGTGGAGGCCTTTGCCAAATGCTACTTTGACGGCGCGCTGACCATCGGCAGCAGCGTGACCACCATCGGCGACTGGTGCTTCAAGGACTGCCAGTTCTTTGCCGGAGGGCTGACTCTGGGCCGCTCCCTCAAAACGATCGGCCGGGAGGCCTTCTGCAACTGCAAGCGGCTGACCGGTAATCTGACCCTGCCCAGCGGCATTGAGAGCATCGGCCAGGAGGCCTTCAAGCAGTGCGTCAAGCTCAGCGGCGCGCTGACCCTGCCCAACAGCCTGAAGGAGCTGGGCGACGGCGCGTTCAGCTACTGCTCGGGCTTCTCGGGCAGGCTGACGTTGTCTTCGGGGCTCACCGTCATCCCGAAGGAGGCCTTCATGTACTGCAGCGGCCTGAGCGGCGCCCTCACCGTGCCGGAGGGTGTCACCGACATCCGCAGCTACGCCTTCTACGGCTGCTCGAATCTCAGAGGCGCGCTGTCCCTCCCCTCCAGCCTGGAGGCAATCTATGACATGGCCTTCTGGGGTCTTGACGGGCTGACCGGCACGCTGACCATTCCCGACAAAACCCACAGCGTCGGCCAGTTTGCCTTCGCAGGCTGCACCGGCTTTACCCGCCTGAAGCTGGGCAGCGCAGTGGAGGGTCTGGGCATCAGCGCCTTTGACGGATGCACGGGCTTCTCCGGCCGCCTGCTCCTGCCCGATAGCCTGATCCACATCAGCATGGCGGCGTTCAGGGACTGCAGCGGTTTCACCGGCTCGCTGACGATCCCCCAAGCTGTTGATTTCATCGGCAGCCAGGCCTTCATGAACTGCTCCGGTCTGAGCGGCGTCGTCCGCATCCGTACAGGCTGCCGCGTGGAGAACGAAGCCTTCGCGGGCACTTCCCTCACCGTGCAGTATGAGGGCTGGGATTACTGAGGGCGAAATGCCCCTTCCATTCCCCCGGGAGTTGCGCTATAATCTCTGCTGACGAAATCAAACAACAGGAGGCTGATCGGTATGACAGCTGTGCGCAGAAAAACCAAAATCGTATGCACCATGGGCCCGAGGCTGTTTGAAAACAACCTGGTGCGCCCCCTGATGCTGGCCGGCATGGACGTGGCCCGCTTCAACTTCAGCCACGGCAGCCATGAAACCCACCTGCAGTGGTATCAGGAGGTCTGCGCCCTGCGGGACGAGCTCGACCTGCCCGTGGCCACCATGCTGGACACCAAGGGCCCGGAGGTGCGCACCGGTCTGTTCAAAGACGGCAAGGTCACCCTGCAGCCGGGCCAGCTCTTCACCCTGACCACGGCGGACTGCGAGGGCGACAGCGAGCGCTGCTCCATCTCCTACAAAAAGCTGCCCCAGGACGTGAAGCCCGGCGACACCATCCTGATTGACGACGGCCTGGTGGGCATGACCGTGCAGCACGTGACCGACACGGAGATCTGCTGCCAGGTGCTCAACGGCGGCGCGGTGAGCAACACCAAGGGCATCAACATCCCCGGGGTGCACCTTTCGATGCCCTTCATCAGCGAGAAAGACCGGGCAGACATCATCTTCGCCTGTGAGAACAATTTTGACTTCATCGCCGCCTCCTTCGTGCAGACCGCCGATGATGTGCTGGCCATCCGCCGCATCCTGCAGGAGCAGGGCAAGCAGGGCATCCGCATCATCGCCAAGATCGAGAACGTGGAGGGCATCCAGAACCTGGAGTCCATCATTCATGTCTCGGACGGCATCATGGTGGCCCGCGGCGACATGGGCGTGGAGATTCCGCTGGAGAAGGTGCCCGGCCTGCAGAAGCGCATCATTCACGAGTGCGTGCTGGCCGGACGGCCCGTCATCACCGCCACCCAGATGCTGGACTCCATGATGAAGAACCCGCGTCCCACCCGCGCCGAGGCCACCGACGTGGCCAACGCCATCTATGACGGCACCAGCGCCATCATGCTCTCCGGCGAGACCGCCGCGGGCGCTTATCCGGTGGAGGCCGTGCAGACCATGGACCGCATCGCCCGCCAGACCGAGGCGGACATCGACTATGTGCACAAGTTCGCCACCGCCAACTTCAACACCCGCTGCGACATCACCGCCGCCATCAGCCACGCCACGGTCACCTCCGCCCACGACCTGGACGCCAGCGCCATCATCACCGTCACCAAGAGCGGCGGCACGGCGCGCATGATCTCCCGCTACCGCCCCAACGTGCCCCTGGTCTGCTGCACCACCGACCGCACCGTGTACCATCAGCTGAACATGAGCTGGGGCGTGGTGCCGCTGCTCATCGACGAGAAATCCACCACCGACGAGCTCTTTGACGCCGCCGTGCAGGCCGCCCTCCACGCGGGGCTGATCCGCGACGGCGAGCTGGTGGTGCTGACCGCCGGCGTGCCCCTGGGCATCTCAGGCACCACCAATATGATGAAGGTGCACGTGGTGGGTCACATGCTGCTGCGGGGCATCGGCGTCAACAAGGGCGCCGCCACCGCGCCCATCTATGTGGTGCAGGAGGTGGAGCGCGCGTCCACGGAATTCCGCAGCGGCTCCATCCTGGTGTGCAAGCAGGCGGTGAAGCCCCTGCTGCCGCTGATCCGCAAGGCTTCCGGCCTGATCCTGGAGGATGACGACCCGGACGGCATGGGCGTCATCGCCGGCATCAGCCTGGATATCCCCGTCATCATCGACGCGCCCAACGCCACCCAGCTGCTCAAGTCCGGCGCAGTGGTGACCATGGACGCGGCGCTGGCCACCGTAACTTGCAACTGATCGGAGGCTGACTTATGCATACGATCTACCTGAACGGCACAGACTACGCCTCCTCCAGGGAGGTGCACGAGGCGCTGAAGCGTCTGCTGGACCTGCCCTCTTACTACGGCCACAACGCCGACGCCCTCCACGACTGCCTGTCCGAGCGCATCGATCCCATCCGCCTGGTCATCGGCTCCTGGGGCGAGGGCGGCGCGGCAGATGCCCTGGAAAAGGCAGCGCTGGTGGTGGAAGACCTGGGCGGCGAAGCCCTGCGCCCCGACTGAGGAGGCCCATCATGCGCTGTGCCTGTCCCAACTGCGGATCCTGGATGATTCACGCCGAGAGCGACGCCCTGGGCTGTGTCTGCGCGGACTGCGGCGCCCGCTGTGACGCCTGCCTGGGCACGAACACCGTGGTAAGCCGGGAGAACCTGACGCGCCTGGCGGATGACCCGAGGTTCGACCCTGAAGCCCTTGCCGCCCTCTTTGAGAAGTGCGGCGATGAACCCGACGACCCTTCTCCCCCATCGGACGGCTGGCTTCCCTGAGGGAAAACCGCCGGAAAGGAGACGCCATGTCCTTACGCGATCTTGTCCTGCGCAACCGTTCCTACCGCGGCTACAACTCTGAGCGCGCCGTCAGCCGGGAGGAACTGCTGTCCCTGATCGACCTGGCGCGGCTGACCCCATCCAGCGCCAATCTGCAGCCCCTGCGCTATCACCCGGCCTGGGAGAAGGAGGAGGTCAGCGCCATCCAGGCCTGCACCCACTGGGCCGCATCACTGCGGGACGTGGTCCGGCTGCCCATGCCGGGCCAGGAACCCACCGCCTTCATCGTGATCTGCATGGATGAGCGCGGACACGAGAGTACCACCCGCTTCCTCCGGGACGTGGGCATCGCGGCCCAGACCATGCTGCTGGGCGCGGCGGAAATGGGGCTGGGCGGCTGCATGATCGGCAGTTTTGACCGGGAGAAGGTCACCGCCCTGCTGAAGCTGCCCGAGGGCGTGACCCCCAACCTGGTCGTGGCCATCGGCGAGCCGAAGGAAAACATTGTGCTGACAGAAACCGTCGACGGTCAGACCCGCTACTGGCGGAGCCCTGACTTGCTGACCCACTATGTGCCCAAGCGCCCGCTGGACGAGGTGCTGGTGTGAGAAACCCGCCGGAGGCAACAGGAGAGCCCGCCCGTTTGTGCGGCGCTCTCTTTTTTGTGCCGGCGGCTGATCCCGGGCAGCGTCCCGGACTGCCGCGTTCTTCAGCATGCACTTTTTTTCTGTGAATCCCACCATAAAGCTTGATTTGCCCCCGGGATTTGCGTATAATAGCAAGGAATGAATGCTATGCTGCGCTCCGGGCTTTTTCTGGAGGTTTCGTTTTGGCCGGAATGCGCTGATCAGAAAGGAGGCTGTGCGGATGGCTCGGGCCGAAAGGCAGGCTATGTACGGCAAAGGAAAAGAATACTGGCGCCGTCTGCTGATCGATGTCGCCAAGAACAAATGGCTGTATATCATGCTGATTCCCGGCGTGATCTACTTCCTGGTGTTCAAGTACCTGCCCATGTGGGGCATCATCATCGGCTTTGAGAACTACGCCCCCTTCCTTGGGCCGCTGAAGAGCGAATGGCGCGGGCTGTACTGGTTCCAGCGCTTCTTTGCCACCCGTAAGTGGTGGGATTACCTGCGCAATACCCTGGTGCTCTCCTTCATGAGCATCATCCTGACCTTCCCGGCGCCCATCATTCTGGCGCTGATGCTCAACGAGATCCGCAACATCCATTTCAAGAAAATCACCCAGACCCTGCTGTATGTTCCCCACTTCATCTCCATCGTGATCGTGGTGTCCATCACCTATGTCATCTTCGGCGCGGACGGCATTATCTACAAGCTGACCACGCAGATGCTCGGACACTCGATCGATTACCTCGGCGATCCCGGCGTCTTCCGCTGGATGATCGTCGGGCAGAGCATCTGGAAGGAAACCGGCTGGGGCACCATCATCTTCCTGGCCGCCCTGACCAACGTGGACACCCAGCTCTACGAGGCCGCCATGATTGACGGCGCCAACCGGGCCCAGCGGCTCTGGCACATCACCCTGCCGGCCATCCGCTCCACGGTGGTGCTGATGCTGGTGCTGCGCATGGGCTCCGTGCTGGACACGGGCTATGAGCACCTGATCCTGATGTCCAACTCCCTCAACCGCTCCGTGTCCCAGACGCTGGACGTGTTTGTGTACCAGAACGGCATCGTCAACGGCCAGTACTCCTATACCACTGCCGTCGGCCTCATGAAATCGCTGGTATCCGTGATCATGGTGGTTTCCGCCAACAAGGTCGCGCACATGCTCGGCGAAGAAGGCCTGTACTGAGAGGGGGCGGAGCAGATGGCAAAGAAAGACAAGCAGGAAATCAACTCCGTTCAGCTCAACGGCAAGACCGTCACCATCACCAACGGCCCGGTGGGCGTCTACCGCACCGCCGGCAGCGTGGTCTTCGACATCTTCAACTACCTGATCATCACCCTGGTGGCCCTGACCACCGTGCTGCCCATCATCTACATCATCTTCAACTCCTTCGCCACCGAGCTGGAGCTGCAGACCCGCTCCATGTTCATCATCCCGCACACCTGGTCCCTGGACGCCTACCGGTACATCTTCGCGTCCAACAAGATCCTGCGCTCTTTCGGCAACTCAATTCTGATCACGGTCTGCGGCACAGCCATCAACCTGTTCTGCACCGTGACCATGGCCTATCCGCTCAGCAAGAAGTATCTGCGCGGGCGCTCGGCCCTGCACAACATGGTCATCATCTCGATGTTCTTTTCCGGCGGTATGATTCCCGGCTACATCGTGGTGTCCTCCTGGCTGGGCCTGCGCGGCACCTACTGGGCCCTGCTGCTGCCCGGCGCGATCTCGGCCTACAACATGATGATCGTTAAGAACTTCTTCGCGGGCATCCCCCAGGAGCTGGAGGAGAGCGCCCACCTGGACGGCTGCAATGACCTGACCACCTTAGCGCGCATCGTGCTACCCCTGTCCCTGCCGGTGCTGGCCACCTTCGGCCTGTTCTACGCGGTGGGCCACTGGAACTCCTACTTCGGCGCCATGATCTACCTGACCGACGACAAGATGTATCCCCTGCAGCTCATCCTGCGCAATATCATCGTGACCGCCGAGGCCTCCGCGGGCGACATGAGCCTGATGGATCCCAACTTTGTGGAGCCCCCCAAGGAATCCATCAAGATGGCGGTCATCGTGGTGGCCACCGTGCCGATCATGTGCATCTATCCCTTCCTGCAGAAGTACTTCGTGAAGGGCGTCATGGTGGGCGCGCTGAAGGGCTGACCCGTTCCCAATCCGGTTATCAGCGCCAGAGAGGCGCATGAGATAACAATATCACAAGGAGGTTTTTCCATGAGAAAGATCGTTGCGCTCTTCCTGTCCCTGGCCATGGTGCTGTCCATGGTGGGCTTCGCTTCCGGTGAGGCGAAGGAGGAAATGACCCTGAAGGTCATGCTGCCCGACTTCTACGCTGATTCCGATTGGAAGACCCTGGAGGAAGGCAATCCCGTGCTGCAGGCCATCTACGATGCCACCGGCGTCAAGCTGGACATCACCTGGGTGGCCAACTCCGTCTACGGCGAGAAGACCTCTCTGACCCTGGCTGACCCCATGAATATGCCTGAGGTCATGGTCATGCAGGGCCCGCGGGACGCCATCACCATCTCCTCCGCCCGCGCCGGCGCGTTCTGGGATCTGACCGACTACATCCCCCAGTACGCCAACCTGGCGGCCGGCCAGCAGTCCACCTATGACAATACGTCCATCGACGGCCGCGTCTACGGCATCTACCGCGCCCGCGCCTATGCCCGCGCCGGCATCTACTACCGCAACGATTACGCAGCCCAGGCCGGCATCGAGACCGTGCCCGCCAACGTTGAGGAATTCAAGGCCCTGTGCATGGCCCTGGCTAACCTGGACGGCATGTATGCCATCAACATGTGCAAGTATGTGGCCGGCACCATCGGCATCACTACCGTCATGTTCGGCGCTCCCTATCAGTACGGTGTGGACGCGGAAGGCAAGATCTATCCCGCGTTCGAGAACGAGAAGTTCCAGGAAGGCCTGGATTTCCTGCGCGAGCTCTATGCCGCCGGCGGCATTGACCCCAACTTCATGACCATTGAGAGCGGCAACTGGGACGACGCCGAGCGCTCCGATCCGCCCAAGGCCCTGATGCGCCTGGACTGCCTGGACAACGGCTATCGCTATGAGGAATGGCTCGAGGCCAACATGGGCGTGGACGCCGCCAACCCCGTCGTCACCCTGCTGACCGCCCTGCCCGACAGCGAAGGCAACATCCAGATCTGGCCCCAGAACACCGGCGCCTCCGGTGAGGTCGTCATCACCAAGGCTGTGACCGAGGAGAAGCTGCCCAAGGTCCTGGCCTTCCTCGACTGGTGCAACTCCGCCGAGGGCCAGACCCTGCTGAACTGCGGCCTGGAGGGCGTGACCTACTGGATCCAGTCCGACGGCTATCGCTACACCTATCCCGAGGGCGAGAAGGAGAATTCCGCTCAGTATGACACCTACACCAAGACCGTGCAGCACTCCCTGAACCAGCTGGGCATGAACGTCAACGGCGACCTGACCCCGCCCACTGCCCAGACTCAGCTGCGCACCTGGTACAACCAGAACCTGATCGACAACGCCAAGTACGTCATCGCCAATCCCTGCCTGACCCTGGACAGCGAGACCGCCACTCTGATGGGCGCCACCCTCAACACCGATGTGGAGGACGCTCAGGTGCAGTACATCGCCGGCAAGATCGATCTGGCCGGTCTGAAGGCTGCGTATGAGGAATGGTACGCCATGGGCGGCGACATGATCCTGGAAGAGTATCAGGCTGCCTACGACGCCCAGAAGTAATCCCCTTCGCAATCCCGTTCGCGCAAGTGAACACGGGGCCTCCGGCGCTGAGCCGGGGGCCCTTTTGCGCTGTTCCCGCGCTGTTCCCGCATGCGAAGGCCCGCATCTGTGACATTTGTATGACGTTATTTGCGTCATATGTTAACTTCCGGGCCCTTTACAAACAGGGCGGGCAATGCTATAATACCCGCGGTTTCCAGGCAACCCTTTAAGGACAGCACAGAGAGGCTGAAAAGGCTGCACGGATACAGGCTTTGTTGATGTGCGTCTCTCCGTGCTGCGGGGAGACGTTTTTTGTGAGGAGGCGGGAGCATGGCGGAGGGAAAGCTCAAGGCAAGGCTGATGGACGGCGCCGCCATGCAGCGCTGCCTGACGCGCATGGCCCATGAGCTGATCGAGCAGCTCTCCCCCCTCGATAACGTGGTGCTGGTGGGCATCCGGCGGCGGGGCGTGCCCCTGGCCCGGCGCATCAACGGCATCATCGCCCGCAGCGAGGGCATCGCCCTGCCCGTGGGGGAAGTGGACATCAGCCTCTACCGGGACGACCTGACCGCCATCTCTCCGGAGCCCTGGGTGGGCGGAGCCGACCTGCCCTTTGACATCACCGGCAAGACCGTGGTGCTGGTGGACGATGTGATCTACACGGGCCGGACCGTCCGCGCCGCCATGGAAGCCCTGCTGGACCGGGGCCGGCCGGGGCGCATCCAGCTGGCAGTGCTCATCGACCGGGGGCACCGGGAGCTGCCCATTCGCGCAGACCACGTCGGCAAAAACCTGCCCACCTCCCGCCAGGAGCGCGTGGGGGTGCGGGTGACGGAAATCGATGGGGAGGACGGCGTCGCCCTCTATCAGTGTGAACCCTGACCCTGCTGAAGCCCGGCGCTGCCGGTTTTCATACACACCATTCCCCAACGACCGAAAAGGAGGCTCTCCATGAAGCTCGTCTACAATGTGTCCGACAAGCCGCCGTTCCAGAAGAATCTGCTGTACGCCTTCCAGCAGTTGCTGGCCATCATGGCCGCGACCCTGCTGGTGCCGATCCTGGCGGATTCCACCGGTCTCTACCTGAACCAGCCCGCTGCCCTGGCCGGCGCCGGCTTCGGCACGCTCTTCTATATCTGGGCCACCCGCGGCAAGAGCCCTGTCTTCCTGGGCAGCTCTTTCGCCTTCATTTCCCCGCTGGCGGGCGCCTGCGCCTTCGGCTTCCTGGGCATCATCCTCGGCGCGGTCTGCGCCGGCCTGGTGTACGTTGTCATCGCGATTGTCATCAAGATCACCGGCTCCGGCTGGGTCAACAAGCTCCTGCCGCCGGTCGTCATCGGCCCCACGGTCGCCCTGATCGGCCTGTCCCTGTGCGGCAGCGCCATCAACAACCTGACCAACACTGCCGCCGATCCCGCGGGCTACAGCCTGGTGCACATCGCCCTGGGTCTCTTCGCCTTCTTGGTGACGGTCTGGGCCTCGGTCAAGGGCAACAAGAGCATCCGCATGGTCCCCTTCATTGTGGGCATTGTGGCGGCTTACATCGTCGGCCTGATCCTGACCTTCATCGGGAACGCCACCGGCAGCGCCGCCCTGCAGATCATCGATCTGAGCAAGTTCAGCGGCATGCAGCTCTTCGAGGTGCCCCACTTCACTTTCCTGGGCGCTTTCGGCATCTATGACGCGGAGATCGCCGCGGCGGCCGAAGGCGGCGCCGTCAACAAGCTGAACGGTCTCTCCGATGTCATCAACCTCTTCGTGCTCTTCGCGCCTGTGGCCTTCGTGACCCTTGCCGAACACATCGCCGACCACAAGAACCTCTCTTCCATCATCGAGCGCGACCTGATCACCGATCCCGGCCTGGATCACACCCTTGTGGGCGACGGCGTGGGCTCCATGATCGGCTCCTTCTTCGGCGGCTGCCCCAACACCACCTACGGTGAGTCCGTGGGCTGCGTGGCCATCACCGGCAACGCCTCTGTGTCCACCATTGTGATTGCGGCCGTGTACTGCATCCTTCTGTCCTTCTTCGGCCCCTTCACCGCCTTTGTGAACTCCGTGCCCTCCTGCATCACCGGCGGCGTGTGCATCGCCCTGTACGGCTTCATCGCCGTGTCCGGCCTGAAGATGCTCCAGCCCGTGGATCTGAGCGACAACCGCAACCTCTTCGTGGTCGCCTCCATCCTGGTGTGCGGCATCGGCGGTCTGCAGCTGAACCTGGGCGCCATCACCATCTCCGCCATCGCCACCGCCCTGATTCTGGGCATCATCGTCAACGTGGTGTTCAACAAGCCCGAGGGTCAGAAAAAACAAGGATAATACAGTCGGAACCTTGAATCACGCTGCGGCCGGGCGTATAATGTGCCTGATTGTCCGGCGGGGAGAAAACCTGCGCCGGACAGCCTAAGCAATAAGGAGGACTGTCCGTATGAAGAAAATGCTCGCTCTGGTGCTGGCGCTGGTGCTGGCCTTTGGCCTGACCGCCGTGCACGCTGAGGAAACCGTCACCCTGACCATCGCCCACATTGGCCCGCTGACCGGTGCGGCCGCTGTGTACGGCAACGCCACCTCCCGCGGCGCCGCGATCGCTGTTGAAGAGATCAACGCCGCCGGCGGCAAGTTCCAGATCGTGCTGCTGGACGCTGACGACACCCACGACGCTGAGGTAGCCGTGAACGCCTACAACAGCGTGATGGACCAGAACGCCCAGATGATCATCGGCACCACCACCACCACCCCCTGCATCGCGGTGAGCGCGCTGGCCTATGAGGAGCGGGTGTTCATGCTGACCCCCTCCGCCTCCTCCACCGCCGTTACCGAGGACAAGGACAACGTGTACCAGGTGTGCTTCACCGACCCCGCCCAGGGCGCGGCCTCCGCTGAGTACATCAACGAGCACAAGCTGGCCACCAAGATCGCCGTGATCTACAACAACGCTGACGCCTACTCCACCGGCATCTACAACACCTTCAACGAGAAGGCTGCTGAGCTGGGCATGGAGATCGTCTCCGTGACCACCTTCACCGACGACACGGTGGACTTCTCCGTGCAGGTGGCCGACGCTCAGAACAAGGGCGCTGACCTGGTGTTCCTGCCCATTTACTACACCCCCGCTTCCATGATCCTGCAGACCGCCAACGCCAACGAGTACAAGCCCGTGTTCTTCGGCGTGGACGGCATGGACGGCATCCTGTCCATCGAAGGCTTTGACACCTCCCTGGCCGAGGGCGTCATGCTGCTGACCCCCTTCTCCGCCGACGCGCAGGACGAGAAGACCCAGAAGTTCGTGGCCCGCTATCAGGAGCTCTACGGCGAGGTGCCGAACCAGTTCGCCGCGGATGCCTATGACGGCGTGTACGCTCTGGTGGCCGCCGCTGAGGTGGCCGGCGTGAAGAACGGCGACAAGGCCGAGGATATCTGCGACGCGATGATCGCCGCCATGCAGCAGATCACCGTCGAGGGCGTGACCGGCACCATGACCTGGGACGCCACCGGCGCCGTGAGCAAGACCCCCACCGCCGTCATCATCGAGAACGGCGTGTACGTTGGCTTCACCAAGTAAAGACCCATCTGAGCAGGCTGCGTGAGCCTGTACCGACTGGGCAGCGTGGTCCGGTTCCGGTTCGCCGGGGCCGGATTCACGTTTATCTGGAGGAATCCGAACCGGCTGACTCTGTTTTTCCGTGCAGCAAAATCTGTTTTTCCGTGCAGCAAAATCCGCATATGGACAAAATCCCGGGATATGTGATACAATAAAAGGAGTCACACACAGATCCCATCGGGAGAGGGAAGTGAGCGAATGGTCTTTCTGTCCAACCTGGTCAACGGCATCAGCCTTGGCAGTATTTACGCGATCATCGCCTTGGGCTACACCATGGTGTACGGCATCGCGAAGATGCTGAATTTCGCGCACGGCGATGTCATCATGGTGGGCGCGTACATCGCCTTCTGCGCCCTGCAGTACTGGAATCTGCACCCGCTGGTGGCGCTGCTGCTGGCCATGGTTTTCTGCACCCTGCTGGGCATCACCATCGAAGGGCTGGCCTACCGTCCCCTGCGCAGGGCCACCTCCCTGGCGGTGCTGATCACGGCCATCGGCATGAGCTATCTGCTGCAGAATCTGGCGCTGCTGATCTGGGGCGCGACGCCCAAGAACTTCCCGGGCCTGTTCAGCCTCGGCGCGGTCTCCCTCTTCTCCGGCCAGCTGAAGATCAGCGGCAACACCCTGCTGACCATCGCGGCCAATATCGTCATCATGATCGCCCTGACTACCTTCACCGCCAAGACCAAGCTGGGCAAGGCCATGCGCTGTGTGTCCGAGAACCGCGGCGCGGCGGAGCTGATGGGCATCAACGTGAACCGCACCATCTCCGCCACCTTCGCCATCGGCTCAGCCTTAGCCGCCATCGCGGGCGTGCTGCTGTGCTCGGCCTACCCGACCCTGCAGCCCACCACGGGCTCCATGCCGGGCATCAAGGCCTTCACCGCGGCGGTGTTCGGCGGCATCGGTTCCATACCCGGCGCCATGATCGGCGGCATCCTGCTGGGCGTCATCGAGATCCTCGGCAAGGCATACATCTCCACGGAGCTGGGCGACGCGATCGTGTTCGCGGTGCTGATCGTCGTGCTCCTGGTGCGGCCCACCGGCCTGCTCGGCAAGGCAGTCCGCGAGAAAGTGTGAGGTGAGCGGCATGAAAACCAAGCGTTCCAAGCTGATTTACAACTGCGTCACCTTCGGGATCATCATCGCCGCGTTCATCCTGATGCAGCTCATGCTCAGCGCGGGCAGCCTGTCCCGCACCATGAAGGGCCAGCTGATCCCCATCTGCTGCTGGATCGTCATGGCGGTGTCCCTCAACCTGGTCATCGGCATCTCCGGCGAGCTGAGCCTGGGCCACGCGGGCTTCATGAGCGTGGGTGCCTTCACGGGCATTGTGGTGTCCGGCTGGCTGCTCAATGCCTTCCAGATGGAGAACACCCTGCTGCGGCTGGTCATCGCCATGGCCGCGGGCGGACTGATGGCGGGCCTGGCCGGCGTGGTCATCGGCATCCCGGTGTTGCGGCTGCGGGGCGACTACCTGGCCATTGTGACTCTCGCCTTCGGTGAAATCATCCGCAACGTGCTCAACTGCGTGTACGCCTCGGTGGAAGGAACCTCCCTGCGCCTGGGCTTCCTGAACCCCAACCTGCCGGGCACCCTGCTGCTCAACGGCCCCAACGGCGCGGTGAAGGTGGGCAAGATCGCCACCTTTGAGGCGGGCTTCATCCTGATTCTCATCACCCTGGTGGTGGTGCTGAACCTGGTCAACAGCCGCTCGGGCCGGGCGATCATGGCCATCCGGGACAACCGCATCGCCGCGGAATCGATGGGCATCCCCATCACCAAGTACAAGATGATGGCCTTCGTGACCTCCGCCGTGCTGGCAGGCATGGCCGGGGCGCTCTACGGGCTGAACTTCTCCACCCTGGTGCCGGGCAAGTTCAAGTTCGATCAGTCCATCAACGTGCTGGTCTTCGTGGTGCTGGGCGGCATCGGCAATATCCTTGGCTCCATCATCTCCGCCACCGTGCTGACCATCCTACCGGAAGTGCTGCGCACCTTCGCCGATTACCGCATGCTGGTGTACGCCGTGGTGCTGATCGTGGTGATGATTACCACCAACAACCCCAAGCTCCAGTCGCTGCTGCGCACCCCCGCCCAGAGGCTGAAGCAGCTGTTCCGGCGAAAGCAGCCCGCGGACGGTGAGAAGGGAGGCCAGGCCGCATGAGTGAAGTGATCAAACGCCGCGCTGAGACCAGGATGGTCCCGGTGCCCAGCCATTCCATTGTGCCCGAGCGCGACCTGGGCAGCCAGCCCGTGCTGGAAACCCACCACCTGGGCATTGAGTTCGGCGGACTGAAGGCCGTCGATGACTTCAACCTGACCATCGGCCGCACCGAGATCGCCGGTCTGATCGGCCCCAACGGCGCGGGCAAGACCACCGTGTTCAACCTGCTGACCAAGGTGTACCAGCCCACCACCGGCACCGTGCTGGTCAACGGCCGGGACACCTCGGGTATGAACATCGTGCAGGCCTCCCGCCTGGGCCTGGCGCGCACCTTCCAGAACATCCGCCTGTTCAGCAACATGACCGTGGAGGAGAACGTGCGCATCGGCCTCCACAACCAGATTTCCTACGGCATGTTCTCGGGCATCCTGCGTCTGCCGGCCTACTGGAAAAAAGAAAAGCAGCAGCATGAGCAGGCGCTCGAATTGCTGTCCATCTTTGACATGCAGGACCTGGCGGACGTGCAGGCCTCCTCCCTGCCCTACGGCGCCCAGCGCCGCCTGGAGATTGTGCGGGCCCTGGCCACCAATCCCAGCCTGCTGCTGCTGGACGAGCCCGCCGCCGGCATGAATCCCCATGAGACCGAAGAACTGATGGAGAACATCATCCGCATCCGCGACCGCTTCCAGATCGCCGTGCTGCTGATTGAGCACGACATGCGGCTGGTCATGGGCATCTGCGAGGGCATCTGCGTGCTGAACTACGGCAAGGTCATCGCCAAGGGCACAGCGGATGAGATCCAGAACAACCCTGTGGTGATCGAAGCCTATCTGGGGCGCAGGAAGGAGGGCTGACCGTGAGCGAAAACCAGCAGCAGCCCATGCTGAAGGTGGAGGATCTGCACGTCTATTACGGAGCGATCCACGCCATCAAGGGCATCTCCTTAGAGGTGTACGAGAACGAGATCGTGACCCTGATCGGGGCCAACGGCGCGGGCAAGTCCACCACCCTCAACACCATCGCCGGCCTCATCAAGCCCCGTACCGGCAGCATCACCTTCGGCGGGAAGGATATCACCGGCATGCAGGCCAGCCGCATCGTGCCCATGGGCCTCTCCCTCTGCCCGGAGGGCCGCCTGGTCTTCCAGCAGATGAGCGTGCGGGAGAACCTGGAAATGGGCGGGTACACACGCACCTCCCAGGAGGTGGCGGAATCCCTGGACGAGATGTTCCAGCGCTTCCCCCGGCTGAAGGAGCGCTCCGGGCAGATCGCGGGCACCCTCTCCGGCGGCGAGCAGCAGATGTTAGCCATGGCCCGCGCCCTGATGTGCCGCCCCAAACTGATGATGTTAGATGAGCCCTCCATGGGCCTCGCGCCGATTCTGGTGGATCAGATCTTCCAGATCATCAGCGAGCTCCACGCCTCGGGCGTGACCGTGCTGCTGGTGGAGCAGAACGCGCAGATGGCGCTTTCCGTGGCCCACCGGGCCTATGTGCTGGAGACCGGCCTGATCTCCATGACCGGCAGCGCGGAAAACCTGCTCCACAACGACGCGGTGCAGAAGGCCTATCTGGGAAGCTGAGTGAACTGCGGGGGAATCCGTCCTGAGGGAGGGGTTCCCCTGCCTGTGCGATCGGAAGGAGACCGCATGCGGAATCTGCTGAAAAACGCGATGATCTGGTCGCCGGGGGGCTTTGAACCCGGCGATTTGCTGGTGGAGAACGGCGTGGTAGCCGCGAAAGGCCCGCTGGGGGCTGTTTTGGCTGATCGCGTGCTGGACTGCGGCGGCTGCGCCCTGTTTCCCGGCTTTGCGGACGTGCATGTGCACCTCCGGGAGCCGGGCTTTTCGTACAAGGAAACCATCGCCACGGGCACCCGGGCGGCGGCGCGGGGCGGATATACTGTGGTCTGCGCCATGCCCAACCTGAATCCCCCGCCGGACAGCCCGGCTCACCTGGCCCTTGAGGAGAAGCTCATCGCGGAGGAGGCCGTCATCCGGGTGCTGCCTTTCGGCGCCATCACCCTCGGCCAGCGCGGGGAGGGCGAGACCGTCGACATAGCTGCCCTGGCCGGGCGGGTCTGCGGCTTTTCCGACGACGGCCGGGGGATCAAAACCGCCGCTGTCATGCGGGAAGCCATGGTCAAGTGCCGGGCGGCAGACAGCCTCATCAGCGCCCACTGCGAGAACCTCACCCACATTCCGGAGGGCGCGGGCATCCACGCGGGAAGCTACGCGGCGAGGCACGGGCTTCCGGGCATCCCCTCCTCCAGCGAGTGGGAGCCCATCCGCCGGGACATCGAGCTCTGCCGGGAAACGGGCTGCCGCTATCACGTCTGCCACGTGTCCGCCCGGGAGAGTGTCGCCCTGATCCGCGCCGCCAAGCGCGAGGGGGTGGACATCACCTGCGAGACCGCGCCCCACTACCTGCTCCTGACCGAGGACGACCTGCCCGGCGACCCCAGCGCTCCGGACGCGGGCCGCTTCAAGATGAATCCGCCCCTGCGCGCCGCCGCCGACCGGGACGCGCTGCTGGAAGGGCTCCTGGACGGCACCATCGACTGCATTGCCACCGACCACGCGCCCCACAGCGCGGAGGAAAAGGCGAAGGGGCTGAGCGGCTCCGCCATGGGCATTGTGGGGATTGAAACCGCCTTCCCTCTGCTGTATACTGAGCTGGCAGAGACCGGGCGTATGCCGCTGAATCTCCTGATCGACGCTCTGGCCCTGCGCCCCCGGAAGCGCTTCCGCCTGGGCGGTGGGATTGAAATCGGCGATCAGGCCGAGCTGACGGTCTTTGACCTGCACGCGGACGAAACCATTCAGCCGGAGGCCTTCCTCTCGATGGGCAGGGCCACGCCCTTTGCGGGGCGGAGGGTACACGCCGCCTGCCAGCTGACCATGACGGGAGAGAGGATCGCCTATCTGGCGGAGAAAGGAAGGGTGACATGCTGCTGACGCTGACCGAATGCGCTCCGCTGACCGCTGATGTCCACCGCTGGACGCTGGCCGGCCCCAACGGCGTGACCCGCCCGGGCCAGTTTGTGCAAATCGCCCTGCCCGGCCTGTACCTGCGCCGTCCCATCTCTGTGTGCGACTGGACTGAGAACACCCTGACGCTGGTCTTCCGGCAGGTAGGCGCTGGCACCGCAAAAATGGCCGCCCTGCGCCCCGGCGAGCAGGTAGACGTCCTCAGCCCCCTTGGCAATGGCTTCGACCCGGAAGCATGCGGCTGCAGACCGCTGCTGGCGGGCGGAGGCGTTGGCCTGCCGCCGCTGATCGGCCTGGGGCGGGCGCTGCTGAAAAAGGGCTGCCAGCCGATCCTTGCGGCGGGTTTCCGCCATGCCGCCGACCTCTTTCTGGTGGACGAAGCCCGGTCGCTGGGGCTGGAAACCGTGGTGGTGACCGAGGACGGCTCCGCGGGGGAAAAGGGGCTGGTGACCGATGTGCTGGATCGCCTGTCCTTTGACAGCCTCTGCGCCTGCGGCCCCCTGCCTATGCTGAAGGCCCTGCATCACCGGGTGCGCGTGCCCTCCCAGTTCAGCCTGGAGGAGCGCATGGGCTGCGGCTTTGGCGCGTGCATGGGCTGCAGCATTCAGACGAAGGAAGGGCCGAAGCGGGTCTGCGCCGACGGGCCCGTGTTCAGAGGGGAGGCGCTGGACTGGTGACCGAACACGATCTGCGCGTCAGCCTGTCCGGAGTGGAGCTGGACAACCCGGTCATCCCGGCCTCCGGCACCTTTGGCTTCGGCCAGGAATTCACACCGTATTACGACATCAACTGCCTGGGCAGCCTGTCCTTCAAGGGCACCACCGCCGAGGCGCGCTTCGGCAACCCCACGCCGCGCATCGCCGAGTGTCCCGCCGGCATGCTCAACAGCGTGGGCCTGCAGAATCCCGGCGTCCGGCATGTCATCGCCGGGGAGCTGCCGGCCCTGCGGAAGATCTTCCGTAAGCCCATCATCGCCAACATCAGCGGCTTCTCCGTGCAGGACTATGTGGAAGCCGCCGCCCTGCTGAGCCGGGAGGAGCAGGTGGCAATTCTGGAAATCAACATCTCCTGCCCCAATGTGCGCCACGGCGGCATGGCCTTCGGCACCAGCCCGGAGGCGGCGGCTGAAATCACCCGGGCGGTCAAAAAAGTGGCCACCAGGCCCGTGTACATGAAGCTTTCCCCCAACGTGACCGACATAGTGGCCATCGCCAGGGCCTGCGAGGAAGCCGGGGCGGACGGCCTGTCCCTGATCAACACCCTGCTGGGCATGCGCATTGACCTGAAGCGCCGCCGTCCCGTGCTGGCCAACACCATGGGCGGGTATTCCGGGCCGGGCATCTTCCCCATCGCCCTGCGCATGGTCTGGCAGGTGACCGGAGCCGTGTCCATTCCCGTCATCGGCATGGGCGGCATCACCACTGCCGCGGACGTGATCGAGATGATGATGGCCGGGGCTTCCGCCGTGCAGGTGGGCGCCGCCAATCTGATCAATCCCACCGCCTGCAGGGAGATCATCGACGCCCTGCCCGCCGAGATGGACAGGCTGGGCATCCGCCGCCTGCGGGACATTCAGCGGGTATCCTGAGGAAGCACAACCCATTCGATAAAAAAGGAGCGGCATATGGCAGCAGACGTGATCATCGCCCTGGATTTTGACAGCGCGGATAAAACGCTATCCTTCCTGGACCTGTTCAGCGGAAGGAAACCCTTTGTGAAGATCGGCATGGAGCTGTATTACAGCGCTGGGCCGGACATTGTGCGGGCCATCAAGGCGCGGGGGCACAGGCTCTTCCTCGACCTGAAGCTGCACGACATCCCCAATACCGTGGGCAAGGCCATGCGGGTGCTGAGCCGTCTGGACGTGGACATGGTGAATGTGCACGCCGCCGGCACCATCCCCATGATGGAGGCCGCCGCCGCCGGGCTGAAGCGGGAGGACGGCACCTCCGCCCTGCTGCTGGCAGTCACCCAGCTGACCTCCACCAGCGAGGAGCGCATGCATAAGGAACTGCTCATCAGCGCCACCATGCCTGAAACCGTGATGGCCTATGCCCGGAACGCGAAGGCCGCCGGGTGCGCGGGCGTGGTCTGCTCGCCGCTGGAGGCCGCCCTGGTCAAAGATGCCTGCGGGCCTGATTTTGTGACGGTCACCCCGGGCATCCGCTTTGCCGACAGCGCCGCGGACGACCAAGCCCGGATCATGACCCCGGCCAAAGCCCGGGAGGCCGGCAGCGACTATATCGTGGTGGGCCGGCCCATCACCGCCGCATCTGACCCTGTGGCGGCCTATGAGCGCTGCCTGAAGGAGTTTCTCGGCGGCTGATTCGCCTCCCTCCCCTTCCCCTTCATTCCGCACAGGAGCATATCATGACAAGACTCCTTGAAAAGCTTCACCGCAGCCCCGCCCGCCGGTATGAGATGGACATGACCACCGGCAGCCTCCTGCCCAAGGTGCTGGCCTTTTCTGGCCCGCTGATCCTCATGGGCGTGCTGCAGCTGCTGTACAACGCGGCGGATATTATTGTGGTGGGACGGTACGCCAGCTCCCAGTCCCAGGCCGCGGTGGGCTCCACAGGCTCGCTGATCAACCTGCTGGTGAACGTCTTCATGGGCCTGAGCGTGGGCTCCAGCGTGCTGGTGGCCCGGCATTTCGGCGCGGGGGACATCGCCGGGGTGCAGAAGGGCGTGCATACCTCCATCACCATCGCCCTGATCTCCGGCGTGGCAGTGGGCGTCTTCGGCCTGGTGATGGCCAAGCCCCTGCTCCTGCTGATGAACTCGCCGGAAGACGTGATCGACCTGGCCAGCGTGTACATCCGCATCTATTTCCTGGGCATGCCCGTCAACATGCTGTACAACTTTGGCGCGGCCATCCTGCGCGCTGTGGGCGACACCAAGCGTCCCCTGTACTACCTGTCCGTGGCGGGTCTGGCCAATGTGCTGCTCAACCTGCTGCTGGTCATCGTTTTTCACATGGATGTGGCAGGGGTGGCCATCGCCACGGTGGCCAGCCAGCTGATCAGCGCGGTGCTGGTCATCAACTGCCTCCTCCACACCAGCAGCGCCATTCACCTGGATCTCCGCCGCCTGCGCGTCGACGGCGCGTCCCTGAAGGAGATCGTCCGGGTGGGCCTGCCCGCCGGACTGCAGGGCAGCATCTTCTCCATCTCCAATGTGCTCATCCAGACCTCCGTCAACTCCTTCGGCTCCATCGCCATGGCGGGCAACACCAACGCCAGCAACCTGGAGGGCTTTGTGTACACCGCCATGAACGCCATTCACCAGGCGGACATCACCTTCGCCAGCCAGAACTACGGCGCGAAAAAGTACAGCCGGGTGCGGCGGGTGCTCTGGTGCTGCCTGGGCACGGTGACGGTCATCGGCCTGGGCACGGGTCTGCTCTTCCTGGTGCTGGACCGCCCGCTGATGGCCATCTACAACGGCCAGGAGGAGGTCATCGCCTACGGCCTCCGGCGCATGCGCATCATCCTGCCCACCTATTTCCTCTGCGGCCTGATGGACGTGATGGTGGGCCAGCTGCGGGGCATCGGCTTTTCCATCATGCCCATGCTGGTCTCCCTGACCGGTGCCTGCGCCCTCCGGGTCGTCTGGATCCTGACGCTCTTCCAGATCCCTGCCTTTCACACCCCCGAGGTGCTGTACCTCTCCTATCCCGTGTCCTGGCTGGTGACCTTCGCCGCCCACATGGCCTGCTACCTGATCGCCGGCCCGCGCAAGCTGCCGAAGGCCGACCCGTCGCCAGGTGCATAAGCGCGGAAGGAGGGATGGCATGTTCAGGCGGCTGATCGGCACAAAGCAATTCTATGCCTCGGTTTTTCGGCTGCTGATCCCCATTGTGGTTCAGCAGTTTATCTCCAATTTCGTCAATCTGCTGGACAATGTGATGGTGGGCAGCCTGGGCACGGAAGCTATTTCAGCGACCTCCATCGCCAATCAGGTGATGTACGTCTTCATCCTCGCGGTTTTCGGCGGGCTGAGCGGCATCAGCATCTTTGGCGCGCAGTTCTACGGCAGCGGCGACATGGAGGGCATGCGGCACACCTTCCGCATCAAGCTGTATTTCATCCTGATCTGCACTGCCCTGTCCTTAGCGGTGTATATCACCTTCGGCGAGCGCTTCATCCAGGCCTTCCTCACCGGTGACGCCAACGGCGGCGACCTGGCCCTGACCCTGTCTCAGGGCATGGGCTACCTGCGCATCATGCTCTGGGGGCTGCCGCCCTTTGCGGCGGTGCAGGCCTACGCGGGCACCCTGCGGGAGTCCGGGGAGACCGTGGCGCCCATGGCGGCGGGCATCTGCGCCATCCTGACCAACCTGTTCCTGAACTGGGTGCTGATTTTCGGGCACCTGGGCGCGCCGGCTTTGGGCGTACAGGGCGCGGCCATCGCCACGGTGGTCTCCCGGTATGTAGAGCTGCTGGTGGTCACCGGCCACGCCCACCGGCACACCGTCAAGTACGTCTTCCTGAAGGGCGCGTACCGCTCAGGCTATGTGCCCGGGAAACTCATCCGCCGGGTGATCCCCATGGGCCTGCCCCTGCTGGTCAACGAGATCCTCTGGAGCCTGGGCATGACCTTCATCAACCAGTTCTACTCCACCCGCGGCCTGAACGCTGTGGCCGCCCTCAACATCACCGGCACGGCCTGGAATCTCTTCTGCGTCATCATGTTCGGCATGGGCAGCGCGGTATCCATCATGGTGGGCCAGAAGCTGGGCGCGGGCGAACTCAGGGAAGCCCGGGACATCGACCGCAAGCTGATTTTTCTCACCGAAGTGCTGCACATCGCCATCGGGGGGATGATGATCCTCGCAGCGCCCTATGTGCCCCTGCTCTACCAGGTGGACGACGCCGTGCGCGAGCTGGTTCGCCGCATGCTGACCATCGCCGGTCTGGCCCTGCCCCTGCACTCCTTCGCCCACGTGACTTATTTCACCATCCGCTCCGGCGGGCGCACCCTGATCACCTTCCTGTTCGACGCGGTCTACACCTGGTGCGTCACCGTGCTTCTGGCCTTCCTGCTCTGCCGCTTCACCAACCTGGACATCGTGTCCATCTACTTCTGCGTACAGTTCATCGATGTCATCAAGCTGGTCATCGGCCTGATCATGCTGCGCTCGGACTTCTGGGCGCAAAATGTGGTGAAGGATCTGGGCAGAGGCTGAAATGCGCACAGGGCGGTTGCTTACGGATTCTGGGGGAAGGGAAGGAACTTTTCTGAAGAAAAGCTCCTTCCCTTCCCCCAGACCCCCATCCCATCTTCAAAAGACTTTTTAACCCTTATAGAGTAGGTATGAATTGGGTTCTTGCAGGGGATCATGCGCATGGCAGTCTGAGGTTCCATGCAGATGAGGCGCAGACCCGGATACAGGGGTGTTCTGATCGTCGCTTTTTCCATAGGTTTGTAAGCGATTACCCTCAAATGCGCACAGGGCGGTTGACAAATCCCCCGCATACAGTACAATGAATATGAATACAGTCTGCTGAGGAGGTACCATGCGGCATCTGATCAACATCACAGACCTGACGCCCGATGAGATTGAAGATCTGCTGAACCTGGCGGACGCCATGCGGGCGAACCCCAGGGACTGGGGCGAGAGCCAGCGCGGGCGCATCTTAGCCACGCTCTTCTTTGAGCCGAGCACCCGCACCCGCCTGTCCTTTGAGTCGGCCATGCTGTCCCTGGGCGGCGGCGTGCTGGGCTTTTCCTCGGCGGACTCGTCCTCGTCCGCCAAGGGTGAATCCCTGCAGGACACCGTGCGCACCGTCTCCTGCTACGCCGACATCATCGCCATGCGCCACCCCAAGGAGGGCGCGCCCATGGCCGCTCAGTACACCTCCGAGGTGCCCATCATCAACGCTGGCGACGGCGGCCACAACCACCCCACCCAGACCCTGACCGACCTGATGACCATCCGGCGCGAGCACGGCCATCTGGGCGACATGACCATCGGCCTCTGCGGCGATTTGAAGTTCGGCCGCACGGTGCACTCGCTGATCCTCGCGCTGATCCGCTATCCCGGCGTGCGCTTCCTGCTGATTTCCCCGCCTGAGCTGCGCCTGCCCGAGTACCTGCTCAACACCCTCCGGGATCAGGGCATTCCCTTCGAGGAGCATCAGGCGATGGAAGAAGCCCTGCCGCGGCTGGACTTCCTCTACATGACAAGGGTGCAGAAGGAGCGTTTCTTCAACGAGGCGGACTATGTGCGCCTGAAGGACACCTACATCCTCACCCCGGAAAAGCTGCGCCTGGCCTCCCCTGCCCTGCGCGTGCTGCATCCCCTGCCCCGGGTCAACGAGATATCCACCCAGGTGGACGCCGACCCCCGCGCCATCTACTTTGATCAGGTGCGCAACGGGCGCTATGTGCGCATGGCGCTGATCACCCGTATGCTGGAGGATTTTGCATGAATATTGACAGCATCAAGCGCGGCATTGTGCTGGATCACATCACCGCGGGCCGCTGCATGGAGATCTACCGCACCCTGCATCTGGATCAGCTGGAGTGTTCCGTCGCGCTGATCCACAACGTGAAGAGCGTCCTGATGGGCCGCAAGGACATCATCAAGATCGATGAGGACATCGACATCGACCTGGACGTGCTGGGCTACATCGACCCCGGCATCACCGTCAACATCATCGTGGACGGGGAGATCACCGAGAAGAAGCACCTGGCCCTGCCCGAGCGCCTCGAAAACGTGCTGACCTGCAAGAATCCCCGCTGCATCACCACCTCCGAGCGCGGCCTCACTCAGGTCTTTCGCTTGACCGATCCCGCCCGCCGCATCTACCGCTGCCTTTACTGCGACGCGGAGCAGAAATAACACTACGCCCTGCATGAAAGGAGGTCAGCCTGATGAATCATCTCGACAGCGCCCTGCTGCAAACCCTGCTGGCCGGCCTCGGCGCGGCGGAGGAAGGATACCGGCAGCTGGAGAGCCTTGGCGGCCGCCTGGTGCGCAGGGGCGAGGAAGTGATGGGCGCTTCCGGCGTGCGCAATGAGCCGCTGAAGCACAGCGCTCCGGACAGCCCCAGGGCCGAAGCGCCCGCCTGGCTGGAGCAGCTCTCCGACCGCCAGCTGGCCCTCCTCAGCGAGGCCATTCAGGCAGAGGTGCGCCGCCGCGCCACGGATGGGGGGCGAAGCGCATGAAGGGCGTCAGCCGCAGCGAAACCCGGGGCCGCCTGGGAGAAATCGTGGAGGTGCTGCGCCGGAACGACATCGTGCGCGGCCTTTCCCCGGACAAGCTCTGCGCCATTCTGGAGGAGCTGGGGCCTACCTTCATCAAGCTGGGGCAAATCATGTCCATGCGCGCCGACTTCCTGCCCAAAGAGTACTGCGAGGCCCTGACCCGCCTCCGCACGGACGTGGCGCCCATGCCCTGGGAGGAGGTCAGCCGTGTGCTGGAGGCCGCCTGGCACCGCCCGGTGGAGGAGGTGCTGACGGACTTCAGCCGGGAAACCTTAGGCAGCGCGTCCATCGCCCAGGCCCACGCCGCCGTCCTCCACACCGGGGAGCGGGTGGTGGTGAAGGTGCAGCGGGAGGGCATCCATGACCTGATGCGCCGGGACATCGCGCTGATGAAAAAAGGCGCGGAGCTGCTGAAGTACACGCCCGTGGGCAGCCTGGTGGACTTCAATCGCGTACTGGACGAGATGTGGACCGTGTCCCAGCAGGAGATGGACTTCCTCGCTGAAGCCCAGCACCTGGAGGAATTTCAGCGGCTGAACGCCGGATTGGCCTATGTGGGCTGCCCGAAGGTCTTCCGGAGCTACACCACCGCCACCGTGCTGGTGATGGAGCGCATCGACGGCCTGGCCATCAACGACAAGGAAGCCCTGACCGCCGCCGGTTACGACCTGAACGAGATCGGCGCGAAGCTGGCGGACAGCTATGTCAAGCAGATCACCGAGGACGGCTTCTTTCACGCCGATCCCCACCCGGGCAACCTGCGGGTGCAGGAGGGCCGGATCATCTACCTGGACATGGGCATGATGGGCCGCCTCAGCGAGCGCGACCGCAAGATCATCAGCCGCGCCATCGAAGGCATTGCCCGGGGCGACGCCGGCGCCTGCTCGGAGGCCATCATCGCCCTTGGCGCGGCCACCGGCGAGGTCGACCGGCGCAAGCTCTTCCGGGACTGCGAGAGCCTGCTGGACCGCTACGCCGCGGCAGATCTGGGCGGCATGGATCTGAGCCGCATCATGGCCGAGGTCATCGAGATCATGCGGGCGAACCGGCTGAAAATGCCCGAGAGCATGTCCATGCTGTCCCGGGGCATGGCCACCATCGAGGGGGTGCTGGCGGACATCGCGCCGGACATCAGCATCGCCAAGGTGGCCGGAGCCCGCTTCAGCGGTGCTTTCCTGCGGAATGTGGATTGGCAGGCGAGCTTGCAGCGGGGCGGGCAGACGATCTATGAGAGCGCCTTCAAGGCAGTGGGCCTGCCCGCCCTGCTCTCCGACGCCCTGCGCACCGTCAACCGCGGCGAGGCCGGCCTCCATGTGGAAACCCAGCCCGATCCCGGCGCGGAGCGGTTCTACCTCCGCCTGGTTCGCCAGCTGGGTCTGGCGCTGATCTGCGCGGCCTGCATCCTCGGCGCGGCCCTCACCGCCCGGGGCGAGCCGGTGTTCCTGGGCCTGGGCTGGTTCAGCATCGGGCTGCTGGCCCTCGCCGGTCTGTGCGCGGCCGCGCTCTTTCTCCCGGGGCGGAAATAGCCGCGCCCCGTGCTGCCCCCATTTCCTGCAAGGAGGCTGAATCCATGAAACGCTGCCTGATCCTGCTGCTGACAGCCCTGATGCTGTTCAGCATGGCCCACGCGGAGGAGGTTTCGGATATGTACATTGACGCAAGCCTGGGGAAGCTCTACGGTGTGCTGAATCTCCCGGAGGGTGAAGGCCCCTTCCCCCTCATCATCCTGTCCCACGGCTTTGGCGGCTCCCACGCCGGCAGTCTCGGCTACGCCGCCCGCTTTGCGGAAAACGGCTTCGCCACCTTCTGCCTGGACTTCTGCGGCGGCGGCCTGGGCAGCAAGAGCGACGGCACCATGCGAGAGATGACCGTGCTGACCGAGGCGGAAGACCTGACCGCCGTCATCCGGCACTTTGAAACGGACGCGCGCTTCAGCGGCATCAGCCTCTGGGGACAGAGCCAGGGCGGCTTTGTGTCCTCCTATGTGGCGGCGCAGATGCCGGACACGATCCGCTGTCTGGTGATCGAGTTCCCGGCCTATGTGCTTCAGGATGACGCCAAAGCCCGCGCCCAGGCGGACGGCAGCTTCACCGAGACCAGCAATGTCATGGGCATGACCATCGGCCGGCGCTACAACGAGGACGCGGTGTCCTTCGACATTTACGAGGTCATCGGCGCCTATGCCGGCCCCGCGCTGATTCTCCATGGCGACCGGGACGCCATTGTGCCCCTGCGCTATTCCGAGCGTGCCGCCGAGACCTTCCCGGACGCTGAGCTGGTGGTGATGCCCGGCCAGAACCACGGCTTCTTCGGCGCGGCCCTGAAGGAAGCCATGGAGCGGGAGACGGACTTTTTCCTGGAACACGCGGCGGACTGAGCGTCTGGCCGTTGCAAAAGCGCTCCGGAGGGCTTGTGCCGTCTCCGGAGCGTTTTTGTGGATTGCATATCCCGTTTCAGCCCGCTCCTGCCCGGCACACGCTGTCGCGTTCGGTCAGGTAAACCGGGATCAGCTGGTTTTCCGAGAGCTCCTCCACCGGCCCCTCATAGAGGGCGGCGTCCAGGAGCTGGCGGGCAAAGAGCTGGTAGTCATAGCCCACGGAGGTGAGCCGCGGGGTGGTGATGTCCGTCACAAAGGTGTCGTCAAAGCCCAGGAGGGAGATGTCCTGCGGCACCCGAAGTCCGTTGGCCAGCAGGCCCTGCAGGATGCCCACGGACACCATGTCGTTCATGCCCAGCAGGGCGGTGGGGCGGCGGGACAGGCTCATCAGCTGCTCCACACCCTGCCGGCCGGAGGTGATGTCATAGCCCGGCACATGGATCAGCCACTCCTCCCGCAGGGGCAGCCCCATCTCAGCCATGACTTCCCGGAAGGTGGTCAGCCGCTGCTTTGTGCCATAGTAGGGGGTACCGGTGTAGATGTAGCCGATTTCCCGGTGGCCCAGTCTGTTCAGGTAGCGCAGGCCCAGGCGGATGGAACCCCGGTGATCCACCGAGATGCCCGGAATGCCCGGCATGGGGCTGCGGGATCCCACGATGACCCGGGTGTACTCCATGGCGCGGCAGAGCATGCCCTGGTATTCCGGGTCGGGGGTTTCCAGATCGATCCGGCCGCCGCAGACAATGGCCGCGTCCGGGCGGAGCTCGCGCATCCGTTGCATGATGGACCACTCGTTGTCCGGGTTGGAGTAAGTGTTCATCAGCATGGTGACGTAGCCCCGGCTGTAGGCCTCGGTCTCGCAGGCTGAAAGCAGGCTGTTGTAGTAGGAATTGTTGGTGTGGGCCACCACCACCGCGATCAGGTGGCTCTTGTTCTCGGAGAGCGCCTTGGCCAGGCCGTTGGGCTGAAAGTGGTATTTCTGGATGAGCTGGCGCACCCGTTCCGCCTTGTCCTTGCGCACAGCCGCCGTGCCCGTCAGCACCCGGGACACTGTCGCCGGCGACACCTGCGCCTCCCGGGCGATATCATAGATGGTGATCGGTTTCTTGGTCATGCGCCTCTCCCCCTTCCGCCGGCCCTTGCTGCCGCAACCATCTTACCATCATCCCGGCGGAAAGTCCAGCCTCCTGCGGAAATCCGCTTCCCCCGCGCTGTGCCGGCAGGAAAAAACGGCCCCTTCATCGAATGAAACAAAAGCGCCGCATAAGCGCTCATCACCGTCCGGGAGGTTCACATGGTCGGCAGGTATCCGGTGATCACTCTCTGCGGAAGCACCCGTTTCCGCGACGCCTTCATGGAGGCCCAGAAGCGGCTGACCTTAGAGGGGAACATCGTCATCAGCGTGGGTCTCTTCGGCCACGCAGGGGACGCGGAGGTCTGGGAAGGCCTGAGTGAGGACACCCTGACCCGCACCAAAGAAATGCTGGACGACATGCACAAGCGCAAGATCGACATGGCGGACGCCATCTATGTGATCAATGTGGGCGGCTACATCGGCGAAAGCACCCGCTCCGAGATCGCCTACGCCCGCGCCGCCGGCAAGGAAGTCCGCTGGCTGGAGCCGCCTGTGGCCTGAGTCGCTTCCCCATCTCTCATCAAAGGAGTCCTGTTCATGCGCAATGCCCTGCGGAATCTCTTCAAGGACGCCTGGAACGTGCCCAACGCCCTGACCGTCCTGCGCCTGATTCTGGTGCCCGTGTTCATTTACCTCTACATGAACGATCAGCGCTGGCCGGCCGTGGCAGTCTTTGCCGTGGCCTCCCTCACCGACCTGCTGGACGGCAAGATCGCACGCAGATACAACCTGATCACCAACTTCGGCAAGCTCTTCGATCCCCTGTCCGACAAGCTGCTGATCATCTCCGCCATCGTCTGCTTCGGCCTGAAGGGCGTCTTCCCCTGGGTGCCCATCATCCTGGTGGTGCTCAAGGAGCTGCTGATGCTCACCGGCGGCATGGTGATGCTGCGCAAGGGCATTGTGGTCAGCTCTGTCATGGTGGGCAAGGTGGCCATGTGCAGCTTTGTGGCGGCGGTCTTCCTGGGCTTCTTCCACCAGGAGCTGGCGGCGGCGGGCATTCCGCTGGACGTGATCCTGCTCTGGGTCAGCGCGGCCTTAGCCATGGCGGCCCTGGTGGTATACGGGAAACAGGCGTGGGAGCAGCTGAAAGGGAAAAAGCAGCCGGCCTGAAGCGCATCAACAGCGCATCAGAAGGATCTCAGAAGCATAGAAAACGAGGGGCTGTCTCACAAAGAGGCAGTCCTTTTGATGAACAAAAAAGAGCCGGGCTCTGTAAAGAGGCCGGCAGATGCGGTATAACCCTAACTCTCATCCCATTACGCAATATCCAAGTCAAGTGCCTTCAGGAGCTTCTGGGTTTTGCCGGAGATTTCGGATAAGACCCAGGAGTCTTTTGTTTTGATGCGATGGATATATTTGAGATGGGAGAGGAAATCAGCGATTGAGGATTTGGAGAGCAGATCAGCGGAGCGAAGCTTCTGGTAAACAAGGTAAGCGAGAAGCAGGGACAGGTGATTGATAAAGGCCCACCCCTCAACGGCGTATTTGTCCTGAAGGTAGATGACATCGGTTTCGAGAAGGTTTTTCAGGAAGTCAAAAGTCTGTTCGATCTCGATGCGGGGCTTGTACAGCTTGTAGATTTCTTCCGGAGGATCGGTTCTGTTGGTGCGGAAAAGAATGGTGCCGAAATCGTACTGCTTTTCCAGATATGCAACGCCTTCATATCGGGGTCAGGGTCTGCGCGTCCGCAGGTGTATGAGGCAGGGGTTAATGCATCATATCCCGTTCATCAATGTGTGGATGGAAACCGATCGCAAGCTTCCCAGGAAGCAACGGTACAATGCCAGACGGATATAGGATATCCACATTCTACCGCGTGCTCAATTATGCCGGAAGCCGTGCTCAATCTCGCCGGAATCGATGCTCAATTTGCCCGGTAGCGATGCTCAATCTCGGGCGGAATACTCACCAATGGAGCCACACCAGAAAAATCCATTCTGTTATCCCAACAAAAGCAAATAAGTGACAGTATGCCGGCAATAAAGCCACACAGCGTTGTGGTTCTTCGTTGCCTGACATACCGTTTGCCAAGACAATGAACATCCCTGCTTTGTACAACCCTATGGATGAAAAGAAAAGCGGGAAGCCTTATGTTTCAAGGCTTCCCACTTCAGCGTGGTCGCAACAGGACTCGAAGAGAAAATGGGTATGTTTTCCTGAATCAACGAAAGCCAAAAACGTAGATTTTTCAAGGGTTTTCTGACAATCACGAACAATGAAAAACAACCGCGTACAACCCAGGTTGGGGTACGGGTTGGGGTAAGCGTTGGGGTACGGAAAGCGAGCTGCATTGCGCCTCTTTCGGGCAGGTTATCAAACAAATAAAATCTGAAAGAGGAGGTCATCACCATGACAAATCTGGAAAAAGAAATAATGTTGAGGGTGACAAAAGGGCGCTTCCAACCTTGGAGCCACGACTGGTTGTGGTGATTTCCGCTGTCTTCCACAACCAGTCGTGGCTTGATTCAGGAAAGCGCCCTTTTGACATCCGAATCAATAATTGAAAACGGCATTCATTATACTTTACACGGAGACTATTACTTCCCCGATTTGGGATTCACGAAGTTCCCCGTCAGGCCATTGGCCGCTATGGCCGGATGCGCCTGAATTATCTCCGGGAGCATCGTCCCGGTCTATACACACGTCTAATTCTGTCCGGCAAGCTATATGAGCATTTGTCAGAAATCGACCAGACCAGCCGACGGCGAATGGAACAAATCATCTCCCAGATGGCTCAAGCAGAAGGCATCGATGAAAAGCTGAACTCCGCTACGCTCCGTTCAGTCTCCGGATCGCAAAAGCACCCTGCCCGCTGGGGCAAGGTGCCGTAGAGTTGCTTTGGATATTTCCCGTGTCTACTTGACAAGGGCAGATCACTATGGAGGCGGCTTTTTTATATAAACAGCTCTTATCCAGGAAATTCGCTAGAATAGATATAACGGGATCAGTAAAACTCACTCGAAATACATTTCAAAAAGGGCACAAAGTCTCATGAAAAGTATTCTTTTCATGCAGCAATTCACTTGCTCTGTTCAAACAGCCAGTCACGGACTGATTCCAGCTTATATGCGAAATCGAAAGAAGTCATATGCTCACCAGCGCTCGACATAGCGGTTTGTCCCTCTGCAAGCGTTGTACCTGCTGTGAAGGTGACGAAGTTGGCATTGTTTCCTTCTGCCAGCATGGCGGCGGCAGCAACCTTCTGGGTTTCGGCGCTGTCCTGTACACTCCACTCTGCATGGCTGTAAGCAGCACCATCCGCATCGAACAGGGCAAGAAGCTCTGCCTGACCGGCGGAGGCCTTGGGGGCACCGGCGGAAACGACGTAGAAGAAATCCTTCTGCTCCAGACCGCTCAAAAGGCTGACATCCCACTGGCTGCCCACAAACAGATAGGCGGCAAAGAAGTCCGGATAGGCGATACTCAAATGGAAGGAGGTCATGCCGCCCATGGACTGACCGGTGGTATAAATCCGGTTGGTGTCAATGGCGTATGTTTCCGTCAGCGACTGAAGCAGACGCATGGCGACGTCGATCTGGCTGGAATGATTGAAATTGTCGTCCACCACGGTTTCGGTAAAAATGGGCACCACCACAAAAGCGGGATGCTTGGTTTGCTCTTCCTCTGTTGCCCAGATCAGGCCGCCCCAGCCTTGGGTCAGCACATAATCCGCACCGCGCCCAACAGCGCTTGAATCAGGAATAAACTGGATCATGGGATAGCACTGGTTTTCATCATAGTTTTCAGGGATATAAAGCTGATATTGCAAACTGGTGCCTGTTTCCGCATCCTCATAGGTGAGCAGCTGGAACTTGGGGGCAACTTCGGTAATCATGGATTGGAGCTCAGTATCGCTGGATTTATCCGTACCACCACCATTACCGCCGCGCATGCCACCTTGTCTGCCGCTCGAGCCGCCATTGCCGCCGCGTCCGCCAGGGCCTTCAGCAAATGCCAAACCAACAGTACAGAAAAGCGAAAGGGCAAGAACCATAGAGATGATCTTTTTCATAAGGGACATCCTCCTTCATTGTTTCGATATCCGGTCTTACGCTTCCGCTGCTCGATATCATGTGCGCAGTGTAACACGGAAACCTTAAAATAACTTGAAAAAACGGAAATGATATTTGAATGATGGACTTCTGCCGCATCTTCTTATTTCCGCATGTCGTTCAGCTTGCGGTTGATTTCCCTGTGCGTGCTGATGACCGCAAACAGCATGGCGCTGATCTCCGCGATCCACATGGCAAACCAGGCGTATTGAAGGCCAAAAATGGTTTTCAGCAGCGCAAAGCAGGGCAGCAGCAGGACGACCTGCCGGATGGCTGTGCCAATCATGTTGATGGTGCCGTTGCCAAGGCCCGAAGCGCACAACCCCAGGATCATGGTCACGGAGGCCAGAGCAAAGGTGACGCAAATGATGCGGATGGCAGGCACACCCAGGGAAAGCATTTCTTCGCTGGCATTGAACAAGCTGAGCAGCGGTCCCGGCAGCGCCATAAACAGCGCCGTGAACAGAAGCCCCAAGATGATTCCCCATTTCAGCGCGGTTTTCACTGTTTCCCGAATGCGATCCGGATTTTTCGCCCCATAATTATATCCAATGATGGGCAGGCACGCCTGGCCCAGGCCGTTCATGGGCATAAAGAGGAAACTTTGCAGCCGGAAATAGGCCCCGAAGAAGGCCACCGCCGTGCCCGCGCCCAGCAGGGCGTTCATGCCGAAATTCATCACAGAGCCCATAGCCTGCATGATGATGGTGGGAAAACCCACCTTGTAGATGGCAGCGACGGTCTTCTTTTCCAGCCGGAAGCCGCGGAAGCTGATCTTCGCCTCCGGATTGCGCAGCATATTCAGCAGCAGCGCCGTCGCGGCCCCCAGCCATTGGCCGATCACCGTGGCGATGGCCGCGCCCCGGACG
Organism: Clostridia bacterium; assembly: GCA_017534885.1. Classification (GTDB taxonomy): domain Bacteria; phylum Bacillota; class Clostridia; order Christensenellales; family Aristaeellaceae; genus RUG11272. Next base: position 4,472 of record JAFXVR010000026.1, on the reverse strand, counting down.
CCCATGTTCAGCGTGAAAATAAACACAGGGTCCAGGATGATGTTGGTGCCCGCGCCCACGATCAGGGAGATCATGCTCAGGCCCGTTTTGCCGCTGGCCTGCAGAAACCGCTGGATCATGGTTTCCAGGAAGGAGCCAGTACAAAAGAGCGTGACGATGCGCAGATAGTCCGCGCACATGGAGGCGGTCTCCGCATCCCCTGTCATGGCGTGGGCAATGGCATTGGCAAAGAACAATCCCACCACAATGAACAGCAGGGAGCTGAGTGCGGCCACCACCAGCCCCGTAACCGCGCCTTTTGTAACGTCCTCGTGCTTTTTCTGCCCCAGCAGCCGGGACAAAAGCGCGTTGATGCCCACCGCCGTGCCCACGCCCAGGGCGATCATCAGGATCTGTACGGGATAAGCCAGGGACGTGGCAGTCAGCGCCTTTTCCGAAATGCGGGACACATAGATGCTGTCCACGATGTTGTAGAGCGACTGCACCAGCAGCGACAGCATCAGGGGGATCGCCATGGTCAGGAGCAGTTTGGGAATGGGCATCACGCCCATTTTATTATGTTTTTGCTGCATATCAGTTCTTTTGTAACTCCTTGTAGGTGCGCAGGATCACGATCAGGGACAGGATAAAGGTGAGAATGTCCGCCGCTGGGAAGGAATACAGAATGCCATTCAGGGCGAACGCCAGGGGCAAAAGGATGGGCAGGAACACGCCGAAAATGATTTCACGCACAAGGGACAGGATCATGGATTCTTTCGCCTTACCCAAGGCTTGGAGGAAGATGAAGGTGCCTTTATTGACCATGGCCAGGGGCATCATGCACAGATAGATGCGGAAGGAGCGGATGGCAAACTGGGTGTAGTATGCACTCTCGTTGGCCGCGCCAAAAATGTTGATGAGACCCTGCGGGAACACCTCCACGATGAACAGCGCGACGAAGCCCACAATGGCTTCCGTCGCCAGCAGGTAGGTGAACAGCGTTTTGACGCGATCCTTCCGATTCGCGCCGATGTTGTAGCCCACCACCGGGATACAGCCCGCGGACAGGCCCACAGAGATGGAAATAGCGATCTGGAAGAACTTCATCACAATGCCCAGCACCGCCAGGGGTATTTGCGTGTACTGGGGCTGGCCGAACACCGGGTCCAGTGCGCCCCACTTGGCGGTGGAATTCTGCACGGCGGCCATAGAGACCACCAGGCTGGCCTGGCTTAAAAAGCTGGTGATGCCCAGGGGAATATACTGCTTCATCAGATCCGGGAACATTCCAAGGCTGCTCTTTTCCAGCTTTACGGCCTTCATGTGGCACAGATACCAGATGGCCAGCACGGCGGTGAGCACCTGGCCCAGCACCGTGGCGACGGCCGCGCCCATCATGCCCATGTGCAGGGAATAAATGAACAGCCAATCCAGGAAAATGTTGGTGACAGCCCCGGCCACGGTGGAGATCATGGCAAAGCGCGGGCTGCCGTCGGAGCGGATGATGGGGTTCATGGCTTGACCGAACATATAGAAGGGCATACCCAGGGTGATCCAGAAGAAGTATTCCTTGGCCAGCTTGAAGGTTTCATCATTCACCCGGCCGCCGAACAGCGTCAGGATGGGCTCGGAAAATAAGAGATACAGCACGGTCACGATGACGCTGCTGCCCACCGTCAGCACCACGGCGTTGCCGATGGTTTTGTGGGCGTCCTGCTGGTTTTTGCGGCCCAGCAGGATGCTGACGAAGGCGCAGGCCCCGTCGCCGATCATGACGGCGATGGCCAGGGCCAGCACCGTCATGGGGAACACAGTGGTGTTGGCGGCGTTGCCGAAGGAGCCCAGGTAATCGGCGTTGGCGATGTAGATCTGGTCTACGATGTTGTACAGCGCCGCCACCACAAGAGAAATGATACAGGGGATAGCGTACTTACGCATCAATTTGCCGGGCTTTTCCCTCACTAGGAATTCATTGGAACGAAGTTCAGACATGGTTGTTTCCTCCCTTTTCATAAACAAGCATGCGAATCACCGCCGTATCGTATCTGCGCAGTGACTCGCATGTATCGTGTCAAGGGATTTGCTATGCTGTTGATTCTATTATAGAGCAAGCCGTCGGTTTTGCCCATGGAGCTTCCGGATAATTATCGGCTTTTTCTTGCAGTTTCTCATGATTTGCCGCAAATTCGCTTGGCAATACGGATGGCGGGCCGCTGGGTGAGGAGGCTCACGATGAAGCAGGAAATCCACACCGGGCCGATCATTTCCAGGAAGCCGCCCGGAATGGAGCTGAGGGGCAGGCCGCCCAGCAGGCAGGCCGTAAACCAATGCATCACTGCGGTCATGGTCACACAGAAAATAGTATTGACCACCAGGTTCACCAGAATATCAAAAGCCCAAGTACCTTTTTTCGCCCCGCACTTTTCCGCGAAGGCAAAGCCCCATGTATCCGTGGGAATGAAAAATGCAATCAGGAAGGCGATGAAGTAGGAGAAGCAGAAGCTGACGGCCATGCTGCCCCATTCAAAATGCTGCATGTGCCCATGCAGGATGTTGACCCATTGGGCCACGAAGCTCATGGTGAGGGACACCGGCAGATTCATCAGCAGGGATTTGACGGTTTTGAACTTGTTCATGGGATCCTCCATCCGCAAGATGTCTTCGATCATTCTACAACGATCTGTGGGACCGGAAGAAAAGCGCCTTATTCGGGCGCATTCGTATTGTGGGTGGGAATGCGGTCATATCGCCGTAAAAACAGGAAGGAGCAGGCAAAGCTCAAGGCGAAGCCCAGTAAAATGACCAGATCCAGGATGCCGCTGAAGGACTGAAAGCAGGATACAACGCCCGCCGCGAAAGCCACTGCCATTAGCGCCATATGGCACTGGGCGGACCAGCGCATCATATTGTGGACGCTGTCAAAGCCGCGCTTGTCCAGCATGCTCTTCGCTATCCGGAAGCGTGCCGCGCCAATGACCTCCAGCATCAGGGCGATCAGCGCCGCCGTGGCGGCGAAGCCCACCCAGCTGTGCCGGGTGACGCCGGTGGAAATCACGCCGCAGGCGATGGAGAGCGCGGCGTTCAGCAGGCTCAGCAGCAGAAAGGTGTTTTTCTCCCGCCTGAGCGCCTGCTCCGGCATGTCCCAGCCGTACAGCTTGGTATCCACCATAAAACGCGGCATGCCCTTCCCCCCTTTGCTTATAGATGATATAGCCGCTCGGCGTTACCGTGCAGGATCAGCTCTTTTTCTTCTTCCGTAATGTCCAGATTGCGCACAAAGTCCGCGCCCTCCAGCAGCCACACAGGCCGCACCGGGAAGGAGGAGCCGAACAGGATATGATCGGCGCCCAGGGTTCTGACCGCGCATTCCAGCTGGTCCTTGCCCCAGGACTGGGCATGGCTCATTTCAAAGAAGATATTGTTTTTCAGCTGACTGACCACCAGGTCGTTATCGTCGTTGAACCGGCTCAAGGCCTCCTTCACCTTAGGCTTCTTGGGGAACCACAGATTCACATAGGCAAAGAAGCCGCCGCCCAGCATGGAATGCACCAGCTTGACGTTGGGGTATTTGGTGAAGAACCCGCTGAACAGCTCCCGGCCGATGGCTGTGGCCTGATCCACGCAGCGGCCGTACAGGCGGCGCAGGTTGGTGTAGGCCGTCAGGGTATCATACTGCACGGGCAGAGGCGTATGATGCACGTAGCAAGTCACATTGCGTTCATTCAGATAGGTGAAGAACGGCGCGAAAGCGGCATCGTCCAGGTACAGATTGCCATAGTGGGCGGACAGCTGCAAGCCGCCAAAACCCAGCTCGTCCAGACAGCGGTCGATTTCCTTTTTCACCGCCGGGGTGCCCTGGGGCGGCACCACGCCCAGGCCGTGCAGGCGGCCCTTGCTTTCCTTCACCCGTTCCGCCATGGCGGTGTTGAACAGACGGCACATGTCGAGGCTCATCCATTCCTGCTGGCAGGAGAGCTTGAGCACCGCGCCTTCCACTCCCGCCTGATCCAGGGAGGAAAGCTCCTTTTCCAGGGTGTAGTCCCCCTGAATATAATCCAGGTTAGGGCTGCCCACGGGCTTTTCGATCACGAACCGGCGGACGCCGTTTTCCTCTTTCAGGGAGCCCTTGATGCCATACTGGATGGGCACCTCGGACAGGAATCTTTCCGCCAGTTCTTCATTGGTAAACAGTTCTTCCGGGAACCAGTACAGGTTGGCGTCGATCACCTTGGCCATGATACGCACCTACTCTCATTTCTTCGCACGTCTACGCGCTGCGCATCCGCGTTTGTGTTCTATGCTTGTTGGCTGTTTCGCTCTTATGTGTCCCTTCGGGCCGCAACGAGCAGTTTATACTATTCTCAATTAAATATTTTACATATCCAATCGCGCTTGGTAATGCTGGAAACAGTTTCGGCGGAAAGGTTGTTGATAGTCTGGCAGAGACGGTCAACAACCTTTTCCAACGTAGGGAATATCTCGTTACGAAAGCC
>JAFXVR010000025.1 GCA_017534885.1 Clostridia bacterium | reverse complement strand
CCGAAAAAGTAACAAAAAGGTCCTGGGGGACACGTTGCGACGTGTGTCCCCCAGGTCCGGGGCTGTCGCCCATTCTCCGCTGGAAACGCCCCACTGGGGCCTTTCCCGGGCGCTCCGAATCCCCCCGCACACGCTTTTGGCTTAAGTATTCTTGCTGTTGAATACTCTGATGTCGCTTGACGACCGCGACTATGAGCCGCATGCTCTGCTCCTGCTCCCGCGGTATAGTGCGTCGTCAAACGCGGCCTTGCGTTTGCGCCGGAGGGCGGCTTCAACCCTTATGCCCCGCAGGGCATATCACGTGCCGCAGGCACATTTCATGCCGTCAGGCATTTCATTCCGTCTTCCCTCCGAAAGGAATGAAAAGCGCTTCGCGCATGACAGGTTCGCCATTCAACCTTCAACCTCCTACCTCCAACCTTCAACCTACCGCTCAGCAACTAAGCTAACAGCTCACGAGGTGCCAAATGAAAACCGACGTAATCACCGTATCCAGCAGGGGCAGCCGGATGGAAACGCCCCTGCAGCAGGCGGAAAAGGTAGCGGCTTACAAGGGGCTGAGCCCCAGGAGCGCGCTGCATCTGCGGCTTTTGACTGAAGAAATGATGGGGCTGATGCGCTCCATCACCGGCGAGACCGAGGGCCGGTTCTGGATTGAGGACGAGGATGGGGTGTACGAGCTCCACCTGTCCGTGCAGACCGGCATGAACTCCTCCAAGCGCGATCAGCTGCTGTCTGTGTCCTCCTCCGGCCAGAACGACTCGGCCCGGGGGCTGATGGGCCGCCTGCGGGACTTCTTTGACCGGGGCGCGGACGAGGACGTGGCCTCCTTCACCAGCCCGCTGATGCTGGCCAGCGTGTATGACAACACCTCCAGCCCGACCCTGGACTGGGAGTGGACCATGTCCGCCTACCAGCGCGAGCTGGGCCAGCTGGTGAGCCAGCGCAATCCTGAGGCCCAGGAGGCCTGGGACGAGATGGAGAAGTCCGTGGTGACCCACGTGGCTGACGATGTGAAGGTCAGCATCCGCGGGCGCACCGCCGAGCTGATCCTGGTGAAAAAGATGGCGTGACCGCCCCTGTGTGAGGATAATGCCATGAAGCAGCTGACTTGCGAAGCCCGGCTGGACAACCTCTACCGGGTGACCGAATTCATCGACCGGGAGCTGGAAGCGCTGGACTGTCCCCTGAGGGCGCAGTCCCAGCTTGATGTGGCGGTGGATGAGATCTTCAGCAACATCTGCCGCTACGCCTACGCCCCCGGCACCGGTGAGGCGGCGGTTCAGTTTGCCTTCGACCCGGAAACCCGGGAGGTGTCGTTGACCTTCCTGGACCGCGGCACGCCCTACGACCCCCTGCAGCGGGAAGACCCGGACGTGAGCCTGTCCGCCGAGGAGCGCGGCGAAGGCGGCCTGGGCGTCTTTCTGGTGAAAAAGCTGATGGACGCCGTGGCGTACCGCTATGCGGACGGGCAGAATCAGCTGTGCATGAAAAAGAAAATCTGACGGCTTCTGTGCCAATGGGCGCGGAATCCCCTGCGTCCTGCCGGAGGGGGGTTCCGCGGTTTTCGGCTGCTGACAGTATAAAAGAATGGTAAGGGTGACAAAAGGGCGCTTTCAACCTTAGAGCCACGACTGGTTGTGGTGATTTCCGCTGTCTTCCACAACCAGTCGTGGCTCAGTTCATGAAAGCGGCCTTTTGACATCCGAATCAAAGAATGGACAATCGCATCACTCAATCAGCATCTTTCAGGAGAAATGATCATGAGCAATCACCGTTTCACCTTCTCAGCCCTTGTCAGCGTGCTGGCCGCGCTGGCGCTGGTCTTGACGGCTGTCCCGGGGACGGTCCGGGCGGAAGGCGCGCTCCCGGAGCGGGATGTGCTGGTGCTCTTCACCAGTGACGTACACTGCGGCGCGGATCAGGGCTTCACCTACGCGGGCCTCTGGGCTGTGAGGCAAGCGGCTGAGGCCGCGGGAAACGCAGTGCTGCTGGTGGACAACGGCGATTCTGTCCAGGGCGAGCCCATCGGCCTGCTGTCCTCCGGCATGGCGAGCCTTGAGCTGATGAACGCCATGGGCTATGACGCGGCCATCCCCGGCAACCATGAGTTCGATTACGGCATGGATCGCTTCCTGGAGCTGGCGGAGGCGGCGGACTTCCCCTATGTCAGCTGCAATTTCCGCCGGGCGGGCGAGCTGGTCTTCCCGCCCTATGTGATCCTGGAGGCGGCCGGGGTGAAGATAGCCTTTGTGGGCGTCACCACCCCCGAGACCATCACCACCTCCACCCCGCGCTTCTTCCAGGACGAGAGCGGAGCCTACCTCTATGACTTCACCGGAGAGACTCTCTATGACGCCGTGCAGGAGGCCGCTGACAGCGCCCGGGCCGAGAGCGCCGACTATGTGATCCTGCTGGCGCACCTGGGCAATGTGGCCGGCTCCGGCTCCTTCACCTACGCCGATGTGGCGGAGCACACCGCGGGCATCGACGCGATCCTGGACGGGCACAGCCACGATACCGACAAGGCATTGGTGAAGAACAAAGACGGCCAGAACGTCGTCCGGCAGGCCTGCGGCACCAAGATGGAGGGCATCGGCTGGCTCAGAATTTCCGCGGCGGGCGGGGTCGATACGGGTCTGTACAGCTGGAGCAACAGCGAGCCCGCGCCCCAGCTGCTGGGCTTCCGGAATGAGATGAGCGACCGGCTGGACGCGGCTTACGGCGGCGTCAATGATCTGCTCTCCACCGTCGTCGGGAACGCCGCGGTGGATGTGACCATCAGCGATCCCGAGGCGCTGGATGAGGCGGGGCATCCCATCCGCCTGATCCGCAGAGCGGAGACCAACCTGGGCGACCTGTGCACGGACGCGGTGCGCGCCGCGGCCGGTGCGGACATCGCGGTGGTGAACGGGGGAAGCATCCGCGTGACCATCTCCCGCGGCGCCATCACCACCAACGACATCCTGTGCGTCTTCCCCTACGGCAACACCCTGCTGAAGCTGGAGATGACCGGCCAGAGCATCCTGGACGCGCTGGAGTGGGGCGCCCGGGCCTGCCCCATGGAGAGCGGCGCCTTCCTGCACGTCTCCGGGCTGACCTATGAGATTCACACCGGCATTGAGAACAGCTGCGCCGTGGACGAGCACGGCATGTTCGCCGGGGTGACCGGGGAATACCGGGTGCAGAACGTAATGGTGGGCGATGAGCCCCTCGATCTGAACAGGGTCTACACCGTCGCGGGTCAGTCCTACACCCTGCTGGACAACGGCGACGGCTTCACCTCCTTTGACGGGGCGAAGGTGCTCTGGGAATCCGACGAGCTGGACTATGAGCTGTTCATCCGCTACATCCAGGAGGAGCTGGGCGGAACGATCGGCGCGGGCTACGAAGACCCCTACGGCCAGGGGCGCATCGTGGCCGTGCCATGAGCAGGGTAAGCGATTGCCCTGTGAAACAGCGGCAGACTCTTCCCAATTCACCCGCTTTGTGCTACAATGAGCGCGGCTGACAGGCCAGAAAATCATTCCGGAGGGAAACATCATGCGGTTTGGATACTTCGACAACGAGCGGCGGGAGTACGTCATCACCGATCCGCGCACGCCCATGCCCTGGGCCAACTATCTGGGTTCACCGGCCTACGGGGCCATCGTGACCCAGAACGCCGGCGGATACAGCTTTGTGAAGTCCGGCGCGGCGGGACGCATCCTGCGCTATATGTTCAACCAGTTTGACGAGCCGGGCCGCTACGTTTACCTGCGGGATCAGGAGACGGGCGACTTCTGGTCGGCCTCCTGGCGGCCTGTGGAAAAGCCGCTGGACGTGTACAAAACCATCACCCGCCACGGCACCTCCTACACCGAGATCGAGAGCAGCTACAGCGGCGTCGAGTCTAAGGTGCTCTATTACGTGCCCCTGAACGCCACCCACGAGGTCTGGCGGGTGAAGCTGACCAACACGGGCGACAAACCCCGGCAGCTGGCGGTCTTCGGCTACTGCGAGTTCACCACCGAGAGCTTCTACACCCAGGATCTGGTGAACATGCAGTACACCCAGTTCATCACCCAGACCAGCTTCCACGGCGATTTCGTCCTGGAGCATATCAACCCCTTCTGCCATGTCAACCCGGACGGCTCCAACGGCTCGGAGCGCTTCTTCGGCCTGGCCGGCGCGAAGATCGCCCACTACACCGGCCGACGGGAGCGCTTCCTGGGCACCAGCCGCTTCGTCAGCCCGAAGGCGGTGCAGGAGGGTCAGCTGGACGACTCCCTGAACTTCAACGGCAATCCCTGCGGCGCGCTGCAGACCGTGCTGACCCTGGCCCCCGGCGAGACCGCTGAAATCGCCTTCCTGCTGGGCCAGAAGACCGAGGCGGAGGCCCGCGCCCTGCTGGAGCGCTATCAGCCCGCCCCCGCCAAGGTGGTGGACGCCGAGCTGGCCGAGCTGATCCGCTACTGGCACGGCAAGCTCTTCAACCTGGACGTGAAGACCCCCGACGAGGACTTCAACACCATGGTGAACACCTGGAACGCCTTCCAGTGCTTCACCACCTTTGTGTGGAGCCGCGCCGCCTCCCTGATCTACTGCGGCGAGCGCAATGGCTACGGCTACCGCGACACCGTGCAGGACATCCAGGGCATCATCCACCTGGATCCCGACATGGCCCGGGAGCGGCTGGAGTTCATGCTCTCCGCCCAGGTGCACCACGGCGGCGGCCTGCCTCTGGTGAAGTTCACCCACAATCCCGGCCATGAGGACAGCCCCGAGGACGACAGCTATGTGAAGGCCACCGGCCACCCGGCCTACCGCGCCGACGACGCCATGTGGCTCTTCCCGACCGTGTACAAGTACATCGCCGAGACCGGCGACACGGCCTTCCTGGACAAGGTGATTCCCTTCTCCGACCGGGACGAGGGCACCGTACTGGAGCACCTGAAGCGCGCCATCGACTTCACCATGCATCACCTGGGCAGCCACGGCATGCCCGCCGGCCTCCACGCCGACTGGAACGACTGCCTGAAGCTGGGCGCCCAGGGCGAGAGCAGCTTTGTGGCCTTCCAGTTCTACTATGCGCTGACCATCCTGGATGAGCTCATGCCCGACACCCGGGAGAACGCGGAGTACCGCGTCTTCCTGCGCAGGACGGCCGCTGAGCAGCTGGAGAAGATCAACCGCTACTTCTGGGAGGACGACCGCTTCACCCGCGGCTGGCGCGAGACCGGCGAGGTCATCGGCAGCAAGACCAGCCCCGAGGCCAGCATGTGGCTGAACCCCCAGTCCTGGTCGGTCATCTCCCGGGCCGCCACCGCCGAGCAGGGCCAGAAGGCCATGGAGACCGTGGCCGAGCTCCTCAACACCCCCAACGGCGTGGAGCTGATGACCCCCTGCTACCGCCAGCACGCCTTTGACGGCGCGGCCATGATCCTCTTCAACCCCACCACCAAGGAGAACGGCGGCATCTTCTGCCAGGCCCAGGGCTGGGCGATCCTGGCCGAGAGCCTGCTGGGCCACGGCGGCCAGGCCTTCCGCTACTTCAAGGAGAGCTGCCCCGCCGCCTACAACGACCGCGCCGAGATCCGCGAGGTGGAGCCCTACGTCCACTCCCAGTTCATCGAAGGCCACGAGACGCCCCAGCCAGGCCGCGCCCATGTGCACTGGCTGACCGGCACCGCCTCCACCGTGATGGTGGGCTGCGTCGAGGGCATCCTCGGCCTGCGCCCCACCCCCGAGGGCCTGCGCGTCTCTCCCGCCATCCCCTCCGAGTGGGACGGCATCACCATCGACAAGACCTTCCGCGGCAAGCGCCTGCACATCACCGTGGACAACAAAGCCCACCACGAAGGCGGCGTCCAGCGCGTGCTGATCGACGGCAAAGAGTATCCGCATGAGGTCATGACGGATGAGGCGCTCAGGGACGGAAGCGAGATTGTGGTGGTGATGTGAGCGGGTAGCTTTTAGCTATTAGCTGTCAGCTGTTAGCTGAGTTTGACGGCCAAGGCTGAAGGGTGGAGGCTGAAGGCAGGAGGTTGATTGCGCTTCAGCCGGGGCTGTCGGGATGGAAACGAATATGGTACAACAACAAACCGCCCTCCGGGTCAGGCAGATCAGCTTGACCGGGAGGGCGGGTTTTGGGTTTGGGTGACGGGGAACGCTCTCGGGAGAAGCCGGGGGCCTGATATGGCTTTGAAATGGCTCAATGCTTGCAGGAGGGCGCACCCGTTCTTTATGATTCATTTTTCAGTCTTCAGTCTTCAGTATTCATTCGTGCTCCCTTCGGAGAAATGAATACTGAAAACTGAAAACTGAAAAACGATTAACGAAAAATACTCCCCCCACCGCCTTGCTCAGCGCACGGCGGCGGGGGGAGGGGGTTACGGGGGAAGCTTACTTGGCGTTGAAGGTGTCAATCAGGGCCTGCCACACGGGGGTCTTGGCTTCCAGCAGCTCAGCGGGAGTGCCGCCGCCCAGGTTCCACAGATAGTCGGCGCCCTCGATGTCGTTCACAGAGCCGAGGTACAGCACCTTGTCGGAGGCGCAGTGCTCGGGCTGGCGCAGCATGGCGTAGGTCTCGTCCACGGCGCGCTCGTCGGTGAAGTTGTACTTGTTGCCGATCCAGGCGTCCTCGTCGTCATAGCCGGGGGTGGTGGCGGAGAACAGCTTGTAGATGTACACCAGATCGTTGACGGTCTTGGCGTCATACACGTTGGGGATGACGGTCACGTTGTCAGACACGATGTTGACATACTTGTCGCCCTTCGGGCCGATCGGGAACGCCACGCAGCCCCACTCGTCAGCCATGTCGGCCATCTCGGAGTTGTCGTTGAAGCCACCGTAGGTCTGATACATATAGAAGCCGCAGAAGCCCTGCTTCCAGGCATCCTTGTAGTAATCCCAGGAGCCGTCAGCCGGCTGCTGATAGCCGTAGGTGTTCCAGGTGTCCTTGGCCCAGGCCAGGGCTTCCAGGGTGTTGTCGCTGCCGGCGGTGATGACCAGCTTGCCATTCTCGTCGAAGTCGAAGAAGGAGCCGCCGTTGGCGAACACGGCCACGCGGTACATATCCACGTTGGAGCCGGTCATGCCGTAGATGTCCAGAACGCCGTCATTGTCGGTGTCCTTGTTGATCCGCTTCAGCAGGTTCTCGAAGACCTCGAAGGTCCAGGTGCCGTTCGCCTGAGCGTCGTACACTTCGGTGTTCCAGTCGATGCCGGCTTCCTCAAGCACGCGCTTGTTGAAGTACAGGCACTGACGGGGCTCGGAGTTGCCGGTGGACACGCCGTAGATGGAGCCATTCACGGTCATGAAGTCCACAGTGGCGCTGTTCCACTGCTTGTCCGCAAAGTCAACCAGGGAGCCTTCGCCGTTCCAGGCAGCCAGGACGCCGTTGGCCATGGGGGTGCCGACGAAGTCCGGGGGCAGGATGTACAGGCACAGGGTGCCGTCGGGCGCGGTGGTGAAGTTGATCAGCTCGGTCACGTTGGAGCCCCAGTCGCCCTTGGCGATCTGGATGATGTTGCAGTTGTAGGTCTCGTTGATCCAGTCACGATAGTCGTACTGAGCCTGCTGCTCCTCAGTGGGCTCGGCCACGCGGTCAGCGCTGGCAGTCCAGTAGTCGTAGACATAGATCGTCTTGCCGCCGAAGTCGATGCCTTCCACCTTCTCGGGGTAGAGGCTCTCTTCACCCTCGGCCAGAGCGGCCACGCTCACCAGGAGCATCATGGCGGCCAGAACGAGCGCCAACAGTTTCTTCATGTGGGTTCCTCCTGACAATTTATATTTCCACACACGCGTTCCCGGACGGGCAGCGTCGTGCACAGAGACAATACAGGCGCGAAAAGTTGCGTCATCGCACAAGCACCTTCCGCAAAACCTTATCCTTCCAAGAAAACCAAAGCCATTGTAGCATAACACTTCCCGCCGGTCAAGAAGCATTTTTTCCTTTTTTTGTTTTTTTGATGCGCCGCAATTTATGAGGAGAGGGTGTTGCGGGAATGAGAAAAGGGGGAGGGGAGGCAGGGCCTGCCGCCATCGCACAAATCGATTGAATTCCGCGCGGGGGTATGGTAAAATGCTTTACAGACAAATGACAAGGAGGATCCCCCATGCTCACCACCCAGAGCCTGTCGCAGACCGTCAAAAAACTGGAGCGCCTCTGCAATACCCTGTACAGCCGGCTGTTTATGCCGGTGGGGGAGGCGGAGCAGCTTGGGCTGTATGAAACGAAGGAGGCCCTGCACGGAATCCCGGCGGAGGGGCCCTGGTCGGCGCCGGGGGCGCGCTGGGGCGGCGAGGGCGTGTACGGCTGGTTCCGCTTCGGGTACACCGTGCCGGAGGCGCTGGCGGGCAAGGCGCTGTTCCTGCGGCCGCGCATGGGCTTTTACGAGGCGACCCTCTGGGTCAACGGGCGGATTCACTCCAATTACGCGGCCAAGTTTGTGGAGGACAGCCACGGCAACCACTGGTGCAACCGGCTGACCGCCTCGGCTGAGGCCGGGGAGCACTTCGACCTGGCGATCGAGTGCTACGCCTGGCATGACGTGCCCGGCACGCATCCCCTGAGTGAGGAGCGGCTGGCGGACTACACCTGGCCCACGGGCGGCTGCGAGATCTGCCTGCGGGACGACGAGGCCTTAGCCTTCCTCTTTGACCTGAAAGCCCTGCTCTCCCTGCGGGCCTCCCTGCCGGAGAGCTCCTTCCGCCGGGCGGAGGTCGAGAACGCCCTGTACGAGGCGCATCTGCTGCTGCATTATGATCCCGACGCCTGCGCCCCGGAGGCCTTCCGGGAGGGGCTGCATAAGGCGCGGGAGATCCTGCGGCCTCAGCTGGAGAAGGTCAACGGCGGCGGCGCGCCCTTCATCGGGCTGATCGGCCACAGCCACATGGACACGGCCTGGCTCTGGCCCATGACCGAGACAGAAAAAAAGTGCGCCCGCACCTATGCCAATCAGCTGAACCTGATGGAAGAATACCCGGAGTACCTCTTCGTGCAGTCTTCTGCCTGGCACGCGGACTGGCTGCGGCGGGACTATCCGGAGCTCTTTGCGCGCATCCGGGACAAGGTCATCGAGGGCCGCTGGGAGCCCAACGGCGGCGTGTGGGTGGAGTGCGACTGCAACCTGACCGGCGGCGAGAGCCTGGTGCGGCAGTTCGTCTGGGGCCAGCGCTTCACCCGGGAATACTTCGGCTACACGTCGGATTGCTTCTGGCTGCCGGACACCTTCGGCTATTCCAGCGCCATCCCCCAGATCATGCTGGGCTGCGGCGTGCGTTATTTCCTGACCACCAAGATGAGCTGGAACGACACCAACCGCTTCCCGCTGACCACCTTCCTCTGGCAGGGCATTGACGGCAGCCGGGTGCTGACCCACCTGAACCGCACGCATCAGGGGCCGAGCCCGGAGCTGTACCAGGCGCTGACCACGGGCAAGGAGGATATCCTCGAAAAGCGGGTGTCGCCCATGCGGCTGCTGTCCTTCGGCAAGGGCGACGGCGGCGGCGGGCCCGAGTTTGAAATGCTGGAGATGGCGCGCCGCCTGGGCGACCTGGAGGGCACGGCCCGCAGCGGGTACACCACGGTTTCCGCCTTCATGAAGCGGCTGGAGGAGAGCGCCGTGCGGCCCACGGTCTGGGCGGACGAGCTCTACCTGGAGCTGCACCGGGGCACGCTGACCAATCAGCATCAGATCAAGCGCAACAACCGCCTGCTGGAGAACGCCCTGCACACCCTGGAGCTGGTGGAGACCCACCGCGCCGCGCTGGAAGGCCGCGCCCCCGACGGGGAGACCATCCGCCCGCTGATGAACACCCTGCTGGTGCACCAGTTCCACGACCTGCTGCCGGGCACCTGCATCCATTCCGCCCACGAGGAGAGCCTCAGAAGCATGGGCGAGGCCATTCAGGCGGCGGAGGGGCTGATCCGCGGCGGCCTGCGCGGGGAGGAAGCGGGGCTGACCCTCTACAATCCGCTGTCCTTTGAGCGCCGCGACACCCTGCACTTAGAGGGCGAGTGGCCGGGCCTGGGCGGCGCGCTGACCCAGACCTACACCGACATCGAAGGCCGAACCCGCACCGCTGTCGGCGGCCTGACCCTGCCGGCCTTCGGGAGCCTGCGGCTGGACTGCGCCGGGGAGCAGGCCGCGCCTTCGCCCTTCACCCTGACGGCGGACGGGGTCGAGACGCCCTTTGCGAGCCTCCGCTTCGACGAAAACGGGGCCATCGCCTCCCTGGTGGACAGGCGCACAGGCCGGGAGCTGGTCAGCGGGCTGCCATTCAACACCTTCCTGATGGCCGAGGACATGCCCGCCCTCTGGGACAACTGGGATGTGGACGCCGACCTCATGGAGAAGTTCGCCCCCTGCGCCGCGCTGGAGCGCCGGGAGGTCGTCTCGGACGGGCCGGTTGAGATGCGCATCCGCTCCGTGTGGCGCATGGGCGAAAAGAGCCGGCTGACCCAGGACATGGTGCTGGACGCCGCCTCGCCGCTGATCACCTTTGACACGCTGATGGACTGGCAGGAGGATCACCGCTTCCTGAAGGCGGCCTTCGACACCGCGCTGGTGGCGGACTCCGCCCGCTGCGAGATCCAGTTCGGCCACATCCGCCGCTCCACCCACCGCTCCACCTCCGCGGAAAAGGCGCGGTTCGAGGTCAGCCAGCACAAATACACCGACCTGAGCGAGCAGAACTTCGGCATCGCCCTGCTCAACGACTGCAAGTACGGCCTGTCCATCGACGAGGGCCGGCTCTGGCTGAGCCTGCACAAGGGCGGCCTGCGCCCCGACCGCGCCGGGGACAAGGGCCTGCACCGCTGCAGCTATGCCCTCCTGCCCCACCCGGGCGGCTTTGACGTGCCCTCCGTCGTGCGCCCCGCTTACTGCTTCAATCTGGCCCCCGCGGCCACCCCCGGCGGGAAGGTCCTGCCCTCTCTCTGCGCCGTGGACGCGGAGAACGTGATCATCGAGACCGTGAAGCCCTGCGAGGACGCGCAGAACGCCTTCATCCTCCGCCTCTACGAGGCCGCCGGCGGCTATGCGAAGGCCCATCTGCGCTTCGGCCTGCCCGTGCGCGAAATGCACCGCTGCGACATGCTGGAAACCCCGCTCGAAAAGCTGGAGCCGGATGAGGGGATTGCGTTTACGCCCTTCAGGATTGTGACGGTGAGGGTGAGCTTTTAGGGGTTAGCTGTTAGCTTTGATTCGGATGTCAAAAGGCCGCTTTCATGAACTGAGCCACGACTGGTTGTGGAAGACAGCGGAAATCACCACAACCAGTCGTGGCTCCAAGGTTGAAAGCGCCCTTTTGTCACCCTTACCAGGGGTTAGCTGTTAGCTTTTAGCGGATGAATGAGGACTGACAGAGGTGAATGATATGATTCTGCTGGTGGTTGATATGCAGAAGGGCATTGTGGATGAGGAGCTGTATGCCTTTGACAGCTTTATGGACAGGACTGCCCGGCTGGTGGCGGCGGCCCGGGAAAAGGGCGTGGAGGTCATTTTTGTCCAGCACGACGCCGGCCCGGGCAGCGGCCTCTCTGCCGGGGACGAGGCCTTTGAGATCGTGGATCAGGTGAAGCCGGAGCCGGGGGAGAAGGTCTTCGTCAAGAAGATCAACAGCTGCTTTGGCAATCAGGACTTCAAGCGATACATGAAGCAGCAGGAGGACAGGCGGCTGATGATCATCGGGCTTCAGACGAATTACTGTATCGATGCCACGGTGAAGTCCGCCTTTGAAAGAGGCTTCGAGGTCATCATTCCCGAGGGCACCAACACCACCTTTGACAATGACTACATGACCGGCGAAACCACCGTCCGGTACTACAACGAGGATGTGTGGGAAGAGCTTGTGGATGCCGTGACGATGGAGGAAGCGCTGGGGCTGATGGGGGAATGAAGTGTTGATTCGGATGTCAAAAGGCCGCTTTCATGAACTGAGCCACGACTGGTTGCGGAAGACAGCGGAAATCACCACAACCAGTCGTGGCTCCAAGGTTGAAAGCGCCCTTTTGTCACCCTTACCAGTGTTCTGTGGAATGAAATGCCTGACGGCATGAAATGCGCCTGGCGGCGCGTGAAATGTGCCTGCGGCACGTGAAATGCCCTGCGGGGCATAACCCTCAAACCAGGCTAATAGCTAACAGCTAATCGCTAACCGCTCTTCTTAATCGTCGCCGCGTACGCGCTGTTCGCCAGTCCCAGAATGGCGGAGAGGACAAAGAGGGTCTCGATGCCCAGGGTCTTCCAGATCCAGCCGCCGAAGAGGGCGATGAAGATGGTGATGAGGTGATTCACGGACACGCCGGTGGAGATGGTGGCGCGCACCTCGTCAGGGCTGTCGGAGATGTCCTGCACGTAGACGTTGGAGGCCATGGAGGCCAGGGAGATGACCGAGTCCAGCACGTAATTCACGCAGCAGACCGCAAAGGCCACGGGCATGGGGAAAATGTGGTGGGCGAAGCCGTAGAAGAAGCAGACGACGACCAGAATCAGGGTGTCCGCCACCATGACGGTCTTGTAGCCGAGCCGGTCGATGAGCCTGCCCACTGCCGGGGAGGCGAAAAAGCCGCAGATGGAGGAGACGGCAAAGAGGGCGCTGATGGTCATGGCGTCCGCGCCGTAGAAGAGCACCAGCACATAGGGGCCGAAGGTGAAGAAAACCTGCTTGCGCGCGCCGTAGAAGATCTCCAGCATGTAATACTTGGCGAACTTCTTCCGGAAATAAAAGCGGCGCTTGTGCTCGTCCGGGGCGCTGGAGCCCTTCATGCGCAGGCTGGAGACGAAGCCCAGACCCACAATGGCCGCGCTGACCGCGAAGACCGCCCGGTAGGTCTCCGGCGAGGCCTTCACCAGCGCGAACACGCCCACAATCAGCAGAAAACCGGCCAAGGTGCCGATCTTCTGCGCGGCGTTCTGCAGGCCCAGCGCCTCCCCGCCCCGGCCCTCCCGGGCATACTCCAGGGAGAGGGTGTTGCGCATGCCCAGCTGCATGTGCTCGCCGAGGGAGTAGAGGAAGATGCAGAAGATGACCAGCACTCGGCTGACGGGCACCAGGGCGTGCGCCGCCATGCCCGCCAGCATGAACAGCGCGCCCAGCTTGAAGATGCGCTCCGCCGAGAAGGTGTACAGCGCCGCGAGGATGAAGACCAGCAGCAGCCCCGGGATCTCCCGGAAGAACTCGGACACGCCCTTGTCAAAGCCGGACATGCCCACGATTTCCGCCAGGTAATTGTCCAGCACGCCCTTGTACAGCCCGTAGCCCAGGCCAAAGGTGATGACGGACAGGAAGAAAGCCCTGTACCGGGATTCGGGCCTGAAGGCCGCTTCCAGACGCTTCATGCGCATTCCACCTCTCCCTTCAGCAGACGGATCACCGCGTCCACAGCCAGGCGGTCGTACTGCCAGGCGGTGATTTTCCAGGCGGTGTCCGGCAGGGGGGCGAGGCAGGCCGGGGTGTAGAGGCCGACGGCGATCAGGGGCAGCCCCTGCTCAAGCAGACGGAGGGCAGCCTCCTGCACCCGGGGCAGGTCGGCGTGGCGGGAGAGAACCACCAGGGCGTTCTTTGCGCCGCGCAGTTTATCCTCATCGGGGATCAGGCCGCCATTGCGCAGATGCAGCGCCTCGCTGAGACTGTCCACGGCGGTGTAGGTCACCTGATCGCTGGCGAAGGACGCGGACTGCATGGGCACGCCGAAGCAGACCGTATCCGGGCCCAGGGGCGGCAGAGGCTGGCCGACTGGGGCGTGGGTGATCCGCACGGCCTCCGCCATGATGCGGCGGCTGAGGGCTGTCTGCTCCGGGCCGGTGAAGTCCCCGGGATCGCCCGGCTCAGTCCAGAGGCCGGCCTTCCGGGCGAGGATGCGCTGGCAGTGGGCGCGGTTTTCATTGAGGTCAAAGCGGCCTTCCGCGGCGGAGGCGGCGATGTGCTCGCAGGTGGCGGCGGCGTCAGCGGGAGAGTGGCAGATCAGGCAGATGTCCACCCCGGCGCTGAGGGCGCGGCGGGTGCCCTCCGGGATGGGGAAGAGCTTGGTGACGCCGTTCATCTCCATGCCGTCGGAAAGCACCAGGCCCTCAAAACCCAGTTCGTCCCGCACCAGGCCGGTCATTACGGCGCGGGAGAGGGTGGCGGGGATGTGCTCCTTTTCAAAGGCGGGCAGCACAATGTGGGCGGACATGATGGAGTCCAGCCCTTTTTCCATGGCCCGGCGGAAGCTGACCAGCTCGGTGCGGCGGATGGCCTCGGCGGGCTTGTCGATGACGGGCAGATCCAGGTGGGAGTCCACATCCGTGTCGCCGTGGCCGGGGAAGTGCTTGCCGCAGGCGAGGATGCCGTGGGCGTGCAGGCCGCGTATGTAAGCCGCGCCGAAAGCGCCCACCCGCTCGGGATCAGCGGAGAACATCCGGTTGCCGCAGACGCTGTTGGCCGGATTGGACCAGCAGTCCAGCACGGGCGCCATGTTGAGGTTGATGCCCGCGGCCCGCAGCCTGGCGCCGATCAGGCTGCCGATGGCCTCGGCGTTGGCCTCGCTGCCGGTGGCGCCGATGGCCATGGCGGAGGGCGTTTCCCCGGCGATGGGCGCCAGGCGGGACACGCTGCCGCTCTCCTCGTCGATCATGATGAAGGGCGGATGGCCGGTCTCGCCCTCGATGAGTTCCCGCAGCCCGGCGCAGAGGGCGCGCAGCTGCTGCAGGCTGGCCGCGTTCCGCCGGAAGAGGATCGCGTTGCCCACCTTGTGTCTGCGCACCAGCGCCCTGTATTCCTCCGGCACGGTCAGCCCGTCAAAGCCCACCGCCAGCCGCTGGCCCAGCGCCAGCCTTTCTTCAAGCGTCATGTCGATCCTCCCATTCCTTGCCCAGAAGGGCAAAGGTCTGCCGGGCGGTGAAGCCCTCCCGCTCGTAAAGACGGCGGGCCGGATTGCCCTCGCCGGTGTACAGGGTCATGTATTCCGCGCCCTCATCCGCTAAGGTCAGCATCAGCGCTTCAAACAGCACGCGCCCGATGCCCCGCCTCTGGTAAGCCGGATCCACACAGAGGCCGGTGAACCAGCCGCGGCGGTTCCGCTGCACGTCCACCGGGCCGGTGAAGCCTACCACCTCGCCGCCGTCCACCGCCATGAGGAGGGGGCGCGGGCCGAGCGGCTGGCGGCCGTCGGGCCAGAAGCGCGGGTCTGCGTTGGGCTTGCCCGCCCGCCAGGCTTCCAGCTCGGTTTTCAGCGCAGCCCGCCAGTACTCGCTGCCCACATGGTCGCAGAGGGCGTCATAGCGGAGCGCCCCGTCCGCGGGCGGCCTGTCCAGGAACTCAATGCCCGCTCTGCGCAGGGCATAGCCGCGCTGGCCCGCCAGCTCAGCCACAGGCCCGTGGCCCAGACCCAGGGCGCAGTCCATGGCCATCACCCGGGTGCGCTCCGCGTAGCCGCAGGCCTTCAGGAAGTCCGCGCCGCGGTGGAAGTACGACTGATAGGGAAAGGCCGGGAAGCCCACCGGCACGCCGGGCAGGTGCGGATGCTCATGCCCGCCCGTCCGGGGCAGACGCCAGGCGATGTCCAGCGGAGATCCGCCCACGCGCACCCCGCGGACGCCCGCCGCCCGGACCTGCGCTTCAAAGGCCTCCACCAGCGCCCGCCCGATCCCCTGCCGGCGCTTTTCCCGCGCCACCAGCACCAGATCCAGCCAGGCCCATTCCCCGCCGACGGTGCCGCAGAGAAAGCCCTCCAGCGAGTCGTCCTCCGCGCCCAGCCGCACCGCCCCTGTCCGGGACAGGCTCATCCGCCGGTCGTCCCTGGCCAGCGGCAGACAAAGCGCCTCCGGAGCCACAGCGTTCCAGAGCGCCAGCAGGGCCTCGTGATCGGATGAAGAGAGAGGGCGGATGAGCATGGGCGAGCACCTCCGGGGGAGCGGTTAGCTTTTAGCTGAGTTGGACGTGGCTGGAGACGAGGCTGAAGGTTTTACACTGTTACGCCTGCTCCGGCGCTTCAACAGCGATCCCGTTGTCCCTCGCGTACTTTTCTGCCGCCGAGCCCGGATTGCACCGGATCACAAAGCCCTCGGCGCAGCCGGCGAAGATGTCCTGGCCGAAGCCGGTGACGCTGTCGGGGATGGTGAGGGAGGTCAGGCCGGTGCAGCCGGCGAAGGCGCGGGGGCCGATGCCATGAACGCCGGAGGGGATGGTGACGCTGGTCAGGGTGGTGATGTCTTCAAAGGCATAGCCGCTGATGCGGACGACCTCCTCCGGGATGTCGGCGGTCACCTGGTCCTTTTTGCCGCCGTACAGCGTGTGCCAGAGGACGATCAGCCCGCTGCCGCCGGCCATATGCTTGCAGCCCTTGAAGACAGCCTCGCCCACAGAGGTGACAGTGGCCGGCAGGGAGATGGAGCGCACGTCCTCGCACCAGGCGAAGGCGAAGTCGCCGATGGTCTTCACGCCATAGTACATATTGATGGACCGCAGCTGGCCGCAGTTGGCGAAGGCGTAATCGCCGATGCTGGTGACGGAACCCGGGACGACGAGATCGTACTTTATGCTTCGGCAGCGCTCGAAGGCATAGTCGCCGATGGAGACGACGCTCTCGGGGATGGTCAGCGACAGCAGCACGTTGCAGGTCTGGAACGCCTGGCGGCCGATGCGCTTCAGGCCCGAGGGGAGGGTCAGGTTATTCAGCTTGTGGCAGTTCATGAAGGCGCAGGCGCCCACGCCGGTGACGCCATCCCGGAGGATGACCTTGGTGACGGTCAGGCGGACGTCATACCAGGGCGCGCCTTCCTCCTCATAGTCAAACATGTCGCCCGTGCCGTCCACGATCAGGGTGCCGTCGTTCAGCTTCCAGATCAGGTGCGGCCCGCAGGCGCCGTTCCAGAAGACGACGGTGACCCCCTCGGGGATGGCCTCGAAGCCGATGGTGACGGCCGCCCACTGCTCGGCGGTGCCGAGGTAGTTGATTTCCTTCAGGTTGACGGGGCCGTTCAGGGCGAACTCCTCCAGCTCTGTGACGCTGGCGGGAATGGTAATGCGCGTCAGGCCGGAGCAGTCCCAGAAGGTGAAACGCCGGATGAGGGTGAGGCCGGCGGAGAGCGTGATGTCCGTCAGTCCGGCGCATCTGGTGAAGGCGTATTCGCCGATGTCGGTGACGGTGTCCGGCATGGTGAGGCTCGTCAGGTTTGCGCAGTCACTGAAGGCAGACTCGTCAATCACCGCAACGCCCTCGGGAATGGCATACGATGCGGAGGTTCGGGCGGGGAGGCAGCAGATCAGCCGGTGGTCCGCCTTGCTGATCAGCACGCCGTCGTCGACGGTCAGGGCGGGGTGACTGGCTGAGAGGGTGATCCCGGTCAGGCTGCTGCAGGAACAGAAGGGGTTCCGCCCGACATGGGCGAGGCTGTCCGGGAGGGCGATGGTTTGCAGCTTTTCGCAGGCCAGGAAGGCCATTCCGCCCAGATCGGTGAGGCTTTTCGGGAGCGTGATGTTGGGCAGGCTGGTGCAGCGCTCAAAGGCATTCTTTTTGATGACCGTGACGCTGTCCGGGATGATGACTTCTTCCAGCGCGGTGCAGGAGCCGAAGGCCCATTCCCCGATGGTGGTGACGGTGCGCGGGATGCGGACGCTGACCAGGCCGTACTGGTGGAAGAAGGCCTGATCGCCGATCTCCCGGACCGGCCTGTCCTCGATGACGGAGGGTATCACAATGTCCGCTTTGTTCCCGCGGTATCCGGTGACTTTGACATAGCTGGCATACAGGATATAGTCGTAGTCCGCGGGGTCGTCTTCCTCCGGCTCTTCCGGTTCCTCCTGGGGGTCGCCCAGCACCTGCCAGCCGATGTTCTGCACGTCCTGCTCGCCGGTGACGGTGTCGGTGACCACGATGAACACGTTGAACTTGCCGCTGTACCCGGGGGTGGCGGCCACGCGCTTTTCGGTGGAGTAGAAGTAGTTGACCGGGTTGGACTGATCGTCGTAAATGTTGTAGGCGATGCTTACCGAGCCGGACTTGCAGTGAATCTCCGGGCGATCCACATAGACCGACTTGCGGTCTTCGGAGAGGGTGAAGGTCGCCCGGCCCACGGAGAGGCTGTCGGCCAGGGGCCAGGAGAGGGTCTGCCAGCCGATGTTCTGCGTGTTCTGCGCGCCGGTGACGTCGGTCACGACCACGAACACGTTGAACAGGCCGCCGTAGCCGGGGGTGGCGGCGACGCGATCCTCGAGGGAATAGAAGTAATTGACCGGGTTGGAGTCCGCGTCGTAGATATTGTACGCGATCCGATACTCGTCCGAGCCGGTGACCTCCGGCTTGTCGATAAAGATGGACTGCCTGTCCTCGCTGATGTCAAAGCTCAGCGGGCCGACGGTCAGGGCTTTGGGCTCCTCCTCGGCGGCCAGCTCGATGTCCGCCAGCAGGCTGTCCAGGGAGAGTTCTTCCGCCAGGGCGGCGGGCAGGGCGGCGGTCAGCAGGGTGAGGGTCAGCAGAAGACAGAGCGCGCGTCTGGTCAGCATGGGATACCTCCTGATGGGGTCGGTCGGTGAAGGGGGACGGCCTGCCGGTTACGGGCCGTCATAGCCGTAGACGACGCCCATGCCTGTGGGGAAGGCGTCGGAATCTATCTGAATCTGCTCCCACTCCTCGGCGGTGCCGCGGTAGCGGAACTCGGTCATGGCGGTGCATTCTCCGAAGGCCATATACCTGATCTCGGTGACGCCAGCCGGGATCACGGCGTATTCCAGGCCGGTGCAGCCGCTGAAGATGTAGTAATCAAGAATCGTCACGCCGGAGGGGATGGTGACGTTCCTGAGGTCTATGCAGCCCATGAAAGCCCAGGAGCCGATGGCGGTCAGGCTTTCCGGCAGCGTCACTTCCTGCAGGCCCTCGCAGCATTCAAAGGCCTCCTCTCCGATGGCGGCGGTGCCGTCCGGGACGTCATACACGCCGGACCGGCCGGTCGGGAAGGCGACCAGCGTCTTCCGATCCTTGCTGAACAGGACGCCGTCCACGGAGGCGTACCAGCTGTTGGCCTGCGCCACGGTGAAGCAGGTCAGGCTGGGGCAGTCCACAAAGGCGCCGGTGCTGATGCCCATGACGCTCTCCGGGATGGTGACGTCCGTCAGGCGCTGGCAGTTCAGGAACGCGGCATCGTAAAGGGAGGTCACGCCGGCCGGGATTGCATAGGAACCGGCTTTTCCGCCGGGATAGCGGATGAGCGTTGAGCCGTCCTTGGTGAAGAGGACGCCGTCCAGGGAGGCGAGTTCCGGGTTGCCGGGCGCGACGCTGAATTCCGTCAGTCCAGTGCAGTTGACGAAGGGATAGGCGGGCGAATCAAGAAAGCTCAGGCTTACCGGGAGGATGATGGACGTCAGGCTCCGGCAGGCGAAAAAGGCGTCGTAGTATATTCCGGTCACGCCCTCCGGGATGGCGTAAGCGCCGGTCTTGCCGCCCGGACAGATGTAGAGGCACTGAAGGTCGCTGGAGAGCAGTGCCCCGTCCAGGGAGGCGTAGCGGGCATTGCCTTCCGCCATGGTGATGGCTTCCAGGCTGGTGCAGCCGAGGAAGATGTTGTTGGCGATCTCCTCTAAGCTTGCCGGGAGGCTGATCTGCCTGAGGCTGGCGCAGTCCTGGAAGACACCCTGGGAGATATAGGCCAGGCCGTCGTTGAGGAAGACCTCCTTCAGGCCGCTGCAGCCGGAAAAAGCGTAACTGAAGATGACCTCTGTCTCGGAGGGAAGGCGCACGCTCTCGATGGCGGTCTGGTTACTGAAGGCCTGCTCGCCGATCCAGCGGACCGGCTTGCCCTCGATGACGGAGGGGATCACCAGCCTGGTCTTGTTCCCCCTGTACCCGGTGATATACACGCCGTCGTCATACACGTAGTATTCATAGTCCGCGGGATCGTCTTCCTCCGGCTCCTCAGGCTCTTCCTCCGGGTCGCCCAGCACCTGCCAGCCGATGTTCTGCACATCCTGCTCGCCGGTGACGGTGTCGGTGACCACGATGAACACATTGAACTTGCCGCTGTACCCGGGGGTGGCGGCCACGCGCTTTTCGGTGGAGTAGAAGTAGTTGACCGGGTTGGACTGATCGTCGTAAATGTTGTAGGCGATGCTGACCGAGCCGGACTTGCAGCGAATCTCCGGGCGATCCACATAGACCGACTTGCGGTCTTCGGAGAGGGTGAAGGTCGCCCGGCCCACGGTGAGGCTGTCGGCCAGGGGCCAGGAGAGGGTCTGCCAGCCGATGTTCTGCGTGTTCTGCGCGCCGGTGACGTCGGTCACCACCACGAACACGTTGAACAGGCCGCCGTAGCCGGGCGTGGCGGCGACGCGATCCTCGAGGGAGTAGAAGTAATTGACGGGATTGGAGTCCGCGTCATAGATATTGTACGCGATCCGATACTCGTCCGAGCCGGTGACCTCGGGCTTGTCGATAAAGATGGACTGCCTGTCCTCGCTGATGTCAAAGCTCAGCGGGCCCACGGTCAGGGTCTTGGGCTCCTCCTCGGCGGCCAGCTCGATGTCGTGGAGCAGGGTGTCCAGGGTGGGCTCCTCCGCCAGGGCGAAGGGGAGGGAGAGGAGCAGCGAGAGGGTCAGCAGAAGACAGAAACAGCGCCTGAACATGGTCATTCCTCCCTGTTTATTCGGCTGGTATGGCGTGCTTTCCTGAAATCTATCATAACACAAATGAAAAAGCGCGTCAAATCCTCTTTTCAGGGGATTTTCGGCGCATTGAAGGCAATCAGGCCCTTCCGCTTCCGCCTTCCTCTCCCTTTTCCCGCCACAGTGCCAGCGCGGCGCCGAGGATGCCGCCCAGGAGCTTGGTCACCAGCAGCGGCAGGGCGAGGGCCGGGGCTCTGTTCATGGTGAAGGCGAAGTGGGCGGTGAGGCAGGAGGCGGCGCAGACCGCGAAGGCTGCGTTGGCGATCTGGCCGCGGCGGTTCATCTTCGGGATGGCCATCAGGCCGGGGGTGGCGTTGAGGTAAAAGAGCAGGAAGCCCATCACGCCCTCTCCGCCGATGCCCAGGCGGCGGCCCAGCCAGTCCATGGGGCGGGCCAGCACGCGCTGAAGAATCACGGCCAGGGGCTGCGCGCCCAGCAGGGTGACGCCGATGGCCGCGATGACCTGCATGCTCTCCTCCAGCGGAGTCAGGGAGGGCAGCACGGTGATGCCGCTGATGAACTGGAAGGCGCCGAGGGCGAGGCCGAGGGTCGTCAGCGCCTTCAGCCCGGCGGCAAAGGCTTTGAACCCCTTCAGCGCCGCTTCGGGAGCCTTCGTCAGGCAGACCATGAGGGCGGCGGCGATGAGGATCACGGGCACGCAGAGCCACAGCGCCGCCCCCGGGGCGATGCCGGAGAGCAGGGCGCCGAAAAACAGAGCCAGGGGCAGGGCGACCAGGCCATAGAGGATGCCCTTGGCGAAGGCGTCCCGGTCAGCGCCCTCAAAAAGCCCCATGCCCGTGGGAATGGTGAAGGACAGGGTGCAGCCCAGCAGGGAGCCGGCCACAATGCCCGCGAACTGCCCCACGGCCTCGCTGTCCGCCAGGCGCACGGCCATGTCATAGCCGCCCATGTCCAGGGCCAGCACCGCGCTGAACATGGCCGGGTCCTGCCCCAGCAGGTGGTACAGCGGGGCGATCACCCGGCCCAGCACATCGGCCAGCACCGGCGCCAGGCAGATGATGCCCGCCATCGACAGCGCGATGGGCCCGAGCATCCGGAAGGCCTCCTCAAAGGCTTCGCCCAGGCCGAAGCGGTTGCCGAGGATGCGGTCCAAGCCGCCGAGAACCGCCCCGGCGGCCATGAGGTACATCAGGAACTGAACCATCACAAAACCCTTTCAGCCGCCGGGAAACGGCCTTACTTCCCCAGGTATGCCAGATTCCGCCGGATCAGCTCGCAGCGCTGCGCCACGCAGTCGGGGGAGCGCAGGGGGTCTTCAGGCGTGTGGAAGACATAGTCGGTCAGCCGGCCGATGTCGGTGGCGGCCACGTGCATCCGCGTGTCAGAGGAGGCGTAATAGATATACACCCGGCCGTCGTCGTCCGCGATGGCGCCGTTGGTGAAGACCACATTGCTCACATCGCCCACGCGCTCGCGGCCCAGGGGGCCCAGGAGCATGCCGCCGGGCTCGGCGATGACCCGCGAGGGATCATCCAGGGCGGTGGCGAAGGCGTAGAGCACATAGCGCAGGCCTGCGGCGGTGTTGCGCACGCCGTGGGCGATGTGAATCCAGCCCCTGTCCGTGCGGATGGGCGGGGCGCCCGCGCCGTTCTTGCTCTCGGTGATGGTGTGGTAGCGCCGCGGGGAGATGATCTTCTCCTCGCCGATGACCGCGTGGGTGATGTCCGGGCACAGGCCGAAGCCGATGCCCCCGCCCGAGCCGGTCTCGATGAAGCCGTCCATGGGCCGGGTGTAGAAGGCGTACTGCCCGTCCACAAAGTCCGGGTGAAGCGCCACATTGCGCTGCTGGGGGCTCTGGAGAGTCTTGAGGTTGTCCAGCCGCTCCCAGTGGGTGAGATCCTTCGTGCGCACAATGCCCGCGGCGGCCACGGCGGCGGAGAGGTCGGAGGTGGAGGCGTCCTTGCTCTCGGAGCAGAACACGCCGTAGATCCAGCCGTCCTGATGCCGGGTCAGCCGCATGTCGTACACATTGGTCTCCTCCGGGCAGGTGTCCGGCAGCACCACCGGATAGTCCCGGAAGCGGAAGCCCTCGGTGGGCCGGTCGCTCTCCGCCACCGCGAAGAAGCTCTTGCGGTCCTGGCCTTCCACCCGCGCCACCAGGCAGTACTTGCCGCCCAGCTTGATCGCGCCGCTGTTGAGCACCGCGTTGACGCCCAGCCGCTGCATCATGTAAGGATTGGCCGCCGGGTCGGCATCGTACATCCAGAAGGGCGGAATGTGCTCCCGCGTCAGCACCGGATGCGCATAGCGCTCGAAGAGTCCGTTGTAGTACCGCTCGCTGGCCATGTTGGGCCGCGAAATCAGCCGTTCGTAGGCTTCCATGAGAGAGGTGAAACTGCGGATTTGCATGGTGATGATCCTTTCTTTATGGAGCTGTTAGCTTTTAGCTTGGCTGGTGGGCAGAGTGAGGAGTGAGGAGTGGAGAGTGGAGAGTGGAGTGCGGGGAGGTTGAAGGTTGATGCCATCCGCGGGAGCGTCTTTCAGGGGGGCTTTGGCTCCCGGAACCAACGCTTGTCCCGCTATAGAGGTCGCCACTGGCGACACGCGGGACTTCGCGCCCTCCGCAGGAGCGCCTTTCAGGGGGTCTCTTTCCTGTTCGGACGCTTTCTCGCAGAAAGCGCCCCCAGCGCGGATACGATCTATCCTCCCCCTTCCCCCGTGCACGGGGGAAGGGGGCCGGGGGGACAGGGGTGCCCTGCCGCCGGGGGGATGGGGGTACCCCGGCTCAGTAACTAAGCTAATAGCTAACAGCTAATAGCTACGAGCCAAGAGCTTCCCCGCACTCCTTCAGCTGATCAACAATCTCCAGATGCTGCGGACACACCTTCTCGCACTGCCGGCAGGCAACGCACGCGCCGGCATTCACGGGCAGCGCCTGATAATCCGCGGCGGCTTCGCTGATCAGCCCGCTGCCCAGGCGCTTGTTCATGGCGGCGAACACATCCGGAATGGGGATGCCCTTCGGACAGCCCTTGACGCAGTAGCGGCAGCCGGTGCAGGGAATCAGCGGCGAAGCGCCAAGGATGCGCTGGGCTTCATGGATGACCCGGCGCTCAGCCTCGTCCAGGGGGCGGAAGTCCTTCATATAGGAGAGATTGTCCTGCATCTGCGCGGTGTTGGACATGCCCGAGAGCACCGCCAGCACCCCGTCCAGGGAGGCGGCGAAGCGGATGGCCCAGGAGGCCGGGGACGCCTCCGGGTGATGCTCCCGCATCAGGCGCTCGATCTCCTTCGGCGGACGCGCCAGGTGCCCGCCCTTCACCGGCTCCATCACCACAATGGGTTTGCCGTGCTTCCGGGCCACCTCGTAATTCGCCCGGGACTGGACGGTGGGGCTCTCCCAGTCGGCGTAATTCAGCTGAAGCTGGACGAACTCCACATCGGGATGCTCGGTCAGCAGCCTGTCCAGCAGCGCCGGCCCGCCGTGGAAGGAGAAGCCGTAATGCCGGATCAGCCCCTTCTCCTTCTGCTCCCGCACATAGTCCCAGAGATGGTAGCGCTCGTAGATGCGCACATTGCTGTCCATCAGCGAGTGCAGCAGGTAATAGTCGATGTACTCCGCGCCGGTGCGCCTCAGGCTGGTGAAGAGCTGCTCCTTCGCCGCATTCTCTGTGGGCGCGACTGCCGCGAAGAGCTTGGTCGCCAGGGTGTAGCGCTCCCGGGGATGCCTTTTCACCAGCGCCTTGCGCACCGCGTCCTCCGAGCCGATGTACACGTGCGCCGTGTCAAAATACGTGAAGCCCGCCTCCAGGAAGGCGTCCACCATGACTTTGGTCTGCTCCACGTCCGTAAAGGGCCCCCTGTGCGGCAGCCGCATCAGCCCGAAGCCCAGCTTTTTGCCGCCTGCGCCCAGCACTTCCGCCACGCTTTTCCCTCCTTGTATAATGGCCTGATTTTGCTGAGAACAACATATCACATCTTGGGGCCGGTGTCAAACGGAGAAACGCACACAGGAGAGCCGCGAGCGTCAACTTCCGCCTTTGAACGGACGCGCGGACCGCGCCCGGCTGACCTGCTGCCGGCTGACCGCTGTTGCGGCTGCCGTTCAGTATACTATTGAAAAATGTACACATCCCGTGTATAATCAGGGGGAAAGCAGGATGAATGACGGAGACGCGCAGCAGGCGGCGGTGGGTGAGCCAAAGCGGAAACCGGCCAGGGCGGCCAGGAGAAGCCGGGGCAGGGAAGAAACAGAAAGGAGAGATTGGGATGAGTGACTTCCGGATTGAAAAGGGTGTGCTGAAGAAGTATTGTGGCAAGGGTGGAGATGTGGTTATACCGGAGGGGGTGAACAGGATTGGCGACAGTGCTTTCGAGGACTGCAAAAGCCTGACCAGTATCACCATCCCAGACAGCGTGACCAGCATTGGCGGCTCTGCTTTCTATGGCTGCACCGGCCTGACCAGCATCACCCTCCCGGCCAGCGTGACCAGCATTGGCGACAGGGCGTTCGAGGACTGCAAAAGCCTGACCAGCATTGGCGACAGGGCGTTCGAGGACTGCAAAAGCCTGACCAGCATTGGCTGGCGTGCTTTCTATGGCTGCACCGGCCTGACCAGCGTCACCATCCCGGACGGCGTGACCAGCATTGGCGACAGTGCTTTCTGGGACTGCACCGGCCTGACCAGCGTCACCATCCCGGACAGCGTGATCAGCATTGGCGACCGGGCTTTCTATGGCTGCACCGGCCTGACCAGCGTCACCATCCCGGACAGCGTGACCAGCATTGACGGCTATGCGTTCTCTGGTTGCACCGGCCTGACCAGCATCACCATCCCGGACAGCGTGACCAGCATTGGCGACGCAGTTTT